>JAJPEN010000039.1 GCA_021166835.1 Burkholderiaceae bacterium | reverse complement strand
TGTTAGCGCCGCAGTAATACTGACCCACTTCGTCGGAGTAAATCTGACCCACCTGGCCGACGATGGCGGCTTTTTGGCCGCCGCGGATGTTGACCCAGGAGCAAGCAGTGGAGATACGGGTGTTGGCCCGGCAAGGGGTGGGGATACGAGAGATCGCGCGTCAGCTGGGCTGCTCGCGCAATACGGTGCGGCGGTACCTGCAGGAGGATGAGGTTCAGCGGTACGGACCGCGGGCGCCGCGCCCGACGAAGCTCGACGCGTTCAAGCCGTACGTGATGACGCGCATTGAGGCGGCGCGCCCGAGGTGGATTCCGGCGGTGGTGCTGCTGCGCGAGATCCGCGAACGCGGCTACGAAGGCGGACTCACGCAGTTGAAGCTGTTCGTCGCCCCGCTGAAGGACACGAAGGCGCCCGACCCGGTGGTGCGCTTCGAGACGGCGCCGGGCGAGCAGATGCAGGCGGACTTCACCGTTGTGCGCCGCGGGCGTGATCCGCTGCTCGCGTTCGTTGCAACGCTCGGCTACAGCCGCGCGAGCTTCGTGCGCTTCACCGCCGGCGAGGACAGCGCGACGCTGGTGGCGTGCCTGCGCGAAGCCTTCGCCTTCTTCGGCGGCGTACCGCAACACGTCCTGTTCGATAACCCGCGCACAGTCGTCCTCGATCGAGATGCCTACGGTGAAGGACACCATCGATGGAACAAGGCGCTGCTCGGCTTGGCCGACGAGTTCGGTTTCCAACCTCGGCTGTGTCGTCCGTACCGGGCGCGCACCAAGGGCAAGGTCGAGCGCTTCAACGGGTACCTCAAGGGCAGCTTCCTCGTGCCGCTGGGCGCGACGCTGAAGGCCGCCGGCCTGCATCTGGATGTCGCTGCAGCCAACGCGCACATCGGACGCTGGCTCTGTGATGTTGCCAATGCGAGAACGCATGCGACGACCGGGGAGCGCCCCGACCGGCGCCTCGCGCTGGAACGCACCGCGCTGATGCCGCTGCCGATCACAACGACGCCGAGGATCGAGGCAACAACGACGCGGCATCGCCCGCCGCCGATCGAGAGCCTGCAGCATCCGCTGTCGGTCTACCAGGCGTTGCTGCAGGAGGCGCGGGCATGAACCTGCAGCACGAACGCATCGCGCTGATGTGCGCGCAGCTCAAGCTCGAGCGCATCGGTGCCGACTGGGCGCATCTTGCGCAGCAGGCCGCCCGGGATGAAGCGAGCTTCGCCGACTTCCTCGAGCGGGTGCTCGGCGCCGAGAACGATGCGCGCGGCGAACGCCAGCGTGCAACGCTGCTGAAGCTCGCCACGCTGCCGACGGTCAAGACGCTGGAGCAGTACGACTTCAGCTTCGCCGCCGGCGCGCCGCGCGCGCAGATCCAGGAGCTCGCAAGCCTCACCTTCATCGAGCGCGCCGAGAACGTCGTGCTGCTCGGGCCCAGCGGCGTGGGCAAGAGCCACCTGGCGACGGCGCTCGCGTACCGGGCGGTGATGGCCGGCATCAAGACGCGCTTCATCACGGCGGCCGACCTGATGCTGCAGCTCGCGACCGCCCGAGCGCAGGGGCGGCTGAAGGAGTACTTCAACCGTGCGGTGATCGGTCCTCGCCTGCTCGTCGTCGACGAGATCGGCTATCTGCCGTTCGGTCGCGAGGAGGCGAACCTCCTGTTTAACGTCGTGGCCAAACGCTACGAGCGAGGAAGTATGGTCCTCACCAGCAACCTGCCGTTCGCGCAGTGGGGCAGTGCCTTGGCCGACGATCAGACACTCACCGCCGCTCTGCTCGACCGGCTGCTGCATCACGCGCACATCGTGCAGATCAGCGGCGAGAGCTACCGGCTGCGCGACAAGCGACGGGCCGGGCAGGCGCTGCCCGTAACGTCGAAGGCAGCCAGATGACGATGGGCGCTGCTGCGTCGCTGCGCGACCCAGCAGCGCCCTCACGAGAGAACCAGGTGGGTCAGATTTACTCCGACGTTTCCTATCGAAAGTGGGTCAGATTTCAACCGACGTTGACAACTGCATGGCTGATTTGCGATTTTGTCGTCTCAATACAAGGCTTGGTTGTGTACCAGGCCCGCATGCCGCTCGTCGCGCCGATCGGGAACTCGGGGTCGAAGACGGGCTCCAGCCGCTCCGCGTTTACCTGTTGAAGGTGATCGACGACGTGCTGAACAATCGCGTCGATCGATAGGGCGAACAGGATGCGTTTGCGCAGCGGCTCTTGGTGGTACAGCGAGGGAATTTCAAGCCGGTCGGACAGGAAGAACGCTTCGACAATCCGAACCAGTTGCTGTACGAGATACTCCTGACCTCCTATGAAACCGTGCTTTGTCCCTGCAAGCGCCTTGCGCGCCGCAACGAAGAGTAAGCGTTGAAGCCGAAAGTCCTCCGGCAGCCGCTCCAAATCAATGGAGATCGCCTTGCTCAGATCCGCTGCACCGCCAAGGGCGGGAGCCAGATCTACACTCGCATGGATTCTTGCGGGGTCGAGCTCGAGGACGGTCATCTTCGACCAGTCGACCTTGAGTTCGGAATGCACCACCGTGTCAACGCGAAGCACGTTCGGCCAGCTGATCTCAAACTCGCTGCGATCCTTGATCGCCTCGATCTGCGTACTGTTCGAAGGTGGAGGAGGCGGATCGCCACCTCCCCCCACGTCCTCGAAGACCGTCAGCGGCACGCCGAACACGTTGACATACTCCGGCTTGAACAGCATCCGCTCCGTGCCGTCCGGGCAAATGACCGGCTCGGTGTCGTAGGAAACCCGGCGTAGCCCGCGCCCAATGACTTGCTCGCAGAGCAACTGGCTCGTGAACGCACGAAGGCCCATGATGTGCGTGACGTTCTTCGCATCCCAACCCTCGGACAGCATGGCCACCGAGATTACGTTCTGTAAGTCTTGGCCGGCAGTTCCGCGCTTCCCGACGTTGTCGATGATCGAGCGCAGCAGCTCTTCTTTCTTCAAGCCTAGGAGCTCGGTCTTGCGTGTGGCGGGGATGTTCGCGGCCTCGACGATCGCCCGCAACACTGCCTCATACGCCTTGTCGCTGGCTGCGGTCTCTCCGATCTCGGCTTTGTCGAGAACCTTCGAATCCACTCGAAGAGTTCGCGTCGGTGCAAACAGCTCCGGCCAATGTGCATCGCCAGAGCGGAAATAGTGCTCGATGCGCGCCGCAGTCTCAGTGCGATTGCACACGGTCAGCATGACAGGCGGCGAGGTATGACGATTGGCTTGCCATGCCTTCAAGGTCTCACGCCAATCTGCGCCCAGCAGCGTATAGGCCTCTTGTACAAGCTGCGGCAGGGGTTGATCTGGTTCCGCCCCGCGAGCGTTGAGGTCCTCGGCAACCTCAGGTTCTCGATACAGGTGGTAGAGCTTGCTGCGATAGGTCTGAGCGTTTGGCAACGCGTTGTCGCGGACTACCACGCGGGGCGTCTTGACCAGACCCGCCTCGATTGCGTCGTACAAGCCAAAGTCGGACACCACCCACTCGAACAACGCCGCCTCGGTGCTGGTCTTGCCGGTTGGAGCGAAAGGCGTGGCGGACAGATCGAAGCAGCGCCTGATTCGACGCATCCTGTGGATTCGGTCCAGCCCTTCGACCCATCGCGTCGCCTCTTCCAGGTCGATGCCGAGGGTCGCCGCATCCTTCTTGCTCACCTTGCTTTCGGCCGGCTTCCGATATGCGTGGTGCGCCTCGTCATTGATGACGACGATGTCCTTGTGGGCGGCAAGCTTGCCCAGCACGCGGCGCACGTATGCCTCGTCGCTCTCTGCGCCTTTCTTGACCACCGACTGGTCCGCCTCCTTGAGCGGCATCAGGCTGTGCCAGTTCTCGATCAGGATCTGAACCTGGTTGAGCTTCTGCCGGAGCCCCTCGTTCGGGCACAGTGCAAAAAGATCGTAGTAGTTCTCGGGGTGCCCAGGTAGAAGTACTTGCAGGCGTTCCTTCACCGTCAGTCCGGGTGCCACGATGAAGACAGCCCTTGAGAAATCCTTCGTGCGCTTCGGGTATGTCAACGCGTTCAGCACCTGCCACGTAATGATCATCGCCATCACTGTGGTCTTCCCGCTGCCCGTCGCCATCTTGTTGCAGATGCGCTCCCATGCCCCACCGTCCCCGAGGATTGCGATGCCCTGTTTGTAGTCGGCAGGGGCCTCGACGTGCCAGATCAGGGTCTCGACGGCTTCGACCTGGCAAAAATAGAACTCGTGCTGCCGACCGCTTTCACGATCTCGCCAATGCCCTAACAACAGTCTCGTGACCGACGTGATACCGGGATAGTCCGCCACTCGCCATGCATCGACTCTCTCGCGGACGCGATTGACGAGCGGGAGCTCGACGCTGCGAAGCGTGTTATTGCGTGTGTCGAAGATTTCGTAGCCTGCAGGGCGGCGACCCCCTATCAGTTCGAGCTTGCTGGTCTTCGTACGTTTCCAATGGTGGGTCGGAGCCTCGAACGGCGAATTGATGATCAGAGACTGCGGCTTGCTCATGGCCATGTCTGTTACTTCAGCCCGACCACCTTCAGCGACTCGATGCCACGATCATCGACAATCTTCACCGCGATCTTGCGGTGGTCACCCAATCGGAAGGGCAGGCTCGTAGTGCCGTGGAACCTATGGAGGCGTACCTCGTCGAGTTCGGCGCGAATAGTCTTCCGAAGCTTCTCCCAGCCTTCGCCCTTTCCTGCCATTGGGAAAAACATCTGTCGCGGGAACAAGCTACGCCCGTCGTAGTCGGTGTCGAGCGCCCACATTGCGATGTTGCGCTTCCCTCCCGATACGAGTTCGCCTTTTACTGTGTCGAAGTAGTCGAAGCCGTGCACCTCGACCTCGTAGTCCCCCTCCTTGAGCGCGCGAATCTCGATCTCGGGTTGCCCTATCAGCCAAAAACTCTGGTTGGTGGCACGTGCCTTTCTCAGATCTTCAGTAAGCAGGTCTGTGTTCATCTGCGCCTTCAGCAAGGTCACTCCTGCCCACCGGATCTCGTCAATGTCTTTGGCAGCTTCGGAATCGAAAGCGAAGGCGCAAAAGATGATGAACTTCGCCGACGGCCGAAGCTTCTCGGCCTCGTTAAGGGCGTTGGCGACCTGGCGCTGCTCAAGTGCTGCATGTTCCGGGCCGAAACTCACGATCACCCGCTCGCCACTGACGAGGTGGCCGACGGCATGCAGGTTCGCTATGCCGGCATCGAAAGGCAGCGTTTCCAGCTCGGCGAACTTCAGGATTTGCCCGCCCTTGCCGCGAATGCCGGTCTTCAGAAGTTCTTCGCGCCACTGGTGCTGACGGCCCGATTCTCCAGTGCGTGCGATGCTGGCGTCGGCATCAAGCGGGCCGCTCGCCTCCTCCAGCGACTTCACGCTCGGGAACGGCACGGCCTCCACGGTAAAGGGGCCGGTGATGCGTAGCTTGTTTCTTGCCACCGCCGGCTGGTCGTACAGCACCTCTTGATCTGCATGCGCGGCGATCGAGTCGTCCATCTGGCGCTGCATGGTTTGTCGCGCTGCGTGGAAGACATCGAACGCGTCAAGCAGCGGGGCCGCCAGCACCAAGGGCAATTCGAAGGGGACTTCCCATTCCTGCCAGCCGGCATCGGCTTTACTGAAATCGAACCGAGTTCCGCTGCGTCCGCCCTCGCGCACAACGAATTCGGACGTCGGCGCATGCTGGTGGAAGGCTGCGTTTAGGCTGTCCAGCCCGTCTTCAATCGCCGGGTGCATCCGCTCGTAGATGCTGTCGATGTCCGGGTTATTGGCGATCGACTTCAGCGTGACATGCGGCACAGTCTTGTAGATGAAACCGCCCTTCAGCCCCTCGTGCGGATACTTCAGCTCGTAGTAGTCGAAGCTGGCAGTCATCAGGCGTTGCTTGGCGAGCGTCACGGCGACGCGCGAGGTGTCGCAAGTGATCCAGCGCCGCCCCCATTTTTCGGCGACGAAGGCGGTTGTGCCGGAGCCGCAAGTGGGATCGAGGACGAGGTCTCCCGGGTCGGTGGTCATGAGCAGGCAGCGTTCCACAATCTTGGCTGCGGTTTGAACAACGTAGACCTTTGGATCTGACTTGCTTGCGCCACTGCTGGTGTCTTCCCAGTAGTTCGCATAGGCGACAGCTGGGAAGTCTTCGATAAATCGGCGGTACATGAGTACTGTTCCGCCGCGCATGATGCGTCCGGCCCTATGCAGACGAGTGAAACCCAACTCGCCCGTTTTCCAGTAACCCGTCTTGGGCGCGAACGGCTGCCCTTGAAATTCCACGGTAAAACTACCTGGTGGGCGCTGAGACACTAACGTGTCGATTGAGAAGTACCTCGCGCCTTCCTCGTGGGTGTCAGTTGCACGCTCGGATCTGCCGCTATCACGCAATATGTATTGATACTTCTCTGCACCGAACCCACCGAGCTCTTTGGGCCTATAAAGTTGGTGATACTTCAGCTTCTCAACATCCTTCGCGTAGACCAGGATGTAATCCAGTGCTCCAGCGAGACCATCCGAAGTTTGGGCTGAGGTTTTTTTGACAGCGATCTGAGAAAAATAGTTTCCCGGTCCCAGAACCTCGTCGAGAACACTGCGCACCAGATGCACGTTCTCATCACCAATTTGCACGCACAGACAACCTCGGTCTGCCAAAAGCTCCCGCGCCAAGAGGAACCGATCCCGCAGGTACGTTAGGTATGAGTGGATGCCTAACTCCCATGTGTCGCGGAACGCCTTGATCATTTCGGGTTCCTGCGTCAGGTCCGCGTCGCTGCGGTCCTTCACGTCACGCTTTCCCACGAAGGGCTGGAAGTTGCTCCCGTATTTGATGCCGTAAGGCGGGTCGATGTAGATCATCTGCACTCGTCCCGCCATACTCTCCTTCTGCAGCAAGCTGTTCATCACCAGCAGTGAATCGCCGGCGATCAGTCGGTTGGCCCAACCGCGCTCGTGCCGATAGAAGTCGATCGCGTCGCGCAGCGGCAGGTTCTCGAACGGCGCATCGAACAGTCCGGGCTGGATCGCTTTGGCTGCGCCCGTGCTCTTGCCCTTACCCTTCATCGCTTTGCGCACTGCCGACAGAATGCTGGCCGGGTCAATGCGCTCGTGAACGTGCAGGCTGACGGTATCGATGTCGAAGCTTGTGCGCTCAGCCTTGCCCGCCCAGTTCAGATAGGGCGATTGCAGGCGTTTGAGTTCGGCAAGCGCCTCACGCATGCGCTCGACGTCACCCGATTCAAGCGCGTCATCGATCAACTTCTCGATGTTGGCGCGGGGGGAGTCGAACTGTAGCGCCGGATCTAGGTGCGGATCGTAGGTCCAACGCGTCCTGCCAGCCTCCGGGTCGGACTCCGGCGTGACCATGCCGACCTCGGGATTGTTCTTGCGCTTGTCCGCGTGTCGATAGGAAATGATCTGAGCGGCATCAGCGGCGCTGCCGCGTGAGGTTCCGTGGCAGACACTACCGGCGGCCCGAACGATTTTTGCATCCCTTCGCGCGCTCGCAGATGCCAAAGGGGGTTGAGGTTGCAGAAGGTTGAAGTCTTCCAGCTCGTCGACCAAATCGACGCCAGTCGCACCCGATGGCACGCTCGCCGCGCGCCGCACTGATCCCCCGCGTCCCCGGCCCTTCACAAGCGAACCGGCGGAGACCAGCTCGGCCTGTATGACCCGGTAGTCGTCCTCAGTGATCGCGACTCCTTGGGCCTTCATCACTTTTTCAAGGCGTCGTCTAAGGGCGGTGTTTCCGATGGAGGCGCCGTCGGTGGGCACGAGTTCGAGCAGCTGCGCTTGAAGCCTTAGGTGGAGTTTCTCTGCCATTGAGTGCTGTCTGTCCCGTGAATCGAGGTGATGTGCCAAATGCGCCGGTCGATACGGTACGAGCGAATGGCGGAATTTGGAATAGAAAGTCGCCTGATACGGGATTTTAAAAAAATTTTCTGAGTACAGACCCGCACGTGGACCCTCCCCCCCGCCTCGCTGAAACGCACCCCCACTTCGGTTTTCGGTTTCCGCCTTGGAATAAGGAGTCTCTTTCGCCCTGCCAGGGTTTCGATCGTCGCGTGAACCGCGCCGATCGATCGGCCGGCCGCGGTGTCTTCAACCCAACCGGAGGAACACCATGGCTCGAACCACGAAGGCTGCAGGCCGAGAACGATGCGCTGCGTGCGCAGCTTGACGCTGCCCTGCGCGAGAACGCGCGTCTCGCCGACGAGCGCGACGCTGTGCACGAGCGGCATGCCGACTCGATCCTCGGCGCACGCTTTCGCACCCAACTGCGGCGCGAAGCCACACGCCGTGCGCAGGCCGATGTGCCGCCCTGGCTCGCTGCCCGCCGTGCATTGATCGCCAACGCCAACGCGCTCGCCGCCGAAGGCAAGACGGTGCTGATCCGCGCTGGCGCGCTCGTCGTGCGCTGAGCCCCGTTTCGAGCGGCGCAGACACCGCGCCGCTCGATCTCGCTCGCCCTTGTGCCTGTCCGCCCACAGCGGTCATTCCGACCCTCGGCAGGCGCAAGGAGCGTTCATGTTCGTCACCGGCTTCGTCATCTTTCTCTCTACGGTCCTGCTGCTCGTCAAGCTGCCTCGGCGGTGGATGCTGCGGCTGCTGCACTACGACCTGACGATCGACCTCGTCGTCTCGGCGATCGTGCTGGCGATCCATTGGGGCACGTTCTCGGGCGTGATCGCCGCGACCTTCGCCGGTCTCCTCACGAGCCTGGCGACCAGCAGCGCGAAGCGCGCCTTCGGCTACATCCAGGCCGGGCGCTACTACCCGGGCTGGATCGCGCTCGACGTGAAGGGCCTGCAGTGAGCACGCTGCTCTGGCTGATGGTCCAGCTCGCCTACTACGCGGCCGTGCTCGCGTTTCTGCGGGCGCTGCCGCGATTGTGCGGGCGTCCGCGTCGTCCGCGCCGTCGCCGCTGGTAGCGCGCTAGCCACTTCCCCATCCCTCTCGCTTCCTTCCGTGCGTGTTCGCGCGGCGGGTGCTTCTCCTATGGAGTTTCCTCATGCACGACCTCTACGAGTCGGTCACGCGGCGCATCGTCGATGCGCTCGCGGCCGGCACACCGCCCTGGATTCGTCCGTGGACGACCGACGTCGCCGACCCCTACCCGGCGAACCTGGCCACCGGGCGCTCGTACCGCGGCATCAACGTTCTGTTGCTGAACTTGCAGGCGGCCGCCTGCGGCTATCCCGTGAACCGCTGGATGACCTACCGGCAGGCGCTCGCCGTCGGTGCGCACGTGCGCCGTGGCGAAGTCGGCACGCCGATCACGCTCTTCAAGCCGAAGGAGGTGCGCGCCGAAGGCGAGCCGAGCGATGCCGAGAACGTACCGCGCGTCGTCCCGATCCTGCGCACCTTCGTCGTCTTCAACGCCGCGCAGATCGAGGGCGTGCCTGAGCACCTGCTGCCCAACGAGCCGCCACGACCCGACTGGGCACCGCACGCTGCGGCCGAGCAGCTCCTGAACTCGGCCGACGTCGTGATCGAGCACGGCGGCTCGCGCGCCTATTACGCGCCTGCGCAGGACCGCATCCAGATGCCGCCGCGCTCGGCCTTCGCGGAAGCCGACGCCTACTACGCAACGGCGCTGCATGAGTTGACCCACTGGACGGGGCACCCGAGCCGCTGCAACCGGGCGTTGCAGTCGCGAGCCGCGATCGAGGCGTACGCCTTCGAGGAGCTGGTCGCGGAGATGGGCGCGGCGTTTCTGTGCGCGCACTGCGGCCTGCCGGGGCGACTGGAGCACGCCAGCTACATCGACAGTTGGCTGCGCGCGCTGCGCCAGGACAAGCGGCTGATCTTCACGGCAGCGAGCAAGGCGCAAGCGGCGGCCGACTACGTGCTCACGCTCGCCGGTTACGACCCGCACGCCGAGACCAACCTCGTGAGGGAGGCAGCATGAACGCGACCCGACATCCGATCGTTGCCTCCGCGTTGGAGCTGCTCGCCGAGGAGGTGCGTGCGACCGACGCATTGGCATCGCCCGCCGCCGTGCGCGACTACCTGCGCCTGGCGCTGGCCGATCGGGAGCACGAAGTCTTCGCCGTCGTTTTCCTCGATTCCCAGAACCGGGTGATCGAAATCGTCGAGCTGTTCCGCGGGACGCTCACGCAATCGGCGGTCTATCCGCGCGAGGTGGTGATCGAGGCGCTCAAGAGGAACGCCGCGGCGGTGATCCTCTGCCACAACCACCCGAGCGGGATGCCCGAGCCTTCAGCTGCGGATCGTCTGCTCACGCAGTCGCTGAAGAACGTGTTGGCGCTGGTCGACGTGCAGGTGCTCGACCACTTCATCGTGACGCGCACCAAGACCGTCAGCCTCGCCGAGAAGGGCTGCTTGTAGCCCGGAGTCCCCACGCCGACTTTTGTCGGTTTTGCCGGTGTCACCCCCCGCGTGGCACCGATCACCGAAACGCCCGGTCGAACCATCGTGTTCGCCGGGCGTTTCTCGTTTCCGAAGGAGATCCATGATGTCCGAGCACTACTTCGCTCGCCTGAGCAAGATCAACGTCAACGAGCACATCGAGAAGAAGGGCCAGTTCAGCTACTTGTCCTGGCCGTTCGCCGTTGCCCAATTGCGGCAGGCCGATCCGAGCGCGACCTGGGAAGTGCGGCGGTTCGATGGCCTTCCATTCTTACGATCCGAGACCGGCTACTTCGTCGAGGTCGCGGTGACCGTGCAGGGCGTGACACTCTCGCAGATCCACCCGGTGCTGGACTCCAAGAACCGACCGATCGGTGAGCCCACCTGCTTCGACATCAACGCGTCGATCCAGCGCGCGCTGGTGAAGGCAATCGCGCTGCACGGGCTGGGCCTGTACATCTACGCCGGCGAGGATCTGCCCGAAAGCGAGGGGGAGGCACCGGCAAAACCGGCAGAACTGCAAGAGCCGCGCGCGCCGAAGGCGAACGTGACGCCGATGGGGAAGACGACGAAGGCGAGCGCCGCGCAGGTCCGCTACATCCAGCGGCTGCTGCAGGACACGGGCAGTGATCTCGAACACCTGCTTGAGTACTTCGGCGTGGAGCAGCTCGAAGAGCTGACCTCGCAGGCGGCGAGCCGCGCGATCCGGTCGCTGGAACAGAAGCGGAGGGCTGCGTGATGGCCCGCATCGTCAAGCTCGTGCAGGGCAGCCCCGAGTGGCACGCGCATCGCCTGGCGCACCGCAACGCCTCCGAGACGCCGGCCGTGCTGGGCGTCTCGCCGTACACCACGCCGTTTCAGCTCTGGCAGCAGCGCACTGGCCGCGTGAGCGTGGAACTCACCGCTGCGATGGCGCACGGCACGGCAACGGAGCCCGCGGCGCGCGCGATGTACGAGACGCTCACCGGCAACGTGATGCAGCCGTTGGTGCTCGTCGACGGTGAATACTCGGCGAGTCTGGATGGCATCACGCTGGATGGCGATCTGATTCTCGAGATCAAGTGCCCGAAGGCGAAGGATGCGACGCTGCTCAAGGAGGCGCGTGCCGGGCGAGTCCCGGTGCACGTGTACTGGCAGGTGCAGCACCAGATGTTGGTGAGCGCCGCGCGCCTGGCGCACGTCTACGTCTACGACGGCAAGACCGGCATCCTGATCGAGCAGCCCGCCGAACCCGAGTGCTGGGAGACGATCCGGCAGGGCTGGGACGCATTCGCCGAGTGCCTGCGTACCGACACACCACCGGCGCTCACCGAGCGCGACACGCGCCAGCGCGAGGACGCCGCGTGGGAGCACGCGGCACGCGACTACGCGGATCTGAAACGGATGGCCGAGTCGGTCGCCGAGGACCTGGACGCGGCAAAGGCGCGGCTCGTGGCGCTCACCGAGCACACGAGTGAGCAGGGGTTCGGCGTGACGGTGAGCCGGTACTGGAAGGCCGGTAGCGTCGACTACAAGCGCGTGCCGCAGCTCGAAGGCGTGGACCTGGAGCAGTACCGCGCTCCGGCGCGCGAGGAGGTGCGTGTGGTCGTTGCGAAGTAGCGGGCAATGCGTTCCGCCGGTGTCCCCGTGGGACACTGGTGGGGCACTCGCTCACCGCAGGAGCAGTTCGTGGACGGCGCGTTCGGACGGGTCATGCGGGGCACCTCAACGATGAGCAGCTGCGGACGCTTCCATGTACCCGGCCACCGCCGGAGTCCGGTGGCAGTTCCACCCCAAATCACCCAGAAACTTTTCTAAAAGCGCATCGAAGGATTGAACTTACCTTCGTCTCTGTTTTTATAAATACTTTTTCCTACACTTTAAGTGGAACTGCCACCGGACCCGATACGGATAGAAAGAGCTGAAAGATAGGCTGGCAGCGGCTTTCCGGCCTGTGCGGCAGCGAGCGGGCACATGGGGCACGGGGGCGGTCACCACCCTTTAGACCCACGAGCGCAGCAGGCGAAACTTTCAACTGCACTGACGTGGGCACGCGCCTCGCACTTCGTGCCGTCCCAAAGGGGAAACAGGGTTTCCTTTGCGTGCATGATCGCTGCAGGCGAGGTCGTTTTGCTGCGGGACACGGGCTCACCCTACTCTGAACGGTTTGTCGAACTCGGCTTTCCACGCCGCCGGGTCTTGTTTGTCCCAATGCTCGGGCCTCGCGATAGCCGTCAGACGTACGGTGCGCCCGCATTCCAGCTTCACCTTGCGCCGGACGTCGAACCCCAGCTTCGCGAGCGAACGGGTCACAGCAGTCGTCGAAGTCGCCACCCGCCCGTAACGGAAGTCTCGCGCCAGCTCCTCGGCGTGCACGACCTCTCGGCCGAAAACCGAAGTAGCACCGTTGTTCGCAACCCCCTCATGCAGCCAACGCTCCAGATCGCTGAAGTTGGCCTCGACCATTTCGATCCACGCCTCGGTCTCCGGAGGTTTCGCGAAGGGATCAAACCGATCCAACGGCCGATCGCGTAGCCAGCGCAGCAGCTTCTCGCACCCGGACTCGTTCTCCATCCAATGCACGAGAGCTTCCCGGAGCGGCTCCGGCAGTTTCGCATTCGATGCCCGCCAGACGAAGAACCGGCGATCCGAGCGGTCGATGTAGACCGCGTTCGCGTGGTTGGACAAGAACACTGTGTCGATCAGGCTCTTGCAGATCCGCGCATCCTGGTGCTTCCGCTCGATCCGGATGTCGGTCTCGGTGACCAGATACTTCAGCGCGTCACTGTCCACCCGAATGTCCGAGCGACCCAGCTCATCGGCTAGGACGAAAAGGCGGTCTGCCAGTAGATGGTTGAAGTTCCCGGTAAGGTGACGTCCGTTCATGTGCAGTCCGTGCGGGCCAAAGATCCGCAACAGCGGCTCGAAGGTCAGCCCCTTGCCGGTGCCCTGCTCCGCCGACCAGAACAGCAGCGAGCTTTTCATCTTCACGTTCGGCCGCTGGACCTTGTGCGCGAGCCAATCCAGCGCGTAATCGGGCGGCGTCCCGCCTGCCATCCATTCGAACACGTCGAACCACGGGCGGAGGTCTTCCGTGGTAACCGGCGAACCCCACGGCTCGACCGCGAACCCGCTCCAGGTGTTACGCGCCCCGTCGCTCATGAAGCGCCCACCCTCCGGGTCGAAGCCGAGTCCGCGTTGCACCCCCCGCATCGGAGAGCTAAGCCAATCGCCGGCCGTCTTGAGTCCGGACCCTGCGGGCGTGTTCGCAACGGCGTTCTTGAACGACTGGTCGGTAACGTACTTCGCCGCCTCGATGTCATAGATCTGGTTGGCGAGCATGTCCCATGCGAAGCGGGCGTTGATCGTGCGAATCCAACCAGGTGCCGAAGCGTCGGTGCCGCCCTCGGTTGGGCTCGCCGACGCCAGCAGAGCGTCGCCAGCCAGGACGAACGTGCGCCCTCCTCTCGCAAAGCTATGCACGGTCAGAGGCGTGCTGTTGGGCAGCAGCTTTGCCACCGCACGACCGTCGTCGTACTCCGGTTCGAGCGGGTCCGCGAATTCGACGTCACCGAACGCGCTCGGGTCGTTCAGAATCTCCGCGACGCTGACGGCGGCGCGAGTGTCCGCGCGATAGAGCAGGTACTCCTTCGGAAGCGTCCACCGTGTCGAGTCGGCCTCGCCAGAGTCAAGCACCGAGCGTGCAGCAGCTCGTGCGGCATCGAGTGCGGCCGGGCGCTTGCTGCGCGACAACCGCGCTCGCACACGACCGTACAGCGCCTGCGCTCGGGCTTCGACCCATGCTTCGGCGACCTGCCGCGCTTCGTTGACTAGCTGCGGGTCGTTCTTGGCGCTCTGGATACGCTCGCGCAGTTCGGCATTCTTTTTCGTCGACAGATCGCGAAATACTCGCGCGGTGTCGCAGAACTCGTCCGCCGGGTTCTTTGGGCTGTACGGCGCACCCGGCAACAGGACAGGGTCGCCCCGACGCTGCTCCAGCCCCGGCCCGAGGACCGCGCCGGCGGCGAAGTCGACGTGGCTCGGTGTCCAGACTGAAGCGTCGACTACGCAGCGCACGAGCCGATTCCCGTTGCTCGACAGGGCGATGTATCCGAGGCGCGCACCACGCGACCAGAGCCGATCGTGGAGCACGCGCCCGGCGCGCTCGATGTCCAGCGCATCACGCACCAGAATCCACAGGCGCATCCCGCGCAGCCCGGAGAGTTCCCTGTCCGGTTTGCCTCGCGCGCCGCGCTTGAAGATGAAACTGGAGCTTGAATACCAGCCGAGCATGTCGACGTGCTCCAGACCCGGTACCGCACTGCGCACCGCCGCAGCGAACTCGTCCAGGCTATGGAACGCATAACCGCGCGGGCTCGGATCGTGGTCGAGCATGAGCGCGCCCGGGCCGCTCGGCCACCCGAAGTCGGCATCCGTTCGGGTGATTGCGCCGGGATGTTGTCCGACCGTGTACTTCGTTACGACGCGCGCAGTTGCCCCGACGTTCGGCACGCCGTACGTCAGCACCTCGTTCGGCTTCAGGCCGCCCAACAGCCGTGCAAAATCAGCGAGGCTCGAGACGCGCTCGATGCTGGCTTGGGCGTCGAAGATCCGGCCCTCGGTGGTCTTGATTAGCTCGCCCCGAGAGGACAGCGAGAAGTGCTTCCCGACATTGGCGGGTTGCGTGATCGAGAGGCGAGTCAGTTTGGAGACGAAACCGTGCTTCGGGGTCTGCGCGGGAGCGGAGCCCCCGACGACGGTGAATTGCGGACGAGCGGCCATCTCACACCTCGCCCATGTCGTCCGGGATCGACCGCATACTCGGAGCAAGGTCGATCGCCAGGTGGCAAGCAGCGAACGCTGCCGCGTGATTTTCAGCTTGGTTCATTCGCGCGGCCTCCGGAAAGGAGTCCGCCCGCGAGGCACCGTGCGCAGCCAGAGCGTGGCACGCAAGATCGTTGGACGGTGTCATGCGGCACCTTGCCGCACGGCGCGAGCATCGATCCACGCCAGCAGATCGGCGCGACGATAGGCGACGGTCCTGGGGCCGAGAACGATTTTCGGAGGGAAGCGGGGGTCGGTCTTCGCGAGCAGCGCAAACGTGCTCGGCGGCAGACCAACAAATTTCGGCGATGCTTTCGCCCGCACGAGAATGCTCTCGGCGCGCGGGTCGGCAGGGGGGATAGCCGCTGGTGCGGTCTTGGCCTTCGAGGCCGGGCGGGTTTTCGACATTGCGGACTCTTACGAGGTCCGCACACCGCGAAATTAGTTAGGCGCAGCGCACGGACAGTTCGTCAGCCGCTCCAGGAGCGGCCCGAAGAGTCGCGGGCACCGTGACAAGACGGGCGGGGCTCGCGCTCTAGGTCCATGCGGCTCGTCCGGTAGGCCCATCCCCGGAGTCGTTGCCTCTGCGACGCAGCGGGGGCTTCCCGTAATCCCGATGCGTAGCGCAGTGTAGCTCAGAAAAATCAGACGGAGTCAACGAGACGCACACAGATACTGTTCGTACATCCAGCGCTCTGACCGAACTCGGCCTCTGGCGAACGAGAGCCCGTTTTCGTTACAAACTGTTACATTTCCCCGTCACGAAGTCCGCCCACGCCTGCATCACCGGCCGGCGCTGCTCTAGCTGATCGGTCCGGTTGTAGGCAGCCTCGGTCTTGTCGGCGACGGCGTGCGCGAGCGCGCGCTCGGCCATCTCGCGAGACACGCCGTTCTCGGCGCACCAGTCCCGAAACGACGAGCGAAATCCGTGCGGCGTGGCGTCGATCTTCATGCGCTTGAGCACGGCCGCCAGCGTCATGTCCGACAGCGGCTGCCCTTTCGTGCCAGGAAAGATCAAGGCGGAGTTCTCGATTCTGGGAGCCGACGTCATGAGCGATATGAGCATCTTCATCGCCGCATCGGACAAGGGCACGCGATGCTCGCGATCAGCCTTCATCCGGCCCGCCGGAACCGTCCAGACCTTCGCGTCCATGTCGATCTCGCCCCACGTTGCACCACGCACCTCGCCACTTCGAGCAGCCGTGAGGATCAGGAACCGGAGCGCGAGAGATCCAGAGGACGGCGTGCGCTTGTCGAGATCGGCCAGGAACGCGGGAAGCTCGGCGTAGGGCATCGCCGCATGGTGCTCAACAGCCTTGCGCTGTTTCGGCAGCAGCTCGACGGCGGCGTCGACGGGATTACTTGCGGCGTAGCCGTGCGCCACGCTCCACCGCATCACGGCATCGATCCGTTGCCCCACGCGCCGAGCAGTCTCGGTCTTCGCGCTCCAAATCGGGCGCAGCACGTCGAGGACAGCAGCGACGTCGATCTCGCCTACGGGACGCTCGCCGATCTTCGGGAACGCGTAAGTCGTCAGCGTGCTGATCCACTGATCGGCGTGCTTCTCATTCTTCCAGCCGGGCCGCAGCGTCTCGTGAACCTCGTGCGCCGCCTTCTTGAAGGTCCAGGCATCGAGCTTCGCTTCCTCTGAAACCTGGGCACGCTGCAGCCCTGCCTGCTGTAGCGGGTCGACGCCGACGCGCATCATCTTGCGCAGTTCATGCGCGCGCTCGCGGGCGTCGGCCAGACTGACGAGATCAAGCGATCCCAGCCCCATGTCGCGGCGCTTGCCGGCCATTTGGTAGCGCAGAATCCAGGAACGCCCTCCTGTCGGGCGTACCAGTGCGTACAGGCCCGGAGCGCCGCCCACGGCATGGAACCCTGGCTTCAGGTTGGCGACCGCCAGCACGGTCAGCGGCTTTCGTCCCATCAGATTCGTCCCAACGTCGTCCCAACATTGTATGTTGGACTTGTTTGGATCTGTGTGGACTGCTCTGGATCAACTTACCGGGCTGCTGCCGATAAGTGCCTGATTCTTAGTCTTCTTTGAATCTCTGTGGATCTTGCGGAGAAGAGTCCTGGCGGAGACGGAGGGATTCGAACCCTCGATGCAGTTTTTGGCCGCATGCTCCCTTAGCAGGGGAGTGCCTTCGACCTCTCGGCCACGTCTCCTGGCTTCGAATGAGATAACGCTCGCTCGATGCCGGCTCGGGCGCGATTGTACCGCACGCGCTTGTCCGGCAGCGGCTCAATTGTGCACCAGCCGCCGAACCCGCTCGAAGCGCACCGAGCTTCGTCCGGGCCGATCGCACGGCCCGGACGCAGCCCTGCTCAGGCGGGGCGAATGTTCTGGTTCACACGGAACAGGTTGTCGGGATCGTACTTGCGCTTCACCTGCGCCAGCCGGTCGTAGTTCGCACCGTAGGCAGCGCCGACGCGGTCGCCTTCGTCGGCCGTGAGGAAGTTCACGTAGACGCCGCTTCCGGCGTAGGGCGCCGAGGCCTTGAAGAACTCACGAGCCCAACCGATGCAGCGCTCATCGTCCGCCGGCTCGTCCCAGCGCCCGTGTACGTTCATCACGTAGAGCGCGTCGCGATGCGCATACGCCATGGCGTCGGCTGCCGGCTTCGTCGTGGCGCAGCCGATGGCGCCGAAGAAGATTTCGCACTGCGGAGACGGCAGCTTTCCGATGTACTGGATCACCTCGTCGAACAGGCCGTCATCGAGCTTCGTGAAGTTGTGAGACTTCCAGTAGTTGCGTGCGCCGGGAGTGAGCAGCGGATCGAAGGCCTGCTGCCAGGCCGTGTACGGCTGCACGCCGATGAACTCGCCCACCGGCGAGCCGAAGTGGCGCAGCGGCTCGATCAGCGACTTGCCCTTCTCCGGATCGCCGACGTAGAGCAACGCGATCGCGATCACTTCGGTGCCGTGAACCTCCTGCGGCAGGAAAGGCAACGGCGGCGCCTTGCGCAGCACCGTCCACACGACGAGTTCGTCGGGTGCGGCGGCAACGAAGTCGCGGTACCGCTGCAGCACGGCCTTCGCCTCGGCAATCGGATAGAAGATCAGTCCGCTGAGCAGGTTCGGCCCGACTTCGTGCAGCCGGAACCGGAAGCGCGTCACTGCCCCGAAATTGCCGCCGCCGCCTCGAAGCGCCCAGAAGAGATCGGGATTCTCCTCGTCGCTCGCGCGCAGCACGTCGCCGGTCGCGGTGACGACGTCGGCCGATTCGAGATTGTCGACCGTCATTCCGTACTTGCGGCTGAGCCAACCGAAGCCCCCGCCGAGCGTCAACCCCGCAACGCCGGTCGTGGAATTGATCCCCAATGGTGTGGCGAGGCCGTGCGCCTGCGCTGCTGCGTCGAAGTCGGCGAGCGTTGCGCCCCCCTCGACCGTTGCGCGCCGGTCAGCGGCGTCGATCTTCGCCGCCCTCATCTGTGACAGATCGGCGACGACGCCGCCGTCGCAGAGGGCATTGCCCGCGATGTTGTGCCCACCGCCGCGCACGGCCAGCAGCAGGCCGCTGTCTCTTGCGAAGTTCACCGTGTGCACGACGTCCTGGTCGGACGCACAGCGCACGATCGCGGCCGGGTGCTTGTCGATCATCGCATTCCAGATCGTTCGCGCCGCATCGTAGGCGCCGTCTTCGGGAAGTACGATTTGTCCGTCGAGCTTCCCTCGCAGCTTGTCGATCGCAGTATTGGTCAGCGTGCTCATCTGAACCTCCTTTGGTTCCGAGCTGGAGTGTCTGGTTCGGTTCGTGGTCCTCCCTGTTCGCGCGTTGCAGGCGGGCAGCCGAACGGCTGCGGTCTCTTGTCGTCGTCACGGGCGCGTGCCGTGAAGGCGAGAACGATAGCCCCGTAGAAATGCGGCAACGCCAGTCGTTCGGTTGCCGAAGGGGTCTCGGGCGGGCGCAAACCGGTTCCGACGACCGGCGGAACGCCTACAATCCGCGCTCCAGTTCCGCACCGGGCTGTGCGATGCCTTCCATCGAGACGACTTCCGGCTTCTTCTTGGTCGCCCTCATCCTCGGCATCGCGCCGGGCCCCGACAACACCTTCGTCCTGCTGCAATCGATCGCGAACGGCAGACGCGCGGGGCTGCTCGTCGTCGCGGGGCTGTGTGCAGGGCTGTGCGTGCACACCGCCGCCGTGGCGCTCGGCCTCGCGGCGGTGTTCGCCGCGTCGCCGACCGCATTCACGGTTCTGAAGGTGATCGGCGCCGGCTATCTGGCCTGGCTGTCCTGGCAGGCGTTTCGCGCGCCGGCGGACGGCCTGGACGGTCGCGCACCCGTGTCGCGCAGCGCAGGCGCTCTCGTCACGCGCGGGGTTGCGATGAACCTCACCAACCCCAAGGTGCTGCTGTTCTTTTTCGCCTTCCTGCCGCAGTTCGTTGCGCCGGGCGCCGGACCGGTCGCGCTGCAGGTCGCATGGTTCGGCCTTTGCTTCATCGTCGCGACCGTGATCACCTTCGGCGCCGTCGCGCTGCTGTCGGGAGCGATCGGCGAGCGGCTTCGTCGTTCGCAGCGTGCGCAGCGGTGCCTGAACCGAATCTGCGGCCTGGTTTTTGCCGGACTCGCCCTTCGGCTACTGACCGCCAGCCGATGACGTTCGTCCGTGCCGCCATCGTGCTCGCATAAAGGGAGGAGGCGAGCACGATCGCGCTTATCCGCGCAGCGACAGGCGGCGCTCCCTCGCGTCCGAACCGGGGTCGCGTTGACGACCGGAAGGGGCCATCCGATAATTGTTGAAATCGTCAACAACAGACCAGGCCGTGGCAACCGTCAACTTCAGCGTTCCGGACGACGTCAGGGACGCCTTCAACGCCGAGTTCGAAGGGCAGAACAAGAGCGCGATCATCGCGTCGCTAATGCGCGAGGCGGTAGAACGCGCCGAGCGCAAGCGGCGCAGCCGACGGGCAATCGATCGCATCCTGAAGCGTCGCGAACAGGCGCCCGTGATGGACGACGCGATGCTGCGCCGGATGCGGGAAGAAGGACGGCCTTGATCGTCGTAGCCGACGCGAGCGTCGCGCTGAAGTGGTTCTTTCGCGACCGACCGGAGGAATCCCACGTCGACCACGCGTTGCGATTCCTTCGAGAACTGCGCGCCGGCCGGCTCGTGCTGGTCGAGCCGCCGCACTTCGTCGCGGAAGTGGCTGCCGTCCTCGCCCGCGTGTCGCCTCGCACGGCACGCACCGATCTTCGTGACCTGCTGGGGATCGATCTGCGAACCGCGTCCGACCCGGCGCTGTACGAGCTCGCCGCCGAGTTGGCAATCCGCCTGGATCATCATCTTTTCGACACGCTCTACCATGCCGTCGCTCTGACCAGCGACGATGCCGTGCTCGTAACGGCCGATCGGCGCTATTTCGACACGGCGAGGCGTTTCGGCCGGCTGGTCCTGCTGTCCGACTTCGACGGCTCCGCATAGGACGTCGGGGGCCGCGACCCGTCGCAGCAGGAAGCCCGAAGGCTACTTCCCGACCGGCTCTCCCGCCGTCGCCGGCTTGTCCAGGCCGAACACCTTGTGCAGCGCTCGGACCGCGAGCTCCATGTACTTGTCCTCGATGATCACCGAGATCTTGATTTCGCTCGTCGAGATCATCTGGATGTTGATGCCCTCTTCCGACAGCGTCCTGAACATCAGGCTCGCCACGCCGACGTGCGAGCGCATGCCGATGCCGACGACCGACACCTTGGCGATCTTCGGGTCGCCGATGATCTCCTTCGCGCCGATCTCGTCCTTCACCTTCGCGTTCAGCACGTCGATCGCACGCTGCAGCTCGGGCGCCTGCACGGTGAACGAGAAATCGGTGGTGCCGTCGACACTCTGGTTCTGGATGATCATGTCGACGTCGATGTTCGCGTCGGCAATGGCGCCCAGGATCTGGTAGGCGATGCCCGGGCGGTCGGGCACCCGCGTGATCGTGATCTTCGCCTCGTCGCGGTTGAACGCGATGCCCGAGATGACGGCGTGCTCCATTTCAGGATCTTCCTCGAATGTGATCAGCGTGCCCGATTTCGCTTCGATGTCCACCGGGATGTCGGGCGGCGTGAGGCTCGACAGCACGCGCGTTTTCACCTTGTACTTGCCGGCGAATTCCACCGATCGGATCTGCAGCACCTTCGAGCCGAGGCTGGCCATCTCGAGCATCTCCTCGAAGGTGACGTGCTCGAGCCGGCGCGCTTCGGGAACGATGCGCGGGTCGGTGGTGTAGACGCCATCGACGTCGGTGTAGATCAGGCACTCGTCGGCCTTCAGCGCTGCGGCCACCGCCACTGCGGAGGTGTCCGAGCCGCCGCGGCCGAGCGTGGTGATGTTGCCGTCCGCGTCCACGCCCTGGAAGCCGGTGATGACGACGACGCGTCCGGCGTCCAGGTCCTTGCGCACGCGGGCGTCGTCGATCGACACGATGCGCGCCTTGGTGAACGCGCTGTCGGTGCGCACCGGCACCTGCCAGCCGGCGTAGCTGACGGCATCGTCGCCGATCGCCTTGAGCGCCATGGCCAGCAGTGCCACCGACACCTGCTCGCCGGTGGAGGCGATCATGTCGAGCTCGCGCCGGTCGGGCTGCGGCTGGATCTCGCGCGCGAGCGCGATCAGCCGGTTCGTCTCGCCCGACATCGCCGAAGGCACGACGACCATCCGGTGCCCTGCTTCGCGCCAGGTGGCGACGCGGCGCGCGACGTTGCGGATGCGCTCCACCGAGCCCATCGAGGTGCCGCCGTACTTGTGAACGATCAGGGCCATTCCGCTACCTGCCGCGCGCGACGCAAAAAACCCGCAATTATACGGAAGGCACCGATTCGCCGAAGGCCGCGCGTTCGTCGTTCGCGTCGTCGGCGCGCCAGTCGATCTCGATGCGCGCTGCGCCGCCCTCGCCTGCCCACTCGCTGCGGTCCATGCCGATTCCCGCGACGTACAGCAGGCGCTCGCCCGCGTGCAGCGCGGGCATGCGAGGCCGCAGATGCGGCGGGATGCCGCGCTCCTGGAACAGGTTCTTCACGCTTCGGCTCGGGCCGGTCGAGCGTGGACGCAGCCGCTGCGCGCCGCGCACCGAGCGCAGCGCGAGCGGCTGCTCGGCGAGCCAACCGGCCGGCACAGCGTCGGGTCGATGCGAAGGCGCGAAGCGCAGCGTCCCGCCCCACCGGGCAAGTGCGATCTCGTGCTCGCCGTGCCAGCGGAACGCGAACACGGGCGGCGCCTCGTTCGCCGCCTTCGTCGGCTCGACCGTGATCCGATCGCGATAGCGTCGAAAGCGAAACCCGTCGTGCTCGAGCAGCGCATGCGCCGACTCTCCCGCGAGCATCTGCCCGACCCATTCGGCCAGCCGCGCGCGGCTGGGCGCGACGGCCCCCAGCGAGTCGAACCACGCGCGAACCGCGAGGTCGCGTCGCGCGGCGGGCAGCGTGGCGAGCGCGTGCCGGTCGATCGCGCGTGCCCGCGGTTCGACGCCCGCCTCGCGCAGGTCGCGTACCGCCAGCTCGCGCAACGCCTCGCCGCTCTCGCGCAGCCATCGAGCCGAGCGCAGCACGTTCTCGCGCAGCGCCGGTGCAGCCTTCGCCAGTTCGGGAATCACACGGGTACGCAGCGCCACGCGAAGAAAATCCGCATCATCGTTCATCGGGTCGTCGATCCACGCGAGGCCGCGCTCGCGCGCGCACTCGACGATGCGCTCGCGCCCGATCGCCAGCAGCGGACGCAGCAGCCAGCCGGCGGCGCGCCGCTGCGCGGGCGCCATCGCGCCGAGCGCCGCCGGCCCGCTGCCGCGCGCCAGGCGCATCAGCACCGTCTCGAGCTGGTCGTCGGCATGATGCGCGGTGAGCAGTGCGCAAGAGCCGCTTTGGGCGACGGCTTCCCACAACACGCGATAGCGCATCTCGCGCGCCCACGCCTCGAGGTTCGCGCCGCGCGACGGCGCCGCAAGGAGCGTCTGCCCGAAGCGCACGCCGAGCCGCGCGGCCTGGCGCTCGCAGTGCGCGCGCCAATCGTCGGCCGGCGACTGCAGTCCGTGATGCACGTGCCAGGCGAGAATCCGCTCGGGCTGCAGACAGCGAGCCACCGCGTCGAGCAGCACGGTGGAATCGACGCCGCCGCTGAATGCGACGACGACGCCATCGCCGAGGGCGAAGCGTTGCAGCGACGACGCGACCGCATCGAGCACGTCGGCCGACGCGTCCGAAGCCGCAGTCGGCTCAGTCCTGCCCGAGCTCCTTGAATTTCCCATAGTGCATGATCCGCTGGTGCCGCTGCTCGAGCAGCGCCTTCGGATCGACGCCCTGGTACTGGCGCAGCGCATCGGACAGCGCACGCTTGAGCAGTTGCGCCATGTGCGCAGGATCGCGATGCGCGCCGCCCACCGGTTCGCTGATGATGCGGTCCACCAAGCCGAGCGCCTTCAGTCGATGCGCGGTGATGCCCAGCGTCTCCGCCGCCTCGGGCGCCTTCTCGGCGCTCTTCCACAAAATCGCCGCGCACCCCTCGGGCGAGATCACCGAGTAGATGGCGTACTGCAGCATCAACGTGACGTCGCCGACGGCGATCGCCAGTGCACCGCCCGAACCGCCCTCGCCGATGATCGTGGTGACGATCGGCACGCGCAGCGCCGCCATCTCGTACAGGTTGCGCCCGATCGCCTCCGACTGGTTGCGCTCCTCGGCGTCGATGCCGGGAAACGCGCCGGGCGTATCGACGAAGGTGAACAGCGGCAGCTCGAACTTCTCGGCGAGCTTCATCAGCCGGAGCGCCTTGCGATAGCCCTCGGGCCGCGGCATGCCGAAGTTGCGCTGGCTGCGCTCCTTCGTGCCGCGCCCCTTCTGGTGACCGAGCACCATCACCGGCTGGCCGTTCAGTCTCGCCAGCCCGCCGACGATCGCCGGGTCGTCGGCGAACTCGCGATCGCCGTGCAGTTCGTGGAAGTCGGTGAAGATCGCCTGCACGTAGTCCAGCGTGTACGGACGCTGCGGATGGCGCGCGACCATCGCCACCTGCCACGGCGTGAGCTTGGCGTAGGTGTCCTTCAGCAGCAGCTGACTCTTCTGCTGAAGGCGCGCGACCTCCTCGGCTATGTCGACCGCGGAGTCTTCCTGCGCGAAGCGCAGCGCCTCGATCTTCTGTTCGAGATCGGCGATCGGCTGCTCGAATTCCAGGAAGGTCATTTTCATCAATAGTCCACCGGCAACGGGTCCTGCACGCGCCACAGGTACCAGGTGGCCACCGTGCGCCACGGGCGCCACGTCTCGCCGATCTCGATCGCCTCGGCCCGCGTGATCGGGCGTCCTTCGCGGTACTGCGATGCGATGCCGCGCAGCAGGCCGATGTCGTCGAGCGGATAGACGTCGGGGCGCAGCAGATTGAAGATCAGGAACATCTCCGCCGTCCAGCGTCCGATGCCGCGCACCGTGCACAGCTCGTCGATGATCGCGTCGTCGTCGAGCAGCGGCCAGCGCGCCGGATCGACTTCGCTCGAAAGGAAATGCGCGGCGAGGTCCTTCAGGTATTCCGCCTTGCGCTGCGACAGCCCGCTGTTGCGCAGCGTGGTCGTTCGCATGCGCGAGACGCGCTGCGGCACCGGGCCTTGCGCGCCGCACGCCGCGACGAATCGCTCCCACACCGACTGCGCCGCGCGCACAGAGATCTGCTGGCCGACGATCGAGCGGGCGAGCGTCTGGAACGCGTCGCCGCGCGAAACGAGGTGCCCGCGGCAGCGACCGATGATGCCCGCCATCGTCGCGTCGTTGCCGGCGAGCGTCGCACAGGCCTCGTCCCAGTACTCGGGGCGCGACATCAGTGCGCCTGCAGCGGCAGGTTGAACAGCAGGTTCTGCGGCTTCATCCGCAGCACGCCCGCCTCGTCGGCGGCCAGCGCGAGGTAGACCGGCTTGCCGGCGACGCCCGGGTCCTGGTCTTCGAGGCGGTCGAAATCGAGCCGCATCAGCAACAGCAGCCGACGGTGTTCGTCGGGGTCGAGGCCCTCGCCGCGATACAGCTTGTCGAGCAGCAGGCTCGATTGCGCATCGAGCCCGGCGTGCCAGCGCCAGCGCGGATCCTCGATCGACGAGAGACTGGCCACGCGAACGCCTACACCGAGCAGGTGACCGATCCAGCGCTGCAGCAGCTCGCACAGGCGCTGCGCGGCGGCGCGCCCGTGGCCGATCTCCACCGCGAAATCGTGCTGCTCGTCGCGACCGAAATACGCGTCGGCGTTGGCCGTGTCGATGACGTCGAAATCCACGCTGGTGCCGGTCTGCGCCTGCGCGAGCAGCCGCCCGAGGCTGCCGCGGCTCGTGCTCGCGGCGCGCGCCTCGACGGTCTCGAGGTCGGCGAGCAGCACGCGGCCGTCGACCAGCGTGACGCGCTGCTCGCGGAACCACAGCTCGGCGACACGCAGCATCAATCCGTCCTCGCAGTGGGCAAGCATGTGGTGGACGATGATCTGCGCGAGCTGTTCGACCAGCAGCGGCGGCACGTCGATGCGGCCGCTTCGCTGCGCGTCGGCGAAGATCGCCACGTAGGCAGCCTGCAGGTTCGGCGCGTCGAGCAGTCGATCGCGAAAGCGCAGGAACAGCCGCCAGCTGTCGCGTGCATCTCGGTCGGCGATCGCGTCGAGCTCGGCGTCTTCGATCTTGCGCCGCGGCGCCTCGTGCAGGCCCGCGTGCAAGGCGAGCTCGGCCGCGCACGAGCTTTCGATCGGCGCCAGCTCGGCGCGATGCAGGTAGGCGACCAGAAATGCGTTGGTGAGGTGCAACCCGCCGTGCTCGTCGGCTTCGAGCAGCGCGAGCCCCGAGTGGATCCAGAACGGCTTCATCGAGCGCGCAGTGCCGGCAAGGCGAGGCTCACGAGCGCCTCCACGTAGTACCGACTGCCGAATCCTCGAGCACGACGCCCTGTGCGGCCAGCTCGCCGCGAATGCGATCGGCGTCGGCATAGCGCTTGGCCTTCTTCGCCTCGGCGCGCAGCGCGATCTGCGCCTCGATCGCGGCGTCGTCGAGCGTGTCGGCGCGACGGGCGGCCCTGCCGCGCAATCCGCCCTGTCGCACCTCGGCCGGGTCGCGCTGCAGCAGGCCCAGCGTGCCGCCGAGCGCACGCAGCAGGCGCTCGAGCGCGGCATCGTGCGAGCGATTCGCTTCGGCGGCGAGTTCGAACAGCACGGCAAGCGCCACCGGCGTGTTGAAGTCGTCGTTCATCGCGTCGCGAAAGCGCGCCGCCCACGGATCGGACCAGTCGATCGGAACCGTGTTCGCGTCGCCGGCCTCGCCGGACGGGCCGAGCGCGCCGTACAGGCGCAGCAGCGCCAGGCGCGCGTCGTCGAGGTGCGCGTCGGAATGATTCAGCGGGCTGCGATAGTGCGCGCGCAGGATGAACAGGCGCAACACCTCGGCGTCGTACTGCTCGAGCACGTCGCGGATCGTGAAGAAGTTGCCGAGCGACTTCGACATCTTCTCGTCGTCGACTCGCACGAAGCCGTTGTGCATCCAGTAGCGCACGAAGGTGCAGCCGAGCGCGCCCTCGCTCTGCGCGATCTCGTTCTCGTGATGCGGGAACTGCAGGTCGGCGCCGCCGCCGTGGATGTCGATCGTCCTGCCCAGCAGCGCAGTGGCCATCGCCGAGCACTCGATATGCCATCCGGGTCGCCCGTAGCCGTAGGGCGACTCCCAGCGCGCCTCGTCGGGTTCGCCGGGCTTGGCCGCCTTCCACAGCACGAAGTCGAGCGGGTCGCGCTTGTCGTCGGCGACCGACACGCGCTCGCCGGCACGCAGGTCGTCGAGCGACTTGCCCGACAACTTCCCGTAGCCGGGAAAGCGGCGCACCGAGAAATCGACGTCGCCTTCGTCGGTGCGGTACGCCAGTTCCTTCTTCTCGAGCAGGTCGATCAGCCCGAGCATCTGCGGAACGTACTGCGTGGCGCGCGGCTCGTGGTCGGGACGCTGCACGCCGAGCGCGTCGGCGTCCTCGTGCATGGCCGCGATGAAGCGACCGGTGAGCGAGGCGATCGATTCGCCGTTCTCCACCGCGCGGCGGATGATCTTGTCGTCGATGTCGGTGATGTTGCGCACGTAGGTGACCCGATAGCCGCTCGCGCGCAGCCAGCGCTGCACCATGTCGAAGACGACGAGCACGCGCGCATGGCCGACATGGCACCAGTCGTAGACCGTCATTCCGCAGACGTACATCCGGACCTTGCCGGCTTCGAGCGGAACGAAGACTTCCTTGCTGCGCGTAAGCGAGTTGTGGATTCGGAGCATGAAGCGCGGGCACCGACCCGAAAGAACCGATGCAAAGAGCCGACGGCGTGCGAGCGGACGGCGCCCGGCGCCGCAGCTTCGAGGGGCGCTCGGCACGAAGCACTGCACTAGAATGCCGGGATGCGATCGAGTATATCAGCAGCATTGCCCGCCATTGCAGCGGCCTGCATCACCCTCGGCTCGGTCGTAGCGGCGCCGGCGCAGGCGCAGACGAACCCGGTGCCGCAGTCGCGTCCGGCCACCGAGACACCGTCGCCGCGCGCCGCATCCGAAGCGCTCACGTACGTGCGGGGGCTGCTCGCGCAGAACCGGCGCGACGAAGCGCTGGCGGCGCTCGACAAGGCGCTCGAAAGCTCGCCGGCCGATGCACAGTTGCGTTTCCAGCGCGGCGTTCTGCTCGCGCAGATGGGTCGCACCGACGATGCGATCGAGGTGTTCACCGAGCTCACGCGCGAGTTTCCCGAGTTGCCCGAGCCGTACAACAACCTCGCCGCCTTGCGCGCGCAGCGCGGCGAACTCGACCAGGCGCGCGACGCGCTCGAAGGGGCGCTGCGCGCACTGCCCTCGTACTCGCTGGCGCACGAGAACCTCGGCGACGTGCAACTGCGCCTGGCGGCGCGCTCCTACCAGCGCGCCGTCGACGCCGACTCCGGCAACCGCGCCGCACGCGAAAAACTCGAACGCACGCGCGAGCTGATCGCGCGCCTGTCCCGGCCGGCAAGCGGCGGCACCGCCGACGACAAGGAGGCAGCGTCTGCGTCGCCCGCGCCAGCGCCGCACTGAGGCGCCTGCCTGTCCCTTCCCCCTTCCCCCTTCTCCCTTCTCCCTTCCCTTCCGGAGACCACGATGTTCAAGAAACTGCCGCTGATCGGCGCCCTCGTTCTTGCGCTGCACGCGCTGCCCGACGGCGCGAGCGCTGCCGACAACCCTCAGGTGCGCGTCGCCACGTCGATGGGCGAATTCGTCATCGAGTTGTACCCGGAGAAAGCGCCGGTCACCGTGGCGAACTTCCTGCAGTACGTCGACGACGGCTTCTATGCGGGAACGATCTTTCACCGCGTCATCGGCAGCTTCATGATCCAGGGCGGCGGCTTCGACTCCGGCCTGTACCAGGGCGCAATGCGTCCGAAGCAGACGCGCGCGCCGATCGCCCTCGAATCGAAGAACGGCCTGAAGAACGACCGCGGCTGGGTCGCGATGGCGCGAACCGGCGACCCGAACTCGGCAACCGCGCAGTTCTTCGTGAACGTCGTCGACAACGCGAACCTGAACTTCCCGCAGCCCGACGGCAACGGCTATGCGGTGTTCGGCAAGGTGGTCAGCGGCATGGACGTCGTCGACAAGATCCGCGCGGTGCCGACCACCACGGTGGGCCCGTATCGCGACGTGCCTGCGTCCGCCGTCGTCATCGAGTCGGTGCAGCGGATCGGCACGAAAGGCTGACGGAGCGCGGCGAGCGGAGCGTGCGCGCGACGAAGTCCGCGCGAGCGCGACGAGTTCAGCGCAAGCGACGCAACGAATCGAGCGTGGGCGCGATGATCGAGATCGGTCGCAATTCCGCCGACG
The DNA here is from genome assembly GCA_021166835.1 of Burkholderiaceae bacterium. Next base: position 57,738 of record JAJPEN010000039.1, on the reverse strand, counting down.
TCGCGCTGTTCGCCTCGGACATGCACCTGGGCGAGCACGACCCGGCAACTGCGACGCAGTTCCTCGCCGCCTTCGATCGCGCCGCCGGCTCCGCCACGCACGTCTTCCTGCTCGGCGACCTGTTCGAGGCGTGGGCCGGCGACGACCAGCCCGACGCCGTGGCGTCGAACTTCATCGAGCGCCTGCGCCGACTCGCCGCGCAAGGCACGACGGTCTTCGTCGTGCGCGGCAATCGCGACTTCCTGCTCGACGTGCCGCTGCCGGCAACGCCCGGTGTGCAGTCGTTCTCGCAACGCAGCGGCTCGACGCTGCTCGACGATCCGAGCGTATTGCGCCTGTTCGGACGCACGGTGCTGCTTGCGCACGGCGATGCGTTGTGCACCGGCGACGTCGAGTATCAACGGGCGCGCGCGATCGTGCGTGCCCGCGAATGGCAAGCCGACTTTCTCGCGCGCCCGCTCGACGAACGGATGGCCATCGCGCGCCAGCTGCGCGACACGAGCCGTCGCGTGCAGGCGGCGCGTGCGCTCGAAGGCGGCGAGCCGGGCGACGTCGACGAGGCGGCGGTCGTCGCCGCGCTGCGCGACGCCGATGCGCAGGTGCTGGTGCACGGACACACGCACCGGCCCGCGCTTCACCGTTACGACGTCGACAGAACGATGCGCGAGCGCTGGGTGCTGTCGGACTGGCACGCCGGCGGCGACGGGCAAGCGTCGCGCGGCGCATTCCTGCGCGTGGACCGCGACGGCTGGCGAACGCTGCGCGCGGACGACTCGATCGCGGGTTGAGCGGGCCGCGGCGCGGACCGGGGCGTGCAGGCTCGCGCGATCCGGTTTCCTGCTATTCCACCATCCGGTTCAGCGCGCCGATGTCCAGCGGCTCGCCGTGATCGCAGACGTCGGCGCCCATCCGCGCGAGGCACGCCTGCAACTGCTCGATGAGCCGATCCTGCTCGGCGACGTGATCGATCAGCATGTGCAGCGCCAGCGACAGCGGATCGTCGCCGCCCTGCGTGAGCGCGTAGGCCGAGAAGCCCATCTTCGCCGCCTGCGCCTCGCGGCGCCGGTCGGCGTCCTCGACGATCATTCGCGCCGGAATGCCGAGCGCGGTGGCGCCCGCCGGCACTTCCTTGATCACGACCGAATTCGAGCCGATGCGCGCGCCGTCGCCGACGGTGAACGGGCCCAGCACTTTCGCGCCGGCGCCGACGATCACGGCGCGCCCGAGTGTCGGGTGCCGCTTGCCGCGCACGAGCGAGGTACCGCCGAGCGTGACGCCCTGGTAGATCGTGCAGTCGTCGCCGATCTCGGCCGTCTCGCCGATCACCACCCCCATGCCGTGATCGATGAACACGCGCCGGCCGATGCGCGCGCCGGGGTGGATCTCGACGCCCGTGAGCCAGCGCGAGAAGTGCGAAACCAGGCGACCGAGCGTGCGAAGGCCGGCATTCCACAGCGCATGCGCGCCCCGGTGCAGCCATAGCGCATGCAGGCCCGGATAGCACAGCACCACTTCGAGCGCCGAACGCGCAGCGGGATCCTTCCCCTGCACGGCGGCGACGTCTTCCCGCATTCGCGCGAGCATCTCGCACCCTCTCCGGTGGCTTCCGATTCGCTGCATCGCCCGCAGCGACGGCGCGACCGGAAGGCGAGGCGTCGAGAGCCCCGCAAGGTCAAGTTTATTCGGATTCGGCCCGGGTCGATGCGGCGGACGAATGTGCGCTCTGCGGATCGGACGCAGCGTACGGGTTCACGCACGACTTCTCGATCTGCGTGCACACGCCGCGCAGCAACTCGACTTCCTCGATCTCGAGCCGCGTGCGCGAGAACAGCCGGCGCAGCCGCGGCATCAGTTTCTTCGGATGGCGCGGGTCGAGAAAGCCGACGCGCACCAGTGCGCGCTCGAGGTGGGCGTACAGCGCCTCGATCTGCGCGTGCGCGGCGAAGCGCGCCTCGGACGCCGGGGTAACGGGCGGCGCGCGCAGGCGCTCGTGCGCGCGCAGGCAGTACGCGACGATCTGCACCGCCTGTGCAAGATTCAGCGACGCATAACCGGTATTGCCCGGAATGCTGCAGACGCGATGGCACAGCCCCACCGACTCGATCGACAGTCCGTTGCGCTCGGCACCGAAGACGAAAGCGACGTTCGCCGCGGGATCGGTACTCGCCTCGTCGAATGCAAGCGCGGCGATCTCCTCGGGCGACTGCGGCGGCGGGCCGAACTCGCGGGTGTCGGCGCTGACCGCGACGGCCAGGTTGCAGGATTCGAGCGCCTGCGCGAGCGTCTCGACGACCCGGGAGTTCTCCAGGACGTCGAGCGCGCCGCTGGCACGCGCGACGGCTTCCGGATGCCGCGCTATGCGCTCGCTGCGGGGCGCGACGAGCACGAGTTCGCGCAATCCCATCACGCGCATCGCGCGCGCAGTCGCGCCGACGTTGCCCGGATGGCTCGTGCCGACGAGGACGAAGCGAACGCGCATCAGCCATGGCGGCCCGGGTGCGTGGAGAGTGCTTGGTGCCATCCCGTACAATCGAGGGTTACCAGTCAGGCCTCGTTCCGATGCATCCGATGCTCAATGTCGCGGTTCGTGCGGCTCGCCGCGCGGCGCGAATCATCAATCGTGCGAGCCTCGATCTCGACTCCCTCGCCATCGCCCGCAAGCAGCGAAACGACTTCGTCACCGAGGTCGATCACGCGTCGGAGAAGGCGATCATCGAGACGTTGCTCGGCGCCTACCCCGATCATACGATCCTCGGCGAGGAATCCGGCCACCTCGTGCGCGGCGAGAAGGGCCCGGGCGGACGCGCGATCGAGCGCGACGAGAACGTCTGGATCATCGATCCGCTCGACGGCACGACGAACTTCATCCACGGCCTGCCGCAATACGCGATCTCGATCGCTCTGATGCAGCGCGGCCAGGTCACGCAGGCTGTCGTCTACGACCCGAATCGCGACGAACTCTTCACCGCCACGCGCGGCGCAGGCGCGTTCCTGAACGACCGGCGCATTCGCGTCTCGAAGCGCCAGAAGCTCGAGGAAGCCCTGATCGGCACCGGCTTTCCCTACCGCAAGCTCGATCGTCTCGACGAGTACCTCGCCATCTTTCGCAGTCTCACCGAGCGCGCCGGCGGCATCCGGCGTCCCGGGGCGGCAACGCTCGATCTCGCCTACGTCGCATGCGGTCGTTTCGACGCGTTCTTCGAGATGGGGCTGAGCCCGTGGGACGTCGCCGCCGGCAGCCTGCTCATCTCCGAGGCCGGCGGGCTGATCGGCGACTTCGGCGGCGAGCCCGATTACCTGTTCTCCGAGCGCGTCGTTGCCGGCGCACCCAAAGTGTTCGGCGCGATGATCAGCGTGCTTCGACCGGCGAATTCGCACCCGCGTCCCTGAAGCAGGCTTCCCCGCAGCGCGCTCGAACGCAGCGCGCTTGGCCGCCTTGCACCGCGGCCCGCCGCCGCAGCTCACGCCGCCGACGCCCTCGCATCGAGCCAGGCTTCGAGTCCGCCGGCATTGAGCTGGATGTCGAGATCGAACAGCGCGAGCAGTGCGTCGCGCCCGAGCGGCCAGCGCTGCCGCTGCGCTTCTTCGAGCACGATCGCGCGCACGCCTTCGCGCAGCCGCTGCGAACGTCGCTCGCCGGTCGCGCCGTCGTGTTCGCAGTCGAACCCGAGTCGTGCGTGCGCGTCGATCAGTCGGTGCAGGTTCTCGCCGCAGCGCTGCACATCGCGCACCTGACCGAAATGCGTGACGTACACGGCATCCGGCCGACGCGCGAGCAGCCGGTCGATCGACGCGTGCAGCGCCGGCGGATCGAACTGCACCGGCGTGGTCGACGGGAAGATCGCCGGCCGGCCGTCGACGTCGAGTTCGCGGTACGACAGCCCGAAGGTGTCGCCGGCGAAGACGTGCCCCGAACGCTCGTCGACGATGCACACGTGATGCCGTGCATGCCCGGGCGTGTCGAGGAACTCGAAGCGCCGCCCGTTCAGCGAGACGCTCGCACCGTCGGGCGTCTCGACGATGCGATCGGCGGGCACCGGAACGATTTCACCGTACATCCGTTGCGCTTCGTCGGCGCCATAGACCGCGATCGTGCCGGCAACCAGGCGCGCCGGATCGATCATGTGGCGCGCGCCGCGCGGGTGCACGGTGAGCCGGGCGTTCGGGAAATGCTGCATGTACGAGCCAGCACCGCCCGCATGATCGAGGTGTACGTGCGTGAGCAGCACCCAGTCGACGTCGGCCGGCGACAGGCCCTTGGCGGCGAGCGCCGACAGCACTCTGGGCAGCGATTCGTTCGACGCGGTGTCGACGAGTGCGGCGCGACCGCCTTCGACGACCAGGTGCACCGCGTCGAGCATCGGACGCTCGAAGCCGGAGTCGATGGCGGTGATGCCGTGTTCGTAGTCGATGAAGGCCGGATGGGACATGTTCGGGTCGGCACTCAGCGCGGTTCGGCTCGCGCGGTGTCCACGCCGAGCAGTGAATCGAAACCCGCCGCCGGCTCGAACAGCTCGTCGCGCAGCAACAGGCAGTCGGGACCGGGAATCGCGCGCTCGCGAACCGGGTGGCGCGGATGTCCGGGATACGCGATCGCCCGCACCCCGCTCTCCTCGAAGGGCTCGGGTTCGATCAGCGGCGGCATTCGCGTGCGCGCCTCGTCGAGCACCGAGGCTGCACTGTCGTGGCGCGCGAGGTGCACGAGGCTCATCAGCTGCACCGGCGCCAGCACGATCTCGCGGCGCCGGTAACGCTCGATTGCCGCGCGCGGGCGCAGCCAGACGCTCTCGGTCGCTTCGTGGTCGTCGTGTCGTGCCTGCTGCCCCGCGGGCAGTTGCGCGACGAAGAAGCGCGCGTCGAAGCGTCGGCTCATCATCGCTGGCACGCGCGGCGTAATCCAGCGCGTCCACGGCACCAGTGCCTCGGTGTCCAGGCGCAGCGAAAGCGCGTCGAGCACGGCATCGAAGGCCTGCGCGTGCAACGCGTTCTCGCGTGCGCGCCGGGCATGCCCTGCGTCGGCGCCGTGCGCGAACAGCACGCCCGATTCCTCCAGCGTCTCGCGACATGCCGCGACGAACAGCGCTGCCGCCTCGCGCGCGTCGAGTTGCGGCTCGCCCAGCCTGGCATGCAGCCGCTGCGGCGGCGCATCGACGCAGCGCGAGCCGGCGACGACGCGATCGGCCGCGTCGAGCTTGCCGCCGGGAAAGACGAAGGCGCCGCCGAGCACGTCGGATTTGACGTGCCGACGCAGCATCAGCACCTCCAGCCCCTGCTCGCCGTCGCGCAGCACGACGACGGTGGCCGCCGGCAGCACCGGCGTCGTGACCGGCTCGGAAAAAATCGTTCGGGGCGTCGGCCCCGCCGTCGGTTCGTTCATCGGCCTCTCTTGTGACCGCGCATTCTGCCCCAACCTACCGGCTGTCCCGACGCGATTGCCATCGATGATGCCGATTGGCGCCGGGTCGGCTACCATATGGCCACGAAGGCATTCCGGCCGGGTCTTTACGCCCGCTGCCAGCGCCGCCAGGCGCCTGCCTTTGTTGCATGTCCTTTGCATTTCCTTTCTTCACACCGTTGCGCGCCGCCCGTTCGGCGCGTTCACGAGCCGCAGATGAACGCACCGATCGTCCGCATCGCGAAGCTGCTTGCCGGCGCGCCGCAAGGCGCCGCCGCACGGCTGCGCACGCGCGCGCGCGGTGCCCGGGCGCGAATCGAGGCGACCTGCCGATCGGGCACGTACGCCTTCGATCGATAGCCCGGCGATCCACCCTCGAATCCTTCGCCCCTTCGAGATCGCCGGGCCCGCCCGGGGGCTCGCTTCGCGCGGCGCGCGCCGCACTGTCCGCAACCACCTGCGTTCGCCTCTATACGGAGATCGCCATGAACCACGCCATGAACAGCTTTCGCTTGTTGAACGAACTCGACCACGTGCGCATCGACCGGTTGCTCAGCCGCAAGGGGCAGGCCGGCGAGACACTCACCGAACTGCTCGACGACGCCGACGTCGTCCCGCCGAGCGAGGTGCCGGCCGACGTCGTCACGATGTACACGCGGGTCACCGTGCACGACCTCGCCGACGGCACCCGGCGCACACTGACGGTGTGCTACCCAGAAGACGCCGACGCGTCGGCGGGCTTCGTGTCGGTGCTCTCGCCGATCGGAACCGCCCTGCTCGGCCGGCGCGCCGGCGAGGAGACGCAGTGGACGACGCCCACGGGCGTCGCGCAGCGGCTGCGCATCGTCGAGCTGCTCTTCCAGCCCGAGGCGAGCGGCGACTACACGCGCTGAGCGGCGGGTAAAACGCGCGTGGCCGTCTCCGCCGCCGCGCTTCGGTCTCGGTGCCCCGGCCGCGTTCGCGTGCGGCCGGGGTCGCATCTTGCTTGCTGAAACTGGCCGATCCCGGCACGGCACGACAAGGAGGTCGAAAGCCATGGAAGACCGAACCATCCTGCAACACGTGACCGAACTCGTCGAAGAGGAGCGGCGGCTGCTGCGCGACCCTGTCCCGCACGAGGCGCGCCTGCACGAACTCGACGAGCAACTCGACCAGTGCTGGGACCTGCTGCGCCAGCGTCGGGCGCTGCGCGAATTCGGCGAGAACCCGGACCAGGCAACGGCGCGTGACGTCCGCACGGTGGAGCACTACCAGCGCTGATCCGGCGCGCAGCGGCGAAGTCCTCGCCGCCAGAATCTGCTTGCAATAAGCGTCTTACCGCCGCCGTACACTGCCTTCGCGGCGTCGGAGCCCTGCGCCGCATCCCGTGGCGCCGCTCCGACCCGAGCCCGGATGCACCGAAGGAGGCAGCCATGGCAATAGATGCGAATCGGCTCGATGCGCTGATGGGCAAGATGGTCGGCGAGTTCGGCGCGATCGCGAGCGCGCCGCTGGTGATCCTCGGAGACCGTCTCGGCCTGTTCCGCGCGCTCGCCGGAGCAGGCCCCACTACGCCCGAGTCGCTCGCCGAGCGCACCGGCGTGCGTGAGCGCTATGCGCGCGAGTGGCTCAACGCGATGGCCGCCAGCGGCTACATCGACTACGACGCCGCCGACGAGAGCTATTCGATGTCCGAGGAATCGGCGGCGATCTTCGTCGACGAGAACAGCCCGGCCTTCCTGTGCGGCGGCTTCGAGATCTTCACCTCGCTGGTGCACGACATCGACAAGCTCGAGCGCGCGTTCACCTCCGGCAGCGGCCTCGGCTGGCACGAGCATCATCCGGCCCTGTTCTCCGGCACCGAGCGCTTCTTCCGGCCGGGGTACAACGCGCACCTCGTCGACGAGTGGATTCCGACGCTCACCGGCGTCGATGCGAAGTTGCGCGAAGGCGCGCGCGTCGCCGACATCGGTTGCGGCCACGGAGCGTCGACCGTGCTGATGGCCAAGGCCTTTCCGAAGTCGGAGTTCTTCGGCTACGACTACCACCCGCAGTCGATCGAGGCGGCCGAGCAGCGCGCCGACGAAGCCGGCGTCGCCGATCGGGTGCATTTCGAGAAGGCCGGCGCGAAGGACTTTCCCGCCCGGAAATTCGACCTCGTCGCGTTCTTCGATTCGCTGCACGACATGGGCGATCCGGTCGGCGTCGCCCGGCACGTCCGCGAGACGATGGCCGACGACGGCAGCTGGCTGCTCGTCGAGCCCTTCGCCGGAGACACGGTGCAGGAGAACCTCAATCCGGTGGGCCGCGTCTACTATTGCGCCTCGACGATGATCTGCACCCCCTGCTCGCTGTCGCAGGAGGTCGGCCTCGGACTGGGCGCGCAGGCCGGCGAAAGCCGGCTGCGCAGCGTCGCCGAGCAGGCCGGCTTCGGACAGTTCCGACGCACGACGCAGACACCGTTCAACATGGTCTTCGAAGCACGGATATGAACGCGCTTCGGGCCGTCGACGCGCCCGCCGCGTCGACGGCCGCGAAAGCCGCTATCGTCGCGGAAGGCCGAATCGTGAAACGGCAGGACGCGACCGAATGCAGGACCCCGGCACCGACAAGGATCTTCGATCGATCGACATCTCGGCCCATACCCCGATGATGCAGCAGTACCTGCGCATCAAGAGCGAGCACGCATCGCGGCTGCTCCTCTACCGGATGGGCGACTTCTACGAGCTCTTCCATGCGGACGCCGAGCGCGCGTCGCGCCTGCTCGGAATCACGCTGACCAAGCGCGGCACCTCCGCCGGCGTACCGATCCCGATGGCCGGCGTGCCGGTGCACTCGGTCGAGCAGTACCTCGCGCGGCTGGTGCGGCTGGGCGAATCGGTGGCGGTTTGCGAACAGATCGGCGACCCGGCGAGCGCGAAGGGCCCGGTCGAGCGCAAGGTCGTGCGCATCGTGACGCCGGGCACCGTCACCGACGCGCAACTGCTGCCGGAGCGCGACGACACCGTCTTGCTCGCGTTGTCGCCAGCCGCGGGCGCGCGCATCGGCGCGGCGTGGATGGTCTTGTCGAGCGGCGAGTGCTGGCTCGCCGAAGCCGATGCGCAGACGCTCGCGCGCGAGTTCGACCGGCTGCGCCCGGCCGAACTGCTGCTCGCCGAAGGCGCGCAGCTGCCCGCATCGCTGACGGCGGCGCTGCAGGCGCAGGGAGTGATCGACACCGCCGCGGTCGCGCACGCCCCCGCATGGCAGTTCGACGCGCGACGCGCACAACGGCGGCTGTGCGAGCTTTTCGGTACGCACGATCTGGCCGGCTTCGGTGCGCAGGAGCTCGACGCGGCGGTCGGTGCGGCCGGCGCGCTCGTCGAGCACGTCGAACGCACGCAGGGTCGCACGCCGTCGCACCTGCAAGGCCTGCGTGTCTTCGACGGCGACGCGTTCGTCGTCGTCGACAGCGTCGCGCGGCGCAATCTCGAGATCGTCGAGAGCTTGCGCGGCGACGACGGTCCGACGCTGCTGCGCCTGCTCGACCGCTGCGCAACGAGCGCCGGCGCGCGGCTGCTGCGCCGTTGGCTACTCGAACCGCCGCGCCACCAGCAGGTGGCGCAGCAGCGGCAACATTGCGTGCAGCTGCTGCTCGATTCGTCGCCCGGCTACGAAGCGCTGCTCACGCAACTGCGCGCGCTGCCCGACCTCGAACGCGTGGCCACGCGCATCGCGCTTGGCTCGGTGCGCCCGCGCGAACTGGCAGCGCTGCGCGATGCGGTTCCGGTGCTGCAGAGCGTGCGGCAGGCGATCGCCGCACTCGACGGCGAGTCGTTTCGCCAGGCCCTGCAGGCGCTCGACCTGGCGCCCTCGGCCTGGGAGCCGATCGCGGCCGCGCTGCTCGATGAGCCGGCGGTCCAGGCGCGTGACGGAGGCGTGCTGCGCGACGGCTTCGACGGCACGCTCGACGAGTTGCGCGCAATCGATCGCGACGGCGACGCCCTGCTCGCCGCGATGGAGCTGCGCGAGCGCGAGCGCACCGGCATCGCGAACCTGCGCGTCGGCTACAACGGCGTTCACGGCTACTACATCGAGGTCACGCGCGGGCAGTCGGCGCGCGTGCCCGACGACTATCGCCGCCGGCAGACGCTGAAGAACGCCGAGCGCTACATCACGCCGGAGCTGAAGGCCTTCGAGGACAAGGCGCTGTCGGCGCGCGAGCGCGCGCTCGCGCTCGAGCGCTCGTTGTACGACGCGCTGGTCGAGTCGCTCGAACCCGCGGTGCGCGACTGGCAGCAGGCAGGCCGCGCGATCGCGCAACTCGACGTACTCGCCACGCTGGCCGAGCGCGCGCGCACGCTGCGCTGGGTGCGACCGCGCTTCGGCTCGCTGCCCGGAATCGAGATCCGCGCAGGCCGCCACCCGCTGGTCGAGGCGGCGATCGAGCAGTACGTGCCGAACGACTGCGTGATGCGCGACAGCCGGCGCATGCTGCTGATCACCGGGCCGAACATGGGCGGCAAGTCGACGTACATGCGCTCGGTGGCACTGATCGCGCTGCTCGGCTATTGCGGCAGCTTCGTGCCGGCCGACGACTGCGAACTGGGGCCGCTCGATCGCATCTTCACCCGGGTCGGCGCCTCCGACGACCTGGCCGGCGGACGCTCCACGTTCATGGTCGAGATGACCGAGGCAGCGGCGATCCTGCACGCCGCCACCGACCGCTCGCTCGTGCTGATGGACGAGATCGGCCGCGGCACCTCGACCTTCGACGGACTGGCGCTCGCGCATGCGATTGCTGCGCGCCTGCTCGCGCACAACCGGTCCCTTACGCTCTTTGCCACGCACTATTTCGAGCTCACGCGGCTGAGCGAGCGCCACGCGCAGGCGGTCAACCTGCACCTGGCGGCGGCCGAGCACCGCGGCGGCATCGTCTTCCTGCACGCATTGCGCGACGGGCCGGCGAACCGCAGCTACGGCCTGCAGGTCGCACGTCTGGCCGGCGTGCCGCAGCCGGTGGTGCGCGCCGCCGAGCGGATGCTCGGCGAGCTGGAGGCGCACGCGCGCGCGCAGCAGTCGCAACTCGATCTGTTCGCCTTCGCGACCGACGCCGCTGCCGCTGCTGCACCGGACGCCGCTCCCGCGGACGAGGTGGGCGGCGCCGCATCGGCGGGCGTCGTCGAAGCCGAAACCGGCCTCGGCATCGAGTCGCCGTCGGCGGCGGCCGACGACGCGCGCGCCGAAGTCCTCGCGCGCCTTGGCGATCTCGATCCGGACGCGCTGAGCGCGCGCGACGCGCTGGACCTGCTGTACGCCTTGCACGACCGGCTCGCCGGCCGACGGCCGCGCGAATGAACTCGCACCGTCGCGCGCTGCTCGCCGCCGGCGGTGTCGTCGCCTGCGCGATGCTGCCCGCAAGCGCGCATGCACGAGCGCGCGACACGAATGCGTTCGCCTTCGCGTTGATCGGCGACGTGCCGTACAACGCGCTCGAAGTGCGGGTGCTCGAGGCGGTGTTCGCGTCCTTCGATGCGGACCTCGCGTTCGCGCTGCACGTCGGCGACATCAAGGCGAGCTGGGAGCCCTGCAGCGACTCGCTGCTCGAGCGCCGGCTCGCGCTGCTGGCAGCCAGCCCGGTGCCGCTGGCCTACGTCCCCGGCGACAACGAATGGACCGACTGCGGCCGCGCGCGTGCCGGCGGCTTCGACCCGCGCGAGCGGCTCGACTGGCTTCGCCGGCGCGCATTCGGCGCGATGGCGCCGGCATCGTCGCCCTCGCCCGTGTCGACGTCCGGCCCGTCGGTGCTCGACGGCTTCGAACGCCAAAGCGACCGCTACACCGGCGGGTTGCCGGAGAACCGGCGCTGGCGACATGGCGGCGTACGCTTCGCGACGCTGAACCTGCCGGGCAGCAACGACGGGCTGGACGCCGCCGGGCTCGGACCCGGTGACCGCGAGCAGCGCCTGCAGGCGAACGCACAGTGGCTGCGCGACAGCTATCGCCTCGCGGCCGAGGAGCGTGCGGCGGCCGTCGTCGTCGCCGTGCATGCCAATCCGCGATTCGGCGCCACGGACCGATTCGGCACCGACGGCTACCGGCCGTTCCGTTCGCTGCTGCGCGCCGCCAGCGACGGCTTCGCCGGCCCGACGCTGCTCCTGCACGGCGACACGCATCGCCACCGCGTCGAAAGAATCACGCGCAAGCTGCTGCGCGTCGAGAGCTACGGATCGCCCTTCGTCGATCGCTGGGTGCGCATCGACGTCGAGCCCGATGCCCCTGAGCCGTTCCGCATCTCGAGCCGCAGCGCACGACTCGGGCGCGACGAACCGCTGGCCAGCGCGCAAAGCTGAAGCGGATGCGCTGGTGGCGCGACGAGCGACGCGAGCGCGCGTCGCGCGCGCCTATCGGCGCGAGCGCTCGTCGCCGAGCCCGTATCGACCTCGCGCCGCAAGTGCGGCCAGCGCGACGGCCAGCAGCGTGGCCATTGCGTTGTGCAGCGTCGTGGTGGCGAGCGGCCATACGCCGATCGTCGTGTCGACTCCCGCGGCGATCTGCGCGACGAGCAGCAGGACGAGCAGGATCGCCGCACGCGACGCACCGTTGCGATGCGCTCGCCAGGCGACGACGAGGACGGCGATCGCGAAGGCGGCGCCGACGATCCGGTGCAGCCAATGCAGTCCGCGCGCGGCTGCCGCATCGATCGAAGCCGCCGGGCGGAACGCATCGAGCGTGCCGGCGTCCAGGCGCAGCGACCCCGCGCAGCGCGCGCCCTCGCAGATGCCGATCGCATCGTGCGCTCCGATCATCGTTCCGATCCAGGCGGCGGCTGCCAGCAGCGCGAGCGCGACGACGGTGACCGTCGTAGCCGGGGCAGCGACGTCGATCGTCGTACCCGGGGCAGCGCCGTTGGCAGCAGTGTCCGACGCGGAGGTCGCCGCGCTGGTGCCCGGCCGGATGGGCGCGCGACGCGACGCCGCGATCCATGCGAAGGCCGCCGCCAGCGCAATGCCGCCGACCAGGTTGGCGATGGTCACCAGCGGAACCGGATGCGGCGTGAAGCGCCCCAGCCAGGCGAGGAACGCCGTGTCGACAAGCGCGATCGCGAGTGCGACGCGGGCGCCGAAGCGCATCGACGACCAACCGAATACCGCGACCAGCAACACGAGCACGCCGACGAGCATCGCGCTCACGCGATGCAACGCGCGCGCGGTGCGTACACCGGGTAGCGCGGCCGGTTGCGCGTCGATCGACCCTGTGGGGCGCGCATCGACCTTCGCCGCCCGCAGGCCCGCCACGCATTCGCCATCGGGCCAGTCCGCACAGCCGAGCCCGGCCTGCGAATGGCGGATGAAGGCGCTCGATGCGGTGATGCAGACGGTGAGTACGCAGGCGACGATCGCCAGCCAGCGGATCACGGTTCGCGCGCGACGTCGGGTCCGGCGCAGACGCCGCTCGCGGCGGCGTTGCCGCCGTGCGGCGCGCGCCCGCCCCGCACGGCAGCCAGCACGACCCAGATGAAGAGCAGTCCGCCGACGATCGCGATTGCCCCGCCCAGCCCCATCACGCCCATGCCGAAGACCTCCTGCGGCGTGCGCAGCGCCTGCTCGGCGCCCGCGACCTTGCGCTGCACGCCGTAGCCGCCCGACCAGACGAGACCGAGGATGTGCAGCAACTGCCCCGCGCCGTACAGCCACGGCTGCCAGTTCGCGACTCGACCCTGCGGCGCGCGAAAGCCCAGCCGCGGCAGCAGCGCATAGGCCAGGCCCATCAGCGCGAGCGTCACGCCGACGATCGAGCCGTGGTAATGCGCCGGCACGCGCACGTCGGACCCCTGGATCAGGAAGCCGATGCCCCCGCCCACGGTGAACAGCAGCAGCGACGTGATCAACGCCGCGCGCAGCGGCCGATTCGTCCCGTTCTTCGGCGCGCTGCGCGACAGCGCCACCGCCAGCGCGAGCGCCATCGGCAGGATCGCCAGGCCGCCGCCGAAGCGCATCAGCCAGGTCATCATCCTGTGATGCTCGACCGAGAGGATCGTCCAGTTCAGGTAGATCGGCGGCACGAAGAAAACCGGCAGCAGGCCGATCGCGTAGAGCAGCGCGACCACGCGCGGACTGAGCGGCAACGGTGCGCCGACCAGCGTGGCGAGCCAGCCCCAGGCGACGAGCATCAGCAGCGTCCAGGTGAACTGCACGACGTGGCCCGGGCCCCAGAACAGCAGCTCGTAATACGTCTTCGGGTCGAGCTCGCGCGGCACCTCGATGATCGACCAGGCCATCGCCAGCAACGCGAAGGCGCTCGACACCGCCGCCGCCTTCAGGCCGAAGCGCAACGCGTCGGTGCCGTCCATGCGCAGGCTCATGCGCGCCGGCGCGACGAAGGAGCGCAACGTGAGCAGCAGGAAGCCGATGCCGAACACGCACAGGCCGTAGAGGAACGTGTCGTTCAGCAGCACCGGCACGTAGTTCGACATCACCGGCACCGCCACGCCGGTGAACGGCGCCACCGCCAGGAACAGCGTGCCGATCGCGGTGACGGCGAGCGCGAACCAGCCCAGACCGATGTAGCGCGGCGAGGTGTCGATCGTCCACAGCATGCCGGCCATCGAGACGAACCAGACGAGCACCGACAGGTCCACGTGCACGACGAGCGCGACGTGGAAGAAATCGACGCCGGGGATGAGTTTCGCGATGTACGGCGTGCGCGCGAGCACCAGCAGGATCGAGAACAGGCCGGCACCGATCAGCGCAGCCACGCCGAGGAACAGCCACCCGGTGGCGATCGTGCGCTGCTCGGTGGAAGGAACCGCGAGATCGAAGCGGTCGTCGGTGCGCGCGAACGCGCGCCCGAGGAAGGTCGGGCGGCCGCGCAGCAGCGCTTCCCGCGTCATCGGATCACCACTCCCTGGTTCTCGACGAAGTCGATCAGCACCACCTGTCCGGGCTTCACGTCGACGCTGCGTTCGTTCTCGTGGTTGAAGCCCTTCACGCGTACGTCGTCGTTGAGCTGTACGCGCACGTCGTGCTCGCCCACCGGAATCGGCATGCGGAAGTAGCCGCTGGCCGCGCCGTCGCGCTGCAGGCCGGCCGGCTGGTAGACCTTGTCGAACAGCAGCTTGCCGTCGAGCTCGACACGCACCTGCACCGGCGAGCGCCGGCGCTGGCAGTCCATTTCCTCGCGCAACTGCGGCGGCAGCTTGGCCAGCTCCTCCGGCGTTCGCTTGCGGCAGTCGGTGGCGACCTGGCCGGGGTGGCGGAAGGACAGCCGCAACAGCCCCTCGTCGGGATCGAGGTGGCGATAGGTGGGCGAACTGGAGAAATAGACGACGAAGGCGGCGAACGCCGCGTACAGGATCGCCTGCCCGACCCAGCGGAAAACGGAACTAGTGGATTGTTGCGCCATCGCGATTCTCCATGGAAAGCCCGACCTCGACCGCTGCCGGCGTGTGCACCCGATCGAGGCCGTCCAGATCGTGCCGGAAACGAGCCAGTTGCGCCTGTAGCGCGATCAAGTCCTCTTGCGCTGCTTCGATCAGCCGGACGCGCTGGTGCTCGGCCGCCGCGCGCAACCGGGGCTCGCGCTCGCCGGCAAGCCGTTGCGCCGTCCAGCGGGCGCCGAAACGATACTCGCAGTCGTCGGGCGGGCACGACGCGACCGCGACGCCGCGCGCGCCCTGGCGCAACGCGTAGTCGACGAAGGACGGCGCCAGCATCGCGGCGCACGGCAGCGAGATCGGCACGACGTCGGGGGCCGTCGCCGGCGTGGCCGCATGATTGCACGCGAAGACGACGATCGGCGCCGGTCCCCGGTGCGCTTCGAGCCCGGCCTGCAATTCGTCGCGCAACGCGCCGACGCCGAGGTCCGGCAGGTCGATGCCGGTGACCAGGCGCGCGTCCGAGCGAAACGGCATCGACGAAGGACACGCGCCGGCGCAGATGCCGCACGACGCGCAGCGATCGGCATCGACCACCGCGATCTGCCCGCGTCCACTCGGATGCGGCGCCATCTCGATTGCCGCGTACGGACAATCGGCGAAGCAGCGCTGGCATCCGTTGCAGTTGTCGGGATCGACGACGGCCACCGGCGCGCGCGCGCGGGCGCGCCGCGTCAGCCACGGCGCGGCTGCACCGAGCAGCGTGAGCGCAGCCATCACCGCCCAGACGAGCCACGGCGAACTCGACTGCAGCCCGGCGAACGGCGCGAGATAGAACCAGTCGAGCGCGAGTTCGCCGCCCAGATTCATCGGGTCGGCCGGCGGCGGCAATGGCGCCGAAGCGAACAGGGACGCGACCGACAGCGCGCCGAGCGTGCCCAACAGCACGGCGCGCGAAGCGTTGGTGCAGGGCTGAGTCAGTCGCTTGACGTGCAGCCACATTGCCAGCAGCAGCGCGAGCGAGATGCCGATGTGCAGGAAGATCAGCAGCGAGAACAGCCGGTCGGACACCGCGCCGGGGTCGAGGAAGTTGCGAACCAGCGCCGGATCGAATCCCGGGAGCGCGCCGAACCACTCGGCGACGGCCGTGGCGACGAACAGCGCCACCGTGTCCCAGACGAGCCAGTAGCCGATGCCGCCGACGGCCAGGATCAGCCACGGCGTCGGCACGCCGGTAAGCCAGGTGAACCAGCGAAAGCCGCGATAGCGCCCGTACGCCCATTCGCGCAGCAGGTGCGCGGCGACGACGACGACCATTGCATCGGACGCGAAGCGGTGCAGGCTGCGCATGAAGGCGCCGCCGGGCACGGCGCCGCTGGCCATCCGCTGCACCGACGCGTAGGCGCCGTCGGCACTCGTGTCGTAGAAGATGTAGAGGAACGCGCCGGTGAGTGAAATCAGCCAGAACAGGTCGAAAGCCAGGCCGCCCAGCTGGCGCAGCGGATTCGCCTGCTCGCCGAAGGCGCGGTCGAAGGCGCGCTCGATGCGGCGCACGAGGCGCGCCGCACGCGTGCGCAGCGCACGCGGATCGTCAACGGAAGGCAGGCTCCCCGCCGCTGCCGTCGCGCCGACGGCGATCGGGGCAGGCATCGCGGACAGCCGGCGTGGCGCCTTCAACGAACACTCCCGCTTCAGGCGCGATTCGGGTTTCGCAGGCCGCGAACGACGAACCAGGCCATCGCACCGAGCGTGGTGAGCCCGGCGAAGATCTCGAAGAACAGGCCGTAGTTCACCCGATAACCACCCGAGTGCGGGTCGTAGACGGTGCAGTACAGCTTCACTTTCTCCCAGACGTTCTCGAGCGTGAACTCGCGCGACGCCTGCCCGGACAGCAGTTCCTTCAGCGGCTGCACCAGCATCGGCAGGTCGAAGCTCTCGCCGTAGACCTGCCGGTAGATGACACCCTCGGCATCGACCACCGTTACCTGCGTTACGTGGTCGAAGCCCTTCGGCGTCGCCTCGTAGGTGAACCCCAGGTTTGCCGTCAGCGCGTCGACCTGCTCCGGGTCCGGACTGAGGAAATGCCAGTCGCGATCGTCGATGCCGTTCTGCTTGCGGAACGCGGCCATCGCGGCCGGATCGTCGAAAGGCTGGTTGAAGCCGATCGAGACGATGCGGAAGCGATCGTTGCCGAGCGCCTCGCGCGCGGTGCGCACCGCCTGTGCGAGGAATTGCGTGGCCACCGGGCACGCCTGGAAGCAGCCGGTGTAGACGAGGCTCACCAGCAGCGGCTTGCCGGCGAAGTCGCTGAAACGCACCGGCTTGCCGGTGTGATCGCGCATGGCAACGTCGAGCAGCGGTCGACCGATCGCCGCCTGGCTGTCGGTGAGCGCCTTGCGGTAGTCGGGTGCGACGGTGCGCTCGGCGTCCGGGGCCGCCGTCGCGGGGCCGGCGCCGGCAATGAGAACGGCCGAGACGACCGCCGCGACAGCGGCGATCGTTCGGCCGAGGGTGCTGCGGAAAAAACCTGCGGTGCGGGTCAACTCAACTCAAGCCCCATACCGTGGACAGGTATTTCCAGTTGACGAAGTAGTACAGCACGAAGGCGACGAGGAACACCAGCGCGAAGGCGAAGGTGCCCGGCGCGTGGAAGCCGCCGCCGACCACGCCGTGGCCGCGCAGGGCAGCGGCCACCGGGGGCAGGCGCAGCGGGCTGACCTGCGTCGTGTAGGCGCCGGCATCGAGCCGCTTGCCGAAGAACACCGTGCCGACCGCGACGATGATGTACATCGCGCCGCCGATGATCGCGATCACACCCGAGATGCCGACCAGCGTCATCATCAGCAGCGCCGTGCCCGGGAACTCGTAGGGCAGCGATGCGCCGGCGAAGGTGATGTCCCAGTGACGACGCGGAACACCCAGCGTGCCGGCGCCCATCATCGTCAGCGTGAACACGCCCATGCCGATGCCGAAGACGTACGGCTGCCACTTCGCCCAGCCCGGCAGGATGATTTCGCGCTGGAACAGCGTGGGCAGCAGGAAGTACGTGATCGCCATGAACGCGAGCGTGGTGCCCAGAACGACGGTGGCGTGGAAGTGGCCCGGCACGTAGATCGTGTTGTGGATGATCATGTTCAGCTGCTCGGTGCCCATCATGACGCCCGAGATGCCGCCCAGGAAGCCGAAGCCGATCAGCGAGATGAACACGCCCGAGAACACCGGGTTGCCCCACGGCGCCTTGCGCAGCCACTCGAACAGGCCCTTGGTGAAGCCCTTCTCGCGTTGCGCGGCTTCCATCGCACCCGGAACCGTCAGGCCGTGGACCATCGACGCGAGCACGGCGAGGTACATCGCGTAGCTGGTGTTGAACACCTTCCACTCGGTGCCCACGCCCGGATCGGCCAGGATGTGGTGCGCGGCGGCCAGTTGCAGGAACAGGATGTAGAGCAGGAACGCACCGCGGCTGACGCGCTCGGACATCGGCTTGGCGCCGAAGACGATCGCGGCCACCGCATACCAGACCGACACGTGCGCGGCGACGTTGATCTGCTGCGAGGAGTGGCCGAAGGCCCACCAGATAACGCGGTACATCACCGGGTCGATGTGCTTGATGTAGCCGATCGACCAGAGCCACGTGGGGATCAGGATGATCGCGCCCGAGGCGATCGTGTAGATCGCGATGATGCAGGCGGTGAGCGCGCCGAACGTGACGAGCGGGATCGACCCTTCGTAGGTCTTCTCCGAACGCGCGACCACCAGCGTGCCCAGGAAGACGAAGCAACCGATCAGCGCGCCGACGGCGAACAGGATCAGCCCGAGGTAGAACCAGGGCGCTGCCGGCATCGGCACGTACGACGTCATCATGACCGTCGAGTTGCCCTGGAACACCGTGGTGTTCCACATGATCACGCCGATGACCATCAGCGCAAAACCCAGCCAGGCGATGCGTGGCGTCGCCAATCGGGTTCGCAGCAGCGTCGACGAGCAGAAGTACAGGATCGCGATTTCGAAGAAGATGATCCACGCGACGAGCATGTCGAGCCCGTGCGCGGTGAGGAACAGGTAGAAATTGTCGGCGTCGACGAGGTGGATCGCCTGCCAGCGGGTGAGCGTGATCAGCAGCGCGAGCACGCCGCCGACCAGCAGCATGACGATGCCGGCGACGGCGTTGATCTTGATCAGCGACTCGGCCGACTTGTGGAACTGCAGCCCCGATCGGGGGCAGATGCGGAACAGCGCTTGGGCGGTGGCCATCAGTGCCTCTTCCTTATTTGACGTACAACCGCGACACCATCTTGTGGTGTCCGATCCCGCAGAACTCGTTGCAGACGATCGCGTAGGTGCCCGAGCGGTTCGGCTGGATCGTCACGACGTGCTGGTAGCCCGGCAACACCTGGATGTTGATGTTCTCGGGCTGCAGCGAGAAACCGTGCTGGTAGTCCATGGCGCTGAGATTCAGCCGATAGGTCTTGCCCTTCTCGAGTTCGAGGATCGGCCACCAGGACCACAACCGGGCGATCAGGTAGATGTCGCTGCCCGCGGGCGGCGCGACCACCGGGATCTTCTCGTCGGTTTCGGTGCGCACCGTGTACTTGTCGACCATCTCCTGCGCAGCCTTGGCGTACAACTCGGGCTTGACGCGATAGGTTTCGGCCGACAGGTTCTGGTTACCGTACACGTGCCAGTACGGCATCATGAAGAACATGATCAGGCACCAGACGAAGGCGATCGCGATCCACAGGACTTCGTCCCGACCGATCGGCTCCCTCGACCAGACCCGCTTGGGCGGCGGAAGAATTGCACTCATGCCGGTCTCCTTGCGCCGTTCACTGGGCGAGCGGCGTAACCGGGATTCCGGCGATCTCCATCACACCCCAGAGGATGTAGAGGACCGTCGGGCTCACGACGCCGAGGAACAGAAGCAGAAACGGGTTGTCGACGATCTGCTGGAAAACCGGAACCCGCTCTTCGGGTTCCTGCGGCGGCGCAACCTGGGAGACCTGTTTGTCGGCCATGGACGGTGTCCTCGTGTTTTAACGCGGGCATCATGGTTGCTGCCCCCGGCCCCCCGCCTTGACCGGGATCAAGCGTTCGTACGCACCGTTCCGAAGTTGCCACGAACGCGCCGCGTCGGGGAAGCCCCGCCGTTGCAGTACGGCCGCTCGAGGGGTTCCGCGCAACAATAAATGGAATGTATTCGTGCCGACGGTGCGCCAGATCTTGCACCGTCGCGCCGTTCTCGCTACGTTGCCAGCGCCTGCGCGCCGCCGCCGGCCCACGGAGAATTTCTTTGCTCAAACGGTTCCAGTCGCTGCTGCAACGCCTGTTCCTCGCCGCCGAAGCCGTCGGCAACCGCATCTTCGGCGAGCGCCTGAACCCGCTCTACTACCTCGGCGCCACCAGCTACTGGATGTTCTGGCTCGTCGTCGCCAGCGGGCTGTACCTGTACGCGTTCTACGAAACGGGAATCGAAAAGACCTACGCCTCGATGGAGTCGATCACGCACGGCCAGTGGTTCGCCGGCGGAATCCTGCGCAGCGTGCACCGCTACGCGTCGGACGCGATGGTGCTCACGATGATGCTGCACATGCTGCGGCACTTCTCCTTCGATCGCTATCGCAGCTTCCGCGCGTTCTCGTGGGTGAGCGGCGTGGTCGTGATGTGGCTGATCTACGTCTCGGGCGTCAACGGCTTCATGCTGCCGTGGGACAAGCTCTCGCAGTTCGTGATCGTCGCAACCACCGAGTGGCTCGACGCGCTGCCGGTGTTCAACGGCATCCTCACGCGCAACTTCATCACCCCGGAAGCGGTCACCGACCGGCTGTTCTCGCTGCTCTCGTTCCTGCACATCGGCATTCCGCTGGTCGCGCTGCTGGCGCTGTGGGTGCATACGCAGCGCGTGCCGCGCGCCTCGCAGGTGCCGCCGCGCCCGCTGGCGATCGGCCTGGCGCTGATGCTGCTGGTCATGTCGATCGTCGTGCCGGTCGTGAGCCAGGCCCCGGCCGACCTCGGCACCGTGCCGATCACGCTGAAGTTCGACTGGTTCTACCTGGTTGCCTATCCGCTCATCTACGCGTGGGATCCGATCAAGCTTTGGGTGCTCGTCGGTGGCGTCACGCTGCTGCTGATGGCGCTGCCCTGGCTGCCGCCGGTGCGCGCCGGCAAGGAGCAGGTCTACGAACTCACCGCGCATCCGGGTCGCCAGCAGGCTCCGGTTCGTGCCGGCGAGACGCTGCTCGACGCGGGGTTGCGCGCAGACATTCCTCTGCCCTACGAATGCCGCTCCGGCGGATGCGGCGTGTGCAAGGCACTGATGATCGGCGGCGACGTCGAGATGTCGGGCTACCAGCCCACCGCGCTGACCGAGCAGGAGCGCGAGGCCGGATGGATCCTGCTGTGCTGCGCGCGCGCGCGCTCGGACGTCGAGTTCGAGTACGAGGAGAACGCCGCGGCCGGCGCTGCACTGCGCATCCGCGAGTACAAGACGGTCGTCGAGCGACTCGAGCGCGTCACCCACGACGTGATGCTCGTCGCGCTGCGCCTGCAGCGCGGCCAGCGCATCGACTACGAAGCCGGCCAGTACCTGAACATCGTGCTCGAGGACGGTGCCCGGCGCAGCTACTCGTTCACGGCGCCGTCGGGCAGCACCGACCTCGTCGAGCTGCACGTACGCCTGATGCCCGGCGGACGTTTCACCACCCGCGTCTTCGAGACGATGAAGCCGGGCGACGAGCTGACCATCGAAGGACCGATCGGCTCGTTCGTGCTGCACGAGCCGAGCGACAAGCCGCTGATCTTCGTGGCGGGCGCCACCGGTTTCGCGCCGGTGAAGAGCCTGCTCGAGCAGGCGTTCCGCCTGGGCATCGAACGACCGATGTACTTCTACTGGGGCGTGCGTCGCCCGCGCGACCTGTACCTGCTCGACCTGCCACGGCAGTGGGAGCGCGAGCATCCGAACTTCCACTTCGTGCCGGTCCTCTCGGAGCCGCTGCCCGAAGACACCTGGGAGGGCCGTAGCGGCTTCGTGCACGAAGCGATCCTCGCCGATTTCCCCGACCTGCGCGGCTTCTCGGTCTACGCGTGCGGATCGGTGCGGATGGTGCAGGCGGCGCGCCCCGCGTTCGTTGCACAGGGCCTGCACGAGGACGCCTGCTATTCGGACGCGTTCACGCCGCAATCGACGATCACGCCGGCGGGCTGAAACGAGCGATCACCCCGGCCGGCCGAGGGGGCCGCCCAGGGCCTGTTCACACTACGATCGTCCCCGCGCCGGGAACAGACCCTAAGGCTCTTCGCGCCCCTCCTCGTCGGCCTCCTGCGCGCGACGCTGCTCGTCCCCGATCTCCTCGGGGGTGGCTTCGCGCACCTCGAGCACCTGAAGATCGAAGCGCAACGCCATGCCGGCGAGCGGATGATTCGCATCGAGCACGACCGTCTCGTCGGTGAAGTCGGTGACGATGTGGATGCGCCCGTCGTCCGCCTCGCCGGGCACGCCCTCGAAGGACATCCCGCGCTCGAGCGCCGACGGAAAACGGGCGCGCGGCGCGAGCCGGACCAGCGACGCGTCGTACTCCCCGAAGGCGTCGATCGGTTCGAGACGCGCGCTGCGCGACTCGCCGGCCTGCGCTCCTTCGAGCACCCGCTCGACGGCGGGAAACACCGACCCGTATCCGCCGTGCAGATACGTCCATTCGCGCTGGCCGGTCTCGATCGCTTCGCCCTGCGCATCGAACAGCCGGTAGCGCACCCGCACCCAGCGGTTGCTGCACACCTGCTCATCCATCTCCGCTCCTTCGGCGCAGGAACGCCGTCCGGGCCAGTGTAGAACACGCCTGCCGACGGGGACGCCGCGGCGCCGTCGCCCGGCCGGGCACGTCGAATGCCGCTTCCCCTGCAGGTTCGCGACCTGCGCGAACCGGTTCAACGGAAGCGAATGTCATGATGGACAAGACCCTCCTCCTCGCCTCGGTAGTGGCTCTGGCGCTGGGTGGGTGCAGCCGGAGCGACGAACCGGCGGCGCCGCCGCCCCCCGCGAACAGCGGCGCTGCAGCCACCGCTCCTCACACCGCGGGGCCCGACCCGTCCGAGGCCTCGAGCACCGCCGTGCTCGGCCCTCCCGGGCAGTCCGACGCTGCGGCCGACGCCGCGCGGCAGGCGGCCGACGCCGCCAAGGACGCGGGGCTGAAAGCCGAGGAAGCGGCGCAGGCGGCGCGCCAGACGGCGGAGTCGGAGCGCGCGCAGCAGGCCGAGCGCAGCGGCCAGCCGACGCAATCGGCCGAGTCGACGAACGCGGAGTTGAAGCAGGCCGCCAAGGACACCAACGAGGCTGCACAGCGCGCGATCGACGCCGCCGATGCCGCCGAGGACAAGGACAGCGCAGCCGCTGCGCAAAAGGCCGCGCAGGCCGCGCAGGCGGCCAGCCAGGAAGCGCAGAAGGCTGCGGAGCTTGCGCGCGAGACGGCGACGCCGGGCGGTCCGGCTGCCTCGAAGCGCGACACGCTGTCCAACCCGGCCGACACGACGGTCGAGGCGACCGGCAACGCAGCAGACGCGGCGAAAGCCGCTGCCGAACGCGCCGTAGCCGCCGCGAACGAAGCGCAGAAGGACGCACAGGCGTCGAAGTGACGCGAGGCGGGCGCCCGGGCAGCGCCCGCCGCTCGTTCGGCTCCGCGCGGCGTCTGCCGCGCGTTCAGACGGCGATCCAGCCGATGCCGCTGTCCTGGTCGGCTACCTGAAGCGCCTGCGGATCGTCGTCGAAGACGCAAGCCAGTGCCGCTCGCGCGAGATCGGGCCGGTTGTTCTGCCGGCTCAGGTGCGCGGCGACGACGATGCGCAGGCGCGATCGGTCCACCGCGGCGAGGATGCGCGCCGCCTCGATGTTGCTCAGATGGCCCCACTGCCCGCCGATGCGTCGCTTCAGCGCCGCCGTGTAGCGGCGGTTCGCCTCGAGCAGCCCGGGGTCGTGGTTGCACTCGAGCACGAGGGCATCGAGCCGGGACAAGGCTCGCACGACGTGTGCGCTGCCATGGCCCAGGTCGGTGAGAACACCGAGCCGGACACTGCCGTCATCGAGCACGTACTGCACGGGCTCGCGCGCGTCGTGCGGCACCGCCACCGGATCGACGCGCAGGCCGGCGCATTCGAAGCCGGCCGACGAATCGAAGACGCGCAGCAGCGCCGCGCGATCGAAACTGTCGGGAACCAGCGAACCGATCGCACGCGCCGTCCCGTGCGTCAGGTGCACCGGAATGCGATGGCGATGCGCAAGGCGAAAGACGCCCCCGACGTGGTCGCCGTGTTCGTGCGTGACGAGGATGGCATCGATCTGCGCCGGCTCCCGACCCAGCGCGCGCAGCCGGCGCTCGGCCTCGCGCAGCCCGAATCCGCAGTCGATCAGCACGCAGCTGGCGCCGTCGGCGCCTTCGACCAGCAGCGCGTTGCCCTCGCTGCCGCTGCCCAGGCTGGCGAAGCGCACCGGCTTTACTTCATCTGTTCCTGCAGCAGCGTGAGGATCCGCCCGACCGTCTTGCGATCGACGTCGGCCACCGGCTGGCCCTGCGGGTCGCGCACCAGCACCCGGCTGCGCTCGCCTTCACTGGTGACTTCGATGCGGAAGCGCGGACTCGCGTCGGCGCGCGCCTGGCCGCTGCCGAAGATGCGCGAGAGAAAGCCCGGCTTCTTCCCGCTGCGGCCGCCCTCGATCTCGGGATCGATGTAGCGGACGAAGTAGACGCCCTTCGAGCGGTCGCGGTCTTCCACCGTGAAGCCGCCGCGATCGAGAGCGAGTCCCACGGTGCGCCAGGCCCGATCGAAGCCTTCGGCCAGCTCCAGGCGCTGCGCGTCGCCGGTATTTACCAGCGTGGCCTCCTGCGGCGAGCCGCCTGCGGTAGAGGCGGCGGCCTGCCCGGCCTGCGCTGCCTCGGCCTCGGGCACGAAACGCAGCATCAGGCGGCGCAGGAACTCGGCCTCCAGTTCGGGATCGGCCGGTCGCGGCTGCCAGACCGTGCGCTCCTCGGCGGTCGACGTGTACACCTCGATCATCCCGCGATGCGTGATGTACACGGCGGTGCCACCGCCCGGTTCGCGCTCGAGACGCGTGCGGAACTTGTCGCGCTCGCCGGTGGAATACAGATTGTCGAACGCGCGCCCGACCGTGCGGCGAATGAAATCGAGCGGCAGCTTCGCGTGGTTCTCGGCCCAGTCGGTCTCGATGATGCCGGTTTGCGGAGACTCGCTCTGCACGTTGAAGCCGGAGTCGCGCCAGAAGTCGCGCACGACCGGCCACACCTTCTCGGGCGGCGCATCGACGACGAGCCAGCGCTGGTCGCCCTGGCGCTCGATATGCGCACCGGCGACCTGCGGAAGCACCTGCGTCGCGCCCTGCGCCGACGGCGTCGAACGATTGCGCTCGTAGGACGACCACGTGCGGTCGTTGCTGTTGCTGTTACCCGCCCGCTCGGGAATCGTGAATCGATTGTCGGCACGCGGCTTCGTGAGGTCGGGGGGAACCTCCAGCGACGGCAGCTTGGTCGACGAGCGGTAGTCGATCCGGCTCGCATCGTCGATCTTCTCGGTGATGCCGCAGGCGGCAAGCAACGCGCACAACGAAGCAACCGTCGCGCCGCGCGCGGCGGTCGTCAATCTCGTCGACTTCAAGTGATCACTCCAGAGCGCTCGAGCGCGGCGCGAACGATCGCGTGATGCTCGGGGGACAGCGGCGTAAGCGGCAGGCGAATGCCCGGGGGAATGCGGCCCATTTCGGCCAGCGCCCACTTGACGGGAATGGGGTTGGCTTCGACGAAGAGGTCGAGGTGCAGCGGCAGCAGTTGGCGGTTCAACGCGAGCGCCTCGGGCCAGCGGCCTTCGAGCGCGCATCGGCACAGCCGGGCCATCGGACCCGGCGCCAGGTTGGCGGTGACGGAAATCACGCCTTGCGCGCCCATCGCCATCAGCGCGAGCGCGGAATCGTCGTTGCCGCTGTACACGGCGAATTCGGCCGGCAGGCGCGCGAGCAGGTCGGATCCGCGGGGGATGTCGCCGGTGGCGTCCTTCAGGCCGACGATGCCCGGCACCTCGGCCAGGCGCAGCACGGTCTCGTTGCGCATGTCGGCCACCGTGCGGCCGGGCACGTTGTACAGGACGATCGGCAGGTCGACCGCTTCGGCCACTGCGCGGAAGTGCCGATAGAGGCCCTCCTGCGTCGGCTTGTTGTAGTACGGCACCACCTGCAGCGAAGCGTGCGCACCCGCCTTGCGCGCGTATTCGCTCAGTTCGATTGCCTCGCGCGTGGAGTTGCCGCCCGCGCCGGCGATGATCGGCACGCGGCCGGCGGCATGCTCGACGGCCACGCGAATCAGCGTGGCGTGCTCCTGCATGTCCACGGTGGGCGACTCGCCGGTCGTGCCGACGACCGCGATCGCGGCGGTTCCCTGCCCGACATGCCAGTCGATGAGCTGCCGGTAGCTGTCGAAATCGAGGCTACCGTCCTCGTGCATGGGACTGACGATGGCGACTATGCTGCCCCGGATCATGATGGTCGGTCGCTGAAAAACGAGACATTCTAGCCGAGCGTCGCCAGTGCCTCGGCGTCGCGCGTGCGCACCGCGCAGACGCGCTGGATCGCCGCCGGCGCGGGCCGCTGCACGATGCCGGCTTCGTAGCCGATCACGGTGAGCCCGGCGCGTCGGGCGCGCACGCACAGCTCTTCGGGCGCGAGCAGGAACGCCGGGTTCGACGGACGACCGTAGCGTTCGTTGCCCTGCGCGAAGGTCTCGTAGACGAGCAGCCCGTTCGGCGCGACCAGCGCGGCGAGCAGCGCGAAGCGCGGCCGGAACAGGTAGTTCGCGACGACGACGGCATCGAAGCGCTCGTGCGCCTCGAAGGGCCACGGGCCCGCTTCGAGATCGGCGACGCGCAACGCGATCGAGCCTAGGCCGGCGACGTCGTCCGCCCGCCCGGCGGGGCCCGTCGTGGCACCCGTCGTGGCGCGCGTCGCCATGCACGTCGCATCGTGCAGGCGCGCGAGCGCCTGCTCGTCGCGATCGATCGCGACGACGCGCAGGCCGCGCTCGCAGGCGGCGAGCGCATGTCGTCCCGAACCGGCAGCGAAGTCGAGCACTGTGGCGCCGGGCGGCAGCCGCTCGAGCCAGCGAAGGATCCACGGCGAGGCGCTGCGGGACGCGGCGCAGCGACATTCATTCGGCTCGGACACGACAAATTCCTCGTTGCGACAACACGCTTCCGTTACAGTGGGCCGACCCGGCCTCTGCGGGCCCCCCGACAGGAGAACGAGATTCCGGACACCGCTCCCGAGCGGGTCGCGATCGCGCGGCTCGAGTCGTTCGCATTGGCAGCGGCCGCCGCGGCGATGCTCGCCGGCGTCGTCGGCGCGAGCGTAGCCTACTTCGGCAGCGCCGGATCGGCCGGCATCGCAGCCTGGACGGGCGCGCTCGCCGCGCTGGCCGGCGCGATCGGCTTCGTCGCGCTGAACGCGGCGCGTCGGTCGCGCGCCTCGCGCGCCCGGCAGAGCGCCGAAGCGAGCTCTCGCTCAAGCGCGCGCCAGGACGCCATCGAACAACTGGCCGGCCTCGGTTCGTGGACGCACGACCTGCATGCGAACACGCTGCACTGGAGCGACGGCGCGTTCCGCCTGTTCGGCCGGGATCCTGCCGCCGGCGTCCCGCCGCCACGCACGCTGCTGGCGCACATCCACCCGAACGACCAGGAGCGTTGGCGCGAAGCGCATCGGCGCGCGATGAAATCCGGCGGCGAAGTCCGCGTCGACTTCCGCTGGATGCGCCCGACGCGCGACGTCGTCTGGGTGCGCAGCCTGGGCCACGCCGAACGCGACGAGCAGGGAGAAGTCGTGCGCATGACGGGCATCGTGCAGGACATCACCGGCATGCGCGCGATGCAGCAGCAGCTCGCGGCGAGCGAAGCCAAGTTCCGCGACCTCACGCATCTGAGCTCCGACTGGATCTGGGAGACCGACGCGCAGCACCGCGTGTCCTTCCTGTCCGACTCCTTCGGCGCCGTGGTCGGCAACTGGGCGCGCTCGTCGATGGGGCGGCGCCGCTGGGAGACGCCGGAGAGCGATTTCCTGTCGCCCGACTGGGAGACGCACCGCGCGATCTGCGAAGCGCACAAGCCCTTCGAGAACTTCGAGTTCAGCCAGATCGATCCGCAGGGCATCGTGCACCACCTGTCGCTCAGCGGGCACCCGGTCTACGACGAAGGCGGCCAGTTCATCGGGTACCGCGGCGTCGGGCGCGACATCACGCGGGAGAAGCAGCAGCGCATCCTGCTCGAGCTGGAAGGCGACATCGCCGCGATCATGCGCGAGCAGACCGAGCCGCAGCGCGTGATCACCGCGATCCTGATCACCGTCTGCGGCAAGCTCGGCTGGATCGGCGGCGTGCACCTCGTTCGCTCGGGTCACGGACTACGGGCGCGCGAACGCTGGGGCTATCCGGCATTCACGCAGACCATCGCCGCGCTTCCCGACGAGATCGCGCTCGACGACGGCGGCATCGAGGACGAATGCTGGCGCGAGGCGCGCGACGCCTGGATCGCCGATCTCGCGCTGCATCCGTCGTTCACCGCGCGCTACCGCACGCGCGCGCTCGGCGCGAACGCCGCCTTCGTCACCGTCCTGCGCGACGAGCACGGCCGCCCGCAGAGCCTGCTGCTGTTCCTCGCGCCGGTGGCATTCCGCGGCGAGAGCTTCCTGCGCGAGGCGGCCGAGACGATCTCGCGCACGCTGTCGCTGTACCTGCAGCGCAAGGCGGCCGAACGACGGCTCACCTACGCGTCGCTGCACGATGCGCTCACCGCGCTGCCCAACCGCGCATACCTGCTGCAGCAGCTCGACGAACGATTGCGCGCGGGCGAACGCGCCGCGCTTCTCTACGTCGACCTCGATCGCTACAAGCTGATCAACGACACGCTCGGGCACAGCGCGGGCGACAAGGCGCTGATCGAAGTCGCGCGCCGGCTCGGCGAAGCGGTCGGCCCGCGCGACGTCGTCGGCCGCATGGGCGGCGACGAGTTCGTCGCGCTGATCTCGCGGGCCGGTACGCGCGACGAAGTCGAGGCGACCGCGCGCGCCCTGCTCGCTTCGATCGAACGCCCGCTGGTGCTGTCGAACCGCGCCTATTTCCTGTCGGCGAGCATCGGCGTCGCCTTTGCTCCCGACGACGCCAACGACGCGCAATCGCTGATCCGCTGCGCCGACGCCGCGATGTACCAGGCGAAATCGGCCGGGCGCAACGACGTGCAGTTCTTCGCCGGCGGCGTCTCGGGCGGGCGCGCCGAGCAGCTGCAGCTCGTCGCCGAACTGCCGCAGGCGATCCTGCGCGGCGAGCTGGACCTGCACTACCAGCCGATCATGAACATCGGCGAGCGGCGCGTCGTCGGCTTCGAGGGTCTGCTGCGCTGGCGGCATCCGGTGCGCGGAATGCTGCTGCCCGACCAGTTCCTGCCGGCCGCCGAGCAGAGCAACGCGGTCCGCGAGCTGGGCCTGTGGACGATCCGCCGCGCACTGGACGATCGCGTGCGCCTGGGCCTGGAAGCCTGGCCGGAGATCGCCGTCTCGGTGAACGTGTCGGCCCGACAGCTCGCCGAGGAGGGCTTCCTCTCCGCGCTGAACGAGTCGTTGCTCGAGCGACGCTTCCCGCCGCGGCTGCTGCGCCTGGAGCTGACCGAGAGCGCGTTCATCGAGAACGCCGATCGCACGGTGACGCTGATCGGCGAGCTGCGCCGGCTCGGCGTGCGCGTCGTCATCGACAACTTCGGCACCGGCTACGCGTCGTTGTCGTACCTGAAGAACCTGCCGGTGGACGGCCTGAAGATCGACCGCGCCTTCGTCCAGAACCTTCCCGAGGATCGCGGCAATGCCGCGATCGTGCAGGCGATCACCGCGATGGCGGCCAAGCTCGGCATGCAGGCGATGGTCGAGGGCGTGGAGACGGCCGCCGAGCTGCGCGAGTTGCGCGCGCTCGACTGCGACCAGGTGCAGGGCGCGCTGATCTGCGAACCCCTGCCCTTCGCCGAGCTGGCCGAATTCCTCGAGTCGCTTCCGACGCTGCGCCGGATGCATCTCGTGCACGACGCCGACGCGGTCGAATCGCGCGAGGCCTGAGCGCGCGCCGTGTCGTCGAAGCCTCAGCTGTCCAGCGCGAGCACCGACGAGACGAGGTCCGCCCCGTAATAGACGAGCGGCATCAGCACGCCGCCCAGCTCGCCGGTGGCAAGCAGCGCGAGCAGCAGGAAGATGCCCCAGGGCTCGACGCGCGAATAGACGCGGGCGGCGCGGTCGGGCAGGACGCTCGCGACGATTCGCCCGCCGTCGAGCGGCGGTATCGGCACGAGATTGAGCACGGCCAGCGCGAGATTGACGAGAACGCCCGCCCTGGCCATCTCGAAGGCGAGCGCGCTGTCTATACCGCCGGCCAGCAGCAGCTTGAACAGCACTCCCCAGCCGAGCGCCATCGCGATGTTCGCGCCGGGGCCCGCGGCGGCCACGATCCCCATGTCGCGCCGCGGCGAGCGCAGGTTCGACTGGACGATCGGCACCGGCCTGGCCCAGCCGAAGAGCAGCGCGCCGCCCATCGCCTTGCTCGCGAGCAGGATCAGCGCAGGCACCAGCAGCGTGCCTATCGGATCGATGTGGCGAAGAGGATTGAGCGTCATGCGACCGAGCTGCTGCGCGGTGCGATCGCCGAGCCGCGCGGCGACGAAAGCGTGAGCCGCTTCGTGCAGCGTGATGGCGAGGATCACAGGGATCGCATACACCGCCACCAGCTGCGGCAGGCTCGGTTCCATGGCGACGATTGTAGCAGCGGCCCCGTCGACTTCCGGGGCTGCGTCAGAAGCGCACGCGCAGGCTCGAGGCGGCGGGACGCGCGATCGCGGCGCCGATGTCGCCGCGCCCGATGCGCACGACAGCGGGCTCGTCGCCGGTGAGGTCGACGACCGTGGTCGGCTCGAAGCCCTGCCCGCCCGCGTCGATGACCAGATCGACGCGTCCGGACAGCCGCTCGACGATTTCGTCGGCCTCGTGCAGCGGATCGTCCTCGCCCGGAAGGATCAGGCTCGAGCACAGCAGCGGCTCGCCGTGCTCCTCGAGCACGCCTTGGGCGACCGGCGAATCGGGCACGCGCAGCCCGATCGTCTTGCGCGACGGGTGCCACAGGCGCCGGGGCACCTCGCGCGTCGCGTCGAGCACGAAGGTGTAGGGGCCGGGCGTCCACTCCTTCAGGAAGCGGTACTGCGAATTGTCGACGCGCGCGTAGGTGGACAGCTCCGAGAGGTCGCGGCACATCAGCGTGAGCAGGTGCCGCTCGTCGAGCCCGCGAATCGCGCGCAGCCGCTCGACCGCGTCGCGGTCGCCGAGGCGGCAGGCGAGCACGTAGCAGGCGTCGGTGGGCATCGCCGCCAGTTCGCCCCGGCGCAGCGCTTCGGCGGCGCGTACGAGGAGTCGCCGCTGCGGATTCGCCGGATGGATCTCCAGGCGCTGCGTCATGCGTAGCCTGCGCTCGCCAGGCCCGATGCGCCTGCGCGCGCCGCTTCGGGCCAGTCGTGCCAGACCGGGACGAGTCCTTCGGGCAGCGCCGGCAGCTGGCCGAACTCGACGCGGTTCTCGCCGGGTCCGTGGAAATCGGAGCCGCGCGAGGCGAGCATCCCGAGGCGCGACGCGATCGCGGCGAAACGCCGTTGGTCGTCCCGCGTGTGCGAGGCGCTGACGACCTCGATGCCGGCGCCGCCGAACGCGCGGAACTCGTCGATCAGCGCGTCGAGCGCTGCCGCATCGAGCCGGTAGCGCGCCGGATGCGCGAGCACCGCCACGCCGCCGGCCTCGACGATCCAGCCCACCGCATCCTCGAGCGTCGCCCAGCGGTGCGGGACGAAGCCGGGCTTGCCTTCGACGAGGTAGCGCCGGAACACCTCGCGCACGTCGCCGCAGACGCCCTGCTCGACCAGATGACGCGCGAAATGCGTGCGCCCGACCATCGCCGGATTCGACACGTGGCGCAGCGCTCCCTCGAAGGCGCCTTCGATGCCGGCGCGCGCCAGCTCCTCGCCCATCGCGCGTGCGCGCTCCTGGCGTCCGCTGCGCGTCGCGGCGAGCCCCTCGGCCAATGCGCGCGCAGCCGGATCGATCCGCAGTCCGACGACGTGTACGGTCTCGACGCCCCAGCTCACCGAGACCTCGACGCCGCCGACGAAGGCCACGCCCAGGCGCTGCGCCTGCGCGCGCGCCTCGGCCAGTCCGCCGAGGTGATCGTGGTCGGTGAGCGCGAACAGCCGCACGCCGCCGGCATGCGCGCGGCGAACCACTTCGGCAGGGGTGAGCGTACCGTCGGAGACGCAGGAGTGACTGTGCAGGTCGGCGTCGATGTGCGGCAGTGGCACGCCAGGTGCGCGGCCGTGCGTCAAGCGAAGAACTCCTCGATCAGCCGGGCGACTTCGCCGGGACGCTCATGGTGGAGCATGTGACCGGCATCGGCAACCTCGACCCTGCGCAGCGAGCGGATCGCGCGCAGCCGCTCCTCGTAGTCGGGTTGGCGCGCGAAAGCGCCGCGCTCGTCGACGATGCCGGCGGTGACGAGCAGCACGTCGGCACGTGCCTCGCGCCAGCAGGCGAGCGTCTCGTCGACGCGATACAGGATCGGCGACGGCAGGCGGTGCACCGGATCGCCGAGCAGCTCGAAGCGGCCGTCGGCCTTCTCGCGCGCCCAGTGCAGCGCGAGGAACGCGGCGCGGTCGGCGGGCAATCGCGGGTCGTTGTGCATCAGCCGCTCGGCAACCGCCTGCCGCGACGGATAGTCGCGCATCGAAGCGCCGCCGGCGAGCGCATCGAGCCACTTCGCGTAGCGGCCGGGCGCCTGCCCGGGCCGCGACGCGGGAAGCCCGAGTCCGTCGAGATTCACCAGGCGGCGAACGCGCTGCGGACGGATTCCGGCGTACAGCAGCGCCACGTTGCCGCCCATGCTGTGGCCGACGAGGTCGACCGCCTGCGTCGGCGAGAAGGCCTGCAGCAGCGCGTCGAGGTCGCCCAGGTAGTCGGGAAACCAGTAGGTGTCGACGCCGGACCGGTCGGTTTCGCCGAACCCGCGCCAGTCGGGCGCGAGCACCCGCCAGCGCCGCGGCAATCGGTCGACGACGAACTGGAACGACGCCGAGACGTCCATCCAGCCGTGCAGCAGGAAGACCGTCGGCGCGGCGCCTTCCGGGCCTTCCCCGTCCCAGCAGCGCAGGTGGTAGCGCAGCCCGCGCACGACGGGGAACAGGGAACGGCTCTCGCGTTGCGGGCGATACGCGCCGCCGGCAGCGGAACTGGGCACAATGATCACTCCTGCGGGCGGCGCCCGACGGGACAGAAAAAGACGGAGACAGGCATGAGAGACGGGTTGCGCGACGACTACGAGGCCTTGTACTCGCAATTCCGCTGGCACGTTCCCGATCGCTTCAACATCGCGCAGGCCTGCTGCACGCGCTGGGCGGGCGATGCGCGCCGCACGGCGCTCATCGTAGATCATGGCGACGGGCGCACCGAACGCGTCACGTACCGGCGCCTGCAGCGCGACGGCAACCGCCTGGCGAACGCGCTGCGCGCGCTCGGCGCGCAGCGCGGCGATCGCATCGCGATCGTGCTGCCGCAGCGTCCCGAGACGGTCGTCTCGCACGTGGCGATCCATTCGCTGGGCGCGATCGCGATGCCGTTGTCGATGCTGTTCGGACCCGAGGCGCTGCGCTATCGGCTCGCAGACAGCGAAGCGTCGATCGCGATCGTCGCCGCTGCGCAGGCAGACGCGGTTCGCGCCGCGCGCGGCGACGCGCTGCGCCACCTGGTCGTCGTCGACGACGGCGACGCGCCGCCCGCGCTCGGCAACGGCGAACACGCCTGGTCGTCGCTGCTCGCCTCGGGCAGCGACCGCTTCGAAGCCGTCGGCACGAACGCCGACGACCCGGCGGTGCTCATCTACACGAGCGGCACGACCGGGCCGCCCAAGGGCGCGCTGATCGCGCATCGCACGCTGATCGGCAACCTCACCGGCTTCGTCGCCTCGCAGAACTGGTTCCCGCGCGCACGCGACGTGTTCTGGTCGCCGGCCGACTGGGCGTGGACC
Organism: Burkholderiaceae bacterium; assembly: GCA_021166835.1. The sequence continues at coordinate 23,879 of JAJPEN010000039.1, read as the reverse complement.
GGCGGGCTGATGGATGCGCTGCTGCCTGTGCTCTATTTCGGACGCCCGATCGTCGCCTCCACGGGCCGCTTCGACCCGGCCCGCGCCTACCAGATGCTCGAACGACACGGCGTGACGAACGCGTTCCTCTTTCCCACCGCGCTGAAGATGCTGATGAAGCACGAACCGGAGCCGCGCAGGCGCCACCGGCTCGCGCTGCGCGCGATCATGAGCGGCGGAGAAGCGGTAGGCGACACGCTGTTCGACTGGTGCCGCGACGCGCTGGGGATCACCGTCAACGAGATCTTCGGGCAGACCGAAGCGAACTACGTCGTCGGCAACTCGTCGCAGCGCTGGCCTGCGCGCCCCGGCTCGATCGGACGTCCCTACCCCGGACACCGCATCGCGATCCTCGACGACGACGGCAACGAACTGCCGCCCGGCCAGCTCGGAGAGATCGCGGTGGGCCGCTTCGACATCCACGGCGACCCCGATCCGGTCGTCTTCCTCGGCTACTGGCACAACGACGAAGCCACGCGAAACAAGTACACCGGCAACTGGTTGCGTACCGGCGATCTCGCCGCCGCGGACCCCGACGGCTATCTCTGGTACGGCGGACGTGCCGACGACATGTTCAAGGCAGCCGGCTACCGCATCGGCCCGAGCGAGATCGAGAGCTGCCTGATCCGGCATCCGGCGGTCGCCAATGCGGCGGTGGTGCCCAAGCCCGACGTCGAGCGCGGCAACCTGGTGAAGGCCTACGTCGTGCTCGCGTCGGGGCAGCGCCCCTGCGACGAGCTGGTCGAGGCGCTGCAGCTGCACGTGCGCGGCAAGCTAGCGCCCTACGAGTACCCGAAGGAGATCGAGTTCGTCGACGAGCTGCCGATGACGACCACCGGCAAGGTGCAGCGCGCGGTGCTGCGCAGACGGGAGCAGGAGCGCGCGCAGGCCCGCGGAGCGTGACACTGAGCCGCCCGCTTCCCGCGGGCGGCGTGGGACCAATCCGCCCGCTTCTGCGGGCGGCGTGCGATTGAGCCGCCCGCCCGCTCACTTGTACAGCAGCCCCGGCAGCCACAGCACGATCTGCGGGAAGACGATGCACAGCAGAAGCCCGAACGCCTGCAGCAGCAGGAAGGGCACGGCGGCGCGGAAGATCATCGCCATCGAGATCTGCGGAGGGGCGACGCTCTTCAGGTAGAACAGCGAGTAGCCGAACGGCGGACTGAGGAAGGCCATCTGCATGTTCACCATGAAGATGACGCCGTACCACAGCCCGACCTTGTCCGTCGGCACGCCGGGCAGCCCGAAGACGCCCTCGAAGGCCAGGCTCGCCATGATCGGCAGGAAGATCGGCACGGTGAGCAGCAGGATGCCGACCCAGTCGAGGAACATCCCGAGCACGATCAGGATCAGCATCATCAGCAGCAGGATGCCGTAGGGCTCCAGCCCCGTGCCGAGGATCGAGTTCGCCACGAAGGTCTGGCCGCCCTTGACGATGAAGAAGCCGACGAACATCGTCGCGCCGAAGAAGATCCACATCACCATCGCCGTGGCCTTCAGCGTGGCGAGCGCGGCTTCCTGCACGGCGACCCAGTTCAGCCGGCGATGCAGCGCGCTGACGAACAGCGCGCCGAAGGTGCCGATGCCGGCCGCCTCCACCGGCGTGGCGATGCCGAAGAAGATCACGCCGAGCACGAGCACGATCAGCAGGATCGGCGTGATCGTCGAGCGCAGCAGCCGCAGCTTCTCGCGAAAGCTCACGCGCTCCTCGAGCGGAAGCGCCGGCCCGAGCGCCGGGTTGATGTAGCAGCGCAGCGTGATGTAGCCGACGTACAGCCCCGAGAGCAGAAGGCCGGGAAAGACCGAGCCGGCGAGCAGCTCGCCCAGCGACTGCTGCGCGACCACCGCATAGACGATCGCCATCACCGACGGCGGGATCAGGATGCCCAGCGTGCCGCCCGACAGCAGCGCCCCGCAGGCGAGCTTCGGCTCGTACTGCTTGCGCAGCATCGCGGGCAAGGCGATCATGCCCATCGTGATCTCGGTGGCGCCCACCACGCCGACCATCGCCGCCAGCGCCGTGCACGAGACGACGGTGGCCGAAGCGAGCCCGCCCTTCAGGCCGCCCAGCCACTTGTAGACGACCTCGAACAGTTCCTCGATGATGCCGGCCTTCTCGAGCATCGCCGCCATGAAGATGAACAGCGGCACCGCCGAGAGCTGGTAGTCGGTCATGAACGGGAACACGCGCGAGGGCAGCATGTTCAGGATCTGCGGCGAGCCGAAGACGTACAGGAAGATCACCGCCAGGCTGCCGGTGCAGAAGGCCATCGGCAGCCCGAGCAGCAGCAGCGCGCCGAGCGAGCCGAACAGCAGCAGGCTGAGCCATTCGATGCTCAGTTCGAGTCCCATTGCTCAGGCCCCCCGCACGACGACCGCGGGCGCGCCGCGGCCGAAAAGCAGCGCGATGTCGCGCGCCAGCCGCGCGCCGCCCTGCAGCACGATCAGCAGCGCCCCCAGCGGCAGCATCAGCTTCACCGGCCAGTACTGGATTCCCCACTCGGTGAAGGAGACCTCGCCGAAGCCGATCGAGTCCATCGCGAAGCGCCAGCCGGTGAAGAGCATGGTGATCGTGAAGATGAAGAAGAATACCGACGTGAGCACGTCGCACGCCGCCCTGCCGCGCGGCGACAGCCGTGCATAGAGGATGTCGACGCGCACGTGCGAGTCGTCGCGATAGCCGTAGGCGCCCGAGAGCACGTACTGCATGCCGAACATCAGGAACATGCTCTCGTGCACCCAGTTGGTGGGCGAGTTGAAGACGTAGCGGGCGACGACTTCGTAGTAGTAGACGAAGACCGCCAGCAGCGCCCAGTACGACACGTACTCGCCGACATACGCGTTGATCGTGTCGATCCAGCGCGTGTACGGCAGATACATCCCGAGCGTCGGATCCTCCAGCGTTCCGGCCCCCGGCACCGGCGGCGCGGGCTCGACCGGTGCGGCGCTCGCCAGTGCCGCGCTGGCCGCGATGCCCGCATCGACTGCACCGACCGGTGACGACGGCGCGCGCTGCGCCGCCTCGATCGCGCCCCGCCGGCGCACCAGCGAGGGCATCAGCAACGCGTCGCCGACGAGCATCACGGCGAGCAGTGCCGCGGTGATCGTCGTCGCGCGCTGCCACCAGGCGAGATCGGCTGCGGCCGCATCGTGCGCGGCGGACGCCCGTTGCGCGTCGCGCTGCGCCTGCTCGAGGCGCGCGGCATCGACGCTGCCGGGTTCGCGCTCGGCCTGCTTCTTCATGCGATCGAAAGCCGGAACGACGTGCTCGACGTCGGCACGCGTGCGCGAGACGTTCTCGCGTTCGTCGCGGATGTGGCTGTTGCCGTACAGGATCGCGAGGAACACCGGGATGAAGACGAAGCCCCACAGGTTCTTCAGATAGAAGCGATGCAGGCCGATGAATCCCGAGCAGGCCCAGAACAGGTACGCAAGGAACAGCCGCGGCCGCGGCCGGGGTCGCAGGCGTTGCTGGCGACGCACGAGCCACATCGCCGCCAGCGGAAACAGCACCAGGCCCGACCAGTACAGCCAGTGGGGCAGGATGAAGGTCAGAGCGGGCATCGAAGGAATGCTCCGGAGAGCCGGAAAGGATCCGGGAAGCACACGCGAACGAGGCGCCGCCCGGCGCCGTCGTTCGCATGCGAAGGAAACACCGGTGCGGCTCGCCCGCGCCGGGGATCATCAGATGTCGAGCTTCTGCCCCTTGTACATCTCGGGCGTCACGTAGCCGAAGCTGGGCGACTCCATGATCTCGAGCTGCTGCTTGAAGACGCGCGCCGCGTCCTTGTCCTTGTTGGCCCACTTGAACCAGATGGGCACCGCGATGCGCTGGAACTTGTCGAGATCGTCGGCGCCCAGCCGGTTGATCTCGATGCCGGCGTTGAGGAACTTCTGCCAGGCCTCCATGTCGGCCTTCTGGATCGCCGCATGGTGCACGTTCGAGTACGACTGGATCTCCAGGTCGACGAACTGCTTCATCTTCGGCGAGAGCGCGTTCCAGTGGTTCATGCCCACGACGAAGTCCATCAGGTCCACCGGCTGGTAGATGCACTGCAGCCCGACCGGCCCCATCGTGATGTATTTCGTGACCTGCTGGAAGCCGAGGTCCCAGTTCACCGCGGCGCCGGTGTAGTCGGCCGCGTCGATCGTTCCCTTCTCGAGCGCCGAGAACACCTCGCCGCCGGGCAGCAGCGTGGTGCGCGCGCCGGCCGCGGCGAAGCCCTCGGCGATCATCCCGCCGGGAACGCGCAGCTTCAGCCCCTTGAAGTCGTCGATCGAGCGGATCGGCTTCTTCGAGTGGATGATGTTCGGGCCGTGGTGGATGCGGTTGACGTAGTACAGGCCCTGCCTGGCGTAGATCTCGCGCGCCATCTTCAGGCCGTCGCGGCTGTAGAAGAAGACGTCCCACTCGTGCGGGTAGCGCAACCCCATCAGGTACGAGCTGAGGAACGCGGTGGCGGGAATCTTGCCGACCCAGTAGACGGTGAACGAGTTCATCGCCTCGAGAACGCCGTTCTTCACGCCGTCGAGCAGCTCGAAGTCGCCGACGATCTCCTTTGCCGCGAAGCCCTTGAACTCCAGCTCGCCGCCCGTCTTCTCCTTGATGGAGTCGCACCATTTGCGAAAGGTGTCGAGACCCACGCCCGCCGGCCACGACGTCTGCACCTTCCACGTGGTGGTCTTGCCGGCCTGCGCGTTCGCGATGAACGGCGCGGCGAGCGCGGCGGTTCCGCCCGCGGCGGCGGCGCCGACGAAGCTGCGTCGGGAGCGATCGTGCGAAACCTTCGTGTCTGCCTTGGTATGCGTTGTCATGGCTGTCTCCTCTCTGGCAGGTAACCGTGTCTGAAAAGGGGTTTATGTACGGCGCGCCCGATCAGCGCGAGCGACTCAGGATGCTATTCCTCCTGCGATCGAAGTTGAAGCTTCATGGGATGCCGCGAACTGCGCCGCGTATTCGCGGTAGATCGTGGCGGCCTGCGCGATCACCCTGCGAAGCGGCTCGCCGAGCGGAGCGATGGGTCGCGCCGGACGCCCGCCCCACAACGAGCCGCTTTCGAGCACCTGCCCTTCGGTGGTAAAGGTGCCGGCAGCGACGAACACGTCTTCCTGCACGACGGTGCCGGGCGCCAGGCGCGAGCCCATTCCGACGAGCGTGCGAGAGCCGACGCTGCAGTCCTCGAGCAGCACGTTGTGACCGATCGTCGTGTCGGTGCCGATCTCGATCGGCCCGTGACGGGCATGCATCACGGTGTTGTCCTGCACGTTCGAGCGCGCGCCGATGCGCAACGGATGCTCGGGCGCCTGCAGCACGCAGCCGAACCAGATGCTGCTCGACGGGCCGAGGACCAGCCTCGCGCGTCCGACCGCGGTGGCCGCGACGTAGACGTCGTGTACGCCGTCGTCGATCCTGAAATCGCGTTCCGAGGTCGTGTCGCAGGCACGTGCTGCCATGCGTACGCGTTCGCGTATCGCCGCGCACTCGCCGGCCTGCAGCGGGCGGACGGCCCGGGCCGGCGAACCCTCGCACCAGTGCCCGGCCGGCAGCGCGGTGCGCGGAAACACGACCGAGCCCGCCGCGATCACGCTGCCGCGCCCCACGGCGGCGCCATCGAGCACCGCGACGTCGTCCTCGAGCACGCAATCGTCGCCGATCGTGCAGGCGTGCACGATCGAGTTGCGTCCGACGGTGACGCGATCGCCGACCGTCGATCCGTAGAGATCGTGCGAGATGTGAACCGTGGCGTGCGCACCGAGAAAGAAATCGTCGCCCGCGTTCACCACGTGGCCGTCGGCACGCACGACGGCGAAGGGTCCGAAAGCCGCGCCGCGGCCGATCCGCGCCCGGCCGAGCACCGCGCAGCCCCGATCGAAGAACGCCCGCGGCTCGTCGATCGCCGGCGAAGCGTTGCGGTAGGGGAGCACGAGAGGGTTCGAATGCATCGCGTCGTCGCTCGAAAGACAGGCCTCAGGATACGGGCCTCAGAATACCGGCACCTCGCGGTGGGTCCCCCACACCGTCTTCAGCCGTTCGACGATGTCGCCCATGCTCGCGCCGGCGCGCACCAGTTCGATCGTCACCGGCATGATGTTCCGGTTCTCGTCCTTCGCCACGCCGACCAGCTCGTCGAGCAGCGCATCGACGCGCGCGTTGTCGCGTTCGCGCCGGTTGCGCTGCAGCCGCTCGATCTGCCGCCGCTCGGCGGTCGGATCGTGAGGATGCGTCTCGATGTCGACTACCTCGTCGGGTTCGTGGAAGCGGTTCACGCCGATCACCGGCTTCGCTCCGCTCTGCTTGTCGAGCGCCTGCTCGTAGGCGAAATCGGCGATGTGCCGCTGGAACCAGCCCTCCTCGATCAGCTTGATCGTGCCGCCGTTGGCCTCGACCTCGTCGAGGATCTCGAAGATCTTCCGCTCGTACTCGTTCGTCAGGTGCTCGACGTAATACGACCCGCCGACCGGATCGACCACTTCGGTGACGTGCGCCTCCTCGGCGATGATCTGCTGCGTGCGCAGCGCGATCTTCATCGCCTCCTCGGTCGGAATCGAGAACGCCTCGTCCATGCCGTTGGTGTGCAGGCTCTGCGCGCCGCCGAGCACCGCGGCGAGCGCCTGCAGCGTCGTGCGCACGATGTTGATCCGGTACTGCGGCTTCGTGAGCGTCGCGGCGGCGGTCTGGCAGTGGAAGCGCAGGCGCATCGACTCCGGGTTCTTCGCGCCGAAGCGCTCGCGCATGATCTTCGCGTAGACGCGACGCGCCGCGCGGAACTTCGCGATCTCCTCGAAGAAATCGGTCTGGCAGACGAAGAAGAACGCCAGCCGCGGGGCGAAGTCGTCGACCTTCATTCCGGTCTTCAGCACCTCCTCCACGTAGGTGACGAGGTTGCACATCGTGAACGCGACTTCGTGCAGCGGCGAGGAACCCGCTTCCGAGATGTGGTAGCCCGAGATGTTGATCGGGTTGTAGCGCTTCATGTTCTGCGCGCAGTACGTGATGCAGTCGCGCACGAGACGCACCGAAGGTGCGATCGGGAAGATGAATTCCTTCTGCGCCATGTACTCCTTCAGGATGTCGGCCTGGATCGTCCCCGACAGCCGGTTCAGGTCGCAGCCGCGCTTCTGCGCGAGCGCGACGTACATCGCCAGCAGGATCCACGCGCTCGGGTTGATCGTCATCGACACCGAGATGTTCTCGAGATCGATGCCGTCGAACAGCGCCTCCATGTCGGCGAGAATGTCGATCGCCACGCCCTCGCGGCCGACCTCGCCCTCGGACATCGGGTGGTCGGAGTCGTAGCCCATCAGCGTCGGCATGTCGAAGTCGGTAGACAGTCCGGTCTGGCCCTGCGCGATCAGGTACTTGAAGCGCCGGTTCGTGTCCTCCCCGGTGCCGAAGCCGGCGATCTGGCGCATCGTCCAGTTGCGGCTGCGATACATCGTCGGATAGGGCCCGCGCGTGAACGGGTAACGGCCGGGCAGGCCGATGTCGTCGAACGACGAGCCTTCGAGATCCAGCGGCGTGTAGGTGCGCTTCACCGGCAGTCCGCCGAAGGTGAAGAACTGCTCCTTCCTCTCCTTCTGGCGCGCGAGGAAGGACGCGACTTCGTTGCGCTCCCAGTCGCTTGTCTGCTCCTGCAGCGAAGGCGAAACGGCGGGATCGGGGGATCGGCGGGTCATGCAGGACTCCTCAAGCAGTGAAGCCGGCGAGCAGCCGCTCGGCGGCCTGGTACGGGGAGATGCTGCGCTCGGCGAGCCGCGCGGACAGTTCGGCAAGCTCGCCGCCGCGGGCGGCGCGAAAACGCTCGCCGAGCAGATCCTCGGCGGTCTTCAGCATCCGGAAGTCGGCGATGCGCCGCAATCGTTCGCGTCCGGCGTCCGAATCACGAAGATGCTGCGCGTGGCGCGCGAGCGCATCGATCAGTTTGTCGAAGCCGTCGCCGCGCGCCGAGCTGGTCGGCACCACCGGCGCGTTCCACTCGGCCTTCGGACCGATCGACATCCCCATCGCGAGCATCGTCTTCAGGTCGCTCACCGTGCGGTTCGCGTCCGGGCGGTCGCACTTGCTGACGACGTGCACGTCGGCGATCTCGAGGATGCCCGCCTTGATCGCCTGGATGTCGTCGCCCAGGCCCGGCGCCGAGACGACGACGACGGTGTGCGCGGCGCGCGCGATCTCGACCTCGGCCTGGCCGACGCCGACCGTCTCGACGATCACGTAGTCGAAGCCGGCGGCGTCGAGCACGTCGGCCGCCTCGAGCGATGCGCGCGCCATGCCGCCGTGCGCGCCGCGCGTGGCCATGCTGCGGATGAAGACGCCCTCGTCGCCGACGTGCTCCGACATCCGGATCCGGTCCCCCATGATCGAGCCGCCCGAATACGGACTCGACGGATCGACGGCGATGACGCCCACCCGCCTGCCCTGCTCGCGCAGCCGGCGCGTGAGCACCGAGACGAGCGTCGACTTGCCGCTGCCGGGCACGCCGGTGATGCCGATGCGATGCGCATGGCCGGTCTTCGCGTAGATCTGCGCAAAGGCGTCGCGGCATTCGGCGCTGCCCGCTTCGGCGCGCGTCATCAGTCGCGCCATCGCGGCGTGCTCGCCGCGCAGCGCGCGTTCGACGAGCGCGCTCGATGAAACCGGAGCGCGCCCCTTCATCGGACGCCCTCGCCGCGATGCAGGGTGTCGGCGAGTCGGCGAAAGACCTCGCGGTCGTCGATGACGCGTCGCGCCTTGAAGTCGGTGCGCGGGTACGTGCCCGGTTCGACGACCTCGACCATCGTGCGCAGGCCGAGCATCACGTGCACCGACGAGGCGACGCGCGCGCGGAACTCCTCGGCGGCAGCCGGGCCGCGGGCGGCCAGGTCGACGCTGGGCTCGACGCGCAGCAGCAGCTCGTCCATCTGGCCTTCGCGCGTGATGACGATGCGATGCTCCCCGCCGTAGCCGTCGAGCCGGCTGAGCGCCGAGTCGATCTCGCTCGGATAGACGTTCTCGCCGCGCACCGTGAACATGTCGTCGATGCGGCCGAAGATGCCCTGCGGCAGGCTCGGGTAGGTGCGCCCGCACGGCGTCGGGTCGTTCGTCCACCGCGCCAGGTCGCCCGAGACGAGGCGGATCATCGGCTGCGAGGTGCGCTCGAGGTGCGTGTACACCGGCGTGCCGCGTTCGCCGTAGGGCACGCGCTCGAAGGTGGCGGGGTCGCACACCTCGGTGTAGCAGATGTCCTGCCAGCAGAGCATGCCCTGCGAGGACTCGGCCGAGCCCGCCACGTTCATGAACGGCGACATCTCGGCCATCGAGCCGCAGTCGAAGACCTGCGCTCGAAAGGCGTCGGCGATGCGGTCGCGCACGCCGGGCACCGATGCCCCGGGCTCGCCGGAGAAGAACATCCGCTCGAGGCCGAACTTCGCCGGATCGAGGCCTTCCTTCCGCGCCGTCTCGGCCAGGTACAGCGCGTACGACGGCGTTCCGTAGAACGCCTGCGGGCGGATCATGTCCAGCCACTGGACGGCGCGCGAAGACATCCCCGGCGCGCCCGCGCCGAAGGGAAACGATTTCGCGCCGAGCCGCTCGGCGCCGGCCAGCGCTCCCCAGCTGCCCATGTACAGGCTGAAGATCGCCGCGACGAAGACCGTGTCGCCCGGACGGATGCCCATCCCCCACATCACGCGGGCGTGCGCGTTGGCGATCGCGCGCCAGTCGTCGCGACCGATCGCGAAGGCGGTGGGCCTGCCGGTGGTGCCCGAGGTGCCGTGAACGTGGAACACCTCGTCTTGGGGGATGCACAGGTAGTCGCCGAAAGGCGGCGCGCGATGCTGCGCGGCACGAAGGTCGGCCTTCGTCACCACCGGGCAGCGCCGCTCGAAGTCCTCGAGCGAACGAATCTGCTCCGGATGAAAGCCCGCTTCGTTCCATTTCGTCCGGTAGAACGCGCAACTCGAATACGCGTAATCGCAGACCTCGCGCAGGCGCTCGACGATCCGGCGTTCGCGCTCGCCCGGATCCATCGTCTCGCGCACGGGGAACCAGTAACGGCTGTTCCCGGCGGGGCGGTACGAGTCGCCGTAGCGCGGAGGCCAGCTCCACGACTCCATGGCCTGATGCATCGGCGTTCTCCTGCGCCGACGCTCAGCGCGCGCCGCGCTCGGCGACCAGCCGCTCGATCGTGCGGATGATCGTCTCGGGCGGCGTGTCCTGCAGCAGGATCTCGTCGACCCCCATCTCCTTGAGCGCGACGACGTCCTCGTCGGGCATGACGCCGCCGCCGACGAGGATGATGTCGTCGACGCCGCGCGACTCCAGGCCGCGGATGATCTTCGGAAAGATCGTCATGTGCGCGCCCGACAGCAGGCTCACGCCGAGCACGTCGACGTCTTCCTGCACGGCCGCATCGACCACCTCGTCGGGCGAGCGATGCAAGCCAGTGTAGACGACGTCCATTCCCGCGTCGCGCAGGCAGCGCGCGACGATCTTCACGCCGCGGTCGTGCCCGTCGAGCCCGACCTTGGCCAGCATCACCCGGATCCGGTGGTCCATTCGCGTCTCCCTTGTGCGGTACTTTGGATACGATACTATCGTATTTCGTATTCCGTATGTCGCAGGCGAATCCGTTTCCCGAATGACGCGCATGCCTTCCGCCCGAACCGATATCGCGACTGACGACGAAGCCGGACTCGACACTGTCGTCCGAGGATTGCCCACGCTCGCCGCGCCGTCCGGCGACCTGGCGGCGCCGCCGCAATCGCCGGCCGACTCGCCGGCCGACATCCGCATCCCCGAGGTGGCGCCCTCGCTGTACGAACAGGTCTATTCGTCGCTGCTCGACGCCATCTGCGCCGGCGTGCTGCGCCCGGGCGACCGGCTGAACCAGGACGAGCTGGCCGCGAGGCTCGGCGTCTCGCGCCAGCCGCTCACGCAGGCGCTCACCGTGTTGCGCTCGCAGGGCTTCGCGCACGAAGCGGGCCGCCGCGGGCTGGTCGTCGCGCCGCTCGCCCGCAACTTCTTCGTCTCGCTGTACGAGTTGCGCGAGTCGCTCGACCCGATGGCGGCCCGGCTCGCGGCGCCGCGCTGCGCGGCGCTATCGCCCGAGCTTCATCACACGAAGGCGGCGCGCGCCCGTGCGCTCCTCGAGCGCGGGCGCGCCGCACTCGCGCGCGGCGACATCACCGAGCTGACCGGCGCCGACATGGCGTTTCACATGTGGCTGTACGAAGCGGCGGGCAATCCGCTGCTCGCCGAAACGCTGCGCCTGTACTGGAACCATCTGCGCCGCGCGATGATCGCCGTGCTCGAGCCGATCGAGACGCGCGAGCGAACCTGGAACGAGCACGAGGCGATTCTCGATGCGGTGCTCGCCGGCGATGCGCGGCGCGCCGAGCGATTGTCGCTGCGTCACATCCGCAATGCGGCACGGCGCGTAATCGAGCCGCTCGGCAAGACCTGACCGCGCCGGCGCACCGCCGCGCAATCCGCCGGCGGGACGACGGATTGTCTCGTCATCGGCCGTCCACAGCCGCCGTGCGCACGCGCTCGTCGGACGGCGCGGAGCGGCTTGCCGGCGCCTCGTTGATCTGCACGAACAGCTCGCCCGGCTTGATCATGCCGAGGTCGTAGCGCGCGCGCTCCTCGAGCGCCTGCTTGCCCGCGCGCAGATCGGCGACCTCGGCTTCGAGCGCATCGTTCCGTGATGCGATGCGCGCGTTCGTCGCCTGCTGGGCCTCGAGCTGGCGATCCAGCTCCCAGACGCGCAGCCAGCCGCCCTTGCCGAGCCAGAGCGGGTACTGGATCAGCGCGAGCAGGCAGGCGAGAACGATGCCGAGCGTGCGCACCGGGGGCAATTCCTCGGGAAACGCTACCGGCGCGCCCGATCGCGCGCCGGCCGGACGCGCAACCGCGGCACGTCAGCGCAGATTGTAGAACGCGGAGCGCCCCGGATAGGTGGCGACGTCGCCGAGATCTTCCTCGATGCGCAGCAACTGGTTGTATTTTGCGACACGATCGGTGCGGCTCATCGAACCGGTCTTGATCTGCAACGCGTTGGTCGCCACCGCGATGTCGGCGATCGTGGTGTCTTCGGTCTCGCCCGAGCGATGCGAGATGACGGCCGTGTAGTTGTAGCGCTTGGCCAGTTCGATCGCCGAGAAGGTCTCGGTGAGCGTGCCGATCTGGTTGATCTTCACCAGGATCGAGTTGGCGATGCCCTCGTCGATGCCGCGCTGCAGGAGCTTCGTGTTCGTGACGAAGAGATCGTCGCCCACCAGCTGCACGCGATCGCCGAGCACGTCGGTGAGCAGCTTCCATCCCTCCCAGTCGTCCTCGGCCATGCCGTCCTCGATCGAGACGATCGGGTAGCGGTCGCACCAGGTGGACAGCAGGTTGGCGAAATCGTTCGCGCTCAGCGTGAGGCCTTCGCCGGCCAGGTGGTAGCGCCCGTCGCGAAAGAATTCCGAGGCTGCGCAGTCGAGCGCGAGCGCGATCTGCCTGCCCGGCTCGTAGCCGGCCGCCTCGATCGCCTCGAGCACGAGCTGGATCGCCGCCTCGTGGTTCTTCACGCTCGGCGCGAAGCCGCCCTCGTCGCCCACCGCGGTGGACATCGCGCGGTCGTGCAGGAGCTTCTTCAGCGAATGGAAGACCTCGGCCCCGTAGCGCAGCGCCTCGCGCAGCGTCGGCGCGCCGAGCGGCACGATCATGAATTCCTGCAGGTCGAGGTTGTTGTTCGCGTGCGCCCCGCCGTTGATGACGTTCATCATCGGCACCGGCAGCGCCATCGCGCCCGAGCCGCCGAAGTAGCGATACAGCGGCAGGCCGGAATCGTCGGCCGCCGCCTTGGCCACCGCCATCGACACGGCGAGCATCGCGTTGGCGCCCAGCCTGGACTTGTTCTCGGTGCCGTCCAGCTCGATCAGCGTGCGGTCGATGTACGCCTGCTCGGTGGCGTCCAGACCCATGATCGACTCGGAGATCTCGGTGTTGATGTGCTCGACCGCCTCGAGCACGCCCTTGCCCAGGTAGCGCGCCTTGTCGCCGTCGCGCAGCTCGATCGCCTCGCGCGAGCCGGTGGAGGCGCCCGACGGCACCGCCGCGCGGCCCATGACGCCGGTTTCGAGCAGCACGTCGCATTCGACCGTGGGATTGCCGCGCGAATCGAAAATCTCGCGTCCGATGATGTCGACGATCGCACTCATTTCGGCTCGGCTCCCTGCACGACGACCATGTGGAAGTATTCGGTCGCACCGGCCCGCTTCGCGCGCGCCGCACGGTATTGCGCCGAATCGTAGAACGCGCGCGCCGCGGCCATGTCGGGGAACTCGGCCATCACCAGGCGCGACGGCTGCCAGTTGCCTTCGAGCACCTCGTGCGCGCCGCCGCGCACGAGGAAGCGGCCGCCGGCGGCCTCGATCGCCGCCGGCGACAGCGCCATGTATTCCTTGTATCGCTCGGGGTCGCTGACCTTCACGTCGGCGATCACGTAGGCGGGCATCGAGACTCCTCCTGGGGTCGAATGCGCTCAGCCGCGAGCGGAGAGCGTCTGTTCGGGAAAGCCGTCGCGCTTGACCAGCGCGTCGATCGACTGCAGCGTGGCGAGCAGCTCCGCCATGCGCTGCAGCGGCCAGGCGTTCGGTCCGTCGGACAGCGCCCGCGCGGGGTCGGGATGCGTTTCCATGAAGATGCCCGCGATGCCGACGGCCACCGCCGCACGCGCGAGCACCGGCACGAACTCGCGTTGTCCGCCCGACGAGGTGCCCTGCCCGCCCGGCAGCTGCACCGAATGCGTGGCGTCGAAGACGACCGGGCAGCCCGTCTCGCGCATGATGGCGAGCGAGCGCATGTCGGAGACCAGGTTGTTGTAGCCGAAGGAGGCGCCGCGTTCGCAGACGAGGATGTTCTCGCCGTCGCCGCCCGCATCGATCGCCGCGGCGCGCGCCTTGTCGACGACGTTCTTCATGTCGTGCGGCGCGAGGAACTGCCCCTTCTTGATGTTCACCGGCCGGCCGGCCGAGGCGACCGCGCGGATGAAGTCGGTCTGGCGAACGAGGAAGGCCGGCGTCTGCAGCACGTCGACGACCGCCGCCACCGGCGCGATCTGGTCGATCTCGTGCACGTCGGTGAGCACCGGAACGCCGATCGTGCGACGCACTTCGTCGAGGATCTTCAGCCCTTCGTCCATGCCGGGGCCGCGGAACGACGTACCCGAGCTGCGATTGGCCTTGTCGAAGGAAGACTTGTAGATGAACGGCACGCCGAGCGCGGACGTGATCTCCTTCAGCCGCCCGGCAGTATCGAGCGCCAGCTCGCGCGACTCGATCGCGCACGGCCCGGCGATGAGGAACAGCGGCCGGTCCAGGCCGGTTTCGAATCCGCAAAGGCGCATCGACCCGCTCGCCCTCATGCCAGCCGCACGACCGCCGGTTCCTCGCGCGCTCGCCGCTGGCGGGCGCGCTCGGCGGCGGCCTCGACGTAGGCGCGGAACAGCGGATGGCCGTCGCGCGGCGTGGAGGTGAACTCGGGGTGGAACTGCACGCCGACGAACCACGGATGCGCGAGCGCGCCGCTGCGCGGCATCTCGACGATCTCGGTGAGCGACTCGGCAGGCGTGCGCGCCGAGATGACCAGCCCGGCGGTCTGCAGGCGATCGACGTAGCCGTTGTTGACCTCGTAGCGATGCCGGTGGCGCTCGTTGACCGACTCGCCGTAGACCGAAGCGGCGATCGTGCCGGGGACGATCGGGCAGCGCTGCGCGCCCAGGCGCATCGTCCCGCCGAGGTCGGAGCGCAGGTCGCGCTTCTCGATGCGGCCTTCGCGGTCGTGCCACTCGGTGATCAGGCCGATCACTGGATGCGGGGTGTCGGGATCGAACTCGGTGCTGTTGGCGCCCGCCAGACCGCAGACGTGGCGCGCGAACTCGATGACGGCCAGCTGCATGCCCAGGCAGATGCCGAGATAGGGCACGCGGTTCTCGCGCGCGTAGCGGATCGCCTGGATCTTGCCCTCGACGCCGCGCCGGCCGAAGCCGCCCGGAACCAGGATCGCATCGAAGCCCTCGAGCATCGACGTGCCGTCGGTTTCGATGCGTTCCGAATCGATGTAGTCGATCGCGATGCGGCTCTCGGTGTGGATGCCCGCGTGGATGAGCGCCTCGCTCAGCGACTTGTACGATTCGGTGAGGTCGACGTACTTGCCGACCATCGCGATGCGCACTTCGCGCTTCGGATGCTCGAGCCGGTGCACCAGGCGATCCCAGACGCCGAGGTCGGCCGGGCGCGTGTCGAGCCGAAGGATTTCGCAGATCGTGCGGTCGACGCCCTGCTCGTGCAGCATGCGGGGGATCTTGTAGATCGAGTCGGCGTCCTGCACGGAGATGACCGAATCGAGCTGCACGTTGGAGAACAGCGAGATCTTCGCGCGCTCTTCGTCGGGAATGCGCCGGTCGGCCCGGCACATCAGCATGTCGGCCTGGATCCCGATTTCGCGCAGCTTCTGCACCGAGTGCTGCGTGGGCTTGGTCTTCAGCTCGCCCGCCGACGGAATGAACGGCACCAGCGTGAGGTGCACGAAGCAGGCGTTGCCGCGTCCGAGCTTCAGGCTCATCTGGCGCACCGCCTCGAGGAAGGGCAGCGATTCGATGTCGCCCACCGTGCCGCCGATCTCGACGATCGCCACCTGCGGCGAATCGGGCGCGCCCACGTGGGCGCCGCGCTCGATGAACGCCTGGATCTCGTTGGTGATGTGCGGGATGACCTGCACCGTGCGGCCCAGGTACTCGCCGCGGCGCTCCTTGCGGATGACCGAGTCGTAGATCTGACCGGTGGTGAAGTTGTTCGTGCGCCGCATCGGCGCCGACACGAAGCGTTCGTAGTGGCCGAGATCCAGGTCCGTCTCGGCGCCGTCTTCGGTGACGAACACCTCCCCGTGCTGGAACGGGCTCATCGTTCCGGGGTCGACGTTGATGTAGGGATCGAGCTTGAGCAGCGTGACGCGCAGGCCGCGGGACTCGAGCAGCGCGCCGATGGAGGCCGCGGCGATGCCCTTGCCGAGCGACGAAACGACGCCGCCGGTGACGAATACGAATTTGGTCATGTGGCTCGGCCGGAAAGCGCGATTATACAAGCCGGCAACAGGGGATTGCCGTCGGCCGGGGAGATCCCGGCGAAGCCTGCGCGAAGCCGTGGCGGAGTCCCGGGAGGAGCGTCAGGCGCGCCGGCGGCATTGCGCTTCCTGGCGCAGCAGCAGCTCTTCCTCGTGCATCGTCTCGGGCTGCAGCGTCAGGTGCCGGATGCGGTGGCGTTCGTCCATCGTCGCGCGGATGTCGGCGAGGATCGCCGGCCACTCGGCCATCTGGTCGATGGCCACGTGCGCCGACATCGCCGGGCTGCCGTCGCCGAGCGACCACAGGTGCAGGTCGCGCACCCAGCGCACGCCGCGCGTTTCGAGCAGCGAGCGCTCCACGGCATCGGCGTCCACGCCCTCGGGCACCGCGTTCATCAGCACCCGCACGCTGTCGCGCAGCAGCCGTATCGTGGCCACGAGCAGCAGCGCGCAGATCGCCAGCGTGAGGATCGGGTCGATCAGCGTCCATCCGGTCAGCCAGACGGTGCCGAGCGCGACGATCGCGATCAGCGAACCGGCGAAATCGCCGATCACGTGCAGCAGCGCCGAGCGCGTGTTCAGTTCGTGCCGCTCGCCGTGCAGCAATCGCCACACGCCGGCGTTCACCAGCAGGCCGGCCACCGCGACCGGCAGCGCGTAGCGAACGTCGATCGGCGGCGTGTCGTGCATCCGGCCGATCGCCTCGACCACGATGAACACGAGCACGCCGACGTAGAAGATGCCGTTCGTCAGTGCAGCGAGGGTCTCGGCGCGCCCGTAGCCGAAGCTCATCCGCGGGCCGGCCTCGCGGCGTGCGAAGCGCTGCGCGCCCAGGGCCAGGCCGAGCGCAGCCGCGTCGGTGAGCATGTGCACGCCGTCGGAGGCGAGCGCCAGCGAGCCGCTGACGATTCCCACGACCAACTCGAGCAGCGCGAAGGCCAGCACGACCGCCAGCGACCAGCCGAGCGCGCGCGACGGCGCCGCTCCGCCGGCGTGCGCGTGATCGTGCGCATGTTCGTGCGCATCGCCGCCCGGGCGCGCATGCACCTGCGAATGCGCGTTCGCACGCGAGTGCGGACCCGAGTGCGGGTGGGCATGCGAGTGGGGGTGCGGGTGCGAGGACACGCCCGCGCCGGGAGCAGGGCGATGCGTCATCGTGCGCAGGGGCGAAGCATCTTCGATTGTAGCGGCCGCATATAATCCGTGCCGGTCCCGGGTGTCCCGAGAGCGAGGATAACGAATGAGCAGCAAGGTCTACCCCAGCGCAGCCAGGGCGCTCGAAGGCGTCGTCGCCGACGGGCAGACGATCGCCGTGGGCGGCTTCGGGTTGTGCGGCATCCCGGAAGCGCTGATCGCGGCGTTGCGCGATTCGGGCGTACGCAATCTCACCTGCATTTCGAACAACGCGGGCGTCGACGGATTCGGCCTGGGCCTGTTGCTGCAGACGCGCCAGATCCGCAAGATGATCGCGTCCTACGTCGGCGAGAACAAGGAGTTCGAGCGCCAGTACCTGGCCGGCGAGCTGGAGCTCGAGTTCACGCCGCAGGGCACGCTCGCCGAGAAGCTGCGCGCGGGCGGCGCCGGCATTCCCGCCTTCTTCACGCGCACCGGCGTGGGCACGATCGTCGCCGAAGGCAAGGAAACGCGCGAGTTCGACGGCCACACCTACGTGATGGAACGCTCGCTCGTTCCCGACGTGGCGCTGGTCAAGGCGTGGATGGCCGATCGCGCGGGCAATCTCGTGTTCCGCCGCACGGCGCGCAACTTCAACCCGAACGCCGCGATGGCCGGCCGCGTGACGATCGCGGAAGTCGAGATCATCGTGCCCACCGGCGAGATCGATCCCGACCACGTGCACCTGCCCGGCATCTACGTGCAGCGCATCGTCCACAACCCCACGCCCGAGAAGCGCATCGAGCAGCGCACCACGCGCGCGCGCTGACAGCAGGAGCAACGAACATGGCCTGGACACGCAACCAGATGGCGACGCGCGCTGCGAAGGAGCTGCGCGACGGCTTCTACGTGAACCTCGGAATCGGACTGCCCACGCTGGTCGCCAACCACGTTCCGCACGGCACCGAAGTCTGGCTGCAATCGGAGAACGGACTGCTCGGCATCGGCCCCTTCCCCACCGACGACGAAGTCGATCCCGACATGATCAACGCCGGCAAGCAGACGGTGACGACGCTGCCCGGCTCGTCGATCTTCTCGTCGGCCGATTCCTTCGCGATGATCCGCGGCGGAAAGATCGACCTCGCGATCCTCGGCGCGATGCAGGTCAGCGAGCATGGCGATCTCGCCAACTGGATGATCCCCGGCAAGATGGTCAAGGGAATGGGCGGCGCGATGGATCTCGTCGCCGGCGTCGGGCGCGTCATCGTGCTGATGGAGCACACGGCGAAGAAGAAGGACGGCAGCGAGGAGCACAAGATCCTGCCGAAATGCACGCTGCCGCTCACCGGCGTCGGCGTCGTGAACCTGATCATCACCGACCTGGGCGTGCTGGAGGTGGGCGAGAAGGGCCTGAAGCTCGTGGAACTGGCGCCGGAGGTCGGCGCCGACGAGATCGTCGCAAAAACCGGCTGTCCGGTGGACGTCTCCGCTTTCGGCTGAGTGCGGCGCGAGTTCACCTGAGCGCGGGCGCGAGTTCACCTGAGCGCGGGCGCGCGCTCGGATCGGATCAGCGCGCGAAAGCCCTCGTCATCGCGGCGCGCGCGGCTTCGGGCAGCGGCGCCGACTTCTTCTTCGCGTAGTCCACCCAGACGACCTTCGCGGCTCCGCTCGCGTAGATCGTGTCGGGATCGTCGCTGCGCAGCATGTCGATGTATGTCTCCGCGCTCGAGCGGCCGATCGCGCCGACGTACTGTCGGCAGATCACCGTACCCGGATAGCGCAGTTCGCGGGCGAAGGTGCAGCTGGCGTTGACGATCAGCGGGCCTTCTCCGCTCGGCACCGGGCGCATTCCGAGCGAATCGAACCAGCTGATCCGCACCTGCTCCATGTAGCGGAAATAGACCGTATTATTGACATGGCCCATCGCGTCCATGTCGCCCCAGCGGATCGGAATCCCCAGCTCGAATACGAGAATGCGGTCGCTCAACGGTCTCTCCCGGTTCGCTTTCCGGCGCCTCGCGCCGAAGGCGCCCACGCCGCAGCGGCGCGGAGCATGATCGAGCACCCCGATCGCCAGGCGCTGCACGACGAGATCCACGCCCGCCCGCGACAGGCGATCGCGCCGCCTCATCGAGTGTCGCATATCGCGTTGCTGCGTCCGCGACCGGGCGGGTCCGGAAACGGCGGCGAAGGGGAGGCGCCGAAGCCCGCCGATCCGCTCGCCGCGCTGTGCGCCGCGCACGGGCTGCCCTCGCCTTCGCCCGGCCAGACGCACTTCCTGGCCGATTTCGGTGCGTTCCGGCTGAAGCGCGAACGGCACGGCGAATTCGACGGCTATACGATCGACGCGAACGGCTGCGAGCCGAACGATCCCTTCGGCAGGACGGCGCTCGACGAATTGCCGCCGGGCTGGCTCGCGTCGCTGCCCGGCGAGCGCATCGCCGCCGTTCATCTCGCACTGCTGCCGGCGCGCGACGCCGGTCCGCAGCGCGCCGAAGACGAGAACGCGCTCGCCCGCGTCTTCGACGGAAACGAGCTGTGCGGCGCGACGATCGCCGACGGCAAGGCGCGCGTGTACACCGACTTCCGCATGCACGAGGACGGCTTCGTGCGCATGCTGCTGCTCGACGAGTCGATGGACGCCAGGCGCACCGGGCGCCAGGTGCAGCGCCTCGTCGAGATCGAGGTCTACCGGATGATGGCGATGCTCGCGTTCCCGCTCGCGCGCGAGACCGCGGTCGAACTCGACGCGGCCGAGCGGGCGCTCGGCGCGCTGGTCGCTCGCCTGGAAGGCGCGCCCGCCAGCGAAGAGCCCGAGCTGCTGCAGGAAGTGACCCGCCTGGCCGCCACCGTCGAACGGCTGTCGTCCACCGTGGGCTTTCGCTTCGGCGCCGCGCGCGCCTATCACGCGATCGTGCGACAGCGCGGCCGGGATCTGCGCGCCGAGCGCATTTCGCCGCTGCAGACGCCGATCGCCTTCCTCGAGCGCCGCTTCGATCCGGCGATGGCTTTCTGCGAGAGCGTCGGCCGGCGCATCGATTCGGCCGCCGAGCGCATCGAACGCGCGAGCGCGCTGCTGCGCACGCGCGTGGACATCGAGCGGGAACGGCACAACCAGGCGTTGCTGTCGGCGATGAACCAGCGCGCCGAACTGCAGCTGAAGCTGCAGCAGACCGTCGAAGGCCTGTCGGTGGCCGCGATCACCTATTACGCGGTCGGCATCGTGCACTACCTGCTGGTGGCGGCGAAAGCGGGCGGCATCGGCATCGACGTCGAAGTGGCGACCGGCATTGCCGTGGTGCCGGTCGCGATCGCGGTCGCGCTCGGTGTGCGCCACATCCGGGAGAGCGTCGAGCGGCGACTGCGCCGGTGACGCCCGAGGCTCACACGCCGAATCCGTCGTCGGCGGCGATGACCGCGCCGTTGACGAAGCCCGAGCGCTCGGAGGCGAGCAGCACGAGCAGGCCGTCGAGGTCTTCGGGCTTGCCGACCCGGCGCCGCGGCAGCATCCCGATCAGCTTCTGTCCGGCCTCGGTCTTCCAGTGCTCGGCATTGATCTCGGTTTCGATGTAGCCCGGGCAGATCGCGTTGACGTTGATTCCGTAGCGCCCCCACTCGAGCGCCATCGCCTTCGTCATCTGCACGACGGCCGCCTTGCTCATGCAGTAGACGCCGATCTGCGCCAGCACGCGCAGCGCGGCCATCGACGCGATGTTGACGATGCGGGCGCTGCGCTTCGGATCTTCCTTCGCGCGCGCGATCATGCGCCGCGCGACCTGCTGCGCGACGAAGAAGGCTCCGCGCGTGTTCGTGTCGAAGACGAAGTCGTAGTCCTCCGGCGTGACATCGACCAGGCGCTGCGTCGTGCTCACCCCGGAGTTGTTCACGAGGATGTCGATCGCGCCGGCCTGCGTCTCGGCCTGCTCCACCGCGTCGCGGATGCTCGCAGGATCGGTGACGTCCAGCTCGACGACGTGCGCATCGCCGCCCGCCGCCTCGATCTGCGCACGCAGCTCCTTCAGTCGCTCGACGCGCCGCGATGCGAGCACGACGCGCGCGCCGTTGTCGGCGAGCACCTGCGCGAAGCGCGCGCCCAGGCCGCTCGAAGCGCCGGTGACGAGCGCGGTCTTTCCTTCCAGATCGAATCGGGTGGGCACGAACGGTTCTCCCGCGAAACGCGACAAGCGGCGACAAGCGTGCGGGCATGGTAGCCGATCGACTCGCCGCCCTGGATGGGACCGTTTGCATGCGCCCGACCCTTTCCGGGACAATCCGCAGCGACACGCGGCGCAGCGGCGTCCGGTGCACAGGAGAGAACATCCAGATGGAAATCGAGCGCGAGTCGATGGAGTTCGACGTCGTGATCGTCGGAGCGGGCCCGGCAGGGCTGTCGGCCGCGATCCGACTGAAGCAGCTCGCAGCCGACCGAGGCACCGAGATCGGCGTGTGCGTCGTCGAGAAGGGTTCGGAGGTCGGCGCGCACATCCTGTCGGGCGCGGTGATGGACCCGCGCGCGCTCGAGGAGCTGTTCCCCGACTGGCGCGAGCGCGGCGCGCCGCTGAACACCGAGGTGAAGGAAGACCGCTTCCTCTTCCTGTCGGAGAAAGGCGCGCGCAGCGTTCCGCACTGGATGCTGCCCGGCTGCTTCCGCAATCACGGCAACTACGTCGTCAGCCTGGGCGAATTCGTGCGCTGGCTCGGCTCGCAGGCCGAGGCGCTCGGGGTGGAGATCTATCCCGGCTTCGCCGCGGCCGAGGTGCTGTACGACGATGCCGGCGCCGTGAAGGGGATCGCCACCGGCAACATGGGCGTAGGACGCGACGGCGAACCGACGGCGAACTTCCAGCCGGGCATGGAGCTGCACGGCAAGTACACGTTCTTCGCCGAAGGCTCGCGCGGGCATCTGGGCAAGCAGCTCATTGCGCGCTATCGGCTCGACGAGGGCCGCGATCCGCAGAGCTACGCGATCGGCGTCAAGGAGCTGTGGGAGATCGAACCGGCGAAGTTCGAGCAGGGCCTGGTCATGCACACGGCCGGCTGGCCGCTGGACAACGACACCTACGGCGGCTCCTTCCTGTACCACTGGAGGGACAACAAGATCGCGATCGGCTACGTCGTCGGTCTGAATTACCGCAATCCGTACCTGTCGCCCTATGAGGAGTTCCAGCGCTACAAGACGCATCCGGAAATCCGTTCCCTGCTGGAGGGCGGCAAGCGGCTGGCATACGGCTCGCGCACGATCACCGCGGGAGGCATCAACTCGCTGCCCAAGTTCGCCTTCGCCGGCGGATGCCTGATCGGTTGCGATGCCGGCTTCCTGAACGCCTCGCGCATCAAGGGCAGCCACGCGGCGATCAAGACCGGGATGCTCGCTGCCGAAGCGGCGTTCGACGCGATCGCCGCCGGGCGCTCGCGCGACGAGCTGGTCGCCTATCGCGATGCCTTCGAGCGCTCGTGGCTGCACGAGGAGCTGCACATCGCACGCAATTTCAAGGCGGCGATGAGCAAGGGACTATGGACCGGAACGCTGCTCGTCGGCATCGACCAGATGGTGTTCGGCGGCAAGGCGCCGTTCACGATGCACGTGAAGCGTCCCGATCACGAATACCTGCAGCCGGCTGCCGATTCGAAGCCGATCGCCTATCCGAAACCCGACGGGAAGATCACCTTCGATCGGCTGTCCTCGGTGTTCATCTCGAACACCAACCACGAGGAGAACCAGCCGGTGCACCTGACGCTGAAGGATGCGCAGGTGCCGGTGCAGATCAATCTCGCGCGCTATGCCGGTCCGGAGCAGCGCTACTGCCCTGCGGGCGTCTACGAATTCGTGCGCGACGACACTGGCGCCGAACGCCTGCAGATCAACGCGCAGAACTGCGTGCACTGCAAGACGTGCGACATCAAGGACCCGACGCAGAACATCGTCTGGGTCGTCCCCGAGGGGGGCGGGGGACCGAACTATTCGGAAATGTGAAGGGGAAAGGGTGAAGGGTGAAGGGGAAGAACCCCGGCTACGAAGGCCGAGGGTTCTTCCCCTTCACCCTTTACCCTTCACCCTTCACGGCATTCACTGCCCGAACTGGCGAGCCCGTCGCTGGCCGCCGTAGCCGCCGCGGTTGCCGCCTCCGCCGCCCTCGCGGTCGCCGTAGCCGCCACCACCGCCGCCGTAGCCACCGCCACCGCTGCCTCCGCCGCCGCGGCCGTATCCACCACCGCCGCCGCTGCCTCCGCCGCCGTAGCCGCCACCACCGCCGCCGCCGTAACCGCCGCCACCACCACCGCCGTAGCCGCCCGGACGTCGACCGCCGCCGCCGCCCTGCTCGCGTGCTTCGTTGACGACGAGGCTGCGGCCTTCGAGCGAATAGCCGTTCAATGCCCGGATGGCGGCCTGCGCCGCATCGTCGGAGGTCATCGTGACGAAGCCGAAGCCGCGCGAGCGCCCCGTTTCGCGGTCGGTGACGATCTTCGCATCCGTGACTTCACCGTGACTGCCGAACAGCTGCGACAACTGTGCATCGGTTGCGCGCCACGGCAGGTTGCCTACATAGATCTTCGTACCCATCGAGAGAGTTTCCTCGAACCGTTAGCCTCATTGCATTTCGAGGAACACCGATCCAGCAGACCGAGAAATGCAACTCCG
>JAJPEN010000037.1 GCA_021166835.1 Burkholderiaceae bacterium | reverse complement strand
CTGCTCACCTGCGATGCAGCGCTGTCCTCGATCCCCGGCCATTGCGCGAAAGTGGAAGTCGTCCGCCAACCCTGAGGCAAGCGAGAGGAGAGCGGCAGGACCGCCGCACAGACAACCGACCGACACGCGCCTCGCACGCCGGCCCCGCGCGGAGCGTACGCAGAAGTCGTACGCCCGAACCCCTCGGTTACACTGCCCCCAGCAGTCCTGTCACTCTCCGGAAGCCTCCCCATGACCCAAGCGCACTACGCCCCCCGCGGCGACATCGCCGTCGTCACGATGGACAATCCTCCCGTCAACGGCCTCGGCCACGAACTGCGCACCGGCCTGGTAGAAGCGATTCGCCGCGCGCAGGCCGACGACGCGATCCGCGCAATCGTCATCCACGGCGCGGGCAACGCGTTCTCCGGCGGCGCCGACATCCGCGAGTTCAACACGCCCAAGGCGCTCGCCGAGCCGACGCTGCACACGGTCATCCGCACGATCGAGGAGAGCACCAAGCCGGTCGTCGCGGCCGTGCACGCGGTCGCGATGGGCGGCGGACTCGAACTCGCGCTCAGCTGCCATTTCCGCGTCGCCTCGCCCGGCGCGCAGATCGCGTTGCCCGAAGTGAAGCTTGGCATCCTGCCTGGAGCGGGCGGCACGCAGCGCCTGCCGCGCGTCGTTCCGCTCGAGACGGCGGTGAACATGATCGTCTCCGGCGAGCCGGTGAAGTCCGAGAAGCTCGCCGCAACGAAGCTCTTCGACCAGATCGTCGAAGGCGATCTGGTCGATGGCGCGATCGCCTTCGCGCACAAGGCGCTCGCCGAGAACCGGGGACTGCCGAAGGTGCGCGACCTGCGCGTCGAGCACGACGACGCCGAAGCCTTCCTCCAGTTCTCGCGCAACACGGTTGCCTCGGTCGCGAAGAACTTCCCCGCGCCGGTGCGCTGCGTGGACGCGATCGCCGGCGCCGTGAAGATGAGCTTCGAGGAAGGGCTGGCGAACGAGCGGCGCCTGTTCCTCGAGCTGGTGCAGACGCCCGAGTCGCGCGCGCTGCGCCACGCCTTCTTCGCCGAGCGCGCAGCGAGCAAGATTCCCGACGTTCCGTCGTCGACGCCCACGCGCCGGATCGAGCGTGCCGCGGTGATCGGCGCGGGCACGATGGGCGGCGGCATCGCGATGAACTTCGCCAACGCCGGCATTCCGGTCAAGCTGCTCGAGGTCGCGCAGGAAGCGCTCGACAAGGGCGTGGCAACGATCCGCAGGAACTACGAGAGCACGGCGAAGAAGGGCCGAATGAAGCCCGAGGACGTCGACAGGCGCATGGCGCTGATCGAGCCTACGCTGTCGTACGACGACATCGCCGATGCCGACATCGTCGTCGAGGCCGTGTTCGAGGACATGGCGGTGAAGGAGAAGGTGTTCCGCAGGCTCGACGAGGTGATGAAGCCGGGAGCGATCCTCGCCACCAACACTTCCACGCTGGACGTGAACCGCATCGCTTCGTTCACCCGACGCCCGCAGGACGTCATCGGCACGCACTTCTTCTCGCCGGCGAACGTGATGAAGCTGCTCGAGATCGTGCGCGGCGAGAAGACCGGCAAGGACGTGCTCGCCACGACGATGCAGCTGGCGAAGAAGCTGCGCAAGACCGGCGTCGTCTCGGGCGTGTGCGACGGTTTCATCGGCAACCGGATGATCGAGCAGTACCTGCGCCAGGCGCTGTACATGCTCGAGGAAGGCGCCACGCCGCAGCAGGTCGACCGGGCGATCGAGAAGTTCGGCTTCGCGATGGGGCCGTTCCGGATGAGCGACCTGGCCGGCAACGACGTCGGCTGGTACATCCGCAAGCGGCGCTACGTCGAGCAGCCGAACCTCGAATATCCGCGCATCGCCGACAAGCTGTGCGAGCTGGGCCGCTTCGGCCAGAAGACCGGCGCCGGCTGGTACCGCTACGTGCCCGGCAAGCGCGATGCGTTGCCCGATCCGCAGGTCGACGAGCTGATCTCCGCGCACCGCGATTCGATCGGCGCGAAGCCGCGCAAGCTCTCCGATGACGAGATCGTGCACCGGCTCGTGTTCGCGCTGGTGAACGAGGGCGCGAAGATCCTCGAGGAAGGAATCGCCCTGCGCGCCTCCGACATCGACATGATCTATCTCACCGGCTACGGGTTCCCGCTGTGGCGCGGTGGACCGATGCTCTATGCCGACCAGTACGGCCTGTACAACGTGGTGAACCGGATGCGCGACTTCGCTGCGATCGCGCGCGGCGACGCCGCGTTCTGGACGCCGGCGCCGCTGCTGGCGAAGCTCGCCGCCGAGGGCAAGGGATTCAACGGTTGAACGGAACGGGGAAGGGAATCATGCGTGAAGCAGTGATCGTATCGACGGCGCGCACCGGGCTGGCGAAGTCCTGGCGCGGCGCGCTGAACATGACGCACGGCGCGACGATGGGCGGGCACGTGGTGCGCGCCGCGATCGAGCGCGCGGGCATCGAGCCCGGCGAGGTCGAGGACGTGCTGATGGGCTGCGCGACGCCGGAGGGCGCCACCGGCTCGAACATCGCGCGCCAGGCGGCGCTCGCCGCCGGCTGCCCGGTGAGCGTCTCGGGCGTCACCGTCAACCGTTTCTGTTCGTCCGGTCTGCAGACGATCGCGATGGCGGCGCAGCGCATCATCGCCGGCGAGGGCGAGATCTTCGTCGCCGGCGGAGTCGAGTCGATCTCGTGCGTGCAGAACGAGGCGAACCGCCACATGCTCGTCGACAAGGGATTGCGCAAGACCAAGCCCGAGGTCTACTGGCCGATGCTGCAGACCGCCGAGACGGTCGCGCGCCGCTACGGCATCGGGCGCGAGCGCCAGGACGAGTACGGCGCACGCAGCCAGCAGCGCGCATGCGCTGCGGCCGAAGCGGGCCGGTTCAAGGACGAGATCGTCCCGATCACCGTGCGCATGGCGGTGGCCGACAAGGCGAGCGGGCGGCTCGAGACGCGCGAGGTCACGCTCGCCGACGACGAGGGGCGCCGACCCGGCACGACGGTGGAAAGCATCGCGCAGATCAAGCCGGCGCTGCCCGGCGGAACGGTGGCCGCGGGCAACGCCAGCCAGTTTTCCGACGGCGCGGGCGCCTGCGTTCTCATGGAGGCATCGCTGGCGGAGAAGCGCGGGCTGAAGCCGCTGGGCTACTTCCGCGGCTTCGCGGTGGCCGGCTGCGAGCCCGACGAGATGGGTATCGGCCCGGTGTACGCGGTGCCGAAGCTGCTTGCGCGTGCCGGCAAGAAGATCGACGACATCGACCTGTGGGAATTGAACGAGGCTTTCGCGGTGCAGGTGCTCTACTGCCGCGACAAGCTGGGCATTCCCGACGATCGACTGAACGTGAACGGCGGCGCGATCGCCGTCGGCCATCCGTACGGGGTGAGCGGCCAGCGGCTCACCGGGCACGCGCTGATCGAGGGTCGACGCCGCGGCGCGCGCTGGGCCGTCGTCACGATGTGCATCGGCGGCGGAATGGGTGCCGCCGGACTGTTCGAGATCGCCTGAAGGAGAGCGTTCGATGTCGGTACGCGAATCGATGAGCCTGGCCGGACGCAAGGCGATCGTCACCGGCGGCTCGCGCGGGCTGGGGCTGCAGATCGCCGAGGCGCTCGGCGAGATGGGCGCCGAGATCGTGCTCGCCGCGCGAAAGCAGGCCGAACTGGACGAAGCGGTCGCCCATCTCGCCAAGCAGGGCGTGCGCGCGCACGCGATTGCCGCGGACCTGGGCAAGCCCGAGTCGGTGGTCGCCTTCGTCGACGCTGCGCTCGGCAAGCTGGGCCACTGCGACATCCTCGTCAACAACGCCGGCACGACCTGGGGAGCGCCGATGGCGGAGCACCCGCTCGAGGCGTGGCAGAAGCTGCTGAACCTGAACCTCACCAGCGTGTTCCTGCTCACGCAGCTGATCGGCAAGCGCTCGATGATCCCGCGAGGGTACGGCCGCATCCTGATCGTCGCGTCGATCGCCGGGCTGCGCGGCAACGAGCCGGGCACGAACCACACGATCGCGTACAACACGACGAAGGGCGGGCTGGTGAACTTCACGCGCGCGCTCGCCGGCGAGTGGGGCGAGCACGGCATCACGGTGAACGCGCTCGCGCCGGGCTTCTTTCCGTCGAAGATGTCGCGCGCGACGCTCGCCGAGATCGAAGACAAGGTGAAGGCGCGTACGCCGTTGCACCGGCTCGGCGACGACGAGGACCTGAAGGGCGCCGCGGTGCTCTTCTGCTCCGACGCCGGCAAGCACATCACCGGACAGATCCTCGCGGTCGACGGGGGCGTCACCGCGGTCTGAAAGGAGCCCCCGCCCGCACGGGCGGGACGGGGAGGAGCCCGCCCGCGAGGGCGGGAGGGCGCCCGGACCGCAACGCCGGGCGGCAACGCAGGAGGAACAACGCGATGGCACAGACGAACCGCCGCATCGTCCTCGCGCGCCGGCCGAAAGGCCCCGCCTCGCCGGAGGACTTCCGCCTCGAGGAAGTTCCGCTGCCGGCGATCGCCGACGGCCAGGTGCTGGTGCGCAATCGTTTCCTGTCGCTCGATCCGTACATGCGCGGACGGATGGACGACGCGAAATCCTATGCCGCGCCGCAGAAGCTCGACGAGACGATGGTCGGCGGTACGGCGGGGGAAGTGGTGGAGAGCCGCAACCCGCACTTCGCCATCGGCGACGCCGTCGTCGGCATGCTCGGCTGGCAGCTCTACGGAGTCTCCGACGGCAGCGGACTGACGAAGGTCGACACGTCGAGGATTCCGCTGTCGGCGTACCTCGGTTCGGTCGGCATGCCCGGCGTTACCGCCTGGTACGGACTGAACCGCATCATCGCGCCGAAGGCCGGCGAGACGATCGTGGTGTCGGCGGCAAGCGGCGCCGTCGGTTCGGTGGTCGGACAACTGGCGAAGGCGGCCGGATGCCGCGCCGTCGGCATCGCCGGCGGCCCGCAGAAATGCGCGATCGTCACCGACGAGTACGGCTTCGATGCCTGCATCGACTACAAGGCGGGGCGGCTCTACGAGGACCTGCGTGCGGCCACCCCCGACGGCGTCGACGGGCTGTTCGAGAACGTCGGCGGCGAGCCGCTCGATGCGACGCTGCGCCGCATGAACGCCTTCGGGCGCGCCGCCGTCTGCGGACTGATCTCCGGCTACAGCGGACAGCCGATGCCGGTCACGCAGTTCCGCTCGATTCTCGTCAACCGGCTGCGCGTCGAGGGCTTCATCGTCTCCGAACACATGGACGTGTGGCCGACGGCGCTGCGCGAGCTTGCGCAGCGCGTTGCCGACGGCAACCTGCGCTATCGCGAGACGATCGCACGCGGACTCGAGAGTGCGCCCGAGGCGTTCATCGGGCTGCTGGCCGGGCGCAACGTCGGCAAGCAGCTGGTCGCGCTCGACTGATTGCGCTCGACTGATTGCGCTCGACTGACTGCGCCAGCTCCGACTGCGGAGGAACCACGATGCAATCGTTCGCGGGCA
This sequence comes from Burkholderiaceae bacterium, assembly GCA_021166835.1. The sequence continues at coordinate 113,203 of JAJPEN010000037.1, read as the reverse complement.
AGGTAGCCGTCGTGACCGGCGCGGCGAGCGGCTTCGGGCGCGAGTTCGCGCGCCTGGGCGCTTCGCTCGGCATGCGCCTCGCGCTCGCCGACGTCGAGCCGCAGGCGCTCGTGCGCGTCGTCGACGAGCTGCGCGCACAGGGCGCCGAGGCGTTTGGCGAGAAGGTCGACGTGCGGCACGCCGACGAGGTCGAGCGCCTGGCCGAGCGCACGATCGAGCGCTTCGGCGCGGCGCACCTGCTCTTCAACAACGCCGGCGTCGCCGCCGGCGGGCTGTTGTGGGAAGCCGGCGAGAGCGACTGGCAGTGGGTGCTCGGCGTGAACCTGTGGGGCGCGATCCACGGCATCCGCAGCTTCGTTCCGCGGATGCTGAAGCAGGGCGACGACTGCCACGTGGTGAACACCGCGTCGGTGGCCGGCCTGCTCGCGCCGCAGGGCATGGGCGTCTACAACGTCTCCAAGCATGCGGTGGTCGCGCTGAGCGAGACGCTGTACCAGGACCTTCGCGAGGTCGGCGCATCGATCGGCGTCACGCTGCTGTGTCCGGCCTTCGTGCCGACCGGCATTGCGCAGTCCGAGCGCAACCGGCCCGACGAATTGCGCTCCGCTGCCCCGCCGACCGAGTCGATGCGCGCCTCGCAGCGCGCCACCGAGAAGGCCGTCGCGTCGGGACGCATCAGCGCCGAGCAGGTCGCGCGCATGACCTTCGATGCGGTTCGCGAGAACCGCTTCTACGTGATCACGCATCCGAACATCCTGCCGTCGGTAGAGCTGCGCCTGCGCGACGTGATCGAGCAGCGCAATCCGAGCGATCCGTACACCTACAAGCCCGAGCTGTCGCAGCGCAAGGGCTGACGGCGCCTCGCACCGCGTAGCGCAATGCACACCGACGCACACGCAGCGAACGACGCGATCCGCGACGGCCAATGCGCGCAGGTCGGCAGCGCCGCACGGCCGCTGCGCCTGCATTACGCGTCGTGCGGCAACGAGCGCGGGCCGCTGCTGCTGATGCTGCACGGTTTTCCGGAAGGGTGGTTCGCCTGGCGCGAGCTGATGCCGGCTTTCGCCGCGCGCTTCCACGTGGTCGCCCCCGATCTGCGCGGCTACGGCCGTTCGGACAAGCCCGAGGACGTCGATGCGTATCGCGTGAGCGAACTCGTGGCCGACGTGAACGCGCTCATCGACGCGCTGGGCCGCGAGCGCTGCGCACTCGTCGGCCACGACTGGGGCGGGGCGATCGCCTGGGCTTTCGCGATCGCGCATCCGCAGCGCGTCGAACGGCTGGTCATCCTGAACGCGCCGCACCCGGTGCCTTTCGCCCAGGCGCTCGCGCACGATGCACGTCAGCAGGCGGCCAGCGCCTACATGAACTGGCTGCGACGCCCGGGCTCCGAGACGGTACTGGCGCGCGACGACTTCGCGCGGCTCGACGCGATGCTCGAATCGATGGGCGGCGCGCCGTGGCTCGATGCCGCGCAGCGCGCCGAGTACCACGAGGCGTGGCGCACGCCGGGCGCGCTGGCCGCGGCGGTGAACTACTACCGCGCTTCGCCGCTGCATCCGCCCGGCGAGGGCGAGGCGGCCGACGCTGCGCGCACGCTCGATGCATCGCGTTTCGTCGTGCACGTCCCGACCCTCGTCATCTGGGGCGAGCGCGACCTCGCGCTGCTGCCGTCGCTGCTCGACGGACTCGATCGCGTGGTGCCGCGATTGCGCCTCGTGCGCCTGCCCGAAGCGACGCACTGGCTGGTGCACGAGGCGCCGCAGCGCGTCGCGGCCGAGATCGCCGCGTTCGTCGACGATCTCGCCGACGGCGTCGCCCGGCGCGCGCCGGGCTGAGCGCCGTCAGTCGCGCATCCTCGCCGGCCGGCCGAGCGCTTCGACGGTCGCGGGCGCCAGCCGGAAGCGCACGCGCCGCTCGCCCGCGCGGCGCGGCGCCTCGCCGGCGGGCACCCAGCTGCGCTCGACGAACACCGCATGCCCGTCGCGTCGCACGGCGACGATCGTCGACGCGCGCGTGCCGTAGCCGAGCTCGGGCGCGTAGATCATCGCCGGCGCCAGCAGTCGTTCGCGGGCCTTGCCGACGCCGGTGTCGGGCAGCGCCGCCTCGTCGGGAATCGAGCAGTCGGCGAGCGCATCGAAGAGCGTCGGGCCCAGTTGCCGCGGCGCACCCTGCAGCGCGTGCCCGAGCCGCTCGCGCAGGCGCAGCACTTTCGGCCACGGCGCATCGAGCGTGCCGTTCGACCAGGCGTGCACGCCGCTTCCGGGGGAGACGACGCATCGCGCGTCGCGGTTCGACACGAAGAGCGCCGGCTCGTCGGCGGCGAGATCGACGAGCAGCAGGTTGAAGCCCGCGTACTCGTCGGCCTGCCCGAGCACGCGCTCGGCGTAGTCGCGCGCCGGCTCCGATCCCTCGACGAATCCGGCCACGAGCGCGCCGCGCGACCGCGGTCCGCTGACCGGGTCGGGCTCGCGCACATTGGTCACCGCGGCGAAACGTCCGCGACGATCGATCGCGAGCCAGCTGCCGCCGGCGCGCAGGTCGCGCCCGCCGAACACCGTGTGCTTCTCGTCCCACCAGGCAGCCGGTGCCGTCTCGCGCGCGTAATACTCGTCGCGGTTCGCCGAGACGACGAAGGCGAACGAGTCGTGGGCGTCGAGCGCGAACGCGATCAGGCACATCGCGGCAAGTCCTTCGCCGCGTCGGCCCAATGGAAGACGTCGACGAAGCGACCGCCGGGGGCCAGCGCGCCGAAGCCGAGCGAAGCCGCCTCGGCTTCGAGCGCCTCGACGAAGCCGCCTTCCCGCCCGGCGGCCAGCGGCTCCCACGATTCCAGCCAGGTGCGGCGGTTCTTCTCGGGCTCGTCGCGCCAGCCGAAGCGCCCACGCACGCCGAATCGCGCCTCGATGCGCGCGGCCAGCGCGTGCAGCGCCTGCAGGCACTCGTCGTTGCGAGCCGGATCGGCGCGGAACCAGACGAGGACGACGATGCTGCTCATGTGGCAGGCAGCGGGTAGGGCAGCGCGAGCGGCAGCAACGCCTGCCCGCCCACGGCGAGCGCGTCTTCGTTCGCTGCGGCGACCTGCGCTTCGTAGAGGACGTCGACAGCGCCGTCGGGCGAAGGCGCGGCCGCGACGACGAGACCCACCGGTTGCCCGGAGGTGTCGACGACGTCGCTGCCGGGGATCGGCTCCCCAGGCACGCCGCCCGATGACGACTCCGGCGGCGTGCCTCCCGGGGAGGGTTGCCGTGCCTCGCCCCCCGGCCCAGCGGCGATCCGCGCGAGGAACGCGCGCCGCTTCGTCTTGCCCAGATAGTGGCTGCGCGCGACGACTTCCTGCCCCGGATAGCAGCCCTTCGTGAAACTCACCGCGCCGATCGCGTCGGCCTCGAGATTGAGCATCTGCGGCACGAACTGCTCGCTGGTCGCGGGGACGATCGATGCGATGCCGCTGCGCACGTCGGTCCATCGCCACCCGCGGCTGTCGACCGGCGCGAGCCGTGCGCGCAGCACCTGCCAGACGCCCTCGACCGCGTCCACCGGAACGACGAGCAACCAGCGGGGCACGTCGGCGGTGGCTTCCACCGCTGCAGCGGGCAGGGGGGGCAGGCCGATCGCGGTGAGCCGATGCGCGCGCGGCTCGTCCGAACCCGAAGAGTGCGGCGCGCTCGCGCCGTCGGCGGCGGCCACTTTCATCGGCGCCGGCGCCGCCAGTTGCAATCGAGCGAGCGCATCGGCGCCGGCAGCGCCCATCACGCCGAGCACGACCAGCGCCCCGCTCTCGTTGGCGATGCGCACTTTCGAGCGCAGCACGAACATCGCCAGCCGCTTGCGGATCGTCTCGGCGACGCTGTCGGGCAGCAGCAGCCGGATCGACGCATCGGCGCGCCAGGCGAGCATCGTGGCCAGCAGTCGGCCCTTGGGCGAGCAGTAGCCCTGCCAGCGCGCGGCGTCGAGGGGCTGCTGCAGCACGTCGTTCGTCGTCTGCGAATGCAGGAAGCGAAGCGCGTCGTCCCCGTCGAGCTGCAGCACCGATTGTCCCGGCAGCCAGGCGAGCGCGCCCTCGATGAAGGACGCGGCGGGTGGCGCCGGCACGGCGGATCCGACGCTCGATTGCGTGCCGTAGGCGTCTTCGTACAGCGAGACGCCGCAACGCTCGGCCGCGGCGCGCACCGGGCCGAGGTCCGGGGCAGCCGCAGCAGCCCTCGGGACCGGAGGAAGACGTACGGAAGTCATGGGTCGGGTGCCGAATCGACCGATTATCATAGGAGTCCCCTCTGTCGTTGTCGAACCGCAAGGAGCCTGTCGGAGTTGAAGGGCCGTATCGTCGGGCTCGTGCTGTTCTCGATGCTGGTGTCGGTCGCCGCCGCGTTCGCCTGGGGATGGCACCGCTTCCGCGTCGAGCCGGTCGAGTTCGAGCAGTCGCCCGTCCGCTTCACCGTGCCGAATGGCGCGAACGTGCGCGGCGTCGCGCAGGCGCTGCGCGCCAAGGGCGTCGACGTCGGGCCCACCGAGCTCTGGCTGTGGTACAAGCTGCGCGGCCATGACGGCAAGCTCAAGGCCGGCACCTACGAGCTGCAGGCGCCGATGACGATCGACGCGCTGCTCGACAAGCTGGTGCGCGGCGACGTGCTGCTGATTTCGATCCGCTTCGCCGAGGGTTCCACTTTCCGCCAGATGCGCGAAGCGATCGATGCGAATCCCGATCTCGCGCACGACACGCGCGGGCTCGACGACGCGGAGCTGCTGCGCCGGGTCGGTGCGAGCGAGTCGCGCCCCGAGGGGCTGTTCTTTCCGGATACCTATCGCTTCACACCCGGCGCGAGCGACGTCGAGATCTATCGACGCGCATACCAGGCGCTGCAGCGCACGCTGCATTCCGCATGGGAGCAGCGCGCCCCCGACCTGCCGTATCGCAGCCCCTACGAAGCGCTGGTGCTCGCGTCGATCGTCGAGAAGGAAACCGGGCTCGCCGAAGAGCGCGACAAGGTGGCCGCGGTCTTCGTCAACCGGCTGCGGCGCGGAATGCTGCTGCAGAGCGATCCCACGACGATCTACGGCATGGGCGAGCGCTTCGACGGCAACCTGCGCAAACGCGACCTGCAGGCCGATACCGAGTACAACACCTATACGCGGACCGGCCTGCCGCCGACGCCGATCTCGCTGCCCGGCAGAGCATCGATCGAGGCCGCGCTGCGTCCCGCCGACACGAGTGCGCTGTACTTCGTCTCGCGCGGCGACGGCACCAGCGAGTTCTCGTCCGACCTGGGCAGCCACAACCGCGCCGTGTCGCGCTACCAGCGAGGGGGCCGATGAAGGGTCGTTTCGTCACCTTCGAAGGCATCGACGGTGCGGGCAAGAGCACGCACGTCGCACAGTCGATCGACTGGCTGCGCGCGCGCGGCCACGAAGTGCTCGCCACGCGCGAACCCGGCGGCACCGAACTGGCCGAAGCATTGCGCGAGTTGCTGCTGCATCGCCCGATGTCGCTCGAAACCGAGCTGATGCTGGTGTTCGCCGCCCGGCGCGATCACCTCGAGCGGCGCATCCTTCCCGCGCTCGAGCGCGGCGCCTGGGTCGTCTGCGACCGCTTCACCGATTCCACCTGGGCATATCAGGGCGCGGGCCGCGGCGCCGCCGCCGAGCGCATCGCCTGGCTCGAATCGTGGGTGCACGGCGCGCTGCAGCCGACGCGCACCTACTGGTTCGACGTCGAGCCGGAAGTGGCGGCGCGGCGTCGTTCCGGTTCGCGGGCGTCGGATCGCTTCGAGAGCGAGGACCTCGAATTTTTCCGGCGGGTGCGCGACGGCTATAGTCAACGCGCCGCCGCCGACCCCGCGCGCATCGTCCGGATCGACGGCAGCGGCAGCGTCGATGAAGTTCGAGAGGTGCTCGAGGAAGATCTCGCAAGACTTTGTTCCACATGATCTATCCTTGGCTCGACATCGCCTGGCGGGCAGTCCTCGCGCAGCGCGATCGTTCCCACCACGCGCTGCTCGTGCACGGGTCGGCCGGGATCGGCAAGTCGGATTTCGCCGCCGAGCTGGCGCGCGCCTGGCTGTGCGAGTCGCCAGCCGCCGACGGCTCGGCCTGCGGCCGCTGCGCCGCCTGTGGATGGATCGCGCACGACAGCCACCCTGATCTGCGCGTGCTGTCGCCGGCCGTCGAGGAGGCGGCAGAGGGCGCCGAAGCCGCGCCGCGAACGCGACGCGCGTCCGCTGCTTCTACCGACATCCGCATCGACCAGGTGCGTGCGCTCGAGCGCTTCGTCGGCGTGGGCGGACATCGCGGCGGCTGCAAGGTGGTGCGCATCGACCCCGCCGACGCGCTGAACGTCGCCGCCGCCAACGCGCTGCTCAAGACGCTCGAGGAGCCCGGCGCAGGCACGCGTTTCCTGCTCGTCACGCACCGGCCCGATGCGCTGCCGGCGACGATCCGCTCGCGCTGCCTGGCGGTGCCGCTGCCGCTTCCGGCGCCGGCAGCGGCGATCGACTGGCTCGTCGCCCAGACGGGCGCCGAGCGCGCGCAGGCCGCACAGTGGCTCGCCGCGGCCGGCGGCGCGCCGCTGCGCGCGCGCGGATTCGCCGATCCCGCGACAGCGTCCACTCATCGGCTTGTCGTGGAGACCTTGTCCTCGCTTCCGGAAACTCCGGTAGTGCGAGCCGCCGACGCGTTGGCCGGCATCGAGCCGTCGCTCTGGATCGGGACGCTGCAGTCGTGGATCGCCGACCTGCAGCGATGCCGCGTCGGCGCCGAGCCGCGATTCTTTCCCGAACATGCGGCGCGGCTGCGGACGCTGTCGCAGCGGACGTCGCTGCCCGCACTGGACCGGCTCGCGTGCGGGATCGCAACGCTGGCGCGAGCCGTCGATCACCCGCTCAATCCGCGGCTGATGATCGAGGACGCGCTGCTCCGCGTCCGGGCCGCCTGGGCGGGATAGGAACGGCGACGGGGAGGACGACGAAGTGAGCGCAGCCGATGGAGGAACGATCCGGTCCCTGCTGAATGCGGAGGCCGATCCCGCGTTCGACACGTCGGCCGGGCCGATCACCTCCGGCGGTGCGACGTCGGCCGGGCCCGACACCGGGGCGCTGCTGCTCGACGGGCTGGACACCGGCGTCCGCCTGGCACCGGCCACCGCTCCCGGGCCGCTGACGGCGCCCGGACCGATCCACGGCGTCGAAACCGCCACGATGGCGAACGCCGCGAGCGCGTCGAACCCGGTGCTCCCCGCGGCTGCCGCACGTTCCGGCGCCCGGCCCGGCGTCGTGCAACTGGCCATTCGCGAGAAGGCGGCGCTCTACGCCGCCTACATGCCCTTTCTCGACGGCGGCGGCCTGTTCGTGCCGACGACGCGGCCGGTGCGCCTGGGCGACGAGCTGTACCTGCTCCTGTCGCTGATGGACGATCCGAACCGCCTGTCGGTGACCGGCAAGGTCGTCTGGATCACCCCGGGGGGCACTCCGCAACGGCAGCAGGGGCTGGGCGTGCAGTTCGCGAAGGACGAGGCAGGCACGCGCGCGCGCAGCCGCATCGAGGATCTGCTGGGCGGCACGCTGAAGGCGAATCGCCCGACGCACACGATCTGAGGCGCGGGCGGCCGATACAAGCGGGGCCGATACAATGCAGGTCGCGCACCCGAGGCGCGCGCTTTCCCGATGTTGCGAAGGCGCGCGACGCGCACACCCGCGCTGCCGATGCTCGTCGATTCCCACTGCCACCTCGATTTCCCCGAACTCTCCGGGCGCCTGGACGAACTGCTCGCGTCCATGCAGGCCAATGGCGTGGGCCACGCGCTGTGCGTCTGCGTTGCGCTGGACCGCTTCGAGGACGTGCTGCGGATCGCGCGCAGCGACCCCCGGTTCAGCGCGTCGGTCGGCGTGCATCCCGACTCCCCCGACGCGCTCGAGCCCGACGTGCCGACGCTGGCGCGGCTGGCTGCCGACCCGAAGGTCGTCGCGATCGGCGAAACCGGCCTCGACTACTACCGCACCGAGGGCGACACCGAATGGCAACGTGAGCGCTTCCGGGTGCACATCCGGGCAGCGCGCGAGAGCGGCAAGCCGCTCATCGTCCACACGCGTTCCGCCTCGGCCGACACGATCCGCCTGCTGCGCGAGGAGCGCGCCGACGAGGCGGGCGGAGTGCTGCACTGCTTCACCGAAGACTGGGAGACGGCTCGTGCCGGTCTCGATCTCGGCTTCCACGTTTCGTTCTCGGGCATCCTGACTTTCCGCAACGCCCAGTCGCTGCGCGATGTCGCCGCGCGCATTCCCGACGACCGCCTGCTGGTGGAGACCGACTCGCCCTATCTGGCGCCGGTACCCCGGCGCGGCAAGACGAACGAACCGGCCTGGGTGTTGCATGTGGCCGAGTGCCTGGCGCAGCTGCGCGGGCGCACGCTGGACGAGATCGCGACGCTGACGACGCGCAACTTCTTCCGCCTGTTCCGGGATGCGAGGCCGGCAAGCGATGCGCGCGATTGAACGAGCGACGAGAGCGGCGCTGCCGGGCGTCGCGTTCCTGTCCCTCATGGGCGGCCTTGGCACGAGCCTTGCCGCCCCGGATGCGCTCGCGCAATCGGCACAACGGGGAACGCCGACACCGGCCGCGAAGAAAGCGCCGGCGGCCGGCGACGAATTCTGGGAAGCGGTGGCGCGAGACGACACCGAGCGCGTGCAGACGCTGCTGCTGCGCGGCGCGGACACCAACGCGGTGCATCCGCAGTTGGGACCGGCGATCGTCGCCGCCGCACGCGAACGCGCATGGAACGTGGTTCGCGAACTCGCCGGAATCGCCGGCACGCGGATCGACGCGCCGAACGCCCGCGGCGAAACGGCGGCGATGCTGGCGGCGCTGCACGGCAATCTGGAAATCGTCCGCCTGCTCGTCGAGAAGGGCGCCGAGGTGAACCGGCCCGGATGGACGCCGCTGCACTATGCCGCGGTGAGCGGAAACGTCGATCTATTACGATATCTGATTGACCAAAGCGCCTATATCGACGCCCAATCGCCGAATCGCACGACGCCGCTGATGATGGCCGCGCGGCAGGACCGTATCGACGCGGTGCGGCTGCTCGTCGAGGCAGGCGCCGACCCGACGCCGCGCAACGACGCCGGCCGCGACGCCGCCGACTATCTCGCCGCCAACGACAAACCGGACGAGGCGCGCTGGCTGCGAGAACGCGCGGCCGAGTTCGCTCGCCGCTACGGAACCTCCGATCGGCCGCGCAGCGCCGAATCGATCGCCGAGGAACGGCAGCGCAGGCAACGGCTCGAGACGCCACGTTTGCCGGGCGCCCGCGAATAGGGACGAAGCTCGTTCAGCGCAGGGCGACGTCCAGCACGAACATCAGCCCGAAGCCGACGAACAGCGACGCGGTCGCCGTCTCGCCGAAACCGCCCCGGTGCGTTTCGGGAATCACTTCGTCGCTGATGACGAAGAGCATCGTTCCGGCGGCGAACGCGAGCGCCAGCGGCAGGATGGCGGTCGACAGCACGAGCAGACCTGCGCCGAACATGCCGCCAACCAGTTCCACCAGCCCGGTGAGCACGGCGATCCCCAGCGCGTAGAGACGCGAATAGCCGAGCGCGGCCAGCGCCATCGCCACGGCCAGGCCCTCGGGCAGGTTCTGCAGCCCGATGCCGATCGTCACGCCCAGGCCGATCCGCGCGTCGCCGCTTGCCGAACCGACGCCGATCGACAGTCCTTCCGGAAAGTTGTGCACGGTGATCGCCAGCACGAAAAGCCACACGCGCGCGATGCGCTCGCCGCTCGGACCTTCGGGCCCCTTCAGGAAGTGCTCGTGCGGCAGGACCCGGTTCACCAGCCCCATCGACATCCCGCCGAAGAGCAGCGCGGCCACGACCGCCAGCGACGCGCCGACCCGATCGTCGAACATCGCCTCGGCGAGCACCAGGCCGGGCAGCAGCAGCGAGAACACGGTGGCGGCAAGCATCACGCCGGCGGCGAAAGACAGCATCGCATTGCTGCTGCGCGGCGACAGGCGCCCCATCCAGAGGACGGGAACCGCGCCGAGCGCGGTGGCCAGCGCGCCGCCCAGCAGACTCGCCACGAAGGCGGCGAGCAAGGGCGACGACTGTTCGAAGAACGCGGAGAGATCCATCGGGCGGGGCGAGGCGGCGGGGGCACGGGAACGTCGCCTGCCGTCGCGACGTCGAAGCGTAACAGGAAGCGGCCCGCGCGTTTACGGCTTAGGATCGTCGGGCGGCATCCGCCTGTGCCGCCATCTCACAAGGAGCGATCGAATGGACGCGTTGCAGAAGTATCTTCCGCTCTTGGGCCGCATCTGCATTGCCTGGCTGTTCGTGCCGGCCGGCTGGGGCAAGCTCGTCGGATTCTCCGGAACCGTCGGCTACGTGGCGTCGACCGGATTGCCGTTCCCGCCGGTGATGGTGGTGATCGCGATCGCGATCGAACTGGTTGCCGGACTCGCGCTGCTCGTCGGCTACCAGGCGCGCTGGGCGGCCGCGTTGCTGGCGCTCTTCACGATCGTCGCCGCGTTCGGCTTCCACAATTACTGGACGATGCCGCCCGAGAAGCAGGGGATGCAGAAGATCAACTTCGACAAGAACGTCGCGATCTTCGGCGGGTTGCTGTTCGTCGTGGCGTTCGGCGCCGGCCGCTTCAGCATCGACGAGCGGCGGCACGCCGCGGCGCCACGGTCGGTGCCCGCAGGCCGCTGAGCCGGCGCGATCAGCTGCGCTGCACGAGAAGGTCGATCAACTGCGGGACGGTGGAGCCTGCGTGCCCGCCCGCGGCGGCGCGCACGTAGACGTCGCGCACCGCCATGGCGGCGTCGCGCGACGCACCGATCTCCTGCGCCATCGTCGCGTAGTAGTCCATGTCCTTCGCTGCGTTGGCGATCGTGAAGCGAAACGCCGCGTCTTCTCCGGTCTCGATGAACGGACGCAGCCGATCGAGCGCGATGCTCTGGCCGCCGCCCTGTCCGAGCACCTCGAGAAACACCCGGTCGTCGACTTCGGCGCGCCTTGCGCAGGCGGCCGCTTCGGCGAGCACTACGCCGAAGCCCAGCGAGACGTAGTTATGAAGCAGCTTCAGGCGATGTCCGGAGCCGATCGGGCCGGTGTGCACGATGTTCTCCGCGAAACACGAGAGCACCGGACGGCATTCCTGGAGCAGCGCCGCATCACCGCCGACCAGCACGTTCAGGCGTCCTTCGGCCGCCTCGCGGGGAGTGCGCGTCATCGGCGCATCGAGAAACCGTCCTCCGGCGCGCTCGATCGCGGCAGCGATGCGGATGGTGGACGAGGGGATCGACGTCGAGCAGTCGATGACGATACTGCCTTCGTGCAGGCCTTCCAGCACGCCGCCTTCGCGGAACAGCGCATCCTCGACTTCCGGCGTGCCGGTGACGCACAGGATCAGCACTTCGCAGCCGGCGGCGAGCTCGGCCGCGCGGGCCGCCGAACGCGCGCCGGCGGCGCGCAGGTCGTCCACCGGCTGGTTTCCACGGTGCTCGAGGAAGGCGAGCCGGTGCCCGCAGCGCAGCAGGCTTCGCGCGATGCCATGACCCATAAGCCCCACACCGATCAGTCCGATCCGCCTGCTCGTCTGCCCCATGCGCAGTCGTCGCCGATTCACAAACAGCAGACTCTAACCAATAACGCTGCAAACCGGGGTGAGGGCAGCGGGGAATATCTCCCGAAGGAACGGGCGCCGCTACAATCGCTGCGCTTCGAATCCGGCCCAACGTGTCCGAACCACCACGATCCATCGCTCGCGCGTCGACAGTTGCGCCGCATCGGCGCGCTCTCGTCGTCGACGACAACGCAGACAACGCGGAGTCGCTCGCACTGTTGATGCGACTGCACGGCGACGATGTGCGCACGGCGCACAACGGCGTCGAGGCGCTCGAGATCGGCGAATGCTTCCGGCCGCAGATCGTCCTGCTCGACATCGGCATGCCGCAGATGAACGGCTACGAAACCTGCCGAGCGCTGCGCGAGCGCACCTGGGGACGCGACGCGATCGTCATCGCCCAGACCGGATGGGGACAGACCGAAGATCGCCAGCGCACGCTGCAGGCCGGTTTCGACGCACATCTGGTCAAGCCGATCGAGTTCGCGATGCTCACGAAGTTGCTTGCGGCGCTGGAGGCGGGGCGGATCGGGAGCGGGTCGGAGGGGGGTTGAAGTCGGCTTTCTTGTTGAATGCGAATTGCGCATAATGTGCATTATGTAAAGTCAATCGGCCGGGAAACCGCATGGGCGCTTTCTCCCCAATCTAGTGTGTGGTCGCACTATCTGGCCGCACTCGCCGCATCGTCGGCGCGCCGCCAGCGCCTTTTCCACCGCCTGGGCGGCTTCCACCGCCTCCGGCAGTCCATCGAGCCAGCGCAAGCGCCAGCGTACCCGCATGGCGAGCGACCGGCGAACGTGCGTCATCCGGGCGTAGCGCCACATCCAAAGGTCCTGCCGCAGCTCGGCCAACAGCGTGCGGGCATCTGCGCGGCTGATCTTGCGCGGCTTCATGAGGCAGACCCCGCCGCGCGCTTCACCTGCGCTTTCGCCCGCAGCCGGTCAGCCGGCGAGCCCTTCGCGGTACCGCTCGCGACGTCCGCCCCGCCCGGCTCCGCTGCGGCCCGAGGAGTGGCGGGCAAGGCAACGCGGAGGGGTGCAGCCGCCGCCGCCTTCGGAGCCGGGCGCGCATCGAGATACTCGCGTAGCGCGACCGCAACAAGGTTGTTCAACGACAGGCCGAGCGACGCCGCATAGGCGGCTGCTTCAGCCTTCAAGGACTCGGGAATTCGCAGGGTGACGGTCATCGGCCGATTCTCCGCCCATTCCTGCAGTGGTGGCAAGATGACACCACCTCTGCGATCTTTCCCCCCGTGTTACCGGACGGGGGGAAGCGGGTCAGGGTCGCGGGAAGCCGCGTCCCGCTTGGGTTTGCCGATTTTCGCGCGTCGGAGCCATGCAGCGACGATAGCATCAGTCCGCAAATCCGGCCAGCCGCCAAGCGCCCCGCCGCCGACCCCCCGGCGCGCGCCGGGGGGCAGCCGGCGGGTCGCAGGGCGGCGCCCCTTCTGGTCGTGCGCGAGGCCATCGGCGCGGGCATGTCCTCGGCCGGGACGACCGGCCGACCCGGCTTCGCCGGGCTTCGGGACAGCATGCCCGCGGGCACCGTCAGCTGCCCGGCCAGGTCGCCCTGGCTTGCAGAAAACGTGGTGCACCCTGCACCGCGCGTCATGGCCGCCTCCGGTACAGCAGAGCAGCCAGCTGGCCAGTGCGATCGGCCACGACCTGAGCGGCCGGCTCGAGGCCGAGCCACAGCAGCGGGCGGATGAGCAGCAGCGCCACCCACCACAGCCGAACCGGGTGAAGGACGAGCGCGACCGGCCCGTGATGGCGCACGCGCTCCCCTGCCCAGCTGGTCAAGGACCCCTGTGCATTATGTAAAATCACTCGTATCCTTCGACGAGTAACGCGGGGACCGGGCTCGGCGAGATAATCGCCAAACCCCCTCCTGCCGTGGAGACGACCATGAGCGTCACCGTTGCGGACCTGCAGGCCTTCGCCGACGCATGGAACCGGCACGATGTGCAAGCGCTGATGGGCTTCATGGCCCACGACTGCGTGTTCGAAGCCTCGGCCGGGCCCGATGTCTGCGGAACGCGCTACGTTGGCCGGGAAGCCGTCGAGGCGGGATTCCGCGACGTCTGGAAGACCTATCCGGACGCGCAGTGGCGGTCGCCGCGCCACTTCGTCTGCGGCGACCGCGGAGTGTCCGAATGGACCTTCACCGGCACGCGCGTCGACGGCACGCGTGTCGAGGTCAACGGCTGCGACGTGTTCACCTTCCGTGACGGCAGGATCGCGCTGAAGAACTCCTACCGCAAGAACCGTCCGCCGCTCGCGCCGGAATCTCGATGACATCCGCGCACCGCTAGCGCTCGAAGGAACTCGCCGCCATGCATCGATTGCTTCGACTGCCCGCTTCGGTGCGGCTGACCGCGATCAGCCCGACGTCGATTTCATCGGGAAACAGATCGATGCCGCGCTCGAGCGCCTTCGGCAGCGGCATGCCCTGTTCGATCCACTGGTAAACGGCGTACGAGAGCAGATGGCGGACGATGTGTTCGCCGACGCCGGTCGCCGCGACGGCGCCCTTCGGTCCCGCATAGAAGCCGCTGCCGATGATCGGTGTGTCGCCGACGCGGCCCAACAGCGATGGTGCGGAGCCGCCCGTCGAGCAGGCGACCGCGAAGCGTCCTTCGCCGTCGCGAACGACGGCTCCCACCGTGTCGCACGCGGCGCCGCGGTCGCCGGGTTCGCTGCCCGGCCACGCAGTCGGGTAGTTCCACAAGCGTCGAAACGATTCGTTGTCGACGCCGTGGCGCGCGGGCTGGTCTCCTCGTAGCTGCTCGATCAAGCGCCGGTTGCGATGCACGGCGCGATCGTGGATCGCATCGTGCTCGGGAAAGCCTGCGACGCGCGCGAAGCGTTCGGCGCCCTCGCCCGCCAGCAGCCAGTGCGGCGAATGCGAGACGGCCTGCGCGACCAGAACCGGATTCTTCACGCGCTGCAGGCAAGCCACCGCTCCGAGACGTCCGTTCGAGTCCATGACTGCCGCGTCGAACTCGATCGTCGTGCCGTCCAGGCCGACGATCGCACCCGAACCCGCATTGAAGCGCCCGTCGTCCTCGAGGACGAGGACCGCGGCGACTGCTGCTTGCAACGCGCCTGCGCCCTCTTCGACCGCGCGCCGTCCGGCACGAACCGCTGCTTCGCAGCCGTCCGCGTCCTCCAGGGGCGCTCCCGCTCCGCCGTGGACGACGATGCCGAAGGTAAAGGAGTCCTTTTGACTCATCGTGTCTCTCGCCCCCGAGGTACCGCTGCAGTATTCATACTACGTCGCGCTCGACGAGCCGGAACGGATGCCGGGCGACGCGAAACTCGTCGCTCAGCGTGCGAGCGCGCTGCAGAATGAAGCGTTCCCGCATGCGGAGCCGTCTTCGTAGTCGAAAGTGCTGTCTTATGCAGCGCGGGAGAGCGCAAGCGGAACCGCCGCAACGTGCGTGCGGCGTGTGCGCTGAGCGCGGTCTCCAAAGCGGCCTACCATACCGCCAACTGCGAGCGGATCCCGGTCGTCGCTCGTCACGCCGCCGCTGCCGCGTCGACTTCCAGCGTGCCCGGTCAGCGTGTCCGCTGCGCGCTCCGGGCGCCGCGCAATTCCTCGCCGACGGCGAGCAGGAAGCGCATCGTGTCCTGGAACTCCGGTTCGCGCACAAGCGCCAACAGCGCGCGCAGGCCGCCCGACGAGGCAGGCTGCGTGCTCGTGCGTGCGGCCGCCGCGTCGATCGCGTCGAGCAGCGGCTGGATGCGCGAGACGCCTTCGACGAGCGCCGGCAGCGAGTCGCCCAGCTTCTGCAATGCGCCGGAGCGTTCGAGCCGCTCGAACTGCTCGGCGAGGTCGATCAGGCGATCGGCGCCGCCGCGCGTGAGCCGATCGAACAGCGCGATCACATCGGTCATCGTCGCCGAAAGCCTGCCCACCATCTCGTCGCTGAGTGCGTCGCGCGCCGCATCGACCAGATGCCCGATCTCGTCGCCGGATTCGCGCGGCGCCGTGCCTTGCCTGTCCATCGTCGATACTCCCGACCGTCAGAGCAGGCCTCGTGCCGAAGCCCAGTACAGCTTGTTGTAGGCCGTCTTGAACCAGTGCACCGACCTCGTCGGCGGCTTCGGATCGGGCGGATGCAGGTAATCGAACTTCGCGTAGGTGGCGCGATCCCTGCCGGCCTCGATGAAGCAGAAGACCTTGCCGTCGTAGTCGCGCACGGGAGCGCCCAGGCGCACCATCGCCGCAATGTTCTCGCCCAGCGTTTCGGCCTGGTAATGGGCGGTGGAGCCCGCCTTGCTGATCGGCAGGTTCGTCGTGTCGCCGAGCACGTAGACGTTGTCGCGCCCTTCCATGTTGAGCCGATGGCGGTGGGTGGGGATGAAGCCGCCGGCGCCCAGGCCGTTCTTCTCGATGACCTCCATGCCGCGGTGGGCGGGAATCGACACCAGCAGATCGAACGGCGCCTGCGTGCCCTCCTCGCTGTGCACCACTCCCGCCTGCGGGTCGACTTCCCGGATGTTGAACAGCGTCTCGTAGGTGATGCCGAGCCGCTCCATTTCGGGCGCCGCCCATTTCGCGACGTTCTCCAGGCTGTGCACGCGGCCGATCGGGTAGGTGTAGTGCAGCTTCACCTTGTCGAGGATGCCGCGGTCGTCGAAGTAGTCGTGCAGCAGGAAGAGGATCTCGAGCGGCGCCATCGGGCACTTGTGCGGCACCCCCACCACGACGACGACGCGTCCGCCGTCGAACCGGCGCAGTCGCTGGAACATCTTCAGCGCCGTCTCTTCGGTGTAGAAGCTCTCGGCGGTTTCGGCTAGCCCCGGGGTGAGTTCCGGCACCGGACGCGATCCGGTGGCGATCGCCAGGATGTCGTAGTCGAAGGTGCGTCCGCTGCGGCTTCTCAGCTGGTTCCGATCGAGCAGGAACTCTTCGGCGGGATCGACGAGGAATTCGATACCGGGCTCGAGCAGGCTCGCCTGGTCTTGATACAGCTCGTCGGGAGTGACGCGGCCGAAGGCCAGGTAGAGCAGCCCCGGCTGGTAGAAATGACGCTCCGAGGCGGACAGCATCGTGATGCTCACGCGCCCGCTCTTCAGTTCGGGCGCCAGGCGCCGGGCGAGGTTGTTCGCGAGAATCGTGCCGCCCATGCCGCCGCCGACGATCAGGATGCGCATCGCCCGTTCTCCCGTGATGGAGGCCTGCCCGCGTCCGCCTTGGTTGCCTTGATCACTTCGCCTTGCGCACCGACACATGCCAGACGCCGTTCTCTTCGCGCGTGCCGAGGTGCTCGTGCCCGACCTTGAGGATCCACTCCGGGATCTCGTGCGCCGATCCCCGGTCGCTGGACAGCACCTCGATCTCGTCACCGACCTGCGCCATCTTCATTCCGGCGATCAGCTCCATCAGCGGGCCGGGGCAGAAGCTGCCGCGCGCGTCGATCAGTCTTCTCGTGGCCACCGGATCCTCCTCGCCTGCGCCGCGCCGCTTCGTCAGAACGACCACGTCTGCGCGTCTGCCGCGTCGGCGAGGAACCTGGTCAGGCCGAGCGGCTCGGCAAGCCACGGTTCGAGTGCGGCGGGTTCGAGCGCGAGGACGTCCATCGCCATCGAGCACGGATGGAGCTTCGCGTCGCCGAGCGACACCGCCTGCTCGAACAGCGTGCGGAACGGCGTCACCTGCTTCTCTTCGAGCAGCTGGCCGAACGGACCCTCGGCGGGGGCGGCGGTCTCGTCGCCCTTCACGAAGTAACGCAGAGCGTTCATCGACAGGAACACCGTGACCCGGTTGCCACTGACCGCGCCGACCGCGGCGATCATCGCCGCCATCTGCAGCCGCTCCCTCGATCCGGAGACGACGATGATGCTGATCCGTTTCGAGCTCATGTTCCGCGCGCCGGCTGAATGCCGAACACCTACCCTACCGGTGTCGGCGGCGCGGCGGGCCGATGGCCGCGCGGCAAGCGTGATCTTTTGCGCGGCGACGATCCGACGCTACATCAGACGCACGACCGTGCGTCCTTTCACCCGCCCCTGCACGAAGTCGTCGAACGCGCCGGGCAGCGCCTGCAGGTCGATCGTACGGGTGATCTCGTGCAGATGCCGCGGCTTCAGGTCGGTCGCGAGCCGATTCCACACCTGTTCCCGGCCCGGGGAGCCGGTGAAGCCGGAGTCCACGCCGAGCAGGCTCACGCCGCGCAGGATGAACGGAAACACCGTCGTGTGCAGTTCGACGCTTGCCGCATTGCCGATGCTCGCCACGGTGCCCGCCTGCTTCATGCTGGCGAGCGCCCAGTGCAGGATCGGACCGCCGACATTGTCGACCGCGCCGGCCCATCGCGCGCGCTCGAGCGGCCGCACCTTCGCGAGATCGATCTGCGAGACGAGTTCCACCGATGAAGCGCCGAGATCGCGCAGGTACTGTTCCTCGGACGCCTTGCGCGTGAGCGCGACGACCTCGTAGCCGAGCCGCGAGAGCATGTCGATCGCAAGGCCTCCCACCCCGCCGGTGGCGCCGGTGACGACGACGGGACCGTTCTCCGGCTTCAATCCGTTGTGCTCCATGCGCGCGACAGCCAGGCCCGCGGTGAAGCCCGCGGTGCCCAGCGCCATCGTCTCGAACAGGGTCAATCCGGAGGGCAGCGGAAGGACCCAGTCGGCCGGCACGCGCGCGTACTGCGCGTAGCCGCCATGATGCGAGACGCCGAGATCGAAGCTCGTAGCGATCACCGAGTCGCCGGGGCGGAAGCGCGCATCGGCGCTTTCGACGACTTCGCCCGCCAGGTCGATTCCTCCGACGCAGGGAAAGCGCCGGATGATCTTTCCGGCGCCGGTGGCCGCCAGCGCGTCCTTGTAGTTGATGCTCGAGAAATGGACGCGGATCGTGACCTCGCCGTCGTCCAGCTGCGCAGCCGACATCGTCGTGAGCCGGCCGCCGACCTTGTCGCCGTCCTTGTCGATCAGGTATGCGGTGAAATCCGGCGGTGTCATGGTTTCTCCCTGAAAATACGGGATCGTGCCGCAATCATGAAGTTCCTGCCGGGAAGTCGGCCTGCCCACGACGTTGCCACAGCCGCCAGCACAGAAAGAGCACGAGCGCGAGATTGAAGCAGACGACGACCAGCCCCTGCCACGTCGGCGAATGCCGCAGATGCAACAGCTCGAAGGGGACGTAGACGCCGCTGCCGAGAGCCCCGATCCAGGCGCCCCACGTCCGATCGAGCCATAGTCCGCAAGCCTCCAGCCAGCGCAGCGCAGCATAGGCCGCACCGAGCAGCACCGTCGTGCGCACCGGCGTGACGTTCAGCGCGTCGACGTAACGCAGCAGCAGTTCCGGATAGTGCGAATGCGGATCGGCCCCGAAATGGCCGATCGCCTCGAGCGCGAGCCGATGCACGTCGTGGTGCATCAGGCTCAGCCAGCCGAGCAGTGCGGCGAGCGCCGCCACGCCCTTCGCCGCTTCGAAGACGGCGATCGTTCGCAGCGCAGCGCGTGCCGGCGCGCGCAGCGAAGCGCGCCCTCGTGGATCACCGCGCAGCTCGTCGCGGCTCGCGCCTTTCGTCATCGTTCCGGTCATGGCCGAGCAGCGGGCCCCGTTTCGACAGCAGGAGCGGTCGCCTCAGCTGCGGCCGCCTCGCTGCCGATCCCGGGGCGAAGGCATCGGCACCATCATCGCCTGCCCCGGCGTCGTGCAACCGGCGTCGCAACAGCGTCCGGGCTGGCGGTTGCGCGTGATCGGGCGCTCGGGATCGTTCGCGACGCCGCGCTCGAGCAGCCGCTCGACCAGCTGCACCTTGCTGCCCACCGGATAGTTGCGCCAGATCTCCTGCTTCATCGCCGCCGGCGAGCCGCCGCCGTGCAGGCTGATCAGCGAATACCAGCCGCCCTGGTACGACGCGGTCAGATCCTCGAGGAAGCGCGCCGTCTGGATGCGCTTGTCGTAGGGCACGTCGGGATTCGCGCGCAGCACCTCGGCGAGCGTGGCGGCGGTTGCCGGGTTGTGGTCCTCGTCGGGCCCGGGCAGCGCGACGACGAGCCCGCCCGAAACCTCGTGCGCGAGCCGGTGCATGTCGTAGATCTGCGTGGCCAGCAGCAGCTTGCCGATGTTCGCGAACACCGGCTCGGGCATGAAGACGCCGCTCGGCTCGTCGCGCACCGCGTACACGCTCGCCGCGACCCCGCAGGCGTAGAAGCCCTCGACGATCCTGATCAGCTCGACCATCGGCTCGCGCAGATTGCGCTTCGCGCCGGGATCGGGAAATCCGTTCGCCTCGCACATCAGCGCGCCGGCGCCGATCAGCAGGTCGCCGAAGCCCGCGCGTGCGGCGATACAGGTATGCCGATGGTGCGTGGCGTAGCTGTAGGTGAGCACGTGGCTGTGCTCCCACTCGCCTTCGAAGAACACGCGCTCCCACGGCACCAGCACGCGATCGAAGACGACGACCGCGGTGGACTGCCCGTACCTGCGCGAGAACAGCGCGTCGCCATGCTCGAGCTTTTCGCCGGGACGGCCGGCCGGGCGCGAGACGATCGTCACGCCTTCGGCGTCCACCGGAACCGCGCAGCAGACGGCGAAGTCGGCGTCGTCGGGGCCCATGTTGCGGCTCGGCATGACGAGCAGTTCGTGCACGTAGGGCGCGCCGGTGACGATCGCCTTCGTGCCGCTGATCACGATTCCCCTCGCGTTGCGCTCGACGACGTGCACGTAGGTGTCGGGATTCGCCTGCTCGTGCGGCCTGCGGCTGCGATCGCCCTTGGCGTCGGTCATCGCGATGCCGATCGACAGATCCTCGTCCTGCACGCGATCGCGATACGCCTCGAAGCGTGCGCGATGCTCGGTCGAGCCGCGCGCATCGTCGATCGCCGCCACCGCCTGCGCCAGGCCGCTCAATGCGTCGTGCGCGAGATAGCGCTGCGCGCAGCCCGTTTCCTGGCACAGCAGCCGCACGGCCTCGAGCTTGTTCAGCAGGTCGCCCGCCGATTCGTCGACGTGCAGCATCCGGTTGACGATGCGGTTGCGCTTCGACTGGGTGGCGAGGGCGACCGGCGCACGCTCGGCGTCGCGCGCGAAGTCGTAGGTGTAGGCGAGCGCGTTCACCCCCGGACCAAGCATCGGCTCGTCGGCGACGCTGTCGATGCGCCGCCCGTCGACGTAGACCACCGGATGCAGGCGGCGCAGCGATTCGCGGTATTCGTCCCCGCTCATCAGCCTGGCTTTGGTGGGAGCGGCGTGGGCAGCGTTCATCGTCGTCTCTCCTGTCGGCAAAAGGCACTCCTTCGCAACGATGACCGCTGCGCGGCCCGCCGGTCAACGTCTACACTCGGTGCGGCGTTCCGCGTTCCGACGCGGCGACAGGGAGAAACCGATGGACACGATCGACGCCGCGCGCTGCGCGCTGGTGCTCGTCGACTACCAGGCGCGGTTGATGCCGGCGATCCTCGACGCCGACCAGGTGGTGCGGCGCGCGCTGCAGCTCGCGTCGGCGGCGCGCGCGCTCGGCATACCGGTGATCGGCACCGAGCAGAACCGCCAGGGGCTCGGGCCGAACGTCGACGCCGTGAGCGCACTGTGCGACGCCACCGTCGCGAAGCGGCATTTCGACGCCTGCGAAGACGGGTTGTGCGCGACCATCGACGAGCTTGCACCGCGTGCGCGCCAAGTCGTCGTCGCCGGCTGCGAAGCGCACGTCTGCCTGCTGCAGACGGCGCTCGGGCTGCTGCGACACGAGCGCCGCGTCTGGGTCGTCGAACCGGCCTGCGGGTCGCGGCGCGCCGACGACCATCGGCTCGCGATGCAGCGGCTGCAGCAGGCCGGTGCTACGCTCGTTTCGCCCGAGATGGTGCTGTTCGAATGGATGCGCTCGAGCGAGCACCCGCGGTTCCGGCAGCTGCTGGAGATCGTCAAGCAGGTGCCGGTGGATCGGCCTTGAGACGACTGCGCCCTCGCCCGCTGCTTCCGTAGGCGCCGCGCGCTCTCGCCCGCCTCCGCGCGCGGGCATCTGCAGTGACGCGCGGAACCGGCAGTAGCATCGGGCTTCGCATTGTCGCGAACGAGGCCCGCCCGTGCACGCGTTGCCCCGCTTCGACGAACGTTTCGCGGTTTCCGACGAGATGGCGTTCCTGCGTCCTCTCGCCAGCCGGCTCGTGGCGCACCGGCGCTGGATGCGCGATCGGCCGTTCGTCACGCTCAGCTGGTCGCAGAGCATCGACGGCAGCGTTTCGGTATCGCGCTCGCATCCGTACGCGCTCAGTTGCCGGAAGTCGCTCGAGATGACGCACCGGCTTCGTGCGCTGCACGATGCGCTGCTGGTCGGCGTGAACACGGTGATCAGCGACGACCCGCAGCTCACGGTGCGTCACTGCGTCGGCGACGATCCGCAACCGGTGGTGCTCGACAGCCGCCTGCGCTTTCCCGAGGGCGCGCGCCTGCTCGGGCATCCGTCGCATCGGCCGATCATCGTGACCACCGATCGCGCCCCGCAGGCGAAGGCGGCGCGGCTCGCCGCGCTGGGCGCGAGCGTGCAGCGGGTCGCATGCTCGTCCGACGGACGCGTCGACCTGGACGCGGCGCTCGATAGCCTCGGCTCGCTCGGCCTGCGCTCGGTGATGGTCGAAGGCGGCGCCCAGGTCATCCAGTCGATCCTCGCCGCGCGGCTCGTCGACTACTGCATCGTGACCATCGCGCCGGCGCTGCTCGGCGGGGTGAAGGCGCTCGAGCAGCCGTGCCGGCCGCGCAGCGAGGCGCCGCTGACGATCCTCGACTGCCGCTACCAGGCGGTGGGCGCCGATCTCGTCGCCTACGGTCCGCTGGGGCTTCGATGACCCGGCCGCGCGCGATCCGGCCGCCGGTCCTGCGATGAAGGCGCGCGCGATCCACCACGTCGCTCCGAGGAAAGTGGCGATCGGGCACGCGAGCCTGCGCCCGCTCGCCGCCGACGAAGTGCTGATCCGCACGCTGTATTCGGCGATCAGTCCCGGCACCGAATCGCTCGTCTTCGAGGGACGACTGCCCGCGGGCCTGCCGCTCGATGCGCGCATTGCCGGGCTTGGCGCGGGCGGCTCCTATCCCTTCGCCTACGGTTATGCACTGGTCGGCGAGATCGTCGATGCCGGCGCCCAGGTCGATCGCGCCTGGCTGCAGCGGCGCGTCTTCGCCTTTCACCCTCATCAGGACTACGCGGTGGCGCCGATGCGCGACGTCGTCGCCATTCCGGCGGAGATCGAGCCGCTCGCGGCGCTGTTCCTGCCGAACGTGGAGTCGGCCGTCGGCTTCGTGCTCGACGCCGAGCCGCGACTGGACGAGCGTGTCCTCGTGCTGGGCCAGGGCGTGGTCGGCCTGCTGACGGTCGCGTTGCTGGCGGAGTTTCCGCTCGAGCTGCTGGCGAGCGCCGATCCGATCGCGCACCGGCGCGAACGCTCGCGCGCGCTCGGCGCGCACTGCGCGATCGACTCCACCGACGCGGCGCAACGCGCCGCCCTGCGCGAGCGGCTCTTCGCCGGCCGCGACGACGACGGACTGGACCTGGCGATCGAGCTTTCCGGCAACGTGCAGGCCTTGAACCAGGCGATCGAGCTGGCCGGATTCGACGCGCGTATCGTCGTCGCGTCGTGGTACGGCTCGCAGCCCGCGGCGATCGATCTCGGCGGGCATTTCCATCGGCGTCGCCTCGCGCTCGTTTCGAGCCAGGTCAGCCGGATCGCTCCGCGGCTGTCGGGACGGTGGAACCGGCGCCGACGGCTCGACAGCGCCTGGCGTGCGCTCGGACGCATCGCGCCGCAGCGCTTCGTCACGCACCATTTCCGCTTCGACGACTGCCAGCGGGCCTTCGAGCTGGTGAGCGCGCGCGGCGACGGCGTGCTGCAGGCGGTCTTCGAGTATCGGTGACGAGGAAGCCGCTTCGATGTACCGGTTGTCGATCCAGCGCGAATTCCTCGCGCTCCACCGTCTCGTCGGCGGCGACTGGGGCGCCGAGAACGAGACGCACGAGCACCGCTATCGCGCTCGAATCGTCGTCGAGGGCGACGAACTGGACGGGCACGGTTTCCTCGTCGACCTCGTCGCATTGCGCAGCGCGCTCGACAAAGCGGTGGCGCAGTTCGCCGAGCGCGTGCTCAACGACCTGCCGGCCTTCGAGGGAGCCAATCCGAGTCTCGAGAATTTCGCGCGGATCTTCCACGCGCTGCTCGCGCCGAAGGTATGCGCAGGACGGCTCGCGCTGGTCGTCCGGCTTTGGGAGAACGAACACGACTGGGCCGAGTACCGGCGATAACGATAAGCGCGCGATGAATCCGGTCGCCCGCTTCGAGTTGCTGCACCCGCCGCTCGATCGCCCCTGCGGCGGCAACGTCTACGACCGCTGCCTGCTCGACGCAGCGGCGCGATGCGGATTTCCGCTGTCGTCGGTGGTCGTCGATGCGGGTGACCGCCGCGAGATCGAGGCGCGATTCCACGAACGCAGTTCGGCCTTCCGCATCTGGGACGGGCTGCTGTTGGAAGGACCCGCGCAGCGGCATGCGCTCGGGCGCGGCGAGCGGGCGGTACTGCGGGCGGTACTGTTGCACTGGCTGCCGTCGTGCGACCCGGCGCTCGAGGCCGGCGAGCGAGCGCGCCGCGAGTCCATCGAGCGGGCGATCGTCGATTGCGCCGCCCTGGTCGTGGTTCCCGGCCACCACATGCAGCGAACGCTGCAAAGGCGTCATCCGCGACACGCGATCGCGCGTTGCGAGCCCGCGCTGCGCGAACCCTTCCTGGCGCCGATGCGCGCGCAAGCCGATCGCACGACGCAGTGCGTCGAGCTGCTGACCGTGTCGAACCTGCTGCCCGCCAAGGGATTGCTCGAATTGCTGCCGGTGCTCGCGTCGCTCGTCGCGCTCGACTGGCGCTGGCACCTGGTCGGCGACCCCGAGGCCGATCCCGCCTGCGCACGGCGCCTGGACGAGACCGCGCGCCGACTCGGATTGTCCGGCCGCATCGTCCGGCACGGCGCGCTCGGCGCCGAGGACGTCGCCGAACGAATGGATCGCGCCGGCCTCTTCGTCTTTCCGAGCCGCTTCGAATCGTACGGAATCGCGCTCGCCGAAGCGGCGGCGCGCGCGCTGCCGGTCGTCGCCTTTCGCGCGGGCGATGCCGCATGGCTCTTCCGCGACCGGGTCGACTCGCTGCTCGTTGCGCCCGGCGATCACGACGGCTTGCGCGAAGCGCTGCGGGAAGCGATTGCCGATTCGTCGTTGCGCGCGCGCCTTCGCGCGCGACTTTCGCTGCGCCGACCGGCGCGCAGCTGGGATCGGACCCTTGCCGAGTTCGCGTCGATCCTGCGGGAAGGCTCGACGGAAGCCTTTCCGTCGTTCGACGCGTAAACGAAGGCTAACGCGCAGTCTCCTGCCGCGGTTCGGCTCGCGCTCGCATGCAGGCACGCTCGTCCAGCAGGCAGGCGAGCGCTGCGGCAACGAAGAGGTAGGGGCCGGCGTCGGTCGATACCGGCTGCGGTTGCGCGACGAGTCGCGCGGCGGCGACCCACTCGGTTCTCGCGTCCGGATAGCGCACGAGAACCTTGCCGTCGGCGAGGCGCAGGCGAGCCGCCTGGGCAATCTCGCCGTGCGCGCCGTCGCTCACCCGGTAGTTCAGGCCGATGACGACGCGATCCAGTTCCTCGGCGACGGCGGGAGCAACGACCGATGCGCCCACGAGGCACGACACCCAGAGGACGGCAGTATGCATGCCGGAAGCTCCTTGCACGGATCGCGTCGCAGAAGCAATGGAAGATCGCTCCGGCCGCCGCGCTCACGAGCAATCAGCGGTCCCGATGCCGTCGATGCGTGGTCGTCGCTTTCCGGCGCCTCCGGCAGCCAATCGCGCACTGCGCGAGTTGCGAAGGCGCCATTTCAGCCCCTGTCGGTACTAACATCGGAACGTCATGCATCGCAAGGTTTCCATTCGCCGCGCCTACGAAGATCCGGGCCGCGACGACGGCTATCGCGTTCTCGTCGACCGCATCTGGCCGCGCGGCCGGCGCAAGGAGGAACTCGCGCTCGACGAGTGGGCGAAAGAGCTCGCGCCCAGCACGGCGCTGCGCAAGTGGTTCGGTCACGACCCCGAACGCTGGGACGCCTTTCGCGAGCGATACCGCGACGAACTGGCGACGCCCGAAGCCCGCCAGCGCCTGCACGCGCTGGTCGAGGCGGCGGGCGAACGTCCGCTCACGCTCGTGTATTCGGCGAAGGACGAGCAGCACAACCAGGCGGTCGTGCTGCGCGAAGCGATCGCCCGGCTCGGCCGCTAAGGCTGCTCACTGACCTGTTCGAGCAGCGCGAGCAGCTCCTCCGGCGCCACCGGCTTGACGAGATGGTGGTCGAAGCCGGCACGCGAGGTCGCTTCGCGGTCTCCCACCTGACCCCAACCGGTGAGCGCGATCAGCACGACGGCCGCGTCGATCTCGGCCCGCACCAGGCGGGCGACCTCGTAGCCGTTCATCCTCGGCATGCCGATGTCGAGGATCGCGACCTCCGGCGGCGCGGTGCGGATCGCCTGCAGCGCGTCGATGCCGTCGTGAAAGACCCTCACCCGGTGGCCGGCCGACTCGAGCAGCTCCGAAAGGCTCCAGGCGAAATCGACATTGTCGTCGGCGACGACGACGTCCAGCACGCGCGCCGGTCCGCGGACCTGCGGCTCCTGCGCCTCGACCGGCGCGTCCGGCCGCTCGGGACGCGGCAGGCGAACGGTGAAGGTGCTGCCCTGCCCGATGCCTTCGCTGTGCAGGCGGATCTCGCCGCCGTGCAGTTCGACGATCTGGCGCGCCAGCGTCAATCCGATGCCCAGTCCCGTGTTGCCTCGCTCGAGCGACTTGTCGGCCTGCTCGAACAGCTCGAAGACCCGCTGCTGCATCTCGTGCGCGATGCCGATCCCGTTGTCCGCGACGTCGATTTCGAAGACATCGGGCAGCGTGCGCATCGCGAGCCGCACGCGCCCGCCGGGCGGCGTGTAGCGCGCGGCGTTGCCCAGCAGGTTCGACACCACCTGCAGCAGGCGCGCCCCGTCGCCGCGCACCGGGCAGCGCCCCTGCGGAATGTCGATGTCGAATGTGAGCTGGCGCTCGGCGAAAACCGGCTGGACCGTCTCCATGGCGGCGCGCAGCACGCCGACGAGATCGACGTTGTCCACCTGCAGCGACAGCTTGCCGGTGGTGATCCGGGAAATATCGAGCAGGTCGTCGATCAGCCGGACGATGTGCCGCAATTGCCGCTCGAGAATCTCGACGCCCTTCTCGCGCGTGCGCGGGTCGCCCTCCGAGAGCCGGATCATCGTCGTCGCGTTGGCCATCGGCGCGAGCGGATTGCGCAGTTCGTGCGCCAGCGTGGCGAGGAACTCGTCCTTGCGTCGATCGGCGAATTGCAGCCGCGCTTCGGCCTGCCGGCGCTCGAGCGTCTCGTGCTGAAGCTCTCCGGTTGCCTTCTTCACCTCGTCGAGCATTTCGTTGAAGGCGTCGACGAGCACCGCGATGTCGCGGTTGCGCGCCTGCGGCGCGCGCAGGTTCCAGTCCCGGCGCGCCATCACGCGCTGCGCGACTTCCGAGACGCGCGCCAGCGGGTCGGTGATCACGCGCTGCAGCCGGCCGAACACCAGGCCGGCGAGCAGCAGGCTCACCGCGCTCACCACCGCGAGAATCGCCGCGTAGCCGAGCGCGCGGTCGCGGATGTCGTGCTCGGCACGCACGAAAAGCGTGCCGATCGGCCTGCCGTCCTGCTCCACCGGATAGACGATTTCCAGCGTCGTCCCCGAGAAGCGCTGGCTGGCGCCCGCGCCGCCCGGATCGAAGGACGGAATCGCCTGGTCGGGATCGGCGCGGTATGCGGCGAACGGCGGGGCGCCGTCGCGATAGATCGCCGCGGCGCGAATCCGGTGCCGCGTTCCGAGCAGCGCCAGGTTCTCGGCGGCGGCCTTGCGGTCGTCGAAGACGAGCGCGGGCGCCGTCGCGCGCGCGATCAGGTCGGCCTGCGCGTGCAGGTCTTCCACCCATGCGCGCCGGTAGGTGTTCAGCTCATAGCCGAGCAGCGCTCCGGCCGCCAGCAGGAGCGCGACGAAGGTCGTCGCCATCGAGGCGAAAGTGAGCTGCCCGCGCAGGGTCGGCCCGCTCATGCCCCTTCCCTCATGCCCGTTCCCTCATGCTCGTTGTCTCATGAGCGGCCCCTCATGATCGGGTCTTCAGCACGCGCTCGGCGACGCCGAGCAGGCGCGAGCTGAGCCGCAGGCCCGAGCGTTCGGCCGCCGCGGGCGCCGCCTCGAAGCGAAGCCGGTCGTCGATCTCGACGAAGTTCAGCGCCGCACCGCTCTCCAGGGCGCCGGCAGTGTCGGCGACGATGACCACGGGCCGCCCGGCGTAGGCATCGACCCAGGCGGGAAGCTGCCCCGCCCGGTCCTTGCCCACGAAGACCAGTTGCGTGACGATGCCCGGCTCCGGATTCTGCAGCCGCAGGACGTCGACCGCGCGTCCCAGCACGCGGCTGCCCGATGCCATCGCGCGCAGTTCGAGGTAGACATCGTCGGCGCCGGAAACCGCGATGACGAACGGGGAGTTCGCCGTCGGAAACGCGTGCGGCGGCCATTCGACGAAGTCGGGAAACTTCAGCAGGTACGCGGCCTTGACCTGCTCGACCGCGGCTAGCGTGGCGACGGCTCGTCCCGCGCGCAGCCACAGGTCCCACGGCGCGATCGCGCACATCGCGCGCAGCACCGTTCGTCTGCGACGCTGCACGCGGGAAGCGGGCGGGTTCACGACGGCTGCCAGGTCAAGCCGAACCGGACGCTGCGCGGGACCTCTCCTGTGTAGGCGCCCGAATCGAACTCGACGTGACGCGCATCGAAGGCATTGCGCACGCCGAAGGACAGCTGCAGGTCGCGTTGCACGTTCCAGTTCAGCTGCAGGTCGGCCGCGGTGTACGGCGGCACGTGCGGTTGCGGCAGCGCGCCGACGCGCCGCAACGCGATCAGCAGGTCCACCCGTTCGCCCAGCGCATGCGCCGAGCGCATCGACCACTGCCACCGCGGATCGTTGCCCAGGGTGCTCGGGCCCACCGGGTCGTTGCTGCCGGGCGAAAGACGCAGGTTCCTGTCGAGCAGAAGAAAGCCGGCCGACAGTCGCCAGCGGCTCGTCGGCTGCCAGTTGGCCCAGCCCTCCAGCCCGCGCACCTCGCCTTCGATGCGGTTGTCGATCTGCACCGATCCCCCGACGATCTGGGCGCTGCGCAGCCGCTCGTAGTCGTGCAGGAAAGCCGTGATCGACCAGGAGACGTCGGCGCCGACCTGCGCTCGATAGCCGATTTCGGCGACGTCGGCGACTTCCGAACGGAACGTCGGTCCGCCGGCGACGACGAACGGCGGCTGCGGCGGCGTGTAGATCTCGCGATCCAGGCGCGCCGGAGAGCGTACCGCGCGCGAGAGTGCGCCCCAGACGAAGGCGCGCTCGGCGATCGTGTAGGCCAGACGCAGGTTCGGCAGCGATTCCCAGCCGGTGTACGGGTTGTGTTCGAAACGCAGGCCGAGCGTGAGCGCCACCGATCGAAAGAGCGAGATCTCGTCCTGCACGAAGGCGCTGTACCAGGCCTGGCTGCGCTGCGGCGGCAGGAAGGCGAACAGCAGCCCCGGATCGGCGCTGTCGCGGCCGTGGCGAAAGCCGAGGCCGGCGAGCCAGCGGTGACGGCCGACCACGTGCCGGAGCTTCGCGTCGACGTCGAAGAGCGTGGCGTCGTCCTGCAGCAGCAGGCGATCCTCGCGCGAAGTGTGGTCGAGGTAGCCGCGCACGTCGAGCTCGGTCGCGTCGTCGAGCGGCCGCTGCCAGCGCGCGAGCAGATGCGCCCCCGAGGCCCGCACCGGGCCGTACAGGGGGCGCGAATCGGTCTCGGTATCGTAGACGCCTGCGCTCAGGCGCCAGACGCTCGCGCCGGAGAGCCAATCGGCGCGCAGGCCTGCCGTCGAGCCGCGCATCGCGTCGTCGAAGTCGCCGCCGCGCAGCAGCGGCGTCGATGCGCGACGGAAGCTTCGCGCGTGCAGCCGCGCGGTCGCGGCAGGGCCCAGGCGCCAGCCGTAGCGCGCCACCGCGTTCTGCTCCTCGTTGCCCAGCGTCGTCGAGAACGAAAGGCCCTGGGTCTGCGCTGCGGGCTTGGTCACGACGTTGACCACGCCGTTCACCGCGTTCGTCCCCCAGGCCGCGCCCGCCGGCCCGGTGATCACCTCGATGCGCTCGATGTCGGCGGGGACGAAATCCTGCGTCTCCCAGAACACGCCCGAGAACAGCGGCGAGTAGATCGTGCGCCCGTCGACCATCACCAGCAGCTTGTTGGCGATGTTGCTGTTGAAGCCGCGCGCGCTGATCGCGTACTGGCGCGCGTCGAGCGCGGCGACCTCCAGCGTGGGCGCCAGCCGCAGCGCCTCGGGCAGCGTGGTCACGCCCATCCGGCGGATCTCCTCCCCGGAAATGACGTAGGCCGAACTGGGCGTCTCGAGCAGCGACTGGCGACGACGCGACACCGAGACGACGACGACCTGGCGCAGCTCCTCGAGGCTGAACTCGGTGAGATCGCGCGACGCGGCGAGCGTCGGCGCGGCGGCTGTCGGAAGATTCGCGCCCGATTCGCCCGAGGCCGCCGGCTGCGCGAAAAGCGCGAATGCGCAGGCCAGCGCGCCTGCCGCGCGTTTCGGGCGTCGGCCGCTCGTCATCCGGCGGCCCGCAGCGACCAGGCCGCGAAGGAATCCTGCGCGAGCGCATCGACCAGATACGGCAGGCTCGATCGCATCGACGCTTCCAGTCCGAACGGCGGATTCACGACGAAGACGCCACTGCCGTGCAGCCCGAAGCCGCCGGGCGACGGCCTGCCGACCGACAGCGTCATGCTCAGCCAGCGCAGCTGCGGCCAGCGCTCGAGCGTGTTCACCAGCGTTTCCATTTCGCGTCGCCGGACCTGCGGGTACCAGATCGCGTAGCAGCCGGTGGCGAAGCGGCGCAGCGCCTCGCGCAGGGCGGCGACGACGCGCGCGTAATCGTGCTTGTCCTCGTAGGGCGGATCGACGAGCACGAGCGCGCGACGCGATGCGGGCGGCAGCACGGCTTTCAGTCCGACGAAGCCGTCGACCCGCTCGATTCGCACCCGGCGCGCGGCGGCGCGATCGAGCCGCGCGAACCGGTCTTCGAGCACCCGATGCTCGGTGGGGTGCAACTCGAACAGGCGAAGCCGGTCCTGCTCGCGCAACGCGTCGAAGGCGAGCACGGGCGAGCCGGGGTAGCGACGCAACGCGCCGTCGGGGTTATGGCGCGCGACCGCGGCGAGCCAGTCGGCGACCGGCCCGGGCGCATCGTCGCGGCCCCACAGGCGCCCGACGCCTTCGCGGAACTCGGCGCGCTGAGCGGCCCACCCTTCGTCCAGCGCATACATGCCGGCGCCGGCGTGGGTATCGACGACGAGGAACGGCGCGTCCTTGCGACGGAAATGCGCGAGCAGGGCTACCAGCACGACGTGCTTGAGGACGTCGGCATGGTTGCCCGCATGGAAAGCGTGCCGGTAGCTGAACACAGGATGGATGATGACGCAGTGCGCCGATCATTGCGGCAAAATCGCGCGCATGGCGACCGCAGAGCTCCGCAGCGATTCCCGCAGCACGGTGGGCATCGCCGCACTGCTCTGGCTGCTCGTGTCGGCGCTCGTCTTCTCGCTGCTGCTGCACGAACGTCGCGTGCAGCTCACGCGCGCCGAGAGAACCGCCCGCGCGCTGACGATGCTGATGCAGGCCCACACGGAGAGCGCGTTCGACGCCGTGGACCTCGTGCTCGCCGGCGTCGCCGACGCCTACGCGGCGCTGCGCCCCGCCGCGGACGATCCTCGTTTCCACGCGCTGTTGCGCCAGCGGCTGACCGAGCTGCCCTCGGTGCGCGCGATCTTCGTCGTCGGCCCCGACGGCTACATCCGCAACGCCAGCGATTCCCCGAACTCGCCGAGCGCGCCGCTGACCGATCAGGAATACTTCCGGCGCTACGTGGACGACCCGACGCTCGTGCGCGCGATCTCCCCGCCCGTGTACAGCCGTGCGGGGCTCGGCTGGTTCAACGCGGTCACGCGGCGCATCGTCGTCGACGGCCGTTTCGCCGGCGTGGCGGTCGCGGCGGTCGTTCCCACGAATTTCGAGGCGTTGTACCGTTCGATGGAGCTGGGTCCGGGACAGACGATCGAGCTGTTCTACGAGGACCGCACGCGGGTGGCCCGCTATCCGGCGGACGATTCGAAGATCGGGCGCAAGGCGACGCGCGAGGAAGTGTTCGGCACCAGCGCCGGCAATGGCGCAGCCGGAACGATCGTGGTGCGCGACGGGCTGTTCCGCGTCCGGATGACGAGCTACCGGCGCCTGAGCGATGCTCCGTTCGTCGTCACGCTCACCCAGGAGCCGCCATCGCTGCTGGCCGCCTGGCGCGTCGAGGTGTTCGGCGCGGCGCTGGCGATGGCCGCGCTCACCGGGCTGCTGATCGCGCTGGTCGTGCAGCTGCGCCGCAAGCGCCAGATGGCCGCGCGGGTGAGCCAGCGGATCGCGCAGTCCGAGCGCATCGAGGCGGTAGGCCAGCTCACCGGCGGCATCGCGCACGACTTCGCCAACCTGCTCGGCATCGTGCGCACGAACCTGGCGATCATCGAACGGCTGCATCCCCCCGACGTCCGCGTGCGCAAGGCGCTCGAGACCTCCGAGCGCGCGGTGGCCAACGCCCGGCGGCTGATCGACCAGCTATTGCTGTTCGCGCGGCGCGGTTCGCTCGACGTGCACCCGATCGACCCGAACGAGGTGCTGCAGCGCCATCTGGACCTGCTGCGCCAGGCGGCCGGTCGGCAGGCGCGAGTGGAACTGGTGCTCGACGAAGATGCGCCCTGGTGCCTGGCCGACGAGTCGCAATTCGTCGCGGCGATGGTGAACCTGGTCGCCAACGCGCGCGACGCGATCGACGATTCGCTCGGCCGCGGCAGCATCACGGTGCAGACCGGCCGTGTCAGCGCTGCCCAGGCGGCCGAATGGGGGCTCGACGCGGTGCGGCCGCTGGTTCGCGTGAGCGTGGTCGACTCCGGAGTCGGAATGGACGAGAAGGTGCTCGCGCACGTGTTCGAGCCGTTCTTCACGACCAAGGGAAACGAGGGCACCGGCCTGGGCCTGGCGCAGGTGTACGGCTTCGTGAACCAGCTGGGCGGCGAGGTCCGCATCGAGTCGACGCTCGGACAGGGCAGCGCCGTGCATCTGTTCTTCCCGGCCGTGCAGGCCGATGCGTCGCCGGTTCAGCCGGCGGTGGCCACCACGCCTTCCGAAACGAGCGCGTCGATTTCGGCATCCGGGTAGCCGAATTCGCGCAGCACCTCGCGCGTGTGCTCGCCGAGCATCGGTGCGGCGCGTTCCCCGCATTCGGCCGGCGTCGCGTCGAACTTCACCGGGAAGCCGAGCGCGCGCGTGCGCCCCGCGCGCGGGTGCTCGACTTCGACGACCATGCGGCGCGCGAGCACCTGTTCGTGCGTCAGCGCTTCCCCGATCGAATGCACGGGTCCGGCCGGAACGCCCGCCGCGTCGAACGCCGCGATCCAGTGGGCTCGATCGCCGCCGACGAGCACGCTCTCCATCGCCTCGATCAGCGCCTCGCGGTTGCGCATCCGGTCCTCGTTGGTCGCGAAGCGCGCGTCGCGCACCCACTCGGGATGGCCCAGGACCTGGGCGATGCGTTCCCAGTTCGCCTGGTTCGCGCCGCCGATGTTCACGTAGCCATCGGCCACGCGGAAGGCCTGGTACGGTGCCGCGAGCACGTGGCCGGAGCCCAGCGGTCCGGGCGAACCTCCGGTGGCGAAGAAGATGGCCGCGTGCCAGTACGTCTGCTGCAGTGCGGCCTCCATCAGCGAGGTCTCGACGAGCTGTCCCTCGCCGGTCTTCAGCTTGTGCACGTAGGCGGCGAGGATGCCCAGCGCCGCGAGGATTCCGGCGTTGATGTCGGCGATCGGCGTACCCGACTTGGCGGGCGCGCCGCCCGCTTCGCCGGTGATCGACATCAGCCCCGCGAAGCCCTGCGCGATCAGGTCGAAGCCTCCCTTGTCGGCCCAGGGGCCGGTACGCCCGTAGCCCGAGACCGCACAGTAGATCAGGCCCGGGTTGATCGTGCGCAGATGGTCGTAGCCCAGGCCGAGGCGCTCGAGCGTTCCCCGGCGGTAGTTCTCGGTGAGGACGTCGGCGCGGGCGACGAGCCGTTCCAGCACTTTCCTGCCCTTCGGATGCTTCAGGTCGAGAGCGACGCCGCGCTTGCCGCGGTTGAGGATCAGGTACGGCGCCGATTCGCCGTTCACGCGCGGCTCGCGATAGCCGCGCGAGTCGTCTCCGCCCGGCAGCTTCTCGATCTTGACGACGTCGGCGCCCAGGTCGGCGAGCATCATTCCGCAGGTGGGGCCCGCCATGATCTGCGCCAGCTCGAGCACCTTCACGCCGGCCAGCGGGCCGCAACGTCGATCAGCAGTCATCGGCGTTCTCTCAGCGCCCGGCGAAGACGGGTTTCGTCTTCGCGAGGAAGGCGCGATAGCCGGTGCGGAAATCCTCGGTGTCGAAGCAGTCGAAGGCCTCGAGCCGCTCGGCTTCGGACAGCGGTGTGCCCTGCGCGAGTCGCCGCACGAACTTCTTGTGCCAGCGCGCGACCAGCGGCGCGCCGTCGGCGATGCGGCGCGCCGTCTCGCGGCATTCGCCGGCGACGCGATCGTCGGCCACCACCCGGTTGACCAGTCCCTTCTCGTAGGCCTCGCGCGCATCGAGGATCCGCCCTTCGTAGAGCAGCTCGAGCGCGACGGAGCGGCCGGCAAGCTCGATCAGCGGCGCGATCTCCGGATAGGCCATCACCAGGCCGAGGTTCTTGATCGGCGCACCGAAGCGGCTGCCCGCCCCGCAGATGCGCAGGTCGCACAGCGCGGCGATCTCGAGTCCGCCGCCCACGCAGATGCCGTGGATCTGCGCGAGCGTCGGATGGCGGCACTCGGCGATCGCCTGCGCGGTTGCGTGCATCACCTCGCCGTAGGCGATCGCCTGCTCGCGATTTGAGCGCATCGTCTCGAACTCGCCGATGTCGTTGCCCGGCGAAAACGACTTCTCGCCGGCGCCGCGCACGACGACGCAGCGCACCGAGTCGTCGTCGGACAGGGCGCGCATCGTCTCGCCGAGCCGCTGCCACATCGAACGTGTCAGCGCATTGAGCTTGTGCGGCCGGTTCAGCACGACGATGGCGATCGTGTCGTCGCGTTCGACGAGGATCGAGTCGGACATGGGTTCTCCTGTTGCAGCGGGAAGCGGCGCGTCCTGGCGACGGGCTCAGCGATAGACTCAGCGATAGAAATACTCGACCAGCCCCATTCCCGTCACCGGCACGTAGGTGACGAGCAGCAGCACCGCGAGCAGCACGGCGATGAAGTACACGTTCGTGCGCGTAACCTCCCAGACGCCG
The DNA here is from genome assembly GCA_021166835.1 of Burkholderiaceae bacterium. The sequence goes on along the minus strand of JAJPEN010000037.1, from coordinate 78,117 downwards.
GCCTTCGAGATCGAGCAGGCGACCATCAGCACGCTCGCCACCGGCGGCGTCTGCTGCCCGATGCCGAGGTTGATCGTGACGATGAGGCCGAAGTGGACCGGATCGATGCCCGCAGCATGCACCAGCGGCATCACGACGGGAACGACGAGGATGATCGCCGCCGCCGAATGCAGGAACATGCCGAGCAGCAGGAAGAGCACGTTGAGCAGCGCCAGCACCAGCCACTTGTTCGTCGTCAGCTCGGTGACCGCGCGCGCCAGCTCCTGCGGCGCGCGCGTCTCGGTGAGATACACGCCGAGCAGCGCGGACGTGGCGACGAGCAGCATCACGACCGCGGTCTGGCTGCCGCCCTCGATGATCGCCTGCTTCAGGTGCGCGAGGTCCAGCTCGCGGTAGATGACCAGCCCGATGAAGAGCGCCGCGACCACCGCGAGCGCCGCGCCCTCGGTGGCGGTGACGAAGCCGCCGAAGATGCCGCCGAGGATGATCATCGGCAGCGTGAACGCCCAGAACGCCTCGCGCGCGGTGCGCCGCACCTCGGACCAGCGGAAATGCTGCTCGACGGGAAGGTCGTAGCGGCGCGCGAACCAGTACGCCACGCCCATCAACCCGAGGCCGCCGATGAGGCCGGGGACGATGCCTGCGACGAAGAGCTGCACGACCGAGGTCTCGGCCATCACCGCGTACAGGATCATCGGGATCGACGGCGGGATGATCACCGCGAGCGTGGCCGACGACGACATCACGGCGGCGGCGAGCGCGCGCGGGTAGCCCTTCTTCTTCATGGCCGGGATCGTGATCGATCCGAGCGCGGCGACGTCGGCAACCGCCGAACCCGAGATCTCGGCGAAGAACAGCGAAGCGCCGATCGAGACCATCGCCAGTCCGCCGCGGATGAAGCCGAGCACGGCCGAGGCGAAGGCGATCAGGCGCGTGGAGATGCCCGACGCGTTCATGATCGCCCCGGCGAGGATGAACAGCGGGATCGCCAGCAGCGGGAAGTTGGTGGCCGCGTTGTACAGCACGATCGGCAAATTCGGCAGCGAGCCCGCACCCTGCACGGTCCAGATCGCGGCGATCGCGACGACGCCGAGCGCGACGGCGATCGGCACGTTGATCAGCACGAGCGCGAGCACGCTGCCGAACAGGAGGAGCATCTGCATGCGGAAGGCTTCCTACGCGGGGGACGATGCGGCGCGGCGCGCCTCAGTGCGCGGCTCAGTGCGCGTCTCAGTGAGCGGCTTCGTGGATGGCCGACTCGGCGGTGGCGCCCTCGGCGTGCTCGGCGCGCGCCCACGCGAGCGCCTCGGGCAGCGTGATCAGCTCGGCGACGATGATCAGCGCCGAGGAGATCGGGATCACCGACTGCACCCACGACACCGGGATCGACGGCAGGCTCACCAGCGTGTCGGTGGCGAGCACGTCGAGCACCTCCCAGCCGATCCAGCCGAGCAGCGCGAAGAAGCCGATGACCAGCGCCTCGACCAGGATCGTCACCAGCAGGCGCGGGCCGGGCGGCATCATCGCGACCAGCTCGGGGCACGTGATGTGGCCGCGCTTCGCCGCGGCGTAGGCCGATCCGTAGAAGGTCAGCCACGCGAGCAGGATCGACGCCACCTCGTCGTACCAGACCAGTGAAGCGCCGATGCTGCGGAACACGACGCCGACCGTCACTTCGACCGCCATCGCCACCATCAGCACGATGACGAGCCACTCGAGGATCTTCTCGTAGGTCTTCCGGAATGCGGCCATTGCGCTCGACCGCTCAGGTGCCGAGCGCGATCGCGCGGTCGATCATCGCGTCGGCGCCTTTCACCGACTCGCCGAACTCGGCGTACACCGGCTTGCTGGCGGCGATGAACGCCTTCTTGTCCACTTCGTTGACCTGCATGCCGGCTTCCTTCAGCTTGCCGAGCAGCTCGCCCTCCTGCTTCTGCGCGACCTCGTAGACGTAGGCCTGCGTGGCCCTGGCCGTCTCCTCGAGCGTCCTGCGGACGTCTTCCGGCAGCGTGTTCCACTTGCGGATGCCGACGGTGACGTACGCCGGCGTGTAGACGTGCCCGGACAGCGAGAGGAACTTCTGCACTTCCTGCAGCTTCGCGCTGTAGATCTGCGTGAGCGGATTCTCCTGGCCGTCCATCACGCCCGTCTGCAGCGCGGTGAACAGCTCGGAGAATTTCATCGGGCTCGGGTTGGCGCCGTAGGCCTTGAACATCGCCACCCTCCACTTGCCCTCCGGCACGCGCAGCTTGATCCCCTGCAGGTCCTGCGGCGACTTGATCGGCCCCCGGTTGTTCGTGATGTGCCGGTAGCCGTTCTCCCAGACGCCGATGATCTTCAGGCCCTTCTTCTCGGCGGCCGGCTCGATCTGCGGCCAGAAGATCTCCTTCTCGATGCGGCCCATGTGCGCGCGGTCCTTCACCAGGTATGGCATCTCGAAGATGCCGAACAGGTCGACCTCGCTGCTCATCACGGTGGACGGCACCGCCATGTCGATCGTGCCGAGCTTGAGCTTCTGCAGCATCTCCTTGTCGCCGCCGAGCTGGCTCGAGCCGTAGACGACCACCTTCGCCTTGCCGCCGAGCTTCTCGTTGGCACGCCGGGCGAACTCGTCGGACGACATCTGGAACAGCGACCCGGGCTCGCCGACGTGGCCGAGCTTCAGTTCGATCTCCTGGGCGCGCACGGGAAGCGCGCGCGCAGCCGCACCGGCGGCGCCGACGGCAAGCGCCGCCTGCAGCAGCTTTCGTCGCCCGGGCGAGCCGGACCGGGCACTGGTGATCGCGCGCTCTTCGGTGCGCTTCGTGAGCTTCGCGTTCCCGTCGTTCGATGTCATTGCGATCTCCTCCTCGATGGGGTCGAAACCGACCCCGGTTCGGTGCAACGAAACTCGATCAGTCTCCCGTGCTCGACGCGAGCGATTCCATGGCGGCCTGCACGCCGCCGCGGCTGTGCGGAACGCCGGCCAGGCCGAGCGCCATCTCGACCCCGGCAAGCGTACCCATCAACGTCAGATCGTTGAAGTCGCCCAGGTGCCCGATGCGGAACACCTTGTCCGCCACCTTGCTCAGGCCCTGGCCGAGCGACAGGTTGAAGCGCTCGAGCGCGATCCTGCGAAAGGCGTCGGCGCTGTGCCCCTCGGGCATCAGCACGGCGGTGAGCGACGCGCTGTAGCGCTTCGGGTCGGCGCACAGGATCTCCAGGCCCCACGCGCGCACCGCGGCGCGCGTCGCGCGGGCATGACGTCGGTGGCGTGCGAACACGTTCTCGAGGCCTTCCTCGAGCAGCATCGCGATCGCCTCGTGGAGTCCGTAGAGCAGGTTCGTCGCCGGCGTGTACGGGAAGACGCCCCGTTCGTTCGACGCGATCTGCTCGTGCCAGTCCCAGTACGAGCGCGGAAGCTTCGCGCGCTTCGAGGCTTCGAGCGCCTTGTCGCTCACCGCGTTGAACGACAGGCCCGGCGGCAGCATCAGGCCCTTCTGCGATCCCGCGACGGTGACGTCCACGCCCCATTCATCGTGCCGGTAATCGATCGAACCGAGCGACGAGATCGTGTCGACGAGCAGCAGCGCAGGGTGGCGCGCCGCGTCGATCGCGCGCCGGATCGCGGCGACGTCGGTGGTGACGCCGGTGGCCGTTTCGTTGTGAACGACGCACACCGCCCGATATCGATGCTGCGCATCGTCGACGAGCATGCGCTGGATCATTGCCGGGTCGGCCGCATGCCGCCAGTCGCCGGGAACGAAATCGACGACCAGGCCCAGGCGCTCGGCCATCTTCTTCCACAAGGTCGCGAAATGCCCGGTCTCGCACATCAGCACGGTGTCGCCGGGCGACAGCGTATTGACGAGCGCGGCCTCCCAGGCGCCGGTGCCCGACGCCGGATAGATGACGACCGGGGATTGCGTGCGGAAGATCCGGCGGATGCCGCGCAGCACCGACTCGCCGAGCGCGCGGAACTCCGGGCCGCGGTGATCGATCGTCGGGTAGTCCATCGCACGCAGGATGCGGTCGGGAACGTTCGTCGGCCCCGGGATCTGAAGGAAGTGGCGGCCGGCGGGATGCGCGTTCAATGCCAGGCCGTTCGACAGTTTCATGAGGCCTCGTAGAATGGAAGCGGAGCGGCAAGTTGTGCTTTTTCGTATCTTGTATGCAAACTTGCCGTCGATGCAACCTTTATCGTGCCGCTACGTCGCCGCGCACGCCGGCGCTCTTCCGGATTTTGTATGCAAATACTTCCCGCTGGGGGGGAACCGATCGACCGCCGGCCGCTGCACGAGGAAGCCGCCGACCGGCTGCGCACGATGATCACCGACGGAAGCCTCCCGGCCGGCGCGCGGCTGAACGAACGCGTGCTGTGCGAGCGGTTGCGCGTTTCGCGAACGCCGCTGCGCGAAGCGTTCAAGCGGCTCGCCGCCGAGCGGCTGATCGAGCTGACGCCGAACCGCGGGGCGCGCGTGATCGCGCTGTCGCGCGCCGACGTCGAGGAGCTGTTCGAGCTGATGAGCGCGCTCGAGGGACTGTCGGGAGAACTCGCTGCGCAGCGGCGCACCGACGCCGAGCTGGCCGAGATCCGCGCGCTGCACTACGAGATGCTCGCGGCGCACGCGCGCCGCGACCTGCCCTCCTACTATGAACTGAATCACCGGATCCACGACTCGCTGAACCGCTGCGCGCGCAACGGGGCGCTCACCGAGACCTACGACAGCATCAACACGCGCATCCAGCACCTGCGCTTCCGTTCCAACTTCGACGCGGCGAAATGGGCCGTGGCGGTGCGCGAGCATCAGGAGATGCTCGACGCGCTCGAAGCGCGCGACGGCCCTCGCCTGCGCGCGGTGCTCGAGCAGCACCTGCGCACGAAGGTCGGCGCCGTGCTCGCGCACTGGAACGACGGGAAGGCGCAGTGAACGCGCCTCCCGTCGAACCGGCGCTGCGCACCGCGCCCGCCCGGCCCCGCTTCGAACGCAGCCGGCTCGCGCAGCGCCTGCGCCGCGTGCTGCGCGGCGACGTGCTCTTCGATGCGGCCTCGCGCGCACGCTATTCCACCGACGCGTCGATCTACCAGGTCGACCCGGTCGGCGTCGTCGTGCCGGCCGACGAGACCGACGTCGCGGCGACCATCGATCTCGCCCGCGAGATGGGCGTGCCGCTGCTGCCGCGCGGCGCGGGCAGCAGCCAGTGCGGCCAGACCGTCGGCGAGGCGCTCGTCGTCGATCACAGCCGCAGCCTGAACCGCATCGTGCATTTCGACGCGCAGGCGCGCACGGTCGAGGTGCAGCCCGGCGTCGTGCTCGATTCGCTGAACGCCTTCCTGAAGCCGCACGGCCTGTGGTTCCCGGTCGACGTGTCGACTTCCGCGCAGGCGACGATCGGCGGGATGACCGGCAACAACTCCTGCGGTTCGCGCTCGATCGCCTACGGCAACATGGTGCACAACGTCGTCGCGATCGACGCGCTGCTTGCCGACGGCACGGCCGAGCGCTTCGGCCCCTTCGGCGTCGATGCGCAGCGGCCGATGGCGAGCGCGCGCAGCGCCGAACTCGTCTCGCGGCTGTTCGCGATCGGTCGGCGCGAGCGCGACGAGATCGAGCGGATGTGGCCGAAGGTGCTGCGCCGCGTCGGCGGCTACAACCTCGACGTCTTTCATCCGCAGTCGCCCCGGCCCTACACCGCCGACGGCTCGGTGAACCTCGCGCACCTGCTGGTCGGCTCGGAGGGCACGCTCGCGTGGTTCCGCCGGATCGTGCTCGCGCTCGCGCCGCTGCCCAGGGCTCGCGTGCTCGGCGTGGTGAACTTCCCGACCTTCCGCGCCGCGATGCAGAGCGCGCAGCACATCGTGAAGCTCGCTCCGGTCGCCGTCGAGCTGGTCGATCGGACGATGATCGAACTGGCGCGCGCAAACCCGGTCTTTCGGCCGACCATCGAGCGCGCGCTGATCGCGCGCGACGGCGCCCTGCCCGACGCGTTGCTGCTCGTGGAGTTCGCCGGCGACGAGCGCGAGCCGCTGCTCGGCAGGTTGCGCGATCTGGTCGAGACGATGGACGAGCTGGGTCTGCCGGGCAGCGTGGTGACGATGGCCGACGACCCCGCGCAGAAGGCGCTGTGGGAGGTGCGCAAAGCCGGCCTGAACATCATGATGTCGCTGCGCGGCGACGGAAAGCCGGTGTCGTTCATCGAAGACTGCGCGGTTCCCCTCGAGCATCTCGCCGACTACACCGAGCGGCTGACCGCGATCTTCGCGCGGCACGGCACGCGCGGCACCTGGTACGCGCATGCGTCGGTCGGAACGCTGCACGTGCGACCGATCCTCGACATGCGCGCCGGCGACGCCGCGAAGATGCGGCGCATCGCCGAAGAGGCCGCGGCGATGGTGCGCCAGTACAAGGGCGCGTTCTCGGGAGAGCACGGCGACGGGCTGGTACGCAGCGAATGGGTCGGCTGGCAGTTCGGCGAACGCCTGGTGCGCGCCTTCGAAGAGGTCAAGGACGCCTTCGACCCCGCCGGCACGATGAACCCGGGCAAGATCGTGCGCGGCAGCCGGATGGACGACGAGCGGCTGTTCCGCTATCCACCGGGCTACGAGGCGCGAGGGCGTGAGACCGCGCTCGACTGGTCGGCGTGGAACGTACGGAACGACCCGCGCACCGAGCGCGCCGGCGCGCCGGGCTCGGGCGGCGATCCTTCCGGCGGCTTCGCGAAGGCCGCCGAGATGTGCAACAACAACGGGCACTGCCGCAAGTTCGACGCTGGCACGATGTGCCCGAGCTGGCGCGTCACGCGCGACGAGCGGCACCTGACGCGCGGGCGCGCCAACACGCTGCGCCTGGCGCTCGCCGGCAGGCTCGGCGACGAGGAGCAGGCCTCGCGGGCGGTGCACGAAGCGCTCGAGCTGTGCGTGAGCTGCAAGGGGTGCCGGCGCGAGTGTCCCACCGGCGTCGACATGGCGCGGATGAAGATCGAGTTCCTCGACCGCTGGAATCGCACGCATCCGTTGGCCTGGAAGGATCGGCTGATCGCCTGGCTGCCTCGCTACGCGCATCTCGCAGCGCGGCTGCGCTGGCTGCTCGCATTGCGCGACCGGCTGCCCGGCGCAGCCTGGGCGAGCGAAAAGCTGCTCGGTTTCTCGGCGCGCCGCTCGCTTCCCCGCTGGCGCGGCGATCCTTTCACCGGCGATCCGGCGTCGCCCGAGTCGCACGAGTCGCACGAGAGGGCCGAAGACGCTCGCGAAGTCGTGCTGTGGGCCGACACCTTCGACAACTGGTTCGAGCCCGACAACCTGCGCGCGGCGCGCGCGGTGCTGCGCGCCGCCGGCTACCGCGTGCACGTCGCGCGCGCGCTGCCCGGCGACGCGCCGCAACGGCCGCTGTGCTGCGGGCGCACATTCCTGTCGGGCGGGCTGGTCGACGAGGCGCGCGTCGAGGCGCGCCGCACGCTCGCTGCGCTCGCCCCGTACGTCGAGCGCGGTATCCCCGTCGTCGGCCTGGAGCCCTCGTGCCTGCTGACGATGCGCGACGAGTTCCTCGCGCTCGGCCTGGGCGACGCGGCGGCGCGGCTCGCGCGACAGGCACTGCTGTTCGAGGAGTTCCTCGTCCGCGAGCACGACGCGGGGCGACTCGCGCTCGAACTGCAGCCGATCGGGCACGCCGAAGCGCTGCTGCACGGACACTGCCACCAGAAATCCTTCGATGCGCTGCGCCCGGTGCAGACGGTGCTCGGCTGGATCCCCGGGCTGTCGGTGCGCACGGTCGAGACCAGCTGCTGCGGCATGGCGGGCGGCTTCGGCTACGACGCGAAGCACTACGACGTGTCGATGAAGATGGGCGAGCTGGCGCTGCTGCCTGCGGTGCGCGAAGCGCAGCCGACGACGCTCGTCGTGGCCGATGGAACGAGTTGTCGCCATCAGATCGCCGACGGGGCGCGGCGCGACGCGGTACACGTCGCCGTCGTTCTCGAACGCGCGCTGCAAGCGGCGCGCTGAGCTCCGTCGCCCCGCGCCGCCCGGGCCGGACGCGCTCGGGCATCCCTCTTGCGGCCATGGCGTACATGTCTTTGGCGCCCGATCACGGGCCCGGGGACGATCCGCAACTTCATGGAGCACACCATGACACGAACCAGCGTAGCGACCTTCTTCCCGCGCCGGCACGCGTTGCTCACGACCGTCGCCGCCGCAGCGTTCCTCGGCGCCTTCAGTGCGGCGCAGGCGCAGGGCACCACGGGCAGTCCGACGCAGACCAACCCGAGCGCGACCGACAGCAACAGCCAGGCCTCACAGGGCGTGGCGCCGAGCGACCGGACGCGCACGGACACGATGCGCAGCGACACGATGCGCAGCGACCGCTCGACGAGCGGCAACTCGTCGATGGGAAGCACCGCGCAGAGCGGCACGACCAGCTCGGCCACGGGCAGCCCGACGCAGGTGAATCCGGATTCGCAGGACTCGAACCGCCAGGCGTCGCAGGGCATGGCGCCCGATGCGAGCCAGGGCGCCGCCCGCTCGAGTGTCGACACGTCCAGCTCCGGTCTGCGCAACGACCGCACGACGATGGCTCGCGCGCCCCGCGCCGACCGCAACTGACGCGAACGAGGACGAACGGGCGCGAACGCGCGCCCGGAACGAGGCGGCCCGCCGCTGCGCCGCGCGCGCAGCGGCGGTTTCTCCGGTGAACCCGCGGCCGGAAGAAATCAGCTTCCTTTCGATGGCGCGCGCGCCGAGGCGACGCCGAAGCCGAACTGCTCCTGCACCGGGCGCGTCTCGGGCAGCACGTAGACCACGGCATGTCCGTTGGAGAACGCAGGCACGACGCTTCGGTCGTAGAAGCGCGCCGGCACGTTGATGCAGCCGTAGGAGATCCGGTTGTCGACGATGGTCGGCGTGCGCAGCCGTTCGAGGCGCCGCTCCTTCGGGTTCGTCGCACGCACGCGGTGCATCGACACTGCCGCGTCGTAATCGACCCAAATGACATCCTCGCCGTGCGAGTTGAGGCCGCGCTCCGCCAGGAAGCGACCGGCCGGCGTCGTGCGCTCGTCGGGGCGGATCTGCGCCATCGGCCGAGTGCCGATTCCCGGAACGCTGTCGTCGCCGCGCGCCAGCCCCAGCAGCACCGGCGAGAAGCCGACGAGCCTGCCGTTCGCGTCGAACACGTAGAGCGTCGCGGCCGGCTTGTCGACGATCAGGAAAGGCAGGCCGCGCGAGTCGCCGGAGGCGAGCGCCCAATCGGCAACTTCGCGCGCGGCGGCGGACGGATTCGCGTCGACGAAGTCGACGGAAGCCTGGACCGCCGCGGCGCAGGCGAACGCCGCGAGCGCCGCGGCCGCGGATGCGCTGCGCACCCGGGCCCTGCTCTTCGTCGTCGGTCGAAGCACGGCGATCGGCCTCCCGCAAATCGGCTCCCTGTCGGCAGCGTCGATCCCTCCCCTGCACGTCCGGTGCCCAGCGACGGCGCTACGCAGCCAACGGCTCGGCTGCGTCGGATCCGGCGCGCGACGGTTCGATGCGATCCGCACGCTCGATGAAGCGTCGGGCGCCGCGGCTGTCAGGGCGACGCGCCGCGCGCTCGGCGGCCAGCGCTCGCGCAAGTGAACGATCCCCGGCGCGGATCGCCGATTCGATCAGCGTCAGGTCGATGACGTCACGCTGCGCATGGCTGCCGCCGAAACGATGCGAACAGCTGCGGATCGACCGCAGCAGGCGCACGGTCTGCGCATAGTCGCCGTCGCCGAAGGCCGCTACGGCGCGCGTGACCGCGTCGCCGACCTCGCGCACGAACGCGGCGTTGTCGCCGTCGTGTCGCAGCGCCGCACGCTGCGCGTCGAACACGAGCTCGCGTGCCTCGCGGCGGCCGGCCCCGACGAAGGACATCATCGCGTGCACGTCGTTGAACGCGTAGTTCCCGGCGCCCGCGATCGGCATCCAGCGATCGGCCACCGCTTCCCAGCGGTCGCCGACGTCGATGCCGCGCAGGTGCAGCCGCCACAGCATCGCGGTGGCGTCGACGAGGTCGAAGACGACCGATGAGCGGGCGTCGAAGATCGGTCCGTCGAACAGGCGCAGCGCCTCGTCGACCTCGTCCCGCTCGAGCCGGAACAGCGCGAGGTGCCACCAGTTGTGCACGGCGAGGAAGCTGTCCGGCGCCCAGTGCGCGGCGTGCGGATCGAGCCATTCGATTCCGACGTCCGGGCGGTTGCGCATCTCGTGGACGTGCGCCACCGCGTGCCAGGCCCAGCTGTCGCGCGGCTGCAGCTCGACGGCGCGCCGGCCGTGGCGCTCGGCCTGCTCGTACTCCCCGGTTTCCTCGAGGCCGAACGCGTACATGCCGAGCAGCGCGTGAAACCCCGGCATCGACGCGTCCCACGCCGGAAGCGCGCGAGCGATGCGGTCGCGCAGCATCCGCGAATCGCCGCACAGGAAGTCGACCTGGTGCCCGGCATGCAACGCGAGCGCGTCGAGCGGCCAGCGGGCGCCGAGGTCCTCGAGCAGGCGCCCGGCTTCGCGCCAGCGTCCGTCGCCGGCCGCACGCAGCGCCTGCGCGTGCGCCCGCTCGCGGTCGCCCGCGGCGAAACGCAGCGCCTGACGGACGCAGTCGCGCGCGATCGGCAGCGCTTCGGGCTCGGTGCCCAGCAGATGCGCCCAGCCCTTGAGTACGTACGCCATCGGCATCGCCGGGCACTCGGCGATCGCGCGATCGATCGTCGCGACCGGGTCGGCGATCATGCATCGGAACTCGTGCGCCGCCTGCTCGTAGAACTCGATTCCGGCGGCCGTCGCGCCGCTGACGATGTGACCTGCGTGATCGGTATTCATGTCTGCTGCTCCATCGCTGCTGAATGCCGATTTCCGGCACGCCTGCAGTGTGTCGCGCGCGCCGGGAAGGCGCTAAAGTCATTCGTGCAACAAAGCGGACATCCGTGCCATGGCCGATCCGCCCCGTTCGATCGCAGCGCCGGTGCACGTCGCGCTGCTCGGCGTCCCGGACACCACCGCGTCGACGCTGTACGGCTTCCTCGACGCGCTCGCGGGCGTCCACCGCGACTGGGGGATTGCGCACGGTCGGTCCGCCGAGTCGCCGTTTCGTCCGCAGGTCGTCTCGCGCGACGGCCTGCCCTTCGCTGCGGCCAACGGAGTGCGCATCTCGCCCGACGCGGGCTTCGCGACGGCGGCGCCGCCCGACATCGTCTGCATCACCGACCTGGCCGTGCCGCCCGGCGAGAGTCTGGACCGCTACGACGAGGAAGCCCGATGGATCCGCGAGCGGCACGCCGAAGGCGCTCTCGTCGCCTCGGCGTGCTCCGGGGCGATGCTTCTCGCGCGAGCGGGGCTGCTCGATGGACTCGACGCGACCTCGCACTGGGCGTACTGCGACGCCTTGCGCCGCCGCTATCCCGGCACCCGCTGGCATCCTGAACGCGCACTCGTCCTCGCCGGCAGCGGACAGCGCATCATGATGGCCGGCAGCGGCGTCGCGTGGCACCAGCTGGTGCTCGCGCTCATCGCCCGTCACGCAGGCGCGCAGGCGGCGATGGAGCTCGCGCGCATCAACCTGCTCGACTGGAACGCCACCAGCCCGCTCGCCTACGCGTCGCTCACGCACGGCGCGCAGGTCGCCGATCCGATCGTGCAGCGCTGCCAACAATGGGCCGCGCATCACTACCAGGCAGAGTCCCCGGTGCGGCAGATGGTGTCGCTCTCGGGCCTGCCCGAGCGCACGTTCAAGCGACGCTTCGCGCAGGCGACCGGAATGAGTCCGCTCGAGTACGTGCACACGCTGCGCCTCGAGGAAGCCAAGCAGATGCTGGAGGCGGGCGACGAACCGGTCGAGGCGATCGCCTGGGAAGTCGGCTATCACGACGCGAGCTTCTTCGCCCGCCTGTTCCGCCGTCGCGTCTCGCTGACGCCGGCGCAATACCGCCGGCGCTTCGGCGGCTTGAAGCGCCGGATCGAACAGACCGCGTCGACGTGTGACGGCGCCTAGCCTCCGGCGTCGGACGGACGCGCCGCCAGGTGCGCCCGCGCTTCGTCTACCCGTATCGCGTGCGCCGGGGGACCTCGGTCGACGTCACGCGGGATCACTCATCCCCAACTCGCCGGCCAGATAGCGCCGGCGGTAGATCTCGAAGGGCATCGCGTCGCTCGCCTCGATGCGCCGCTGCTCGACGAGCGACTGCCCGGCGTCGCGTTGCAGGCGCGCGTGCGCCTGCGCCTCGAGCGGGCGCGCGAGGAGTGCGTCGCGATTCGACAGCGAATGCGCGAGCGCGAAGGCACGGAACGAATCGCCGTGACGCTCTCGGATCTCCTGCAACGAACGCGCCGACGGAGTGCGCGACGGCTCGTCGAGCGACGCGCGCGCGGCCTCGAGCGCGTCGCGATGCAGCCGCGTGCCCGCCGGCTTCGACGCGCCGCCGCCGCCCCGCCCATCCGACTGCATATGGCTTTCGGCGAGATCGGCATCGACCGCCGCATCGAGCGCCGCGGCGATCGGCGCGCAGGCATCGAGCAGTTCCCCGCCCCAGTCGCGCAGCGAACGTTCGTGCGCCCCGTCGCGCAGCAGCAGCGTCGGGTCGCGGCCGTACTGCGCGACCCGATGCTGGTTGTGCGACAGGGCGGCGATCTCCTGCGGCGTGTCGGGCGGGCTGTGGGCGAGCAGGCAGTGCAGCAGGAACGCGTCGAGGAAGCGCATCGTCTGCGTGCCGATGCCGACCGCGTAGAACGGGTCGATGTCCAGGCAGCGCACCTCGACGTATTCCACGCCGCGCTCGGCGAGCGCGCGCAGCGGCCGCTCGCCCGGACGAATGCTGCGCTTGGGCCGGATCGTTCCGTAGAACTCGTTCTCGATCTGCAGCAGCGTGGTGGCGAGCTGCCGATACAGGCCGTTGCCGTCGTGAACGCCGATGCGTTCGTAGGCGGGATAGGGTTCCGACAGGGCTTTCGACAACGATGCGGCATAGCTGTCGAAACAGTTGAAGCTCACCGCGAGCGATGCCTGCGCGTCGCTCTGGTAGCCCAGCGGTCCCATGCGCAGCGACGTGGCGTACGGCAGGTACAGCGTTCCGGCGCCCAGCGGCTGCAGCGCGTGCGGATGTCCGTCGAGGAAGCTGCTGCACACGGCGGGCGAGGCGCCGAACAGGTAGAGCAGCAGCCACGAATGCCGGCGGAAATTGCGGATCAGCGAGAAATACGAGGCGTCGCGGTACGCCCGCTCGTCTTCGCGCGAGCCGTCCGCGTGCTGCAGCGCCCGCCATCCGTCGTCGGGCAACGAGAAGTTGTAGTGGATGCCGGAGATCGTCTGCATGCGCCGGCCGTAGCGATGCGACAGGCCCTGCCGGTACACGGTCTTCGCGCGTCCCAGGTTCGAGCTGCCGTAGCGTGCGAGCGGAATCTCGTCGTCGGCGGGCAGCCCGCAGGGCATGCTCGCGCTCCACAGGATCTCGTCGTCGAGATGCCGATAGACGAACTGGTGCAGCTCGGTCAACTCGGCCAGGCACCCGTCGGCGTCGACGTGCACGCCGGTGATCAGCTCGATCTGCGATTCGCTGAAGTCGGTCGTGATGTGCGGGTGCGTCAGCGCCGAGCCGAGCGCGGCCGGATGCGGGGTCAGCGCCAGGCGGCCGTCGCGCCCGGTGCGCAGGCTCTCCTTCTCGATGCCGCGGCGCAGGCTGCGCAACACCTCGGGCGAAAGCGCATCCAGGCGCCGCTGCAGCGGGCGGGATTCGGAGGAGTTCGATGACATGGGGACTCGTGCGCCCGAGCAATACCGCCTCGGGAAAAAACCAATGTTGACAGAGCCGGCGAATCCACGCTCGGCGTCCGTGAATGAAATCTAGTACGCCGTCAGGTACTCGGCCTGCGGGTCGAAGGTCGAACGCCGGCCGAGATCGTCGTAGTGCTCGCGCAGCCAGGCATCGGCCTGCGCGTACCCTGCGGCGTGCAGCCCGAGCAGGAAATCCCGGTCGGTGTTCGTCTTGCTCTCGCGCCCGAGCTGCGCCAGATGCGCCCCGCCGTCGAGACGATGCACGCGCAGCTCGGCGATCTGCGCGAACACCGCGTCGCCACAGGAGCATGCCTCCTGACGGATCAGTCGCTGCAGCATCGCGACCGTGCGCAACTCCTTGATCAGGCTTCCCTGGAAAGTGATTTCGTCGACCCGGTCGAGGATCGCCGCCGCATCGGTGGGCACCTCGTCGCGGCGCGACGGATTGAGCTGCACGAGCAGCAGGTCGTTCGCCGGGGTCTCGTGGATCAGCGGGAACAACGACGGATTGCCCATGTAGCCGCCGTCCCAGTACGCCTCGCCGTCGATCCGCACCGCCTGGAACAGTGTCGGCAGGCAGGACGAGGCCATCAGCGCGTCGAGCGACAGCTCCTCGTTGCGGAAGACGCGCAAGCGGCCGGTGCTCACCTGCGTGGCGGCGATGAACAGGCGCGGCTGCACGCTCGCGCGAACCGCATCGAAATCGACGATGCGCCCGACGACCTCGCGCAGCGGGTTGTAGTTCAGCGGATTGAACTGGTAGGGCGAGAGCATCCGTCCGGCCACGTCGTAGTACTGCCCCGCTACCGCCCAGGCGGCGAGCGGATTGCCGAGAAAGGCGCCGAACAGACCGCGGTGAAAGGGACTGGCCAGTCGCGCCGATCGCGCGACATCGGCCCAGAAGGCGCGCAGCGCCTCGCGGGCGCCTGCTCGCCCGCCTTTCGCCAGGCCCGAGGCGAGCACGACGGCATTCATCGCGCCCGCGCTCGTTCCGCTGATTCCGGACAAGCCGATGCGCTCGTCCTCGAGCAGCCGATCGAGCACGCCCCAGGTGAACGCCCCGTGCGCGCCGCCGCCCTGCAGCGCGAGGTCGAGCGCACGCTGCGGCTCTTTCGCCGGCGGGGACGATGACGCGGCGGACGCGGGGTCGCGCGGAGGCGGCACGGACATGGGAAGAGCCGGCCGGGAGCGGCCGGGGCAGGGAAAGGGAAAGGGAAAGAGACGAATCTTACCGCCGCCCCGCCGCGGCTCGGGGCGATCGCGTACCGGTGCACAATGCCCGCTGCAACCATCACGAGGAGAGACGACATGCCAGCGCAGCTCGACGGGCGCGTCGCGGTGGTGACCGGCGCCGCATCGGGCATCGGGCGCGCCGTAGCCCTCGCCTACGCGAAGGCCGGCGCGCGCGTCGTCGTCTCGGACGTCTCCGAGAGCGGGGGCCACGAGACGGTCTCGCGGATCGCGGCGGCCGGCGGAACGGCGATCTTCGTGCGCGCCGACACTTCGACGCCGCGCGACAACGAGCAGCTCGTCGCGAAGACGGTCGAGCACTTCGGCGCGCTGCACATCGCCTGCAACAACGCCGGCATCGGCGGCGAGGCGCACCCGGTGGGCGAGATGCCGCCCGAGGAGTGGAACCGCGTGCTGTCGATCAACCTGTCGGGCGTGTTCTACGGCATGCGCTACCAGATCCCGCAGCTGCTGCGCGCCGGGGGTGGGGCGATCGTCAACATGGCGTCGATTCTCGGGCAGGTCGCCACCACCGACCACGCTCCGTACGTCGCCGCCAAGCACGGCGTGGTCGGCCTCACGCGCGCGGCGGCGATCGAGTATGCGCAGAAGAACATCCGCATCAACGCGGTCGGACCGGGGTACATCGACACGCCGCTGCTGGAGAACCTGTCCGACGAGGTGCGCGGTGCGCTGGTCGGCCTGCATCCGATCGGGCGCCTGGGGCGCGACACCGAGGTCGCCGAGCTGGTGCTCTGGCTGAGCACCGACAAGGCTTCGTTCGTGACGGGCAGCTACTACCCGATCGACGGGGGATACCTGGCGCAATGAAGAAGGCCACGCAGATGAAGCTGTTCATCGGCAACAAGAACTACTCGTCGTGGTCGATGCGCCCGTGGGTGCTGATGCGCCACCTGCAGATCCCCTTCGAGGAAGTGATGGTGCGCTTCGACTCCTTCGCGCCGGAGTCGAAGTTCAAGCGCACGCTTGCCGGACTGAGCCCCACCGGCCGGGTGCCGGTGCTGCAGACCGAGATCGACGGACGCATGCAGGTGATCTGGGACACGCTGGCGATCGCCGAGTTCCTCGCCGAGCTGCACCCCGACCGCCGCCTGTGGCCGGCGCAGCGCGCCGCGCGCGCGCGAGCGCGCGCCATCGTCGCCGAGATGCATTCGGGCTTCACCGCGCTGCGCACGCATTTCCCGTTGAACGTCGAGGCGCAACTGCCCGAGCTGGGCCCGCGCATCCTGCACGAGCAGGCCGCGGTGCGCGACGACGTCGCGCGCGTGGAGGAAATCTGGGCCGACTGCCTGGCGATCTCGGGCGGGCCGTTCCTGTTCGGCACCTTCGGCATCGCCGACGCCTTCTACGCGCCGGTGGCTTCGCGCCTTCGCACCTACGGCGTTCCGCTCGGATCGAGCGCCGAGGGCTACGCCACGCGCGTGCTGCAGGCGCGCGGCGTGGCGGAGTGGATCGCCGGCGCGCTCGCCGAGAACGACTTCCTCGAATTCGAGGAACCCTATCGCCGCAGGGCGAGTCCGAGCGGCACGAGCAGGAGCCAGAACGCCATCGCCCAGTCGGGGTCCAGCCAGGCGATCGGGATCGACAGCGCGAAGACAGCGGGCACCGCCCAGGGACGGAACCCTTCGCGACGATAGACTGCGCCCTCGCCTTCGCGCAGCCATTCCGGGTGCCGCCCCACGCAGGCGCCGAAGGCCGAGAGCAGCAGCGAGAGCGAGACGATCGTCATCGCATAGAGCACGACCGCGTCGCGGTTGCCGTGCTCGGCGAGCACCGAAGTCGGAAACGGCACGAAGGCCACGAGCATCAGGAACAGAAGACCCAGCCACAGCGCACGAGCGTCGAGTCGCTCGACGGGTTGCAGCAGGCGGTGCTGCGCGATCCACATGCGCGCGATGACGAGGAAGCTGATCACGTAGCCGAGCAGATGCGGCGCGACCGCCTGCAGCTGGGCCCAGCGGAACTCGTCGGCGCCGGCCGGCAGGCGCACGTCGAGCACGAGCAGCGTGGCGGCGATCGAGAAGACGCCGTCGCTGAGCGCGGCGATCCGCTCCGCCCCGAACGTGGGTCGCCCCTCGGGCTGCGGATGCCGCGGCGACGCGTTCATCGGCCCGGGCCGCCGGGAGAGGACCGGCGCACCGTCCGTCGCGCGGCTGCGAGGCTCTCCCGCACCCGGCCGTGCCCGCGCTCGTGCTCATCCTCGCGCCCGCGCTCGTGCTCGCTTCCGCGCTCGTGCTCCCGCTCGATCACCGGCTCCCGCGAGCCGGCCCAGGTGAAGCGCCACGCCTCGCCGCGGCGCACGTTGCCCACGACCGCCGGACGGAAGCAGGCAAGGTTCGTTCCCCCTGCCCGGCGCACGCTCGGATAGACGATGCCGATCGACCCGCGCTCGAGCAGCCGCTCGGCGAGCCGCTGCGAAGCGACGTAGCTGGCCGGGTCCAGGCAGCGGGCAAAGCGCGGATCGTCGCGCAGGTCGTGGAACTCGTGCGTGAAGTCGGCGAGGAAGGCCTCGTAGGTGACGCTGTCGTCGAAGCGGCCGATCTCCTCGTACTCGACCGTCTTGTGGAACCCGATCTCGGCGAGCGCGGTCTCGATCTCGAAGGCGCAGTACCAGGCGCCTCGATCGGGCCCGTTGAAACGGCTGCCCTCGGGCCGCGCGTGCACGAAGGCCGCATTGACGATACGCCAGTTCGGCACGCCGAACACCAGCTCGTCGACGCCGATGCCCGGTGAGAGCCCGCGCTCGGCACGCAGCCGCTCGTTGGTCGCGTTGTCCAGATCGAAGAGATCCGCCAGATGCGCATCGTCGGCGGCGATGCCGGCGAGCACGGAATCCTCGCGCGGCGCGAAGCGCGACGGGATCAGCCGCACGGTGTCGAAGCGCCGTACGAGCGTCGTGCTGGGCAGCGCGGCGCCCGCGCTCACGTGCCGCCCCTCCTCGCGTCGAGCAGCCTGCGCACCGTCTGCATCGCGAGCAGTCCTCCGGCGATCATGTACTCGAGCGGCGAGCGCCCGCCGAACAATGCGTTGCGGTTCGGCAGCCGCACCCACTCGTCGGCCAGTTCGTCGCCGTAGAGGATGTGCAGCGCCTTGTAGATGCCGACCAGGTACGAGATGCGGGTGATGCGGTCGACCTCGAGCGTGCGCTCGGGCTTCTTCTTCCATTCGTAGTACGCGCTGCTCGAGACGCCGCCGAGCAGCTCGCGCGCCTCGTCGTCGCGCAGCTTCCAGCGCTCGGCGATCGCGAAGAAGCCGCGCAACGCGGAATGCGACAGGCGTTCGCGCTCGGCACGCGCGCTCAGGTCGACGAAAGCCGGCGGATCGAAGCGGCTGTCCGGATAGCGATGCGCCGTACGCCGCGCCCCGGTGGAAGCAGGCATTCATCTCTCCTTTTCAGGAGAGTATGAGCTCCATTTCCGGAGAAGACAAGCGCGACCGGGCTCGCGGTGGCGAGACCCGCGGCGAGCGCCTGCCTCCTCAGTCGGCTACGCGGATCGGCCGCGGCCGCGTCAGCTCCTCGGGCCGCATCAGCCGGTCGAGCTGCGCCTGCGTCATCAGTCCGCGATCGAGGACGATGCGGTAGACGCTGCCGCCGGTGGCGTCGGCCTCGGCCGCGACCGCGGTGGCGTTCGCATAGCCGATGTACGGATTGAGCGCCGTGACGATGCCGATCGAGTTCTCGACCATCTCGCGCAGCCGCTCGCGATTGGCCGTGATGCCGCGCACGCAACGCTCGGTGAGCGTCTCGCAGCCGTGCTGCAGGTGCTTGATGCTCTTGAACAGGCTGTGCGCGATGATCGGCTCGAAGGCGTTGAGCTGCAGCTGCCCGGCTTCGGCCGCGAAAGTGACGGTGACGTCGTTGCCGATCACCTCGTAGGCGATCTGGTTGACCACCTCCGGGATGACCGGATTGACCTTGCCCGGCATGATCGACGAACCCGCCTGCATCGCCGGCAGGTCGATCTCGTTGAGCCCCGCGCGCGGCCCCGACGACAGCAGCCGGAGGTCGCTGCAGGTCTTCGACAGCTTCACCGCGACCCGCTTGAGCACGCCCGAGAGCTGCACGAAGGCGCCGCAGTCCTGCGTGGCCTCGATCAGGTTCGGCGAGGTGACCAGCTCGATGCCGGTGATCTTCGACAGGCTCGCGCAGACGAGCTTCGCGTAATCGGGATGCGCGGTGATCCCGGTGCCGATCGCCGTGCCGCCGAGGTTGATCTCGCGGATCAGCGAGGCCGCCTCGCGCAGGCGCTCCTGGTCCTCGCCGATCATCGTCGAGTAGGTGGAGAACTCCTGGCCGAGCGTCATCGGCACGGCGTCCTGCAGTTGGGTGCGGCCCATCTTCAGCACGTCGGCGAATTCGTGCGCCTTCGCGTCGAAGGCCAGGCGCAGCTGCTCCATCGCCTCGATCAGGCGCCCGATGCCGAACCAGGCCGCCACCTTCAACGCCGTCGGATAGACGTCGTTGGTGCTCTGGCTCATGTTGACGTGTTCGATCGGATGCAGCGTCGCGTAGTCGCCGCGCGCGCGCCCCATCAGCTCGAGCGCGCGGTTGGCGATCACCTCGTTGGCGTTCATGTTCGTCGAGGTGCCCGCTCCGCCCTGGATCACGTCGACGACGAACTGGTCGTGCAGCGCTCCGCCGAGGATCTCCTGGCAGGCGCGCTCGATCGCGTCGGCGCGCTGCGGGTCGAGCAGCCCGAGCGCCTGGTTCGCCTGCGCGGCCGCCTGCTTGATCGCCGCGAGCGCCCGCACGAGCTCGGAGTAGATCGAGATCGGCGTGCCGGTGATCGGGAAGTTCTCGATCGCGCGCAGCGTATGCACGCCGTAGTACGCGTCGGCAGGGACTTCGCGGTCGCCGAGAAGATCGTGCTCGGTGCGGGTGGCGCTGGCAGTGGCGTTCATGAGGATCCGTTTCGAACGGTGGATTCAGCCCGGCTTGCCGTCGAGCCGCGGCCGCGTGAGAACGGGCCAGGCACGCACGACGTACAGGCCGAAGGCCGCGGCCCAGAGTATCGCAGAGGCCTGCACGAAGACGACGAGATGCTCGGGGCTGGCGATCGGGCCGAACACGCGCACCAGCGCAGCGGCGAACACGAGCGCGTACATCGTCGCCTCGAAACCGTCGGCGCGCAGCGGGCGCGCGGTGTGTCCGCGGGCCGTGCGCGTCATCATGCCGATCGTCAGGCCGCCGATCCCGCCCACCGTGAGCGCGTGCACCGACACCGAATGCGCGACCAGGCCGGCCGCGACGCCGGCACGCAGCAGCAGGTGGACGACGATCCACGCATAGGCGACGTGCAGCACCCAGACGAGCGGCGTGGAGAAAGTGCGCCACGGCTGCCACAGCGCCAGCCGCGTCGCGTTCGCCAGCCCGGCCGCCAGCGCGACGATGCCGGCGAGCGCGCCCGCCCAGGGAAACGCCTGGGCCGGCAGCAGGTCGACGACGAACAGCGCGATGACCGAGCCGAGCGAGAGCTTCTCGACGAGCGGGTTGCGACGCGCGTTCAGGCCGGCAATGCCGTTGTTCGTGAACATCGGAACGACGCGCCCGGCCATCACGACCATGATGAACAGGACGACGTCCAGCCCCAGCCGCACGCCGTGCAGCGGGTCGAAGGCGAGGAAGCCGTCGAGCGCCGCGTGCACGACGAGCGCGAGCATGCCCAGCAGCACGAGCAGGCCGACGAAGAAGTAGTTGCGCCGGTTGCGCGAGCGCACGATGGGAATGCCGATGCCGATCGCGACGGCCACCGGAAACGCGGCGTTGGCCAGCGCCGCGGCGAGCGGCCAGGGGCCGAGCACCAGCACGCGCGCGAGCAGCCAGATCGCCGCGAGCAGCATCAGCGGCGCGCCCGTGGGCGTCGGCCGGTTGGTCCAGTTGCGCACGGCGGTGAGCAGGAACCCGGCGATCACCGCGAGCGCGTAGCCGAACAGCATTTCGTGCGCGTGCCACAAGGGGCCGCGCAGCACCGCGGCGCCGATCGTTCCGCCGAACTGCAGCGTCCACAGGACGATGTCCAGCGCCGCGAAGATGCCGGCGAGCAGGTAGAACGGACGAAAGCCGAGCTGCCACAGGGCGAAGGTCGGCACGGCGGGGGCAGGCGCGGGCTGCGCGCGCCCGGGTCGCTGAAGCGGGAGTTCGTCCATCGGCGTGCTCGCGAAGCGCGGCTGTATAGGCTCTGTCAGAGGCTCAGTAGAGGATACGGCAGCGGATCGTGCCCTCGATCGAGCACAGCTCCTCGAGCGCGATGCGGCTCGCATCGCTGTCGGTGTCGATGACGACGTAGCCGACGAGCGCGTTCGTCTGCAGATACTGCGCCGAGATGTTGATGCCGGCGCGCGAGAAGCGCTCGTTGATGTTGGCGATGATGCCCGGGACGTTGCGGTGCACGTGCAGCAGGCGCGACTTGCCGACGTGCTCGGGCAGCGAGACTTCGGGGAAGTTCACCGCCGAGACGGTGGAGCCGTTGTTGCTGTAGCGAAGCAGCTTGGCCGCGACCTCTCCGCCGATGTTCGCCTGCGCCTCGGAGGTGGAGCCGCCGATGTGCGGCGTGAGGATCACGTTGTCGAAGCGCGTGAGCGGCGACTCGAAGACGCCGTCGTTGCCCTTGGGCTCCACCGGAAAGACGTCGATCGCCGCGCCCAGCAGATGCCCGCTGTCGAGCGCCTCGGCGAGCGCGTCGATGACGACGACGGTGCCGCGCGACGCGTTGATCAGGAAGGAGCCCGGCTTCATCGCCGCGATCTGCCGCTGGCCGATCATCTCGTGCGTGGCGGGCGTCTGCGGCACGTGCAGCGTGACGACGTCGGCCAGCCGAAGCACCTCTTCGAGCGAGGCCGCCTGCCGCGCGTTGCCCAGCGGCAATTTGCTCTCGATGTCGTGGAAGACGACGCTCATGCCGAGCTGCTCGGCGAGCACGCCGATCTGCGTGCCGATGTGGCCGTAGCCGACGATGCCGAGCACCTTGCCGCGCACTTCCCACGAATTCGCCGCGCTCTTGTCCCAGCCGCCGCGATGCAGCTTCGCGTTCTTCTGCGGAATGCCGCGCATCAGCATGATGACCTCGCCGAGCACCAGCTCGGCGACGCTGCGCGTGTTGGAGAACGGCGCGTTGAACACCGGCACGCCGCGCAGCGCCGCCGCGTCGAGGTCTACCTGGTTGGTGCCGATGCAGAAGCAGCCGATCGCGGTGAGCTTGGGGGCCTGCGCGAGAACCTCGGCGGTGAGATGCGTGCGCGAGCGGATGCCGACGAAATGCGCGCCTTCGATCGCGTGCGCGAGTTCGTCGCCCGACAGCGACTGCCGGTAGGTATCGATGTTCGTGTAGCCGTCGTTGCGCAGCACGTCGACGGCCGACGAATGGATGCCCTCGAACAGGACGACCTTGAGTTTTTCCTTCGGAACGGACAGGCGCTGCGCGGGCTGGTTCATGGCTGGATGCGTGTCGCGGGCCGCCTGCGGCAGGCGGCCCGGCCGGGCACGAAAAGGAAGCGGGAAAGCGCGTTATTGTAGGGCCTGCCCGATTGCCCCCCTTCCGGAACGCGACGAATGCCGACGATCTTCGAGAAGCTGTACCGCGGCGAGTTGCCGTGCGCGCGCGTCTACGCCGACGAGCGCGTCTTCGCCTTCATGGACGCCGGCCAGGTGAACGACGGGCACGTGATCGTCGCCTCGGTGAAGCCCTACGAGACGCTGATGGACGCCGACGAGGAGACGGCGGTGGCGATGATGAAGCTCGCGCGCCGCATCGCGATCGCCGTCGAGCGCGAGTTCGGCGCCGACGGCGTGACGCTCCTGCAGGCGAACCGGGTGGCCGGGTGGCAGACGGTGCCGCATCTGCATCTGCACGTGTTGCCGCGCGTGACCGGCGACGCGGTGACGCTGGGCTGGCCGCGGCGCGATCCGCCGATCGAGCGGCTGCGCGAGCTGGCGGCGCGTATCCGGCTCTGATTCCGCGGGGCCGTCGCTCAGCCGGCCAGGCCGCGCAGCGTTCCGATGCCGATCGCCACGACGACGACGGCCCACGGCCGCCATCGCAGCCCGACGAGCAGCGCGTAGAGGGCGGCGGCGAACAGCGCATCCGCCGGTCCGCGCACGGCGCTCGTCGCCACCGGGTCGATCCACGCGGCGAGCAGCACGCCGACGACCCCGGCGTTGACGCCGGCGATCGTCCGGCGCAATGCCGGTTGCGTGCGCAGCGCGTCCCACCACGGAAGCGCGGCGACGAGCACCAGCATGCCGGGCAGGAAGATCGCGACCAGGCACAGTGCGGCGGCGGCCCAGGCGCCGGATACCGAGCCGCCGGCCGCCATCGTGCCGGCGATGCCGTGAGCGCCGATCACGCTGCCCAGGTACGCCGCGAAGGTGAACAGCGGCCCCGGAACCGCCTGCGCCGCGCCGTAGCCCGCGACGAAGGCCGATTCGTCGACCCACCCGGGCGCGACGACGCCGGCCTGCAGCAGCGGCAGCACGACGTGTCCGCCGCCGAAGACCAGGGCGCCGGCACGGTAGAACGCCGCCGCGATCGCCAGACGGGGCTCGGAAGACCACGATGCGGCCAGCGGCAGCGCCACGAGCAACGCGACGAAGAGCGCTCCCGCCGTCGCGCCGGCACGGCGCGAGACGCGACGCCAGGGCGCGATGCCCTGCACCGAGCCGGGTCGCGCGGCATCGGCCGTGTCGGCGGCCGCGCCCGTCGATCCGCGCAACAGCCAGACCCCGCCCAGCGCCGAGGCCGCGAGCGCGACGAGCTGCATCGGGGCACCCGTATGCAGCAGCACGATGGCGGCTGCCAGCAGCGCCAGCGCGCGGCGCGGCGCATCGGGGGTCAACGAACGAGCCATCGACACGACCGCCTGTGCGACGACCGCCACCGCGACGACCTTCAACGCCTGCAGCACGCCGGCGAGCACCGGGTTCGCCGCATCGATCCGGGCGAGCCCCAGCGCGAACAGTACGAGAGCGATCGCCGAAGGCAGCGTGAATCCCGCCCATGCGGCAAGCGCCCCGCGCCAGCCCGCGCGCTCCAGGCCGATCGCGAAGCCGACCTGGCTGCTCGCCGGACCGGGCAGGAACTGGCACAGCGCGACCAGCTCGGCATAGCGTCGCTCGTCGAGCCAGCGCCGCCGCTCAACGAACTCGGCGCGAAAATAGCCGAGATGCGCGATCGGGCCGCCGAAGGAGCTCAGGCCGAGCTTCAGGAAGGCACGGAAGACTTCGGAAGTCACGAAGGCGTGGAAGGATCGATGCGGCAGGCTCGCACGTCGGCGCATCGGCGTGCAAGGCCGAAACGCAAGGCCGAAACGCAAGGCCGAAACGCGAACCCGCTGCTCAGAGCGGTATTCTTTGCGCCGATGCCGCCCATCTTGCCCCTGCCTACGATCGACGACGTCCGCGCCGCCACCGCGCGCCTGCGCGGTCACGCGCACCGCACGTCCGTGCTGCGCTCGGCCACCGCCGACGCGCGCACCGGCGCGTCGCTCTTCTTCAAGTGCGAGAACCTGCAGCGCATGGGCGCGTTCAAGTTCCGCGGCGCGTTCAATGCGATCGCGAAGCTCGATCCGGCGCAGCGGCGCGCCGGGGTCGTTGCGTTCTCGTCGGGCAACCACGCGCAGGCGATCGCGCTCGCCGCGCGCGAGCTGGGCTCGACGGCGGTGATCGTCATGCCGGCCGACGCGCCGGCGGCGAAGCTCGCCGCCACGCGCGGCTACGGCGCCGAGGTCATCCCCTATGACCGGCTGCGCGAATCGCGCGAGGCGATCGCGCAGCGCCTGGCCGACGAACGCGGCCTCACGCTGATTCCGCCCTTCGACCACGACGACGTGATCGCCGGACAGGGAACCGCGGCGCTCGAACTCTTCGAGGACGTGGGCGAACTCGACGCGCTGTTCGTGCCGCTGGGCGGCGGCGGGTTGCTGTCGGGATCGCTGCTCGCGGCGGAAGCGGTATCGCCGCGCTGCGCGGTGTTCGGCGTCGAGCCGGCCGCAGGCGACGACGGCCGGCAATCGCTTCGACGCGGCGAAATCGTGACGATCGGCATCCCGGACACGATCGCCGACGGTGCGATGACGAGGCACCTGGGCGAACGCACTTTTCCGATCATCCGGCGCCTGGCGCGCGACGTCGTCACCGTCGACGATGCGCAGCTCGTCGACGCGATGCGCTTCTTCGCCGAGCGGATGAAGATCGTCGTCGAGCCTACCGGCTGCCTGGGCGCGGCGGGCGCCTTCGCCGCGGCGAACGACTGGCAGGGCCGACGCGTCGGCGTGATCCTCAGCGGCGGCAACGTCGATCTCGCCCGCTACGCTGCGTGGCTGACCGGCGCTTGACGCCGGATCCGTCGCCCCTGCCCCCACCAGACCAGCGCCACCAGCAGCAGCGCCGGAGCGTAGACCCAGTGCATCGACGGGCGCTCGGTGGGCACGAGCACGCCGCCCACCTGCCAGCCGATCTCGAAGCCGTTCTTCTTCGCACGGCTGCCGAAGCGCACGTTGGAGATCTGCACCTGGTCGCCCAGCGTGGTAACGGTGAGGCCGGCCTCCTGCAGCCGTTTCCTGCCGTCGCCCGCGTCGCGCAGCTGAACGCCCACCGTCTTGCGGATCTCCTCGCCCTCGAGATTCGTTCCCTCGATGATCAATGCGAGCCTGTCGCCCGGATCGAGCTGCTGCGCGACCTCGAAGATCTGCGCAGACGGCACCTCGCGGTACGGCGGCTCGAGTCGATCCATGAACCAGTCGGGCCGGAACAGTGCGAAGGTCGCGACGAGCAGCGCGACGACCTCCCACCAGCGGCATCGAACGCGGAACCAGAACATCGTCGCGGCGGCGAAGGTGAGCGACGCGACGATCGCGGCGAAGGCGACGAGCGCCACCTCCCACCAGCCGTGCACGTCGATCAGCAGCAGCGCCGGATTGAAGACGAAGACGAAGGGCAGCACGACGGTGCGCAGCGCGTACATCGAGCCCTGGATGCCGGTCTGGATCGGGTCCTCGCCCGAGATCGCCGCCGCGGCGAAGGTTGCCAGCCCCACCGGCGGCGTGATGTCGCCCATGATCCCGTAATAGAAGACGAACAGGTGCACGGCGATCAGCGGAATGATCAGCCCGCTCTGCGCGCCCAGTTCGACGATCACCGGCGCCATCAGCGACGCGACGAGGATGTAGTTCGCCGTGGTCGGCACGCCCAGCCCGAGCACCAGGCAGACGAAGGCGGTGAACAGCAGCATGACGATCACGTTGCCCTGCGAGACCACCTCGACGAAGTCGGTCATCCGGAAGCCGAGCCCGGTGAGCGTGATGCCGCCGACGATGATGCCGGCGGTCGCCGTGGCGATGCCGATGCCGATCATGTTGCGCGCGCCGTCGTTCAGCCCCTGCACGATCTCGCGCAGGCCCGTGCGCCATTCGGGCAGCGCCGGCACCCCGCGAAAGAACGCGACGATCGGCCGCTGCGTGGCCATCAGCGCGATCAGCGTGGCGGTGGCCCAGAAGGCGCTGAGCGCCGGCGACAGCTGCTCGATCATCAGGCACCAGATCAGCACGCCGATCGGAACGAGGAAATGCAGTCCCGCGCGCACCGTCGGCCAGGTGTCGGGCAGCACCGGGTTGTCGATGTCGATGTCCTGCGGCAGGTCGGGGTTGCGCGCCGCATCCCACAGCAATGCGATGTGCGTGGCGAGCAGCAGGCCGCCGATGATCCAGATCGCGCTGTCGCCGAACAGGCGCTGCGCACCCAGCGCGATCCAGTAGACGAGCGCGCAGACGACGATCGTTCCGGAGAGCCCGAAGCCCCAGCCGAGCAGGCGCTCGCGCAGCGGGCGTGAACGGCGCACCGCGCTCGGGTTCATGCCGAGCTTCAGTGCCTCGAGATGCACGATGTAGAAGAGCGCGATGTAGGAGATCACCGCCGGCAGGAACGCGTGCTTGACGATGTCCGAGTACGGGATGCCGACGTATTCGACCATCAGGAACGCGGCTGCGCCCATCACCGGCGGCATGATCTGCCCGTTCACCGACGAGGCCGTCTCGATCGCACCGGCCTTCACGCCGCCGTAGCCCGCCTTCTTCATCAGCGGGATCGTGAAGATGCCGCCCGAGACGACGTTCGACACCGACGAGCCGGAGATCAGTCCGTTCAACCCGGAGGAGACCACCGCCACCTTCGCCGGCCCGCCGCGCAGATGCCCGAGCGCGGCGAAGGCGACCTGCATCATGTAGTTGCCGGCGCCCGCCCGATCGAGCAGCGAGCCGAACAGCACGTAGATGAAGATGAACGACACCGACACGCCGAGCGCGACGCCGTAGACGCCCTCGGTGGTCAGCCACATGTGCGAGATCATCCGCTCGAGCGAGGCGCCCTTGTGCGAGACGACGTCGGGCAGCCAGGGTCCGAGGAAGATGTAGGCGAGGAAGACCAGCGCGAGGATCGTCATCGGCAGGCCGACCGCGCGGCGCGTCGCCTCGAGTAGCAGCACCAGGCCTACCGTGGCGATGACGATGTCCTGCGGGATCGGCACGCCGGGACGCGTGGCGAGCTGGTTGTAGAACAGGAACAGGTACGCGCCGGCGAAGGCGCCGACGAAGGCCATCGCCCAGTCGGCGATCGGCACGCGATAGCGGACGCCGCGCCGGCGCGAGCCGGGATAGGCGAGGAAGCCGAGGAACAGCGCGATCGCCAGGTGCAGCGCGCGCGCCTCGGTGTCGTTGAGCAGCCCGAAGCCGAGCGCGAAGGGCAGCGGCGAGGCGTACCAGAGCTGGAACAGCGACCAGCCGACCGCGACCGCGCTGATCACCGCGCCGGAGACGCCCGAAGCGGCGCGCCCGCCCATGTCGGCGTCGGCGACGATTTCCTGCAACTGGACCGAGGGCGTGACGGTTTCGCTCATTCGCGTCTCCGGAAGACTCGTGCGCGCGCGAACGCGTTCATCGCAATCGAAAAGGCGGGCACGCGGCCCGCCCGTGGGATCGCAGGCGCATCCGGCGCCGCTCGTGCGCCGGATGCGCATCGCATCACTGGATCCAGCCCTTCTCGCGATAGTAGCGCTGCGCCCCTTCGTGCAGCGGCGCCGACAGGCCGTCCTTCGCCATGCTCTCGGGCTTGAGGTTCGCCAGCGCCGGGTGCAGCTTCCTGAACTCGTCGAAGTTGTCGAACACCGCCTTCACCACCGCATAGACGGTGTCGGCCGGCGTCTTCGCCGATGCGACGACGGTGGCGAGCACGCCGTAGGTTTCGGTGGCCTGCGGATTGTTCGGATACAGGCCGGCCGGAATCGTCGCCTTCGCGTAATACGGCTTGTCGGCGAGCAGCTTGTCGATGGCGGGACCGGTGAGCGAAACCAGTTGCGCGCCGCAGGTGGTGGTCGGGTCCTGGATATTCGCCGACGGGTGGCCGACCGCGTAGAAGAAGCCGTCGATCTTGCCGTCGCACAGCGCCGGGCCGTGTTCGTCGGCCTTCAGCTCCGCGGCCAGCCCGAAGTCGCCCAGCGTCCAGCCCATTGCGGCGAGCAGCTCCTCCATCGATGCGCGCGTGCCCGAACCCGGGTTGCCGACGTTGAAGCGCTTGCCCTTGAAGTCGGCGAAGCTCTTGATGTTCGCTTCCTTGCGCGCGACCACGGTGAACGGCTCCGGATGCACCGAGAAGACGGCGCGCATATCCTGCCAGGGGCCGGCGTCCTTGAACTGGCCGACGCCCTTCAGGCCGTTGTACTGCACGTCGGATTGCGCGAAGCCGAGGTCGAGCTCGCCCGCCTTGATCGTGTTGACGTTGAACACCGAGCCGCCGGTGGACTCGACCGAGCAACGGATGCCGTGCTTCGCGCGGTCCTTGTTCACCAGGCGGCAGATCGCGCCGCCCGCGGCGTAGTACACGCCGGTGACGCCGCCGGTACCGATCGTGATGAACTTCTGCTGCGCGGCGACCGGCGCCTGGAAGGCTGCGGCCGTCAGGGCGGCGACGGAGAACGCCGCCAGGCGGAGGAGCTTCGGGGATTTGCGCATCGGTGCATCTCCAGTGCGGTGGGGGCGGGCCATTATGCAGCTTCGCGTTTTCCCGACAACCCCGGGAAAACTCCCCGGTCTACGTCGATCAGCCGCGCGAAGCCGCGATCGACGCCTCGACCGCGTCGCCGAGCCGTTCGACGATCGCCTCGATCTCGGCCGGCGAAACGGTGAACGGCGGCGCGAGCAGCACGTGATCGCCGCGCTGGCCATCGACGGTTCCGCCCATCGGGTAGACGAGCAGGCCACGCGACATCGCCTCCTGCTTGATGCGCGCGTGCAGCTTCTTCGCCGGGTCGAAGCTCTCCTTCGTTGCCCGGTCGGCGACCAGCTCGATCGCGCGGAACAGGCCGCGTCCGCGGATGTCGCCGACGTGCTCGTGCGCGCCAAAGCGCGCGCGCAGTCGCGCCTCGAGCGCCTCGCCCATCCTTTGGCAGGCGGCGAGCAGTCCGTCGCGGCGGATCACGCGCTGCACGGCCAGCGCCGCCGCGCACGCGACAGGATGGCCAAGATAGGTGTGCCCATGCTGGAAGAAGCCGCTGCCGCGCGAGAAGGCCTCGACGATGCGCGACTGCACGAGCACCGCTCCGATCGGCTGGTAGCCGCCGCCCAGGCCTTTGGCGATCGTCATCAGGTCGGGCGTCACGCCCTCCTGCTCGCAGGCGTGCAGCGTGCCGGTGCGGCCCATGCCGCACATCACTTCGTCGAGGATCAGCAGGATGCCGTGACGGTCGCACAGCTCGCGGATGCCGCGGAAATATCCGGCAACGGGCTCGATCGCGCCGGCGGTCGCCCCGCCTACCGTTTCGGCGACGAAGGCGATGACGTTCTCGCCGCCCAGCGCATCGATCTGCGCGGCAAGCTCGTCGACCAGCCGGCGACCGTAGTCCTCGGCGCTCTCGCCGGCACGACGACCGCGGTACTCGTAGCACGGCGAGACGTGCGCGACGTCGACCAGCAGCGGCGCGAACTGGCGCCGGCGCCACTCGTTGCCGCCGACGGCGAGCGCGCCGAGCGTGTTGCCGTGATAGCTCTGGCGTCGCGCGATGAAATGCCTGCGCTGCGGCTGTCCGATCTCGACGAAGTACTGTCGCGCCATCTTCAGCGCCGCCTCGACCGCCTCGGAGCCGCCCGAGACGAAATAGACGCGGCCGATGCCCTGCGGCGCGCCCTCGATCAGCAGGTCGGCGAGCGTCTCGGCCACCTCGGTGGTGAAGAAGCTCGTATGCGCGTAGGCGAGCCGGTCGATCTGCTCGTGCATCGCGGCGCGAACGTCCGGGTGTCCGTGCCCCAGGCACGAGACGGCGGCGCCGCCCGAGGCGTCGAGATAGCGCTTGCCGTCGGCGTCGACGAGCGTCGTTCCCTCGCCGCCGACGGCGACCGGGAAGCGGCGGTTCAGCGTGCGATGCAGGATGTGCGTCATGGACGACGAGGATAACGCAGCACCGGCGCGCGTTGCGCCGAAGACCGGGGTGGACGACCGGCGCCGCGCTCAGCGGTCGTCGTCGAGGACGACGACCTGGTCCAGGGCGCGCCCGCTCGATTCGGTGATGCGCACGCGCAGCGGCAGCACGCGCGGCTCGAGCGCGAGCCACAGATCGATCGCCGGCTCCTCGTCGTCGAGCGGAGCGCGGCGAAGATGCAGCGCGGCCAGATCGATGGCGCCGGCCGCGATGGTCTCGCTTCCGAGCACGCGGAACGACGAAGCCTCGATGCGCGAGTTGGAGAGCACCGGAATCTCGACGACCGCGCCGGGGGCGAAGCGCAACGGGTCTGCCTGCAGCAGCAGCCCGAGCTGGACGAATACCGACAGCCGGTCCTGCACGCCCGGCGGCAATGCCGCCTCCGCGCCCGAGGCGAAGCGCACGCGTTCGGTGCCGGCGTCGAGCACGGCTTCCTTCTCCCTGCGCTCGCCGCGTCGCTCGCGATAACGCTCGGGCTGCAGTCCGGAAGCCGACACGCGGCCGCTGCTCTCCTGCAGCAGCGTGCCGCGATAGATCCAGGAGACGATGCCGGTGGCGCGCCCCTCGCTGTGCAGCCGATAGCGATGCTCGTCGATCTCGTAGCGCTGTTCGAGCAACGCGACGACGTTGCCGTCGGCCGGGTCGCCGTAGTGCACGCGGTAGCGCACGCTGCCGCTGGCAGGCGTCACGTGCAGCGGCTTCGGCGACGAAGACTGCGCTTCCTGGGCCGCGGTCGTCACGGCAGTCGCCGCCTCGTCGCCGGGAGCCGGCGCAGCATCGACGCCGGAAGGCGCAGCCGCCGTTTCGGGCGGCGCGGCATCGGGCGGCGCGGCGAAGGCGAGCGCCACGTCGATCGAGTCATCGAACTCGGGCAGCGTCACCGGGCCTCGCCAGGCGGCGGGGTTCGGCGTCGCCGCCTGCGCCGGATGCGCCTGCCGCGCGGCAGGCGCGTCTGCCGCGGCGGGCCGCATGCTGCGCTTCGGCATGGGTTTCCGCGGCCTCGGCCGCGAAGCATTCGCCGCGCTCGCCGGCGCCTGCATCGCGCCTGCCGCCGGCGCCTGCATGGTGGCGGCCGGCGGTTGCGGCGCGGCCGGAGCGACCAGCCGCACCACGGCCGGCTGCGGCGGCTCGGCCGACGGCTGCGGCGCGGCGCGGCGTGCCGCGTTCCAGACGGCCGCATGCATCGCCACCGAGAGCAGCACGAACACCGCCGCCCCGGCCCGCAACGGCGAGCGCCGAACCCTCATGCGCTGCGCAGCCGCGCGATGCGCGCGAGCACGATCGTCGCCATCGGAACGAAGAAACCGATCGCGACGACCACCACCATCAGCTCGCCGAGCTGGCTGTAGTCGGCCGGCACCTTCACCGCCCCGCTCACCGGATCGCGCACCTCGCGCGTGACGAGGAACAGGTCGTTCAGGTACTGGGTGAACAGCTGCGAAGCCGACAGCGCGAGATTCGTGAACGAGGCCATCACGGCGAAATACGTCGCCTTCAACTGCGCCGGCGCCGAGTTCGCGATCCACGCGAGCATCGGCACCATCGCGATCTGTCCAAGCGGCGATTCGACCGCGGTGTCGACGAGCACGATGAAGCGCGCATCGACGACGCCGCCGGTGTGCGCCGCCGTCCAGTGATGCAGCCCGTAGAACATGCCGACGATCGGCAGCGAAAGCAGCGTGGCGACGACGGTCAGCACCGCGACGATGTAGTAGATCGACCGCTCGGCCATGAAGCGGCGAAAGATGAACAGGCCCGCCAGCGTCAGCACGCTGCCGATGACGGCGAGTACCGACAGGAACTGCTGGTCGAAGCCGAGCACGTCGATCATCCACCAGGTCTGTCCGGCGCCCGGCGTGGGCAGCGCCCGGAACACGAAGATGACGAGCGCCGTACCGAGCAGCGTCTCGCGCGCCGCCGGCGCGAGATCGCGCGTCAGGCGCACCATCAGCGTGACGACGATCGTCATCGAGACGACGAAGACGATCTCCTCGGCGGCCGGCACGTTGCCCAGCCCCACGCCGAGCGACAGCACGGCGAAGGCAAGCCCGCCGCCGAGCACCCACCAGTTCACCGGCGGGCGCTCGGCCTGCACGTCCAGCCGCCGATGGATTTCGTCCTTCGGCACGCCCTGCCGGCGCAGGCGCCGTCCCTCGCGCCGCCGCAGCCACGACGCGAACAGCACGCCCGCCACCGACACCACGGGAATGACCAGCGCGTAGACGTAGACGCGGATGTAGACGTCGAGCTTCTGCGCCTCGGGGAGCAGGTTCGCGTCGCGCAGCAGGAACACGTTGGCCAGCGCGACCAGCACCGATCCGCCGATGATCGCCACGCGCCCGAGCGTCTGCATCGTCGTGTGCATCGCGCGCACCCGCTCTTCGGGCAGCGGCTCGCCGCGCTCGTCGAAGCGCGGCACCGCCTCGACCGTCATCGCGTCGGCGACGACGTCCTGCGTCACGTAGCCAATCGGCGCGAGCAGCGCCGCGAGCACGTACCACGACTCGGCCGACATGATCGCGCGCATGCGCTGCGGGTCGGCCAGCAGCCCGATCATCACGAAGAGGCTTGCCGCGATCAGCGAGGCGCCGAGCCAGACGAGCGCGGCCTTGTGGCGCCAGATCAGGTCGACGAGGTGGCCGAGCGGCATCTTCAGCGCCCACGGCAGGCCCGCCCAGAAACCGAGCGCGGCGAGGAATTCCGCCGACAGCCCGAGGTATTCCTTGACGAAGAAGGTGCCGACGATCGCCGTCAGCCCCGAGATGCCGGCGGCGACGTAGACCATCAGCGGCGGCAGGTACGACACGCGCATGTCGCGCGCAAGCGCGAAGACGTTGCGGTCGAACCAGGCGCCGATATGTGCGCCGGACGCCGGCCCGCGGCGCGGCGTCGAGCGCTGGGCGTGCATCGGCAAGATGCGCTTCAGGATTCGCCGCGCAGCGCGCGCGCGCGGCGCTCGCGCCGGATGTCGCCCACGGTGGAGAATGAGAGCGCGGCGATCGCCACGCCGCAGACCACGGCGTTGATCGTCGCGATGCGCACCGGCGCGTAGCCGAGCAGCCACGGCGACGCGAGCAGCAGCAGCCCGATCGCCAGATTGCCCCACTCCTCGACGATCTCGGGATAGTAGAAGGCGTCGACCGCGAAAGTGACGATCGCCACGCCGGCGACCATCGCCGACCACGCGGCCGCCTGCGTGGTCTCCAGGCCGAGCACGAAAGGCGACGCGACGAGCCACAGCCCGAGGGCCACTTCGATGCGATCCTGCCAATGCGCCCTGATCATCGACTCCGTCCCGCGACTCTCGAAGCAGTGATGCACATTACCATGGCGGTCGCGCGCCTCCGAGCGACCGCCTCGACGCGGACGAGGACAGGCGCACCGAACCGATGGACCCGATCGAACCGCACCCGCCGATCGTC
This sequence comes from Burkholderiaceae bacterium, assembly GCA_021166835.1. The sequence continues at coordinate 44,238 of JAJPEN010000037.1, read as the reverse complement.
TTCGATGAGAGCGGCGCGCCCTTCAGCGCGCGCTTCGGCGACGTCTTCCGCAGCCGCAGCGGCGCGCGCGCCGAGGCGCGCGAGGTGTTCGTCGAAGGATGCGCGCTGCCGCAGCGATGGCGCGCGCTGCACCGCTCCGAAGCCCGCATCGCACGGCCCTTCGCGGTGCTCGAACTCGGTTTCGGCGCCGGGCTGAATTTCCTCGAGACGCTCGCGGCCTGGCGCGACGTCGCGCCCGCGGGACTGCGCCTGCATTTCGTTTCGATCGAAGCGCACCCGCTCGCGCGCACGGACCTCGCGCGCGTGCACGAGGCGCTCGGCGCCGACGCCGCCGACGCTGCGCGCCTGCGTGCGCGCTGGCCGCTCGCGCTGCCCGGGATGCACGCGATCGAGTTCGACGATGCCGACGCCGTGCTGCACCTGTGCCTGGGCGATGCATCGCGCATGATGGGCAGGCTGCGGATGGCGGCCGACGCGATCTTTCTCGACGGCTTCGCGCCCGCCCGCAACCCGGCGATGTGGGACGAAGCGACGATGCGCGCGGTTGCGCGCCTCGCCCGCCCGGGTGCCCCTTTCGCGACCTGGACGGCGGCTGCGGCCGTGCGCGATGCGCTCGTCGCCGCCGGATTCGAGGTCGAGCGCGTCGCCGGCCACGGCGGGAAGCGGCATCGGCTGCAGGGACGATATGCGCCGCGCTGGCGCAGCTTCCCTGCCCCGCCTGCGCCGCGCGATTGGCCGTCGAACGACGTGCTCGTCGTCGGCGCCGGGTTCGCGGGCACGGCCACCGCCGCCGGCTTCGCGCGTCGCGGCTGGAAGGTGCAGGTCGTCGAGGCGCAGGCGCTGCCGGCCGGCGGCGGTTCGGGACAGCCGCTGGCCGCCGACCACCTGCATCTGTCGATCGACGACAACGTGCTGGCGCGGCTCACCCGCGCCGGGCTCTCCGCTCGCGAGTGGCTGGCCGACGACGACACGCCGCCGCCGGACGGCAAGCTCGTGCTGGATGCCGACGACGAGCAGTCGGAGAAGCGGATCGCGATGCTCGCGGCGCTGCGCTTTCCCGCCGAATTCGTCCGGCACGTCGACCGCATCGAAGCCGGCCAACTCGCCGGCGTCACGCTGCCGCGTGGGGCGCTGTGGCTGCCCCGCGCGCACGTCGAGGATCCGCGCGCGCTGGTGCGGCGCTGGCTCGCCTGCGACGCGATCGCGCTGCGCACCGGCACGCGCGTCGAACGCCTCGAGCGCGACGACCTCGGCTGGCGCGCGCTCGACGCCGACGGCCGGGCGATCGCGCGAGCGGCGATCGTCGTGCTGGCCAACGCAGCCGATGCGATGCGGCTCGGCGCCAGCTCGTCGATCCGGATGCGCGCGATGCACGGACAGAGCACCTGGCTCCCGCGCGAATGCCTGCCCGGGCTGCGTCGCGCGGTGAGCGGGCTCGCCTGGGCGGCACCGGCCGAAGACCGGATCCTCGTCGGCGCGACCTTCGAAGCCGGCGACTGCGTCGAGTTCTCGGCGGATGCCGATGCGAGCAATGTGCGGCGCCTCGCGCGCATGCTCGCTCCCTCGTCGGTGCAGACGCGGGCCGACGACTGGATGCGCTGCGCGCGCAGCGCGTCGGTGGGCGTACGCTGGTCGAGCGCAGACCGCATCGCGTCGATCGGCGAGATGCCCGACGAGGCGGGCGCCGGCATCGACGCCGATCGGCTCGTGCGCGATGCGCGGCATCCGCTGCCGCGTGCGCCCGGAATGTACGGCGCCTTCGGCTTCGGCGCGCGCGGCGTGCTGTGGGCCTGCCTGGCGGCCCGCTGCCTGCCGGCGCTGGCCGACGGCTCCCCAGCGCCGATCGAATCGGATCTGCTGCGCGCGATCGACCCGGCGCGCTTCCTGCGCAGGCATCTGCGCAAAGGAAGGGAACGGTGAAGGACGATCCCCGCACGAAGGACCTGCCCGCCTCGCTGCTGCGCGCGCTGCTCGCCGTCGTCGACACGCGCAACTTCTCGCGCGCGGCGCGCGAACTAGGCACGACGCAGCCGGCCGTGAGCCTGCAGATCCGGCGCCTCGAGAAGCTGGTGGGTGCGACGCTGCTCGAGCGCACGACGCGCTCGGTGGAACCGACGGAAACGGCGCTGCGCCTGTTGCCGATCGCGCGCGAACTGCTGCGGCTGCAGACGATCGTCCTCACGCGGCTGGACGCGCCGGCGCTGTCGGGCGAAGTGCGCCTGGGCGCCGACGAGTCGGTGGCGCTCGGCCTGGGGCTGATCGAGACGGTTCGCGATTTCGCGCATGCGTGGCCGCAGGTCGAGTTGCAGTTGCGCATCGACGACAGCGAGGCGCTGCACGAGAGCTTCGCGCAAGGCGGCTTCGATCTGCTGCTCGAGCACGCCGACGGCGCGACCGGCGGGGCGACCCTGGTCTCGCGCGAGCGGCTGCTGTGGTACGGACGCGCGATGCCGGCCACCGAGAACGCGCCCTGGCCGGTGATCGCGCCGCCGCGCGGCGGCGCGCTGCGCCGGCGCAGCGATGCCGCCCTCGCCGGCAGCACGGCGCGTCACCGCGTCGTGTTCGAGGCGCCGAGCCTGGCGATGTGCATCGAGGCGGCGCGTCGCGGACTGGGCATCGTCGCGCTGCCCGCCGACGTCGGCCGCGCGCACGCGCTCGACCGATCTCCGGCGCGCGGCCTGCCGGCGCTGGGCGCCACCTCGGTGCTGCTGCGCCAGCGCGCCGACATCGGCGAGGCAGCGGTGGCGCTGCGCAACGCGCTACGGCAGGCTTCCGCCGTGCGGCGCACGCGCGGCCGGCCGCGCGGACCCGAGCGCTGAGCGGGCAGCCGTTTCCGCGACGAACGCGACGCCCTCGCCCGGCCGATGGCGTGCGGCCTGGACGATCGTGTCGGCGAGCTGGTACTGCGCGATCGCCTGATCGGCTTTCGACGGGTCGACGGCAACGAGGCGCTGGCTGCCGTCGCCGGCGATCCGGTACTGCTCGACGCGCCGGTGCGGCGAGAGCACGACGAGGTCGCGCTCGCCGCGCCTGCCGGGCGTGAGCACGCCGATCTCCTGGTAGTTCCCGAGGAAGGCGCGCTCCAGCGGATGCGCGACGAAACGGTCCTGCCCGAAGAATCGACCGCCGTCGTCGATGCCCAGCAGCGCGGTGATCGTCGGCGGCAGATCGATCTGGCTCGACAGCGCGGAGATCCCGCGCGGCGCCAGATGCCCGGGCCAGTAGAGGATCGCCGGGATCCGGTAGCGCTGCGGCGGAATCCGCGTCTTGCCGGCGACCGAACCGCAATGGTCGGCGACGATGACGAACAGCGTCTGGTCGAACCACGGACGGCTGCGCGCCGCCTCGATGAAGCGGCCGATCGCCCAGTCGGTGTACTTCACGGCGCCGCTGCGGCCGGTCTTCGACGGGATGTCGATGCGCCCCTGCGGATAGCTGTAGGGGCGGTGATTCGACGTCGTCATCAGGTGCAGCAGCTGGCGACGGCCATGGCTCGCCGCGCGATCCATCTGCCCGAGCGCGTCGTCGAACAGGTATTCGTCGGCGATGCCCCAGATGTTGGCGAAACCCACGCGCTCGCGCGGGATGTCGCTGCGATCGCGCACACGGTAGCCGTTCGCGCCGAAGAACTCGTTCATGTTGTCGAAGTAGCCGTAGCCGCCGTACAGGAACGTCGCCTCGAAGCCGTGCTCGCGCAGCACCGAGCCCAGCGTCTGCATGCCCGCGTTGTCGGGGCGGCGCACGAGCGACTGGCCGGGCAGCGGCGGCAGTCCGGCGGAAAGCGCCTCGAGCCCGCGAACCGTCCGCGTGCCGGTCGCGTACAGCTCGGTGAAGGAGACGCCCTCGCGCGCGAGACGATCGAGATTGGGCGTCAGTCCGTTCGGATTGCCGAAGACGCCCAGATAGTCCGCGCTCAGGCTCTCGACCTGGATCACGACGACGTGCCGCGGCCGCTCGCGCGCGGCTCGGGTGGCGACCCGTTCGATCGAAGGCGCGGGCTGCGGCCGCGGCCAGGGTCCGGCCAGGCGAAGCGCGCGCGCATCGTCGATCGTCGCGTAGAAGCGGCGAAACGACAGCTCGTTGTCGCGATACGCGGCGACGAAGCTCGCCGGCCCGTTGCGCGCCAGCTCCTGGGCGGGAACGTCGGCGTGCAACGAAGCCGCCGACCCGGTGCCGTCGTCGAGCGCGATCGCGGCCCGCCCGGCGAACACGGCAACGACGATCGCCGACGACGACACGAGCAGGCGCGTTCGCCATGGCCACGCCGGCTGCAGCCGAAGCGGAAACGACCGCGCCAGCAGCAGCGCGCCCACCGCTCCGGCCGCCGCCACCGCCGCGAGCAGCGGCACGAGGGGATACGACTCGCGGATGTTGCCGATGACCTCGGTCGTGTAGACCAGGTAGTCGACGGCGATGAAGTTGAAGCGTACCGAGAACTCGTCCCAGAACAGCACCTCGGCGATCGCGACGAATGCCGCTGCCGACGCGAAGATCGCAAGGCGCAAGGCCCGGATCGCGTGTGAGCCCCGCGGGCGCTGCGCGCCGCCGTGCACGAGCGCGCGCACGGCGAGCACCGCCGACGACACCGACGCGGCGAGCAGCGCGTCGATCGCCAGGCCGCGCCCGAAGACCGCGAGCAGCGGGAAAGGATGCGCATCGAGTTCCGGCCAGGCGAGCGCGGCCAGCACGACGCGGGTCGCCGTCCACGTGACGACGAGCAGCGCGAAAACGGCAACGGCATCGACGCTGGCCTGATGGGAGATCGACAGCGTGCGACGGACAAGCGGGGATCCAGGCATGCCCGCCACGATGCTCGACGGCGCGTGAGCGCCGGCGCGGCAGCCTGTAAGAAAAGCGTGAGAGCCAGAAAAGCGTGAGAGTCGGGCGCGCCCGCAGCTTCAGGCGAAGCCCACCGCCACCCGGGTTCCGCGGCCAGGATCGCTGTCGATCGCAATCGTCCATCCCGCGCCTTCGCAGATGCGCTCGACGATGCTCAATCCCAGTCCGATCGACGAGGACTCGGCCTCGCCGACCCGCCGGCGCTGCGCCGGCTCGCTCGTCGCGTCGAAACCGCGCCCGTCGTCCGAGACGACGAGCGCCGACGCGTCGAGCCGCACGTCGACCTGCGTTCCGCCGCTGTGCCGGATGGCGTTGCGCACGAGGTTCACCAGCACGATCCACAGCACGTCGCGGTCGGCGCGCACCGATGCGCCGGAAGCGGCCGACGCGCGCAGCGCGATCGAGCGCGCGCGGGCCTCCGCGTCCAGATGCGCGAACACGTCGTCGACCAGCGATGCCACGTCGGTCGAGGAACCCGCGCCCGAGGCGTTTCCGCGCGCCGCTCGCAGCAGGCCCGTGGTCAGCCGCGTGATCTCGGCGAGGCTCGCGCGCAGCTGGGCGGCACGCCCGCGCTGCTGCACGTCGAGCGGCCCCGCCTCGAGCAGGTCGAGCGTCGATACCGCCTGCATCAGCGGCGTTCGCAGCTCGTGACTGGCTGCGGCGGAAAACGCGCGCTCGCGCGCCAGCGCCGCATCGAGCCGGCGCCGTCGCTCGTCGAGCGCGGCCGCCAGCTCGGCCGACTCGGCGTGCCGCGCGAGCCCGAGCAGCGGGGCCGGGCTCGCCGCCCCGCCATCGTTTCGAACTTCCCGCGCCAGGCGCTCGAGATCGCCGGTGAAGCGGCGAGCGACGCGATCGCTTCCGGCCAGCACGACGAGCGCGATCACGATCACCGATGCGGCGAGAATCGCGGCCACGTTGCGCTCGCGCCGCTCGTGCTCGGCGACGTCGTAGACGAGGTAGAAGCGCCGCCCGTCGCGCTCGCCGACGGCGATGTGATACTCGACTCCCGGCGAAGGGAAGATCTCGTAGGCGCCGGAGGCCTGCGGCAGGCGCATCAGGTACTCGGGCAGCGCTTCCTCCTCGCCGGGTCCGGTGACGTAGAACCGCATGTCGGGCGTATTGGGTGCGGCGAGCGTCGGGTCGAGCGCGTACTGCGCCATGCTCAGGCGCAGCTGCTCGGCCGCGATCGCGTCGATCACCTGCTCCTCCCAGCGCTCGGCGCTCCAGTAGACGAACGCCGCCTGCCCGACGGCGACGACGAGCGCGAGCGCGGTGAGCAGCCAGGCCAGGCGCCGGCGCAGCGACGCGGGCGCTGCGCCGCGCCGGTTCATCGCTTGCGCCTCGTTGCGCATCTCATGGGGTGCGTCTCACGGCGGCTCATTGCGTGCGTATCCGGTAGCCGTGTCCGTGCAGCGTCTCGATCGGATCGAGCGTGCTGCCGGCCTGCGCGAAGGCGCGCCGCGTCGCGGCGACGAGCGTGCGCAGCGCCTCGTCGCGGAAGGCGTCCTCGCCCCAGATCGCGCGTTCGAGCGTCTCGCGCGAGAACACCTTGTCGGGCCGTTCGGCGAGCAGCTCGAGCAGGCGCAGCGGCTTGGGCGGCAGGCGCAGCTCGAGATCGTCGACGCGCACGCTGCGCGCTTCGCGATCGATGCGGATGCGGCCGGCGACGATGACGCCGGCGAGCGCGCGCCCCTGCGCGCGCCGCAGCAGCGCCTCGACGCGCACGGCAAGTTCCGGAAGCTCGAAGGGCTTGACGAGGTAATCGTCGGCCCCGGCATCGAAGCCGGCGAGCTTGTCGTCGAGTTCGTCGCGCGCCGTGAGCATGATCACCGGCGCATCCTCGTGCAGCTCGTTGCGGAAACGCCGGCACCATTCGAGGCCGCTGAGCCGCGGCAGGTTCAGGTCGAGCACGACCAGTTCGGGCGCCTGCCGCACCGCGAGCGCGAGACCCAGGTAGCCGTCGCCCGCGTAGTCGCAGGCATGGCCGCGCCGCTGCAGGAAATCGCAGACGTTGGCGCCGATCACCGGATCGTCTTCGATGACGAGGATCCGCGCCACGGCGTCGCTATTCGATGCCCTGGCTGGCGAGATACGACTCGTAGTCGCCGCGCCAGTCGACGATCTCTCCGCCCGTGCGCACCTCGATGACGCGCGTGGCGACCGCGTCGACGAACTGGCGATCGTGCGAGACGACGAAGATCGTGCCCGGATATTTCTCGAGCGCGTACTGCAGCGACTCGATCGACTCCATGTCGAGGTGGTTGGTCGGCTCGTCGAGCATCAGCACGTTGTGCCGGCCGAGCATCAGGCGCCCGAAGCTCATCCGGTGCATCTCGCCGCCCGAAAGCACGCGCACGGGCTTGCGCACCTCGTCGCCCGAGAACAGCATGCGCCCGAGGATGCTGCGCAGCGTCTGCTCGTCGTCGCCCGGCTGCGTGTAGTACGACAGCCATTCGGTGAGCGTGCGGTCGGATTCGAAATCCGGATGCACGTCCTGCGCCATGTAGCCGACGTCGGCGTTCTCCGACCAGCGCGCCTCGCCCTCGGTGGGCGCCAGGCCTCCGCCCCGGTCGGGGGCGGGCCCGCCGCCGGGCGCGACGCCGCCTCGTTCGGCGCCGAGCATCGCGCGCAGCAGCGTCGTCTTGCCCGCGCCGTTGGCGCCGACGATGGCGACGCGATCGCCCGCATCGAAGATCGTCGAGAAGCCCGAGAACACCGGCGCATCGGCGCCCGGATAGCGGTAGCCGAGGTTCTCCACCTCGAGCGCCTGCCGGTGCATCGGCTTGACCTGCTCGAAACGGATGTACGGGCTTTGCCGCGACGAAGGCTTCACCTCGACCGTCTCGCTGCGGATCTTGGCGATCAGCTTCTGGCGCGAGGTGGCCTGGCGCGCCTTCGCCTTGTTCGCCGCGAAGCGCTGCACGAACTCCTGCAGATCGGCGATGCGCTCCTTCGCGCGATCGTTCGCCGACACCAGGCGCTGGCGCGCCTGCGCCGAGGCGAGCATGTAGTCGTCGTAGTTGCCCGGGTAGACGCGCAGCTCGCGGTAGTCGAGGTCGGCCATGTGCGTGCACACGGCGTTCAGGAAGTGGCGATCGTGCGAGATGATCACCATCGTCGAGTCGCGATCGTTCAGCACCGACTCGAGCCAGCGGATCGTGTCGATGTCGAGGTTGTTCGTCGGCTCGTCGAGCAGCAGCACGTCGGGGTCGGAGAACAGCGCCTGCGCGAGCAGCACGCGCAGCTGCCCGCCGGGCGCGATCTCGCGCATCGGCCCCGCGTGCTGCTCGACCGGAATGCCCAGCCCGAGCAGCAGCTCGCCCGCGCGCGCTTCGGCCGTGTAGCCGCCGTACTCGGCGAACTTCGCCTCCAGCTCGGCCGCGTGCATGTAGTCGTCTTCGCTCGCCTCGGAGTTTTCGTAGATCGCGTCGCGCTCGCGCATCGCCGCCCACATCTCGGCGTGCCCCATCAGCACGACGTCGAGCACGCGCTCGTCCTCGTGCGCGAACTGGTCCTGGCGCAGCTTGCCCAGCCGCACGTTCGGCTCGAGCACGACCTGCCCGCTCGACGGCTCGAGATCGCCGCCGAGGATCTTCATGAAGGTGGACTTGCCCGAACCGTTGGCGCCGATCAGGCCGTAGCGGTTGCCGTCGGCGAACTTGACGTTGACGTTCTCGAACAGGGGCTTGGCCCCGAACTGCATCGTGATGTTGACTGCGGAAAGCATTCGGTGTGTCCGGCCCGCGCGAGCGGGCGCGAGAGGGGTTCAGCCCACCCAGACGCGGGCGTTGCGGAACAGGCGCATCCACGGTGAGTCTTCGCCCAGCGACGGGTCGCGCCAGCTCATCTGGATCGTGCGGAAGACACGTTCGGGATGCGGCATCAGGATCGTCGCGCGGCCGTCTTCGCTGGTGAAGCCGGTGAGCCCGCCGGGCGAGCCGCCCGGATTCGCCGGGTAGCGCTCGGCCGGCGTGCCGTCGTTCTCGACGAAGCGCAGCGACGCGCGCGCGCGATCGCGCTGCTCGTCGGAGGCGAACTGCGCACGCCCTTCACCGTGCGCCACCGCGATCGGCATCCGGCTGCCCGCCATGCCGGCGAACAGCACCGACGGCGATTCGAGCACCTCGACCATCGAGAAGCGCGCCTCGTACTGCTCGGAACGGTTGCGCACGAAGCGCGGCCAGGCGGCGGCGCCCGGGATGATCGACTTCAGCTGCGACAGCATCTGGCAGCCGTTGCACACGCCCAGCGTGAAGGTGTCGGGCCGCTGGAAGAAGAGCGTGAACTGTTCGGCCATCTTCGCGTTGTAGAGGATCGATTTCGCCCAGCCGCTGCCCGCGCCCAGCACGTCGCCGAAGGAGAAGCCGCCGCAGGCGACCAGGCCGCGGAAGTCGTCGAGCCGGTGCCGGCCTGCGAACAGGTCGGTCATGTGGACGTCGAAGCTCTCGAAGCCGGCGCGGTCGAACGCGGCCGCGATCTCGGTCTGGCTGTTGACGCCCTGCTCGCGCAGGATCGCGATGCGCGGGCGCGCGCCGCGCGCGATGTACGGCGCGGCGACGTCCTCGGCCGGATCGAAGCGCAGCGCCACGTGCAGCCCCGGATCGTCGTTGCCCTCGATGCGCTCGAACTCCTCGATGACGCAGTCGGGGTCGTCGCGCAGCGACGCGATGCGCGCGCTCGTCTCGCTCCAGATGCGCTGCAGCGTGGCGCGCGAGCGGCGATACACGCGGCGGCCGTCGCGCCAGATGTCGATCGTGTCGTGCGCCTGCGGCTTGCCGATCACGTGCGACATCGTCGACAACCCGTGCTCGCGCAGCACGCCGAGCACCGCGTCGCGCGCCTCGGCGCGCACCTGCAGCACGGCGCCGGGCTCCTCGCAGAACAGCGCCTGCAGCGTGCGTTCGTTGCGCTGCACGGCGACCTGCTCGGGCCGGATCTTGTAGTCGCCCCAGTCGGCCACGTGCTGGTCGATCGTCAGCAGGTCGACGTTCAGCCCGACGCCGCAATGCCCGGCGAAGGCCATTTCGCAGACCGTCGCGAAGAGCCCGCCGTCGGAGACATCGTGGTAGGCGAGCAGTTGCCCGTCGGCATTCAGCTGCTGGATCGCGGCGAAGAAGCGCACGAGGCGCTGCGGATCGTCGAGGTCGGGCGCCTCATGGCCGACCTGGCCCCAGGCCTGCGCGAGCGCCGAGGCGCCCATGCGCTTGCGGCCCGCGCCGAGGTCGACGAGGATCAGCACCGAATCGACGTCGCGCGCGAGCTGCGGCGTGAGCACGCGCCGGGCGTCGCTCACCGGCGCGCAGCCGGTGACGACGAGCGAGACCGGCGCGAGCACCTCGAGCACTTCGCGCGGACCCGGCGCAGCCCCGCTCGCGCCCGCCCCGCCGGCGCCGTCCGTCGACGAGCCGCCGCCCTGCCAGCGCGTGCGCATCGACAGCGAATCCTTTCCGACCGGGATCGCCAACCCCAGTTCACGGCACAGCGACGCGCAGGCCTCGACCGCATCGAACAGGTCGGCATCTTCGGCCGGGTCGCCGCAGGCAGCCATCCAGTTCGCCGACAGCTTCACCTGTTCGAGCGACCCGATCGGCGCCGCCGCGAGATTCGTCACCGTTTCGGCGACGGCGATGCGCGACGCGGCGCGCGGATCGATGACGGCCAGCGGCGTGCGCTCGCCCATCGCCAGCGCCTCCCCGCGGTAGCCGTCGTAATCGACCAGGCCGACCGCGCAGTCGGCGACCGGCACCTGCCACGGGCCGACCATCGGATCGCGCGAGCACAGTCCGCCCACGCTGCGGTCGCCGATCGTCACGAGAAAGGCCTTGCTCGCGACCGAGGGCACGCGCAGCACGCGCTCGATCGCGTCTTCCAGCGCGATTCCGGCGAGATCGAGCGGCGCGAGCGAGCGCGCGCGGCGCCGCGCGTCCCGGTGCATGCGCGGCGGCTTGCCGAGCAGCACGTCGATCGGCATGTCGACCGCGAGTTCGGCGGCACCCGCCTCGCGCTGCGCGCGGTCGGCGGCCGCCTCGACGACGAGCTGCCGATCGTCGGAAACGGTGCCGACGACCGCGTAGGGGCAGCGCTCGCGCCGGCACAGGTGATCGAAGAGCGCGAGCGAATCGGGCGCGATCGCGAGCACGTAGCGCTCCTGCGATTCGTTCGACCAGATCTCGGCCGGCGACAGGCCCGATTCCTCGAGCGGCACCTTGCGCAGGTCGAAGCGCGCGCCGCGCCCCGCGCCGTAGACCAGTTCGGGAAACGCATTCGACAGCCCGCCCGCGCCGACGTCGTGCAGCGACAGGATCGGATTGCGCTCGTACAGCTCCCAGCAGCGATCGAGCACTTCCTGCGCGCGGCGCTGCATCTCGGGATTGCCGCGCTGCACCGAGTCGAAGTCCAGCTCGGCGGTGTTCGTCCCGGCGCCCATGCTCGACGCCGCGCCGCCCCCCAGCCCGATGCGCATGCCGGGGCCGCCGAGCTGCACGAGCAGCGTGCCGGGCGGCAGGTCGAGCTTGTGCGTGAGCGCGTCGTCGATCGCGCCGACGCCGCCGGCGATCATGATCGGCTTGTGATAGCCGCGCACCCGGCCTTCGACCGGCTGCTCGTAGGTGCGGAAGTAGCCGAGCAGGTTCGGTCGGCCGAATTCGTTGTTGAACGACGCCCCGCCGATCGGCCCCTCGATCATGATCTGCAGCGGCGAGGCGATGCGATCGGGCGAGCCCGGTCCGCCCTCCTCCCACGGCTGCACGTAGCGGTCGATGCGCAGGTTCGAGACGGTGAAGCCGATCAGGCCGAACTTCGGCTTCGCGCCGCGGCCGGTTGCGCCCTCGTCGCGGATCTCGCCGCCGGCGCCGGTGGAGGCGCCCGGAAAGGGCGAGATCGCCGTCGGGTGGTTGTGCGTCTCGACTTTCAGCAGCGCGTGCGTGCGCCGCTCGCCCCGGACGTAGCGACCGTTGGCAGTGGCGTCGGGATGGAAACGCCGCGCCGCGCCGCCTTCGAGGATCGCCGCGTTGTCGGCGTAGGCGACGACCGTGCCGCGCGGGTTCGCCGCATGCGTGCTGCGGATCATGCCGAACAGCGTCTCGTCGCGCGGCTGGCCGTCGATCGTCCAGCCCGCGTTGAAGATCTTGTGCCGGCAGTGCTCGGAGTTCGCCTGCGCGAACATCATCAGCTCGACGTCGGTGGGGTCGCGCCCGGCGGCGACGAAGGCGTCGAGCAGGTAGTCGATCTCGTCGTCGGACAGCGCCAAGCCCAGCTCGCGGTCGGCGCGCACGAGTGCCTCGCGCCCCTGCGCGAGCACCGGCACGTGCCGCATCGGCTTGCCCGGCAGCGAGGCGAACAGCTGGCGCGGATCGGGCGGCGCGAGCAGCAGGCTCTCGGTCATCCGGTCGTGCAGGACGGCGCCCAGGCGCGCGAGCATGTCGTCTTCGATCTGGGCGCCGCGCAGCAGCCCGCCGAGCCTGGCGCGCGCCTCGATCCGGTATTCGATGCCGCGCTCGATGCGGCGCACGCCGTCGAAGCCGCAGCTGTGCGCGATGTCGGTCGCCTTGCTCGCCCAGGGCGAAACGGTGCCGATGCGCGGCACGACCCACAGGAGTTGTCCGGGGACCTGCGCTCCTGCGGCGTCACCGGGCAGCGCCTCGAGCAGCTCGACGAGACGCGCCCGCGTGTCCGGCGTCGGCTCGGCGTCGAACCACGCGAAATAGCAGTGGCGCGCGTGCACGGCGCCAGCGCGCGGGTCGATCGCGGCGAGGCGCTCGAGCAGCCGGGCGAGGCGAAACGCGGACAGGGCCGGGGCACCGGCCAGCGTCAGGTAGGTGGACATCGGGGTGGGCGGAGGGCCCGCAGCGAACTTCGCGCTGCGAAGGCGTGAGCGACCCGCCCATTATAGGTGCAGGCCGCAGCGGACGCCCTTGGCCGAGCCGGCCGGGATTGTCGGCTGCCGCCGCGATCGACTGCTCCGCCTTACTCCCTGCTCGTCAGCACGGTCCCGCCGCGTGGAGTCCCGATTCTCAGCTGCATGTACGCCCGATCCGCTCGCAGCACCTCATGCGGCGCATCGAGTTCCTTCAGCAGCGCGTTGAGCTCCGCCGCACGCGGATGCCCCATTTCAAACGACTCGAAGCGACAGCCGAGCGCGTTGTTCGCCGCCGGATGCGGGGTGTTCTGCCAGTCGATGAGCTTCGGCACGAAATCGCCGAACGCATTGTCGTGCGGCACGAGCAGCCGCCAGCGCAGCACTCTTCCGTCGGGCGTGGTACGCGACGCATCGAAGAGATCCGCTTCGATGCCGTGGTCGGCAAGCACCGTCTGCGCCGCTTCCATCTCGCCGCCGGTCGCCTTCAGCATGTAGGCAAAGAGCCGTGGCGCGGTGAACTGCTGCAGCCGCGCACCCATGTTGCCGTCGAGAGTCTGTTGCGGGTCGACGGCGAGCAGCTCGAAATAGACGGTGTCACCGAGCGAGGCCAGCGCGTTGTGCGTTCCGAGGCCCGGGTGGCGACCGCCGAGCGTCGGCTCGACACCGGTGAGCGCGGTGAAGTCGGCGCGCATTGCGTCGAGTTCGCGCCCGCCATAGATGAAGTGATCGTAGGCTTTCATGCCGATGTTCCCTCCGGTATCTGCGCTTCAGCTCCAGCGCCCGAGGCCTTCGAGCGCCTGCAACTGGATGCTGCGCGCGTGGTCGACGACGCGGCTTCGCCATTCGGGATCGGTCGGCGTGAAGCTCTCGCGGATCTCGGCGCGCATGCGCGTGATCCGTTCGGGGTCGTCGGGAACGTCGCCGAAGCGCAGCCAGCGGTCGGCGCGCAGTTGGTCGAACGTAGCCTTGATCGGGCCGGTGCCGAATTCGATGACGCCGCCGGTGATCTGCGCTGGCGCGACCATGTCTCGCACGCCGTAGAAGACGAGGCCGTTGTACGGCGGGCGCTGGCCGCCCTCGAAGCCCACCTCGTTCTCGACGCGCTCGCGCCCCCACCAATGGCAGGCGCGGTTCCAGTCGGGGCCGCCGCGGTCGTTGAAACACAGGAAGAACGGCTCGCCCGGCTGGCCGAGGCCGGTGTGCCAGTCGATGAAGGCGAGGCGCTGCACGGCGGGCAACTCGTCGGCCACGATCCGCCGTAGCGTGAGGTGCGACCATTCGGGCGCGCGGCCGCCGTAGTTCAGCCCGGTGGGGTCGTCGAACTGACCTTTCATGCTCGAGTCGAGCCAGGCCTTCTGCCCATTCTGCGCGATCCAGTCTTCGATGGCGCTGTCGGTCTGCGCCCGTATTTCGGGGGTCCAGTGACGCGGGCAGAGGACGTCGTGCAGCTCGAGGTACGCCGGGTTCGCCGGCAGCCGGCCGGAGAAGTCGACGAAGTTGCGGTTCAGATCGACGTTGTGTTCGGTGGTGCGCGTGCCGTGCGCGAAGCCGTAGGGGTTGAGCGCGTGGACGAGTACGACGCGCGTGTCGGCAGGCAGTTCGCCGAGCGCGCCGGTACGGATCAGCGCCACCTGTGCGGCGGAACCGGCGTGGCCTTCGCCGCCGTGCGTGCCGGAGATGACGAGCAGTGCGCGCGTGGCCGTGCGCGGCCCGAAACTCGCGACTTCGATCGCGAGGCTGCCGCCGTCGGGTCCGGTGGCTTCCGGATGCACGTGGCTGGTGACGACGGCGCCGGCCTCGGCCGCGGCCAGTTGCAGCTTCGCGCGCGCGGCGGCGTAGCTGGCTGCATAGCAGTCGAGGTTCGCGGTCCGATTTCGGTGAGCACCGCTTGACATGTTAAATCTCCGCTGTAATCTCTTCTTTGCGTCGGGCGAGTTGCCCGATTGCGGCAGGTTTTAACCCAATCTAGCATGTCTCCGGTGCCATGCAAACCGCCAAAACAACGTCGATCCTGCCTGCACCGCAAGAACCGGAACGGGCGCGGCCGCGCCGCCAGAGCGACGATGCCTTCGAGGCGCTGCGCCAGGCCATCCTGCGCTGCGAGATCGTTCCCGGGGCGCTGGTCTCGGAGTCCGATCTCGCTACGCGCTTCAGCTTGCGTCGCGCGGCCACGCGCGTGGCGCTCGAGCGATTGTCGATGATCGGGCTGCTGCGTCCGCTGCCGCGCCGCGGCTACGTCGTCAAGCCGATCACGCTGCGCGACGTGAACGATCTCTTCCAGGTGCGCGCGATCATCGAGTCGGGCGCCGTGCGGCTCGCCGCGGGACGCGTCGACGAAGCCGGGCTGCGCCGCCTCGACCGCATCGGCACCGCCGGATACCGCCCCGGTGATCGTACGAGCGAGGCGGCGTTCCTGCACGCAAACAGTGAGTTCCACATCATGGTCGCGTCGGCCTCGGGCAACGATCGCCTCGTGGCGATGGTCGCGCAGGTGCTCGCCGAGATGGAGCGGCTGTTCCATTTCGGCCTTTCGCGTCGCGATCGCAGCCGGGAGATGCAGCAGGAGCACCAGGCGCTGATCGACGCGCTGGCGCGCGGCGACGCCGACGCTGCCGAGCGGATGGTGCGCGAGGAGCTCTCGTCGTCGAAGGCGATGGTGCTCGATGCGCTGATCTCGAGCGAGTCGCTGCTCGACATCAGCATCTCGCACGTCGAGTCGCCCGGCACAGCCGAATCTCGCCGCACCAGGTCGCATCTGTGACCGCGTGCGCAGTTGCCTAGAAACCGTTTCCGAGACCACAGGATGACTGCCGAATTCACGCTCGACACCCTCGATGCCTGGATGAAGGGTTCGCCCTTCATCGCGTTCATGAACCTCGAACTCGTCTCGGCCGACCCCGCCGAGGGACGCCTGTCGATGAAGATGCCGATGCGCGCGGAGTTCGAGCGCGGCGCCGGAAGCGGGCAGTTCCACGGCGGGCCGATCGCCGCGCTGATCGACACGGTGGGCGACTTCGCCGTGGCCTTCGTCGTCAAGGGCGGCGTGCCGACGATCAACTTCCGTGTCGACTACCTGCGTCCGTCCACGGGAGCCTTCCTCGTCGCATCGGCGTCGGTGCGCCGCGTCGGGCGCATGATCGGCGTGGTGGATATCGACGTCTTCGACGAACAGAACCGCCTCACCGCGGTGGGCCGCGGCTGCTACGGCGCGCAGCCAGGCTGAAGCATGCCGATGTTCCCGAACCTGGGGGAGATCGTCCCGCGCGAAGTGCCGGGCGAGGTGCCCTGGCTCACCGAGGTCGCGGCCGACGGTGCCGAGCGCACGCTCGATTTCGCACAGCTGCACGCGCAGGCCGATGCGGTCGCGCGGGGACTGCTCGCGCGCGGGCTCGCACGCGGCGAGCGCGTCGCGTTGATGGCGGGCAACAGCGCGCGCTACCTCGTCGCCTTTCTCGGCATCCTGCGTGCGGGCCTCGTCGCCGTGCCGGTCAACCCACGGCTGCCGGCGGCGACGCTCGATCATATCCACCGCGATGCGCAGATCCGCCTCACGCTGGCCGATGCCGCGACGCTGCCTTCGCTCGAAGGCCGCTGCGCGCTGCCGATGGACGACGACGCGGCGTGGAACGACGTGCTCGATCCGGGCCCGTTCGACAGTCCGGCGATGCGCCCCGAGGACTTCGCGCTGATCCTCTACACCTCGGGCTCCACCGGGCGGCCCAAGGGTGTGCCGCTCACGCACGGCGGCTACACGTGGGCAGCCGACCTCCTCGTCGCCTCGGGTCCGCCGATGGCCGGCAAGCGCGTACTGGTGGCCGCGCCGCTCTTTCACATGAACGGGCTGCTGATGAGCCTGCTCACGTCGCGCTCGGGCGGCTCGGTGGTTCTGCTGCAGCGTTTCAACGCCGCGCAATACCTGCAGGCGGCGGCGCGCCATCGCTGCCACGTGCTCACGTCGGTGCCGACGATGCTCGCGCTCGTCGCGCGCGAGACGGCGCTGATCGACACGCTCGACCTCGGCTGCGTGGAGACCGTCGTCACCGGTTCGGCGCCATCGAGCGAGGCGCTCTTCGAACGCATCGCGCGCATCTTCCCGAACGCGCGCGTGATGAACTCCTACGGCACCACCGAGTCGAGCCCGGTGTGCTTCGGCGCCCACCCTGACGGCCTGCCACGACCGGTACTGTCGGTGGGCTATCCGATGCGCGAGGCCGAGTACGCGCTCGTCGGCGGCCCGGACGCGGACCAGGGCGTGCTGCACCTGCGCAGCCGCGCCGTGATGCCCGGCTATCTGAACCTGCCCGAGGAGACCGCCAAACGCATGCACGACGGCTGGTACGACACCGGCGACGTGATGCGCCGCGACGCCGACGGCTTCTTCTATTTCGTCGGCCGCGCCGACGACATGTTCGTCTGCGGCGGCGAGAACGTTTACCCGGGTGAGGTCGAGAAGCTGCTCGAGACGCACCCGGCGATCGCGCAGGCAGCGGTGGTTCCGCTGCCCGACGAGATCAAGGGCCAGTTGCCCGTCGCCTTCATCGTCGTACGCCCGGGGCACGACGTGACCGGCGACGAAGTCAGGCAATACGCGCTCGACCGCGCGCCGGCCTACCAGCATCCGCGCTTCGTCGAGTTCATCGCCGAGATGCCGCTGACCGGCCCCAACAAGATCGATCGCAGGCAACTCGTCGAGCGCGCCACACGCGAATTCCGCCGATGAACGTCCGGCGCACGCCGCGTTCGCAACCGAGGAGAAGAAAACGATGAGAGCACAAGTCATTCGCGGCCACGGCGCCATCGAAGGCATCGTCTTCGAGGCGAACTGGCCCGATCCGCAACCCGGGCCCGACGAGGTCGTGCTGCGCGTGGGCGCGTGCACGCTGAACTACCATGACCTCTTCACGCTGCGCGGCATGCCCGGCATCAAGCTCAACATGCCGCTGATCATGGGAATCGACGTCGCCGGCGACGTGCTGTCGGTCGGCAGCGCGGTGCAGGGCTGGAAGGCCGGCGACCGTGTGATGGTCGATCCGGTCAACCGCAAGATCGGCAAGCTGCTGGGCGAGGCGATGAACGGCGGGCTCGCCGAGCAGGTGAAGGTCGACGCTTCGCAATTGATCGCGTTGCCCGACGACGTGAGTCACGAAGCCGCAGCCACGTTGCCCGTCGCCTATGGCACCGCGTACCGGATGATGGTCACGCGAGGGAAGATTGCCGCCGGCGAGAAGGTGCTGATTCTCGGTGCTTCGGGAGGCGTGGGCACCTGCTGCGTGCAACTGGCCAAGCTCGCCGGCGCGCACGTGATCGTCGCCGCATCGAGCGAGGAGAAGCTCGCGCGGCTGAAGGAACTCGGCGCCGACGACGGCATCGACTACGTCGCCGGTGACTTCATGCGCGAGGTGCACAAGCGCTACGGCAAGCCGAGCTTCCCGGTCGGCGGCGGCGGCGTCGACGTCGTCGTGAACTTCACCGGCGGCGACACATGGGTGCCGTCGCTGCGCTGCCTGCGCCACGACGGGCGGCTGCTCACCTGCGGCGCCACGGCCGGCTACGACCCGAAGGAGGACATCCGATTCATCTGGTCGTTCGAGCTGAACATCGTCGGTTCGAACGGCTGGCTGCCCGAAGACCTGCACAGCCTGCTCGATCTCGTGCGCAGCGGCCAACTCGTGCCGGTCATCGACCGGCGTCTGCCGCTCGAGGACACGCGCGAAGCCTTCCGGCTGCTGCAGGAGCGGCAGGTGTTCGGCAAGGTGGCCGTGATTCCCTGACCCCGCATCCGCAATGCGTCGCGTTCGCCGCCGGCAGCGCTTCGCCGATCGTCCCGCTGTCTCGTCCACGAGGAGGACCTCGATGAAATCCGCACTGATTGCGACGCTTGCCGCCGGCGCCCTGCTCGCCGCGGCCGCCCCCGCCTCGGCCCAGTCCGGGGAAATCAAGTTCGCCTGCTATGCGCCGATGACCGGGCAGCTCGCCATCTTCGGGCGCAGCATGCAGAACGGCTTCGACCTGGCGATCGACGACTTCGCCAAGCGCCCCGAGTCGAAGGGGATCAAGTTCGTGATCCGCTGCGAGGACGACCAGGGCCGCGCCGACGACGGCATCAACCTCGCGCGCAAGTTCATCGAGGACCCGTCGATGAAGGCCGCGATCGGCAGCTGGTCGTCGACGGTGACGCTGGCAGCCGGTCCGATCTACAACGAGGCGAAGATGGTCAGCATCACGCCGATCTCTACGCACCCCGACGTGACGAAGATCGGGCCGTACGTCTTCCGCCAGAGTCTTACGCAGGCATTCGAAGGGCAGTTCAACAGCCGCTACCTGCAGAAGCTCGGCGTGAAGACGCTCGCGATGATCAACATCCCGAACGATTACGGCAAGGCCAACATGCACTTCACGAAGGCCGAGTTCGAGAAGCTCGGCGGCCAGGTCGTCTTCGAGGAGTTCGTGCGGCCCGATGCGCAGGACTTCCGCCAGACGCTGCAGAAGGCGCTGCGCAGCAAGCCCGATTCGCTGTACTTCGGCGGCTTCGCCCCGCAGGCGGCGCTGATCCTGAAGCAGCTGATGCAGATGGGCAACAAGACGCCGATCTACCTGTCGGCGGCCAACGACTCGCCCGATCTCGTGCGGCTCGCCGGGGTCGATGCGGTGGAGGGCGTGCACCTGCCGGTCATGTTCAATCCGGTGACAGGGCCGAAGATGGCCGACTTCTTCAAGCGCTACGAGGCGCGCTTCGGGGCGCCGCCCGACCCCTTCGCCGGCAACGCCTACCTCACGGGTTCGATGATGATGGCGATCGCCGCGAAGCAGTATCCCGACGTGACGCGCGAATCGATCCGCCGCGGGCTCGACGAGATCCGCGTGTTCGACGGCATCTTCGGGCCGATCCGGTACGACCCCGACACGCGCGAGTGGGTGTTCAAGTTCTACGACGGCGTGTTCGAAGGCGGCAAGATCCGGATCGTCGACTGAAGACGAAACCGCGCGGAGTTTCGCGCGGCGTCCACCCCCGATGATCGACTCCTTCGTCCTCGGGCAGCTCGCGATCGGCTTGAGCGTCGGCATGACCTACGCGATCGTCGCGATCGGCCTCACGCTGATCTACCGCGTGCTGCTCGCCGTCAACTTCGCGCATGGCGAGGTCTACACGCTGGGCGCCTTCGCGACCTTCATCGGCGCGACGCTGCTGCACCTGCCCCTATGGGTCATCGTGCCTGCGGTGCTCGTCGTCGGCGGCGTCACCGGCGCGCTGATCGAGCGCATTGCCTTCCGGCCGTTCCGCAAGTTCACCGACGAGGCGTCGCTGAAGTCGCGCGCGGTGCGCGAGGCCACGCTGCTGTCGTCGTTCGCGGTGGGGCTCATCGTGCGCGAGCTGCTCGACCAGGTCTTCCACGGCGAGTGGCTCGCGCTGCCGCAGGAATACCTGCTGGGTCGCCCGCTCGATCTCGGCGTCATTTCGCTCTCGGTGGGCGAAGCGGCGATCGCCCTCATCTCGCTGGCGATGCTGCTCGGGCTGCAGTGGCTGCTGCATCGCACGCGCATGGGCATCGCGATCCGCGCAGTGTCGTCGAACCTGATCGGCGCGCAGATCTCCGGCATCGACATCAACCGCGTGGTGCTGGCCGTCTTCGTCATCGGCTCGGTGCTCGGTGCCGTGGCCGGCATGGTCGTCTCGCTCGCCTACGGCAACGTGCAATCGTTCATGGGCCTGACGATGGTGATCAAGGCTTTCGTCGCGATGGTGATCGGCGGCCTCACCAGCCTGCCGGGCGCCGTGGCTGCCGGCATCCTGATCGGTGTGGCCGAAGCCACCGCCGGCATCTTCATCCCGAGCGCCTGGACCGAGATGGTCGCCTACGCGATGCTCATCCTCACGCTGCTGTTCCTGCCGCGCGGCCTGTTCGGCCGGCGCAGCTAGTGTCCCGCCCATGCGAATTCCGATCCTTCCCGCCACGGCCCTCGTCGTCCTCGTCGTCGTGCCGGCGCTGCTCGTCGTGGTCGACAGCGCCTACATCGGCCGGCTCGCGCAATTGGTGCTGATCACGATCGTGCTCACGAGCGCGCTGAACCTGCTCACCGGCACCGCCGGACTTCTGTCGCTCGACGCGGCCGTCTACTACGGCCTCGGCGCCTACACGGCAGCGATCCTGTCGGTCAACGCGGGCACGGGCTTCGTCGTCGACGTGCTCGCGGCGAGCGCAATCTGCGCCGTCTTCGGCTTCATCGCGGGCTACGCGTTCGTGCGCCTGACCAGCATCTTCTTCGCGGTCGCGACCATGGCGCTGGCGATCTCCTTCCACACCACGGTGCTGAACTGGGGCGAGCTGACGCGCGGGCCGATGGGTTATCGGGGCATTCCGCCCGTGGTGCTGTTCGGGCACGAATTCTCGGGCTGGCTGCAGACCTACTTCGTCACCGCCGCGTTCTGCCTGGCGGCGCTCCTGGTCGCGCATCGGCTGATGCACTCGTTCTACGGAAACGCGGTACGCGCAGTGCGCGAAGACGAGGAGTGCGCGCGCTCGCTGGGCCTGTCCACGCGACGCCTGCGCGTCGAGGTCTACGTCGTGCACGCGGTCGTCATGGGCGCGGCCGGCGCGCTGTACGCGCACTCGAACCAGTTCATCGGACCCGACAACTTCGTGATGCTCGAGTCTGCACTGGTGCTCATCGCGATCGTCGTCGGCGGCATCGGCAGCCTGCCTGGCGCCGTGATCGGCGCGCTGCTGATCGTGCTCACGCCCGAGTTGCTACGCGAGGTCGGGCACCTGCGCGCGCTGGTCTTCGGCCTGGTGCTCTTCCTGTCGATTCTCTTCCTGCCGCGCGGGCTGTTCAGCGAGGTGCGCGCGCTCGCGCTGTTCCGCCGCACCATGCGCGGCGCATGGGCTCGCCGGGGCGGCGCGCGATGAGCGCGCCGCTTCTCGAGGTACGCGGCCTGAGCAAGCGCTTCGCCGGTCTGCGAGCCGTCGACGACGTGAGCTTCGACGTTGCGCCGGGCGAACTGCTCGGCCTCATCGGGCCGAACGGCGCGGGCAAGACCACGTTGTTCAACTGCGTAACCGGTGCCGCGGCACCGACCGCGGGCAGCGTCACCTTCGACGGCCACGCGATCGCCGGGCGCGATCCGGCGCGCATCGCGCGGGTGGGTCTCGCGCGCACCTGGCAGAACCTGCGCGTGTTTCCCGACATTACCGTCTTCGACAACGTTTCGATCGGCGCGATCGGACGGATAGGCACTTCGCTGTGGGATGCGCTGGTGCCCGGGCGGGCACGCCGCCGCGACGACGCCATCGCCGAGGCCACGCTGCAGGCGCTCGCTGCGTTCGATCTCGCCGGCTACGCTGATCAGCCGGCGGGCAACCTCTCGTACGGACAGAAGAAGAACCTCGAGATGGCACGCGCGCTGTCGCTGCAGCCGAAATTGCTGATGCTGGACGAGCCCGCGGCGGGCCTGAACAATACCGAGACCGCCGAACTCGCTGAACGCATCGTCGCGTTGCGCGAACGCGGACTCACCATCGTGCTCGTCGAGCACGATATGCCGATGGTGATGCGCATATGCGACCGCATCGTCGTGCTCGACAGCGGCCGGCTGATCGGCGACGGCGCGCCGGCCGAGATTCGCCGCGATCCGAAAGTGCGCGCGGCCTACCTCGGAGACGAATCGTGACGCTGCTGGCGATCGACGCACTCAGCGTGCGCCTGGCCGGTCGAACGGTGCTCGACCGCATGACGATCGACCTGCCCGAAGGCGGGCTCGTCGCCATCCTCGGGCGCAACGGCGTCGGCAAGACGACGCTGCTGCGCACGGTCTCGGGTCTGTATCGGCCGGCAGCGGGACGCATCCTGCTCGGCGGACGTCCGATCGGCGGACTGCCGCCGCACGAGGTCGTGCGCGCCGGCGTGGCGCAGTCGCCCGAAGGGCGCCAGCTCTTCGGCGACCTGACGGTGCTCGAGAACCTGCGTGCCGGTGCACTGCGGCTGACGGCCGTGCAGTTCGAGCAGCGCGTCGCGCACATGATCGAGCTCTTTCCGATCCTCGCGCAACGTCGCAGGCAGGCGGCCGGCTCGTTGTCGGGCGGCGAGCAGCAGATGGTGTGCATCGCGCGCGCTCTGATGGCGTCACCGCGCGTGCTGCTGCTCGACGAGCCGTCGCTCGGGCTCGCACCGAAGATCGTCGCGCGCATCTTCGAGCTGATCGGCAAGGTGCGCGCCGACGGCGTGGCGGTGCTGCTCGTCGAGCAGAACGCGCGGCTCGCGCTGCGCACCGCCGAATACGCGTACGTGCTCGACCAGGGGCGCGTCGCGCTGGAGGGGCCGGCGGCCGAGCTGGCGGGCGACGAGCGCGTCATCTCGGCCTATCTCGGCGGCGAAGCCGAGGCATGAACAGGAGACCGACATGGGTGAGTGGAACGGAAAGATCGCGCTCGTAACGGGCGCGAGCCGCGGCATCGGCCGCGAGACGGCGCTCCGCCTGGGCGCGCGCGGCGCGACCGTGGCGGTGCACTACCGCAACAGCCGCGCGCAGGCCGACGACGTGACGAACGCGATCGTCGCCAGCGGCGGCCAGGCCTTCACCGTGCAGGCCGACCTCACCGAGCGCGGCGCGGTGGCGCGCATCTACGAGCAGATGGACGCCGAACTGATGCGCCGCTTCGGCAGCAACCGCTTCGACATCCTCGTCAACAACGCTGGCGAGGGCTCGCGCACGCTGCTCGAGGACGTCACCGAGGAGGAGTTCGACCGCACGCTGCAGGTCGACCTGAAGTCGCCGTTCTTCCTGATCCAGCAGGCCTCGCCGCGGTTGCGCGACGGCGGGCGCATCGTCAACGTCTCGTCGATGGGCACGCGCGCCGCCTACCCCGAGATGGCCTCGTACGCGCCTGCCAAGGCCGGACTCGAGGCGCTCACGCTGCTGCTCGCCGCGCACTTCGGGCCGCGCGGCATCACGGTCAACGCGGTGCTCCCGGGCGCGACCGCTACCGACATGAATCCGGGGGCATCCGATCCGGAGCGCGCCGCGCAGATCGCGCAGACGATCGCGCTGCGCCGCGTCGGCCAGCCCGGCGATGTCGCCGACGTGATCGTGTTTCTGGCGAGCGACGCCGGCCGCTGGGTGACCGCGCAGTGTGTAGACGCGAGCGGCGGGCAGCGGCTTTGAGCCAATTCGACCTCGTCGTTCTCGGTTCCGGCGCCGCCGGGCTGTGCGCCGCGCTCGCCGGCTGCGCATCGGGCGCTCGCGTGCTTCTTGCCGAGAAGTCCGAGTGGATCGGCGGCACCACGGCGATGGCGGGCGGCTGCACCTGGGTGCCATGCAACCACCACATGGCGGCGGCGGGCCTGGCCGACAGCGCGGAAGACGCGCTCGAATACATTCGCGCGGTCGCGCCGCCGGGGTGGGCGGCCGACGAGGAGCCGCTGTGGCAGGCCTTCGTCGAGCACGCGCCGGCGATGCTGCGCTTCGTCGAACGCGAGAGCCCGTTGCGCTTCGGCATGGGCGGCGAGCCCGACCCGTACCCCGATGCGCCGGGCGCGCGGCTGCGCGGGCGCAACGTCTCGCCGCGGCCGCTGCGCTTCGCCGAACTCGGCGCCTGGCGCGGGCGCATCCGGCCGTCGCCGATGCCGTTCCGGCTGTGCTACGACGAGATCACCGATCACCATCTGGCGGCGATCCCCTCGCGCGCGTTCCGGCGTTTCGGCCATCGGCTGCTGTGGCGCGTACTCACCGACCGGCGTGCGATGGGACAGGCTTTGGTCGGCGGGCTGCTGCTCGGCTGCCTGCGACACGGCGCCGAGGCGCGGACGAACGCGCGAGCGCGCGAGCTGATCGTCGAAGACGGCCGCGTCGCGGGCGTCGTTCTCGACGGCGCGAACGGCCGCCAGGCCGTGCGCGCCTGCTGCGGTGTCGTCATCGCCACGGGCGGCTTCGAGTGGGACCCGGAATTGATGGCACGCCACCATCCGGGCCCGGTCACATGGACGGCCAGTCCATCGTGCAATACAGGCGACGGGCATCGGCTCGCCGAGCAGGCCGGCGCGCGTCTCGAGCGGATGGACCAGGCGCTGGTGATGGGTACCCGGCCCGTCGTCTACCTCGGCGAAGCGCACGCGATGCCTGCAGCCGACTACACGCTGCCGCATTCGATGATCATCAACGCGAGCGGCCGGCGCTTCGTCAACGAGTTGCAGATGAACATCGGGCTCGCGCTCGACGCGCGCGACCCTGTCACCGGCAAGCGCATCAACATGCCCGCCTGGCGGATCTACGATGCGCAGTACGCAGCGCGCTACCGTCACATGCTGCCGCACGGACCCGAGCGTGCGCAGGCCGAGACGCTGCGCGAGCTCGCGATGGCGATCGGCGTCGACGCCGATGGGCTCGAACGCGAAGCGATGCGCATGACCGGGTTCGCCCGCGCGGGGCGCGACGACGACTTCGGCCGCGGCGGCAATCGTTGGGACCCCGCACGTAGCGGCGATCCGCGCATCGGCCCGAACTCGTGCCTCGGTACGATCGACCAGCCGCCGTTCTACGCCTACCCGATCGTGCCCGGTTTCCTCGGCACCAAAGGCGGACCGCGCACCGACGCGCGCGCGCAGGTGCTCGACGCGCAGCGCCGGCCGATCCCGGGCCTGTACTGCGCGGGCAACGCCATGGCCAACCCTTTCGGGTCGAAGGCGATCGGCGCGGGGACGACGCTCGGGCCCTGCCTCGCGTGGGGCTACATCGCCGCTCGCAGTGCGCTTGCGGCGCGGGCGTGAGCCGGAAAGCGGCATGCAGGCGAGAAGATGGGAAGCGCGGGCCGTCCGCAAGATCGAAGCCGACTTCAACCGTTCAGCGGACACGCACCTGATCCCGGTCCCGTTGCCCGCGACGCCGGGTGTCGAGTTGTACCTGAAGGACGAGTCGAGCCATCCGACCGGCAGCCTGAAGCACCGGCTCGCGCGCTCGCTGTTCCTGTACGCGCTGTGCAACGGCTGGTTGCATGAGGACAGCACGGTGATCGAGGCGTCGTCGGGCTCGACGGCGGTCTCCGAGGCCTACTTCGCGCAATTGCTCGGGCTGCCCTTCATCGCCATAGTGCCCGAGACGACGTCGCCGGAGAAGATCGCCGCGATCCAGTTCTACGGCGGGCGCTGCCACATGGTGAAGCACCCCGGCGCCGTCTATGCCGAAGCCGAGCGGCTCGCGCGCCAACTGGGCGGCCACTACATGGATCAGTTCACCTATGCCGAGCGCGCGACCGACTGGCGCAGCAACAACAACATCGCCGAGTCGATCTTCGCGCAGATGGCGCAGGAGCCGCACCCCGTCCCGCGCTGGATCGTCTGCAGCTGCGGCACCGGCGGCACGGCCGCGACCATCGGCCGGTTCGTACGCTACCGCTGCTTCGACACACGCGTCTGCGCGGCTGATCCCGACAACTCGGTCTTCTTCGATGCCTATGCGAGCGGCGACATCACGCTGCAGATCGACTCGGGCTCGCTGATCGAAGGCATCGGCCGCCCGCGCGTCGAGCGCTCGTTCCTGCCCGGCGCCATCGACGGCATGCTGAAGATCCCCGACATCGCGTCGCTCGCCGCGATCCGCTACCTGCATCGCGTGCTCGGCCGCCGCTGCGGCGGCTCGACAGGCACGAACTTCGTCGGCGCGCTGCACCTCGCGCACCGGATGCACCGCGCGGGCGAGCGCGGCTCGATCGTGACGATCCTGTGCGACAGCGGCGAGCGGTATCTGCAGAGCTACTACGACGACCACTGGCTCGCTGCCCGCGGCATCGATTTGCATCCGGCGCTCGAGGCGGTGCGCGCGTGCGCGGAAGAGGGGCGGACTCTGCCTTGGGCGGTGCCGGTCGCGGGGGCATGCACGGACTGAGTCGCGACCTTTTGCTCCGCAGCGAGCCCTATGCCGGCGATGGCGCTGCGCCTCACGGCGGCGCTCTCTCGCGGGTTTCCCGAAACCCGCGCGCCTCACCCGGGAGCCTCGCCGAAACCGCCGCCTCCCGGCGTCTCCACGACGAACACGTCCCCCGCTTCGAGCTGCGCCGAATCGGCGTGCCGCAGGCGCTCGACGCTCCCGTCCGCGCGCTCGACCCGATCGGCCCCCGGCGCCCCGGCTGCGCCGCCCGCCGCACCGAAGGCCGGATGCACTCGCCCGTTGGCGAGAATCGACGCCGTCATCGGTTCGAGGAAGCGGATGCGCCGCACGGCGCCGTCTCCGCCGCGCCAGCGCCCTTCCCCGCCCGACCCGGCCCGGATCTCGAAGCTCTCCAGCCGCACCGGATAGCGCGTCTCCAGGATCTCCGGATCGGTGAGCCGCGAATTCGTCATGTGCGTCTGCACGACCGACGTGCCGTCGAAGCCGCCGGCGAGCCTGCCCTTCTCGTCGAAGCGCCCGCCCGCACCCGAACCGCCCGAGATCGTCTCGTAGTACTGGTGGCGCTCGTTGCCGAAGGTGAAGTTGTTCATCGTCGGCGGGCCCGACGCCATGACGCCGAGCGCTCCGTACAGGCAGTTGGTGATGCACTGCGAGGTCTCGACGTTGCCGGCGACGACGGCGGCCGGGTAGCGCGGGTTGAGCATCGAACCTTCGGGCACGCGCACCTCGATCGGCTTCAGGCAGCCGTCGTTCATCGGGATCTCGTCGTCGACGAGCGTGCGGAACACGTAGAGCACCGCGGCCATCGTGACCGCGAGAGGCGCGTTGAAGTTGTTCGGCTGCTGCGCCGAGGTGCCGGTGAAATCGACGAGCGCCGAGCGCTTCGCGCGGTCGACCGCGATGCGCACGCGGATCACCGCGCCGTTGTCCAGCGGCAGCTCGAAGGCGCCGTCGCGCAATGCGCCGATCACGCGCCGCACCGACTCCTCGGCGTTGTCCTGCACGTGCCGCATGTACGCGTGCACGACGTCGAGGCCGAACTGCGCGACCATCTTCGTCAGTTCTTCGCGCCCCTTCTCGTTGGCGGCGATCTGCGCGCGCAGGTCGGCGATGTTCTGCTCCGGATTGCGCACCGGAAAACGCGCCGAGCGCAGCGTCTCGCGCAGCGCCTCCTCGCGCATGCGCCCGTTGCGCACCAGCGGGAAGTCGGTGAGCAGCACGCCCTCCTCGTCGATGTGCGCGCTGTCGGGCGGCATCGAGCCCGGCGTCTTGCCGCCGACGTCGGCATGGTGTCCGCGCGAGCCGACGAAGAAGAGGATCTCGCGCCCTTCGGCATCGAACACCGGCGTGATCACCGTGATGTCGGGCAGGTGCGTGCCGCCGGCGTAGGGGTCGTTCAGCACGTAGACATCCCCGGGCGCCAAAGGCGCCCGGTCAGCATCCCCGGGCGCCAGCGGCGTCCGGTCGACGTCCCCGGGCGCCAGCGGATCATGCGCCGCGTGCGCCTCGATTACCGCGCGCACGCTCGCGCCCATCGAGCCCAGGTGCACCGGCATGTGCGGCGCGTTGGCGACCAGGTGTCCGTGCGGATCGAAGATCGCGCACGAGAAGTCCAGCCGCTCCTTGATGTTCACCGAATGCGCGGTGTTCTGCAGCCGATAGCCCATCTGCTCGGCGATCGACATGAACAGGTTGTTGAAGATCTCGAGCATCACCGGATCGGCGTCGGTACCGACCGCCACACGGCGCGGGCGCGCGACGTGCCGCTCCAGCACGAGGTCGCCCGCCGGCGACAGGCGCGCGCGCCAACCGGGCTCGACGACGGTGGTCGCGTTCGCTTCGGCGACGATCGCCGGGCCGTCGATCGCGTCGCCCGCCCTCATCCGCTCGCGATCGAAGAGCGGCGCCTCGCGCCAGCCGCCTTCGACGAAGACGCGCACCGTGCATTGCGCCTCCAACGCCCCCTCGCGCACGCGCGAAGGCGCCGGCGTCGAAGCCGCTCCCGCCTGCCCCGCCGCCCGCCCCGCAACCTCCGCGACGACCGACTCGATGACCAGCGCGCGCCCGGGCAGCAGGAACGCGAAACGCTGGCGATACGCCGCTTCGAAAGCCGCACGCATCGACCCGGCCGCGCCCCAGGGCACCGGCAGCGCGGTGTCGGTACCCTCGTAGCGAAGCAGCGCGCGACGCGCGATGCGCAGCGAACCGGCGGCCTCGCCCTGCGCCTGCAGCTCCTCGCGCGCCATGCGCTCGAGCGCATCGAGCTGGCCGCCCGCCGCCCCGAGCCCTTCGTCGTCGAAACGACGCTCGACCGACTGCTCGCGCATCGCGACCGGCTCGGCCAGCCCCATGCCGTACGCCGACAGCACGCCGGCCAGCGGATGCACGAGCACGCGCGACATCGCCAGCGCATCGGCCACGCCGCAGGCGTGCTGCCCGCCCGCTCCGCCGAAGGTGGTCAGCGTGTAGCGCGTGACGTCGTAGCCGCGCTGCACCGAGATCTTCTTGATCGCGTTGGCCATGTTCGCCACCGCGATGTCGAGGAAGCCCTGCGCGAGCGCCTCCGGGCCGATCTGGCGGCCGCTTTGCGCGGATACCTGCCGCGCGAGCGCGTCGAACTTCTCTCGCACGATCCCGGCATCGAGCGGCTGGTCGGCGTTCGGCCCGAAGACGTGCGGAAAGAACGCCGGCTGGATGCGGCCGAGCATCACGTTCGCGTCGGTGACGGTGAGCGGGCCGCCCTTGCGGTAGCACGCGGGGCCGGGGTCCGCGCCCGCCGACTCGGGCCCGACGCGCATGCGCGCGCCGTCGAAATGCAGGATCGAGCCGCCGCCGGCCGCCACCGTGTGGATGCTCATCATCGGCGCGCGCATGCGCACGCCGGCCACCAGCGTATCGAACTCGCGCTCCAGCTCGCCGGCGAAATGCGACACGTCGGTCGACGTGCCGCCCATGTCGAAGCCGATGACGCGATCGAAGCCGGCTGCCGCGCTCACGCGCGCCATGCCGACGATGCCGCCGGCCGGGCCGGAAAGGATCGAGTCCTTGCCCTGGAATGCGTGCGCATCGGTGAGGCCTCCATTGGATTGCATGAACTGCAGCCGCACACCGGGCATCGCGCGCGCGACACGGTCGACGTATCGGCGCAGCACCGGCGACAGATAGGCGTCGACCACCGCCGTGTCGCCGCGGCCGACGAACCTGATCAGCGGAGAGACACGATGCGACACCGAGATCTGCGTGAACCCGACCTCCTGCGCGACCCGCGCCAGGCGCTCCTCGTGCGCCGGATGGCGATAGCCGTGCATCAGCACGATGGCGATCGCGCGCAGGCCGCGCGCGTGGGCGGCCGCGAAGGCCTCGCGCGCCGCCTTCTCGTCGAGCGCGCGCACGACGCTGCCGTCGGCGCCGATCCGTTCGTCGACCTCGACGACTTCGCGATACAGCATCTCGGGCAGCACGATCTGCCGCTCGAAGAGCTTCGGCCGGTTCTGGTAGGCGATGCGCAGCGCGTCGCGAAAGCCGCGCGTCACCGCCAGCAGCAGCGGCTCCCCGGTGCGCTCGAGCAGCGCGTTCGTCGCCACCGTCGTGCCCATCTTCACGACCTCGACGCGCTCGGGCCCGATCGCCTCGCCCGCCCCCAGACCCAGCATGCGGCGGATCCCTTCCACTGCCGCGTCCTCGTACTGGCCGGGGTTCTCCGAGAGCAGCTTGGCGGTGGCGAGCGTGCCGTCGGGACGCCGGCCGACGATGTCGGTGAAAGTGCCTCCGCGGTCGATCCAGAACTGCCAGCGGCTCATCGCGGCCTCACAACGATGCGGCCGCGCGCGCGGCCTGGTCGTACAAACCGGAAAGGGTGCGCAAGGCGCGCGCCAGCTTCGCGAGTTCCGCGCGCCCGTCCTCGCGGGCATCGCGCGCCCCGCGTGCGTCGCCCCCCGTTGGTTCCGCCGGAGACGACGCCGGATCGGCATTGAGCCGATCGGGAACCGAGGCGATCAGGCAGCGCTCGCGCACCTCGCGATAGCGGACGACGAGCGCGGCGCCGGCCGGCGTGGTCGAATGGAAGACCTCCTTGCCGACCTTCTCGCCGCGCACCAGCCCCAGCCCCGCGAGCTTTCGCAGCGCATAGGCCACGACGTGCGAATCCTCGTAGTTCAGCGTGAAGCAGATGTCGGCGAGCTTCTTGCCCTTGCCCCGATGGTGCACGTGATGCAGCACCAGAACGTCGGTGATCGTGAGATCGGGCATGCCGGCGGCCCCCATGCAGCGCACCGCCCAGCGATCGAAGGCGTGCGCGGCGACGATCAGGCCGAACTCGAACTCCGACAATTCGCCCCAGTCGCCTTCGGCCAGGTGCGCCGACGACAGGATGCGCAGTGGCGCGCGCGCGCCCCGTGCTGCTGCCATGCAACATCTCCGAATCGTGAACGTTACGTTGACAATTTATCGCACAACTTCCTAAGCTTCGCGAGCCGCCCGAAGCGGGCGCACCGCGGGCCGGCGGCGCGTGCGAAGATCCGCCGCAGAAAAGAACCGAACCGGAGGCGTCATGAAAGTCGTACCCGTCCTGTCCGCCGTCGCGCTGGGCATCGCATCCTCGGCCGTGCCCGCGCAGACGAAGTGGGATCTGCCGGCCGCGTATCCGGCGAGCAACTTCCACACCGAGAACCTGATGCAGTTCGTCGCCGACGTGGACAAGGCCACCGGCGGCAAGCTGAAGATCACCGTGCACGCGAACGCATCGCTGTTCAAGGCGCCCGAGATCAAGCGCGCCGTGCAGACGAACCAGGCGCAGATCGGCGAAATCCTGATCTCGAACTTCTCGAACGAGAACCCGCTGTACGGCATCGACGTGCTGCCCTTCCTCGCCACCAGCTACGACGCGGCGCGCAAGCTCGACCGTGCGGCGCGGCCGGCGCTCGACAAGCTGCTCGCCGCGCAGGGAATGAAGCTCCTGTACACGGTGGCCTGGCCGCCGCAGGGCCTGTACTCGACGAAGCCGCTGCAGTCGGCGAGCGACCTGAAGGGGATGAAGTTCCGCTCGTACAACGCAGCCACCGCGAAGATCGCCGAGATGTTCGGTGCGCAGCCGGTGACGATCCAGGCCGCCGAGCTGTCGCAGGCGATGGCCAGCGGCGGCGTCGAGGCGTTCATCACTTCCGGCTCCACCGGCTACGACACGAAGGCCTACGAGCACATCAAGTATTTCTACGACACGCAGGCCTGGCTGCCGAAGAACGCGGTCATCGTCAACCAGTCGGCCTTCGACAAGCTCGACAAGCCGGTGCAGGAAGCGCTGCTGAAGGCGGCGGCCGATGCCGAGACGCGCGGCTGGAAGAGCTCCGAGGAGAAGACCGCCTGGTATCTCGACCAGCTGAAGAAGAACGGCATGCAGGTGCTGCCGCCGACGCCGAAGATGACGAGCGAGTTCGAGAAGGTCGGAGACGCGCTCGTCGCCGATTGGGTGAAGCAGGCCGGCCCCGACGGCAAGGCGATCCTCGACGCGTACCGGAAGATGTGACGCGCGGGCGACGACGACGCACACCGGGACCATGCGCGCAGCGCTCGATCGGCTCTACGACGCCGCCGCATGGCTCGCGGCGGTGTCGATGATCGGCCTGCTCGTCATGGTGCTGCTGTCGATCGCCGGTCGCCAGTTCGGTTTCTACGTGCCCGGAACCGACGCCTACGCCGGCTACCTGATGGCCGCGGCGGGCTTCCTCGCGCTCGCCCACACGCTGGTGCGCAACGAGCACATCCGCGTCACGCTCGTGCTCACGCTGGCCGGATCGAGGCTGCGCCGCGCGCTCGAGATCGTCTCGCTGCTGCTTGCGCTGCTGCTGGCCGCGCTGTTCGCGTTCTACAGCGTGCGCCTCGCGTGGCAGTCGTACGTCTTCAACGACATCTCGACGGCGAGCGATGCCACGCCGCTGTGGATTCCGCAACTGGCGATGGCCTTCGGCACGATCGTCTTCGTCGCCGCCTTCGCCGACCAGCTGGCGCTCGAACTGCGCGGGCAGCGCCGGCACGAAGCGGCCGACGCCGAACCGCTGCGCAACGAGTAAGGCGCGCGCCGACGCTGCGCGCCGCATTTCCCGACCCCCGACCCGAGAAGCGATGAGCGACCTCACGATCACCGCCCTGCTCATCGTCGCGCTGTTCGTGCTGCTCGGCTCGGGCCTGTGGATCGGGCTGGCGCTGGCCGGCGTCGCCTGGATCGGCATGGAGATCTTCTCGTCGCGCTCGGCGGGCGACGCGATGGCGATCACGATCTGGGGCACCGCGTCGAGCTGGACGCTCACCGCATTGCCGCTCTTCGTCTGGATGGGCGAGATCCTGTTCCGCACGCGGCTGTCGGCCGACATGTTCCACGGACTCGCGCCGTGGATGAACCGCCTGCCGGGCCGCCTGCTGCACACGAACATCATCGGCTGCGCGATCTTCGCCGCGGTGTCGGGCTCGTCGGCCGCCACCTGCGCCACGATCGGCAAGATGACGCTGCCCGAACTGGGCCGGCGCGGCTATCCCGACGGCATCGTCGTCGGCACGCTCGCCGGCGCCGGGACGCTCGGCCTGCTGATCCCGCCGTCGATCATCATGATCGTCTACGGCGTCACCGCCGATGTCTCGATCGCGAAGCTCTTCGTCGCCGGGATCGTGCCGGGCATCCTGCTCGCGGCGCTCTTCATGGGCTACATCGTCGTCTGGGCGCTGCTGAACCCGGCGCGCGTGCCCTCGGCCGACATGTCGCTGAGCTTTCGCGAGAAGCTGTGGAGCGCGCGTCACCTGATCCCGGTCGCCCTGCTGATCGTCGCCGTGCTCGGCGCGATCTACAGCGGCATCGCCACCGCCACCGAAGCGGCGGCGCTCGGCGTGGTCGGCGCGCTGCTGCTGTCGGCCGCGCAGGGCGCACTCGACTGGCGCACTTTTGTCGACTCGCTGTTCGGCGCCACGCGCCTGTATTGCATGATCGCGCTGATCCTCGCCGGCGCAGCCTTCCTCACGCTCGCGATGGGCTACATCGGACTGCCGAGGCACCTGGCCGAATGGATCGCTACGCTGGGCCTGTCGAAATTCCAGCTGATCGTCGCGCTCGCCGCCTTCTACATCGTGCTCGGCTGCTTCCTCGACGGCATCTCGATGGTCGTGCTGACGATGGGTGTGATCCTGCCGACGGTGAGCGCAGCCGGCATCGACCTGCTGTGGTTCGGCGTCTTCATCGTGATCGTCGTCGAGATGGCGCAGATCACGCCGCCGGTGGGCTTCAACCTCTTCGTGCTGCAGGGGATGACCGGCCGGGAGCTGACGTGGATCGCGCGACAGGCGCTGCCCATGTTCGTGCTGATGGTGATCGCCGTGCTGCTGATCTACGCCTTCCCCTTCCTGGTGTCGTGGCTGCCGGCCCAGATGAGGGGCGTTGCGTAGAAAGATCGATCGTCGGAGACGGGCCATGAGCGAGCTGCTGCGCAGCGCGGCGATCCGCCGCATCGAGGCCGCGGCGATGGCATCGCTTCCTGCGGGAACGCTGATGTCGCGTGCGGCCGATGCCGTGGTCGATGCGACGGCGTCGCTGGCGCGCTCGCTCGAGGCTCGCCGCCCGATCGTCGCTTGGGTCGGTCCCGGCAACAATGGCGGAGACGCGTTGCTGGCGGCGATGCGATTGCGCGAATTCGGCTTCGCCGCGCGCGCGATAGCGCTCGATGCGCAGCGAACGCCGGGCGGCGACGCCGGCGAGATCTGGCGGCTGGCGCGCAGCCGGGGCTTCCCGATCGAAGGAGCCGCCGCCTGGGAGGAACTGCTGTCGCCCGCACCAGGGCGCCCCGCCGCCCCGCTCCCGCCGATCGTCATCGACGGGCTGTTCGGCATCGGACTGCAGCGCCCGCTCGCAGCCGACATCGCCGCGCTCTGCGAGCGCATCGCGCAACGCCGGTGGCCGGTGGTCGCCGTCGACGTGCCGAGCGGCATCGATGCCGACACCGGCGCCCGGCTCGGGTCGAGCGCGGTGCGCGCGTCGGTCACCGTGACGATGATCGCCGACAAGCCCGGGCTGCGCACCGGAGCGGCGCTCGATCACGCCGGCGAAGTGCGCGTTGCAGACCTCGGCATCGACGTCACGCAGCGACAGGCGGCGCTGGACGGCGTCCCGCCTGTCGATCGCGGCCGGCTCTTCGATCGCGAGCAGGCGCGCGCCGCGGCGCTTGCGCGGCGTGCCAGCGACACCAGCAAGGGCAGCTTCGGCTCGGTGCTCTGCTACGGCGGCGCACCGGGTATGCACGGTGCCGTGCTGCTGGCGGCGCGCGGCGCGCAGGCGATCGGCGTCGGCCGCATCTACGTCGGGACGCCGCAGGGCTCTCTCTTCGACGCCGGGCAGCCGCAATGGATGAGCGCGGCCTCCGATGTCGGCTTCGGGCGCTTCGATTCGGTCGCGATCGGCTGCGGGCTGGGCGACTCGGCCGATGCGCGAGCGGCCGTGCGTCGCGCGATCGCCGAGGCCCGCGCGCTCGTCGTCGACGCCGATGCGCTGAATGCGATCGCCGCCGACGAGGCGCTCGCCGACGCGCTCGCCGGGCGCGGCACGGCATCCGCTGCGAACGGCGAGCCCCTCGAAGCGAACGCGAAGTCGCCGGACGCGCCCGGCGAAGCCTTCCGCTGCATCGTGACCCCTCATCCCCTGGAGGCAGCCCGTTTGCTGCGGGTCGACGTGCCCCGCATCCAGTCCGACCGCATCGGCGCCGCCTGCGCGCTCGCCGCGAAGCTGCGCTGCGTCGCGTTGCTGAAGGGAGCAGGCAGCGTCGTCGCGACGCCCGCGGGCCGCTGGTCGATCGTCGACGCCGGCTCCCCGGCGCTGTCCAGCGCCGGCACCGGCGACGTGCTCGCCGGCGCCTGCGCGGCCCTGCTCGCGCGCGGCCTGGACGCCGAGCGCGCCGCCTGCCTGGGCGCGTGGCTGCACGGCGAGGCAGGCCGGGCCTGGGCGCGCGAGCATCGCACCGAGGACGGGCTGAGCGCGGCCGAGTTGCACGAATGGATACGGAGCGTGGCCGCCGGCCTTCGCTCCGCGGAGGGTTTCGGATGACTTCGAAAGACGCCGCGAAGGAGAGCGAGAAGCGGGACGCGCGCGCCGAGGTGCACCGGCTGGCCGACGCCCTGCGCGATGCTTCCATCGTCCGCCTGCTGCGCGAAGAACCGCAACGGCAGGACAGGCTCGCGGTCGATGCGGCCGGCATCCACGCCGACTTCACGCGGCACCGATTGCCGCTGCCGGCGCTGGATGCGCTGCTCGCGCTGGCGCGCGCCGTCGACCTCGAAGGGCAGCGCAACGCGATGTTCGACGGCGCGGCGGTCAACTTCACCGAACGAAGGCCGGCCTTGCACGTGGCATTGCGGCGTCCGCAAGGCGCAGGCGGCGCGAGCGATCCGATCGCCTCCGAGGTCGCGCGCACTCTCGAGCGGATGTTCGACTTCGCCGAAGCCGTGCGCGACGGCCGCCGGCGGGCCTCCGGCGGCGAACGCATCGCGTCGGTCGTCCACGTCGGCATCGGCGGCTCGCATCTCGGGCCGCAACTCGCCTGCGAGGCGCTCGCGCACGAGGCCGACGGCCCGCAGCTGCGCTTCCTGTCGAACGTCGACCCGGATTCCTTCGCGCGGGCGACCGCCGGACTCGACCCGCGCGCGACGCTGGCGATCGTCGCGTCCAAGTCGTGGCACACGACCGAGACGGCGCGCAACGCGCAGGCGCTGCGCCGCTGGTTCGCCGGCGCCGGCATCGAGGGCGAGGCGCTGCAGCGCCACTTCGTCGCCGTCACGTCGAACGTCGAAGCCGCCGCCGGTTTCGGCCTGGCGCCCGATGCGCTCTTTCCGATGTGGGACTGGGTCGGCGGACGTTACTCGCTGTGGTCGGCGATCGGACTGCCGATCGCGCTGTCGATCGGCGCGTCGAAGTTCCGCGCGATGCTCGACGGCGCGCACGCGATGGATCGGCATTTCCGCGAAGCGCCGCTCGAGCGCAACGCACCGGTGCTGATGGCGCTCGTCTCGTTGTGGAACCGCCTCGTGCTGGACGGCGGCACCGAAGTCGTCGTCCCCTACAGCGACGCGCTGCGCAGCCTGGTCGCCTATCTGCAGCAGCTGCAGATGGAGAGCAACGGCAAGCGCATCGGCCGCGACGGCAAGCCGGTGCCGTGGGAAACGGTGCCGGCAATCTGGGGCTCTACCGGCACCGACGCCCAGCACTCGTTCTTCCAGGCGCTGCACCAGGGAACGAGCGTGCATCCGGTCGATTTCATCGTCATCGTGCCGGGGGCGGCCGACGACGAGCATCGCGGACGCGCGCTGCTCGCGAACGCGCTCGCGCAGGTCGAGGCGCTCGCCTGCGGGCGCCAGTCCGACGACGCCGATCCGCTGCTCGCGAAGCATCGCAGCACGCCGGGCAACCGGCCGTCGTCGGTGCTGCTGCTCGAAAGGCTCGATGCGCGCAGCTTCGGTGCGCTGATCGCGCTCTACGAGCACAAGACCGCCTCGCTCGGCTGGCTGTGGGAGATCGATTCCTTCGACCAGTGGGGCGTGGAGCTGGGGAAGGTGCTCGCTTCCGACATCGAGCCGATGCTCGACGACGGCGCGAACGAACCCCAGAACGAACCCCAGCCTGCGCAGCGCACGCCCGCAGACGGCGCCGCCGTCCCGCCGCCCGCCACGGTACAGCCGCTGATCAGGCGGATACGGAAAGCGCTGGCCGATCGGGACGCTCGACGAGCCGGCCCGCCTGCAACATGAGTCGGCGCGCGCAGCGCGCCGCCAGCTCCGGATCGTGCGTGACGAGCAGCAGCGTCGCGCCGGCTTCCCGGTTCAGCTCGAACAGCAGGTCGATCACGCGCGCGCCGGTCGCTGCATCGAGGCTGCCGGTGGGCTCGTCGGCGAACAGCAGCTTCGGGTCGGGCGCGAAGGCGCGCGCCAGCGCCACGCGCTGCTGCTCGCCGCCGGACAGCGTCTTCGGATAGTGCCCGAGCCGGTCGCCCAGGCCGACGCGTTCGAGCAGCTCGCGGGCGCGCGCCGCCGCACCTCGCTCGCCGGCCAGCTCGAGCGGGAGCATGACGTTCTCGAGCGCCGTCATCTGCGGCAGCAACTGGAAGGACTGGAACACGAAGCCGAGGTGACGTGCGCGCCACGCCGCGCGGCCGTCCTCGTCGAGCGCGAACAGCGATTGGTCGAACACCGTGACCGAGCCTTCGCTGGGCAGGTCGAGGCCGGCGAGCAGGCCCAGCAGCGTCGACTTGCCCGAGCCCGAAGCGCCGGTGATCGCCACCGTCTCGCCCGCGGCCACGGTGAACGACAGGTCGTCGAGGATCGTGAGCCAACCGTCCGCGTCGCGCACGCGCTTGCCCAGATGCTCGACGATAATGGCATTCATGTCCGGGTTCCGGGAAAGTCGCCGCCGCTTCGTCCAGACGCTGTTCGTCTCGGCCGGCGCAGTCGCCGCGAGTCTACCTGTACGCGACGCGAGGCCCGCCGATGCCTCGGCCCCGGCAGGCGCCAGGCGCGAGGCAGCCGCCGCTTCCGCTGATCGGGCGGGCACGGATGCGGCGCCCACCGTGCTCGTGCTCGGCGACAGCGTGTCGGCCGAGTACGGTCTGCGCCGCGGCAGCGGCTGGGTGGAGCTGCTCGCCGAACGACTGCGCGCGCAGCGCCCGCCATGGTCGGTGGTCAACGCCAGCGTGAGCGGCGAGACGACCGCGGGTGGCCGCAGCCGCATCGCGGCGCTGCTCGCGCGGCACGCGCCGCGGATCGTCGTCGTCGAGCTGGGCGGCAACGACGCGCTGCGCGGACTCGACCTGCGCGCCACCGAAGCCAATCTCGACACGATCGCCCGGGCCGCGCGCGACGCGGGCGCCGCCGTACTGTTGCTCGGCATGCAGGTGCCGCCGAACTACGGCGCCCCGTACGCCGACGCCTTCGCCGCGATCTATCCGCGCGTGGCCGAGCGATACGCAGCGAAGCTCGTTCCGTTCTTCCTTGCGCCGATCGCCGGCGACACGCGCTGGTTCCAGCCCGATCGCATCCATCCCACCGAGGCGGCGCAACCGCTGCTCCTCGACGTCGTCTGGCCCGCGCTCGCGCCGCTGCTGCGCGCTTCGGTCGCGCGCTGATGCGCTTGCCCGATTCGTGGCTGCGCAGCGCCGGTGCGACGGCCGCGCCGCAGGGCGAGCCGATGCGCAGCGGATGGCTGTCGGAAGCCTCGGGCGCCTTCGGCGATCTCGGCATCCTGATTCCCTTCGTGACCGCCTATCTCGCGATCGTGGGCATGGCGCCGCAATCGGTGCTGGTGCCGATCGGGCTCGCGTCGATCGCCGCCGGCCTGTGGTTCCGCACGCCCTTCCCGGTGCAGCCGATGAAGCTGATCGGCGCCTCGGTCGTCCTCTACTCGCAGGCGGGCATCCCGATGACTCCGCAGGTCGTCGTCGCCGCCGGCCTGTTCACCGGCGTGATCTGGCTGGCGCTGGGGCTCACCGGGCTTGCCGAACGCTTCAGCGCGTGGATTCCGCGCGAAGCGCTGCTCGGCGTCGTCATGGGACTGGGCTTCGGCTTCATGCTCGAAGGCCTGCGCACGATGTCGGCGCAGCCTTGGGGCGGCGCCGCGACGCTCGCGATCGCGCTCGCGCTGCTGTCTCGTCCGGCGATTCCGACGATGCTCGTGCTGCTCGCCGGCGGCATGTTCGCCAGCCTCCTCGCCGGTTCCTCCCCGGCGCTCGCCGCGCTTGCCGCACCCGCGTTGACGCTGCCGGCCTTCGCGTGGCCGACGCTGTCGTGGCGCGCGCTCGAAGTCGGCGCGCTGCTGCTCGCGCTGCCGCAGCTGCCGCTGACTTTCGGCAATGCGATCTTCGCCGTCGTCGAAGAAAACAACCGGCGCTTCCCCGCCCGACCGACGAACGAGCGCGTCGTCGCGCTCAGCACCGGCGCGATGAACCTGTTGTCGAGCGCGCTCGGCGGCATTCCGCTGTGTCACGGAGCCGGCGGCATGGCCGCGCAGACGCGCTTCGGCGCACGCTCGGGCCGCGCGCCGGTGATCCTCGGCGTCACGCTGCTCGTGCTCGGGCTCGTCTTCGCCGACGCCGTGGCCACGCTGTTCGCGCTCGTGCCGCCGGCCGTGCTCGGCACGATCCTCTTTCTCGCCGGACTGCAACTGGCGCTCGGCAGCCGCGAACCGGGCGGCGAGAAGGTCGACCGCTTCGTCGTGCTCGCCACCGCCGGCATCGCCGTCTGGCACGCCGGGCTCGCGGTGCTGTTCGGCGTGCTCGCGCATCACGCGACGCGCAGAGGGTGGATCCGGCTGTGATCCGCAGCGCAGCCTGGGAGTAGAAGGAAGGCCGCCTTCCTTCTACTCCCGCACTTCGAAAGGATCGACGACACGCACTCCGGTTCCCTCGAAGTCCGACGTGTTTCGCGTCACGACCGTCAGGTCGTTGACCAGTGCGATGGCGGCGATCTGCTTGTCGATCGCGTGCTCGGGACGAGGAACACAGAGCCGGCCCCAGACCTGCGCTGCTTCGGCATCGAAGTCGAGTACGTTGTCCCGATACTGCTCGAGCACGAGCAGAAGCCAGGCTTCCAGCAGCGCGGCCTGCCGGCTGTCGCCGCGGTGCCGGATCGATTCGACGCCTCGGCGCAATTCGCCGACAGTGATCGAAGACAGATGGACGGGATCGCCCGTCGCGACGACTTCGTCGAAGAACCGGCGAACGCCGCGATCGGCTCGCGACCCTTTTCGCGCCTCGCTGACGACGTTCGTGTCGATCAGGTACACGGTCGGATCTTCTCTTCGTCCTCGATGCGAGCGAAATCGTCGTCGGTGCCGACGTCCGGCATCGACGCCAGCACTTCCGCGAAACTGCGCCTGCGCGGGCGCTTCAGCGCATTCGCGAGAATCTCTCTGTGCTCCGCTTCGGCACTACGGCCATGCGCCGCAGCGCGCTCCTTCAGCTTCCGGACGAGCGCTTCGTCGACGCCTCGTACGAGCAGGTCCGCCATTCTTCGTCCTCCGTCGGCATATGATATCAATGATATCAGGCGATCGAATTGCTGGAGCTGCAATGCCGATCAATCCAGCCTGAGGGAGATGAACGGTGCCGAAATTCGTGACGATCGGATACGGAGATAAGGAGGGCTACGATCGCACCCCCGCAGCCGTTCGAGACGCAGCCCACGAGCAGGATGCGAAGCTGCAGAAGGACGGAGCGTCGATCGGCGTCGCGGGCACTCCGGTCCAGGTACGCAATCCGCAGGCTTCCGGAGTCGAAACGACGACGGGTCCGTTCATGACATCTTCCTTGCCCGTGGCTGGCTTCGCGATCATCGAAGCCGCCGATCTCTCGGAAGCGATCGACCTGGTGTCACGAACCCCCTGTGCCGTCGCGCAGGGCGTCGTCGAGGTGTGGCCGCTGGAGCAGCCTTCGTGAGGCGGTAGCTCAGCCGCTGGCTAGACATACGCCTGCCATAGCAGTGCCGCCCCAACCACGACCAGCCCGACGTGCACACACACCATGAACGTTCGGCTATTGAACCGCTTGTTCACTGCGCGACCGGCGAAAATGGCGACGACGATCGCCGGCAAAGCAAGCAGGTAGTAATGCGTGACGGATGGCGTCCACAGTCCCGCCAGCCAGTACCCGAACATCACGACGATGCTGGCGGGAAGAAAATAGCCTTGCAGGGTTGCCCGAAACCGCTCGGGAGACCAGCGGCGCAGCGTTCCGTAGGCCACGAGCGGCGGCCCGTTCATGCCGTAGGCGCCGCCCAGTATGCCAGCCGCGAAGCCGAACGCGGGCGCCGAACGATCCGTTTTCAGGGCTGCCGGCGACTTGTTGAGCAGGAAGAACGCGGAAAACGCGATGATGATGACGGCGAGCACGGACTTGACGGCTTGCCCGGGCACCGCCGACAGCAGCCAGAGCCCGATCGGTATGCCGGCACAACTCGAAGCGACCAGCAGTCCCGCGCTGCGAAAGTGCACATGCCGCCAATCCTGTGCCACAGCCACGAGGGCGACCGTGATCGACGCCAGCACCGCCACCGGCGCCGCTACGTCGATCGGCATGATGAGCGCCAGGAGCGGAACCGCCACCAACGCCTCGCCAAATCCAAACGCAGAGCGAATGA
Organism: Burkholderiaceae bacterium; assembly: GCA_021166835.1. The sequence goes on along the minus strand of JAJPEN010000037.1, from coordinate 2,518 downwards.
ACGTGGCCAGGAAGATGATCGCGATCACCAGTAGCAGCATTCCGATATCGTGTGTCCTCGGGATTGACGTCCTGCAGCCGATTCACGCGCAATTGTTGGCGCTGTCGCCACCGGTCACATCCCAGGTGGCGCCCGAGACCATGCTGGCTTCGTCGCTGGCGAGAAACACGACCGCGGGAGCAATGGATTCGGGCGGAAGCCAGGCCACGCCGAGCGGCGATTTGGCGGTGAGGTTTTGTTTCGCTTCCGCTTCGAGCTTGTCCAGCGGTTCGGTGTTGGTCAAATCGTCGATCGCTTGCGCGTAGCGCTGCCGGTGGCGCGTGAGCGGCGTGTCGATCAGGCCGGGGATGACCGCGTTGACCGTGATGCCGTATTGCCCAAGTTCCAGCGCCGCGGATTTCATCAGGCCGATGATGCCCCACTTCGACGCGGAATATCCCGCGCCGTATTTCGTGCCGTGCCGTCCCTGCGGAAATGGCAGCGGTGGCTTCCGAATTGGTGCCCGAGGCGGGAATCGAACTTCGAGGATTGGCGCGGCTCTCCGAGGCGCTGGTGGGGAAATGGTGTTCAGCCGTCGTTGAACATGCGCCGGTATACGACTTGCCACTCGACGGGCAGATGCGACGTCGGCGTCTCGATCACGCCCACGTCGGACAGCCATTGCTTGTAGGAACGCCAGTCGGTCGGCCACGCCTTGCGGGCGGCGATCGTCATGCAGCGCAGGCAGGACGCCTGCGGGATCTTCGCAGTGAGCTTCGCGTTGTCGCTGTCGACGAGCCCGCAGAGCGACGCGTGAATCACCGTCCCGGTGAGTTTGCCGCGGGCCAGGATAGGGCCGCGGAGGTGAATCTTGTTCGGCATCTTGCACCTCCTCGCCCCAGCTTGCCGGGGGCGGGAGAGTAGACGCCGAAAGAGATAGCTGTCAGCTAGGTTTCAGCCGAGTCAGGACTTCAACAAGGTCTGGACGACCCCGTAGACGAAGAAGAGCGCGAGCACGGCCAGCCACTTCCAGCGGCCAGCGGCCAGCGAGATTCTCGGTGGGGCTACGGTTTCACTGGTCGTCTTTCCGTTCTGGATGATCATCATGCGCACGTTGCTGTTTGGCGTACTCCAGCCAACGCGCTTCTTCGCGCGCCTTGGCTCGCGCTTCGGACCGGCGACCGATCCGTCTTGTTACCCACACGATAGCGATCGGAACCGGGGCCAGCACGAGCGACGCGAAAAAAGCGCCAAACAGTTCTCCGACATGCACGGCACGCTCCTTTTCACAGCGTAATGCTACCGCGCACCGGGCGCTTGCGGGGCGCCGCCTATCCGCTCGTGAATCTCCTGCGACAGAGCCAGCGCACGCCACGCGAGCGCGTTCGCCTCGTCGAGGATACGTTGGTTGTACATCCTGTAGTTGCGGGGCGTGCATGCCAGTACGCGCGCGCGCCGCTCGTACGCCGACAGCAAATCGCCGAGATCCATCAGGTGCCGCAGGATGCAGTCCTTGTGGTCCATCGACTTGCCGCGCGCGTGGTGCAGCGGCTCGCCGGGGTTGTGCTTGTCGTTGCCGGCCTTCGAGTGCCGCGCGACGCCGGCCAGCGCCGCCGGGAAGTAGGCGAGGCAACCGTCGTGCAGCGGGTATTCCTTGCGCTCGGCGCTGTCGGTGGGCAGCGTGAGCGGTAGGTCGTTCATGTTCACTGCTCGATCCTCCCAGCCATGATGTTCGCGAACCGGTTGATCCGCGCGTTGAACCAGCGCCGCACCGCGTAGCTGCGCGCCACGCTCACAACGGTGAACAGAAGGCCCATCGCGAAGTTCTGCCCGACGCTCGGCATGGGCAGGCCCACGACGGGCAGGATCAGGAAGTTCATCGTGAAGTTGATGCCGAAGCCGATGGCGACGTTGACCCACGCTTCGATGAACGAGGAGAGGCGCGACTGCATCAGGCGGCCTCCGGTTCGTCGCAGAGCAGCCGATCGCTCTTCCCGGAGTTGCACTCCCAGCAGAGAGTCCAGAGGTTACCCTCTGCGTTCGTGCCGCCGCGCGCTACGGGGTGGATGTGGTCGACCTCCAGTCGCGCCCCGTCGCTGGCCGCCGCGCCGCAGAGACGGCAGCGGTACCAGTCACGCCTGAAGATCGCGAACCGCGTCCGGGGCGACAGGCGACGTCGGCCTTCGCCGCGCTCATCCTTTTGTGCCCGCAGGTGGTTCTGTACCGAACGGGCTTCAGTGTTTTCGACCTTCATCGGGCGCTTCCACTGAGCGCGGTCCAGCACCGCCCATTCCGCCATGGAACTGACGTACCGTCGGGCGCGCTTCTCCAGCGTATGCGCTGCGCTGAAGTGATCCCACGGCTCGAAGGCATCACAGCAGGCGCAGTAGTATTCGTCGCCCCCGTGACGCCTGTCCCCGTGCACGTAGTACCGGGTCTTCGCCATCACGCCCTCTGCTCCTCTTCCGGCCAGTCCTCGTCGGTCGTCAACCAGTGCAGCGCCGCTTCGAGCGACTGCACCACACGCCCGACGCGGTCG
>JAJPEN010000092.1 GCA_021166835.1 Burkholderiaceae bacterium | reverse complement strand
GCCCGCCCTGCGGGCGCGGGCCGGGCGCGGGGGGGCCCCCGCCCGCGCGGACCAGGATTTCGTCGGCTTTGCCGACGAGGGGTGAAGGGTGAAGGGTGAAGGGGGAAGGGGGGAGCGTTGCCGTATCGATGCGTTGGAGCGCTTCGAAGAGTGCCTGGTGCAGGGCGGCGTAGCGGATCACGCAGCCGAGGGTGGGGGAGTCGAGGTCGGCGGCGTGGAAGCGGGTGCGGCCGCCGCCGCGGGCGAGCGAGACGTCCACGGTGCGAATGGGCGCGGCTTCGGGCAGGGCGACGATGCGCGAGAGCAGGTGCGTGCTGCCCAGCGAGAGCGCGAGCGGACGCGCGGCGACGGCGGCGGGCAGCGGCTCGGCGAAGGCATCGTGCGCGATCGAGGCCGATGCGAATCCCTGGCGCGCGAGGAACAGGCGCAACGCGGCGGCGACCGGTCCGCGGCCTTCGATGCGCAGGCGCTGCGTCATCCGTTCATCGCCGCTTCGATGTCGTCGGCGCGCTTCGGCGTGTCGATGGTGAGGATCTCGCAGCCGTTCTCGGTGACGAGCGCGTCGTCCTCGATGCGGATGCCGATGTCGTGGAACGCGATCGGCACGTCGTCGGCCGCGCGCACGTAGAGGCCCGGTTCGACGGTGGTCACCATTCCCGGACGCAGGATGCGCGAGCCGGGGTCGCCTTCGGCGCCGTCAGCCGACGGTTCACGATAACTGCCGCAATCGTGCACGTCGATGCCCAGCCAGTGCCCGGTACGGTGCATGTAGAAGCGCCGGTACGCGCCGGATTCGATCGCCGCGTCGAGCGGACCCTCGACCAGGCGGCAGTCGATCATCCCCTGCACGAGCACGCGCACGGCGGCGTCGTGCGCGTCGACGAAGCGCGCGCCCGGCCGGATCGTTTCGATCGCCGCGCGCTGCGCCTCGAGCACGATGTCGTAGAGCGTGCGCTGCGCCGCGGAGAAGCGGCCGCCTACCGGGAACGTGCGCGTGATGTCCGACGCATAGGCGTCGAACTCGCAGCCGGCGTCGATCAGCAGCAGCTCGCCGTCGTTCATCACCGCGTCGTTCGCGCGATAGTGCAGAACGCAGGCGTTGCGCCCGGACGCGACGATCGAGCCGTAGGCCGGCGCATCGGCGCCGTTGCGGCGGAATTCGTACAGCAGTTCGGCCTCGATCTCGTATTCGCGCCGGCCCGGGCGCGCGCTGCGCATCGCGCGCAGATGCGCCGCCGACGAGATCTGCGCGGCGCGGCGCATCGCGGCGATTTCGTGCGCGTCCTTCACCAGCCGCATTTCGTCGAGCACGTGGTTCAGGTCGAACAGCTGCGTCGGCGAGACGACGCCGGCGCGCGCCTGCAGGCGAACCGCCGCCAGCCAGCGCCGCACCGATGCGTCGAGCGTCTCGCTGGTGCCGAGTGCGCACCACAGCGCCGGGCGGTTGGCGAGCAGCTTGCCCATCTCCTCGTCGAGCGACTCGACCGGCGCGCCGCGGTCGAAGCCGAAGCGCTCGGCCGCTGCAGGCGGCCCGTAACGGAAGCCGTCCCAGGTCTCGCGCTCCTCGTTCTTCGGACGGCAGAACAGGATCGATTCGCCGCGATCGGCGTCGGCGACGAGCACGATCGCCGCCTGCGGTTCCGGAAACGGACTCAGGTAGCGGAAGTAGCTGTCGCTGCGATACGGATACTCGCTGTCGCGGTTGCGGATCACCTCGGCGCCGGTGCACACGATCGCGACGCCGCCGCCGGCGGCGCGCATCGTTTCCATCACCCGTCGTCTGCGTTCGGCGTATTCCTGCATTCCGTTTTCCGCGAGGCGCTGCGCGCGAGAGATGCGCCGGTTACGGATCGCGCGACTGCAATTGTGCATCGAGCGCCGCGAGGCGCTGCGGCGTGCCCACGTCGATCCAGCGGCCGTCGTGCCGCGCGGCGCCGGCGCGTCCTTCGGCCGCAGCGGCGCGCAACAGCGGCGCGAGCGGCGCCTTGCGCGACGGGTCGAGCTCGTCGAAGAGAGCGGCGCGATAGACGCCGATGCCGCTGAACGTGAGCTTCGGTTCGCCGTCGGCGAGCAGCCGCCCGTCGCGCAGCGCGAAGTCGCCCGACGGATGATGCGGCGGATTCGGCACCAGCAGGCACCAGGCGAGGAGATCGCCGGCTCGCATGCGCGACGCGACCGCGACCGCGCGCGAGTAGTCGAAGTCGGTGTAGACGTCGGAAGCGGCGACGATGAACGGGCCTTCGCCGAGCATCGGCAGCGCGTGCGCGATGCCGCCCGCCGTCTCCAGCGCCTCGCCTTCCGCCGAGTAGCGGATGCGCAGCTTCCAGCGCGCGCCGTCGCCCAGCGCCTGCTCCACCTGCGCGCCCAGGTGCGCGTGATTGACGACGACGTCGACGATGCCGGCGCGCGCGAGCGCGAGCAGATGCCACTCGATCAGCATGCGCCCGCCCACGCGCAGCAGCGGCTTGGGACACGCGTCGGTGAGCGGGCGCATCCGTTCGCCGCGCCCGGCGGCCAGCAGCATCGCGCGCATGTTCTAGTGTCCTGTTCCGCAGATACCTTGCCTTTGGCGAGGCTTGGCGGGGTGAGATGCAAGGAGCGGGACCGGGTCGATATCGGGGATATCGACCCGGTCCTGCGACGCGGCAGATCGCCCCGCCAAGCCTCGCCCTTCGGGTTCGCGCCCCACCGGGGCGCGGGGGCGGTTGGGGTCCCGGGGGGGGGGCCCGCCGCCACCCCGGGGTTGTTGGGGGGCCCCCCCCCCTGTTTTCCCAACCGCCCCCGGGCCCCGGGGGGCCGCGAACCCGAAGGGCGAGGCTTGGCGGGGCGATCTGCCGCGTCGCAGGACCGGGTCGA
>JAJPEN010000091.1 GCA_021166835.1 Burkholderiaceae bacterium | reverse complement strand
GGGGCAGGCGGCGGGCACTGTCCGAGCTCGGAGCAGCAAGCCCCGCAGGGGCGCCGCGGCTTGGGCGCGTTGCGCCGCCGCCCGCCACGGTGAGCAGCGCCGGGCACCCCGATGGGGCGGCTTCTTCGTCGGCCGAAAACGGAATGCGCACGCCTCGACGTGAAACAGCCTTGTGGGCGGCCACGCGATGACCGCTCGCGATCGCCATGAGGCTCACGACAAGAACGCGAAACGCCCGGCAGCAACGATCGCGTGGGCGTCGTGCACAGCGAGCACCGCTTCACGTCGAGACGGCGGTCTTCGCTTGACGCCGACTTCGAAGCCGCCGAGCAGCGCAGTCATCGCGGGGGCAGTCGGCGAGCACTGTTCGAGCTCCGAAGCGCAAGCCCCGAAGGGGCGCCGCGATGAGGGCGAGTTGCGCAGCCGCCCGCGATGACGAGCAGCGCAGGGGACCCCGAAGGGGCGGCTTCGTTGGAGGCGGCAAGCGAAGACCGCCGTCTCGACGTGCCGCACGACCGCGGCAAGCGAAGACCCCCGTCTCGACGTGCCGCACGACCGCGGCACGCGAAGAACGCCGTCCGCTCAGGGCGCCGCGACGCGCAGCGTGTTGCGCAGCGCCGCGCGATCCTCGCCGGTCCAGCGCCGGAACAGATCGTGCTCGATGCCCACCTGGTCGAGCGCCTTGCCGACGCTCTGGTGGACGATGTCCATGATCGTCTGCGGATGATGGTAGAACGCCGGCATCGGCGGCAGGATCGTCGCGCCGCAATCGGCCGCGCGCGCCATCAGCTCGAGATGCCCCTTGTGCAGCGGCGTCTCGCGCACCATCAGCACCAGCGGACGCCGCTCCTTCAGCGTGACGTCGGCCGCGCGAACCACGAGGTTGTAGGTGAACGAGTTGGCGATCGCCGACAGCGTCTTCACCGTGCACGGCGCGACAATCATGCCGCGGGTGCGAAACGAGCCGCTCGCCACCGCCGCGCCGATGTCCTTGTTCGGATAGACGACGTCGGCCAGCGCCTTCACGTCGTCGACCGAACTGTCCGTCTCGATCGCGAGGTTCATCGTCGCCGCTTCGCTGAGGATCAGGTGCACGGGCTCGCCGAGCTGGCGCAACACGCGCAGCATCTCGACCCCGTAGACGACGCCGGTAGCTCCGGTGATCGCGACGACCAGAGGCAACTTCTTCGCTTCGCTCATTTCCGTGAAACGCTCCAGCCAGCCGCTCAGAACGTTCTCAGGCTACCCGCTGTCGCGGGGGTTCGGCAACCGCGTCGAGCGCCTCGAAGCCGGCGGCGGCCAGCGCATCGAGCACCGGTTGCGGGTCGGTCGCGCCGAAACGCACGATGACGCGCGCCGGCGCGGGCTGCGCCACGGCGCCCCCGACTGCATCGCCGCGAGCGGAATCGTCGCCGCCAACCGGGTAGAGCCCGTGCAATGCCGCGCCGGCGCCCTCGGCCGCTGCGCACACGCGCGCCAGCACGCCGGGCGCGAGTCGCAGCGGCGCCAGCATGACGACGTGGTCGCTCTCGGTGGCGCCGACGCAGTGCGCGGCGAGCTGGAAGATCTCGTTGGCCGAGATCACGCCGACCAGCTGCTCGCCGTCGAGCACCGGGAACTGCGCAACGCCGAGTTCCTGCCCCTTGCGCAGGCAATGCGCCATCGTGTCGCTGGCCTGCACGCTCGCCGGGTTGCGCACCATGATGTCGCGCACTCGCAGCCGCGTGACGAAATAATCGAATTCGTCGGGGTTCTGCGTGCGCAGCACGAACTGCCCCATGCGCAGCAGGTTGGCGCGCGTGACCAGGCCGCGCAACCTTCCGTTCTCGACGACCGGCAGCGCGTGCAGGCGGTGCTCGCTCATCAGCCGCTTGGCCTCGGAGACGAGCACGTCGCCGGCGATCGTGGTCGGGTCCGCCTGCATCCAGTTTCGAACGAGCATCGCTTCTCCTTACTTCGCCGCTGCCAGCGCGGACTCGGCGACCTTGCGGTACAGGCCGAGGAATTCGTCGACCGCCACGCGGGCGAATTCCTGCGTGTACAGGTTCAAGTCGACCTTGCGCAGATGCGACGGGTCGTCCAGCCGCTGTTCGAGCCGTTCGACGAAGGCCGCATCGGCGTCCGGATCCCAGATCGGGCGGCCTTCACGATCGAGCGAAGACCAACCGCGCAGAGGAACGAGGAAGGTCCACGGACCCTTTGCCCCGTTCAGCCGCTCGGCGATCACGTCGGCCGCCTGGCGAAGCTCGTCGGCGGTGGTGCGCACCTGCACGCGCAGCGCGTCCTGCACGTACTGCACGCGATGACTCGTCTTCTCGAGCATGTCGGGCCGGCCGCCGTACGACAGGATGTCCAGTCCGCAGGGCCCGAGCACCATCGGGATACCGGTTTCGACCGCCGCCATCAGCCGATCGGGTCCGGGATCCCGGTTGCCGTGGAACAGGTGCTCGACGATGCCGCCGGTGCACAGGTCGATCACGCCGTGGAACATACCGTCGCGGATCATCTCCTCCATCGCGCGGTCGCCCTTGCCCTGCGCATGGCAGACGACCGGGATGAAGCCGCTCTCCTCGAGCATGCCCATCGCGCCCTGCACCGCCATCTCGCCGAAACCGAACGACGACAGCGCCACGCACGGCCGGTCGAATTCGATATCGGTGCCCTGCGTCATCTCGACCATGCCGCAGATCGCTCCCACCGCGTTGACGATCTGCGCGCGCAGCAGCGGATTCATCTTCACGATGTCGAGCACCGTGTGGTGCATGGTGATATCGCGCGTGCCTACGTAGCGATCGATGTACGCCGGGTGCGCCGCCATCGGCGAGGCCATCACCTTCGGCATGCCGAAGGGCAGCGTCTTCATCACCGACGTGGCAACGAGCGTGGCCGTGCCGCCGCCGATGCCGATCACGCCGTGCACGCGCCCGGCGCGCACCAGTTCGCCGACGATCGCAGATGCCCCGCGGATCTGGTTGTTCGTCGCCGTATCGCGATCGGAGCGGTACTTCTCGCGCACCACTTCGATCGAAAGCCCGCCGCGCCGGGCGACCTCCTCGGTGCGCACGTCGCCGGGAAACGGCGGCGGCTCCTCCATGCTGAAGTCGACCAGGATCGCCTCGAGCCCGCGCGAAGCGATCAGGTCTTTCACGAAGCGGATGTCCTCGCCTCGCGTGTCGAGGTTGCAGATGATCGCCACGCCCTTTGCCATTCGGTGCTCCGAGAAAGGAAGGGGGAAGGGGGAAGGGGGAAGGGGAAAAGACTCGGCTGCGGAAGTCAGGGCTTGTCCCCTTCCCCCTTCTCCCTTCCCCCTTCCCCCTTCCCTTCCTGTCACTTCTTCTTGACCTGAGGCCGCGTCAAGCGGCCGATCATTTCAGCCACCGGACTCGGTCCCGTGAACCCGTACTCGTTCCATCGGTCGGAGACGCGCTGGAGCATGTCGCGGTCCATGAAGATCTCGTTCGGCTTGTTCGCCCACTCGTAGGGCGTGCAGGCGTCGAGGATGATGCGGCTGGTGATGTCGCGCGCCTCGATCGGCAGGCCGGGGTCGAGGGGCGTCGAGCGGCCACGGTCGATGATCTGCGCCGAGCGTTTCGGATCGAAGCGCGTGGCCAGCGCCCACCAGACGCGATCCATGTCGTCGGCTTCGATGTCGTGATCGACGACGATCACGCCCTTCAGTCCGTAGTGACCGGTGGTGCTCGCGATCACGGCGTTGCCGACATGGTTCGAGTGCCCCGGATACATCTGCTTGACCGAGACGATCGCCCAGAAGCGCCCGGTGGCCGCCGCCGGCAGGTAGACGCTCTGGATACCCGGCACCTTCATCGTTTCCAGGTCGTACCACAGCGCGCCGGTGCGGTTCAGCGACTGGATCATGTGGATGTCGTTGATCGGCTTGCCGACCGTGGTCGACCAGAAGATCGGGTTGTTCCGGTGCAGGATGCGCTTCACGCGCAGCACGGGCTTCGGATAGTCCTTGCCCTTGTTGCCCGAGTAGTAGCCGGTGTACTCGCCGAACGGACCTTCCTCCATCAGCTCGTTCGGGTCGATGAAGCCCTCGACGATGATCTCGGCATTCGCCGGCAGCGTCAGGCCGGTGAGCTCCGACTTGAACACGGGCACCGGGCGTCCGCGCAGCGCGCCGGCCACGTCGTACTCGTCGGTCTGCGAGCTGACGAGCGTGGAGCCGGCCAGGAACAGCACCGGATCACAGCCGACGACGGCCGCCGCCGGCATCAGTTCGCCGCGCTCCTGGTACTTCTTCATGTGCATGTCCCCGTGCTTGCCCTTGATGATCTGCGAGCCGAGGATCTTCTTGCCGAGCACCTGCGAGCGGTAGGTGCCGAGGTTCGTCCAGCCGGTGTCGGGGTCCTTCGTGACGAGATAGCCGGCGGTGACGAAGAAGCGCCCGCCGTCGTCCGGGTAGAACCACGGCACCGGGAACTTCTCGAGATCGACGTCCTCCTCCTTGATGACGTTCTCCATCACCGGAGGATTGGCGACGAACTCGGGCTTGATCATCTGCTTGGTGGTCAGCTCCATCCACTTGCGCGAGAGCTGGCACATCGTCAGGCCCGGATCCTGCTCGAGCGCGATCGCGATGCGCTCGGGCGTGGTGAAGGCGCTGGTGAACACCGGAATGGTGTTGTCCTTCACGTTCTCGTAGAGCAGCGCCGGGCCCTGCTTCTCCTCGTTGACCTTCGAGACGTGGCACAGCTCGTATTTCCAGTCGACTTCGGTCTTGACCCGGTGCAACTGGCCGTTCGCCTCCAGCGCCGCGATGTAGCTGCGCAGGTCGTCGATCAGGCCCACTTCGGTACGTGCGTTCATTGCGACTCCACGGTGGTGCGGTTCGTGAGGTGGGGGAAAAAAGCGGTCATTCGATGCGCTTGCCGACCAGCAGGCTCGACACGATGTAGTCCATCGCGCTGCCGCGCGGGCCCTCGACCGGCTTGCTGCGCGTGCTCCAGACGGTCTCCGGCCGGGCCTGCAGGATGAACACGTTGCCGCCGGCCGGAACGTCCTTGTCGACGGCCCATTCGATGTCCATCGGGCGGCCGTAGTGCCGTTCGATCTGCTTGCCCATCCAGGCGAGCTCGGTGATCTCGTCGTCGATCAGCGACTGCACGGTCTGGCGCTCGTAGGGCACCTCGATCGCGCGCGAGCGCTGCTCCTTCAGGTCGACCGTGTAGCAGAGCTCCTTGCGCGAGATCGTGCGGTCGATGATGTCGAGCGTGACCTTGTTGACGACGAAGTGATCGGGCGTGACCTCGCCGGAGACGACCGACTCGCCGAAGCCGAAGTTCGAGTCGATGACGATCACCGAACGGTCGCCGTTGGCCGGATGCACGGTGAACATCACGCCGGCCGTGTACGAGTTCGCCATCTTCTGCACGCCGACGGCGATCGCGACCTGCTCGTTCGCGAAGCCGCGGTTCGCGCGATAGGCGATCGCGCGCCCGGTGTACAGGCTCGAGATGCAGCGCCGGATGTGGTGCAGCACCTCGTCGGCGCCGCGGATCCACAGGTAGGTGTCCTGCTGGCCGGCGAAGCTGGCGTCGGGAAGATCCTCGGCGGTCGCGCTCGAGCGCACGGCCACCGGCACGCCCGGCGTGCAGCAGCGCACCGACAGCCGGCGATAGCCCTCGGCGATCTCGTCCTCGAGCGAAGCCGAGAACGGCTGCGCCTCGATGAGCGCGCGGATGCGCGCGCTCATCAATTCCACTGCGTTGGTGTCCTTCGGGTCGACGCCGGCGAGCATCGACGCCACCACGGCGTCGATGCCCGACTCGGCGAGGAAGGCGCGCGTTCCGTGTGTGGTCAGCGCGAAGCCCGGCGGCACGTTCACGCCGGCGTGGATCAGCTCGCCGAGCGAGGCGCACTTGCCGCCGACCAGCGCGAGCGAATTCGCATCGCACTCCTCGAACCAGCTCAGCCGTGGCGCCGCCGCAGACGGCGCCGCGGCGTGCGCCCTGCGCACGGGATCGATGACGGTGTTCATCGGGGGCACCCGCTCAGCGGCTGATCGTGATGGCGCCGCTCGAGCCGTCGACGCGCAGCCTCATGCCGGTCTTGATGATCTTCGTCGCGTGCCCGGTGCCCACGACCGCGGGCATCCCGTACTCGCGGCAGACGATCGCCGCATGGCTCATCACGCCGCCGACGTCGGTGACGCAGGCGCCGATCTTGGCGAAGGCCGGCGCCCACGACGGCGAGGTGGTCGGCGCGACGAGAATCTCGCCCTCGCACAACTCGCCCACTTCGCTCACCGTGCGGCAGACGCGCGCCTTTCCTTCGACGATGCCCGGACTGCCGGCGAAGCCCTTCAGCTCGGTGATGTTCTCCGGGTCGAGGATCTCCTGCACGGCGGCCCAGTCGGCCAGCGACTTGTTCGTCACGCCCCAGAGCACGATGGTGAACGGCTCCTGGATGACCTCCGGAGCGGTGCCGATCGCCGGCGGCGGTCCCCACTCCTTGAACTTCGCCATCACGCCCTTGCGCCAGGCGATCTCGGGGGGCCAGGTCTTCGTGCCGCGCGGCGTCACGCCGGTGGCCCAGGCAGTGACGATGTCCCACAGCGCCTGCTTGATCTCGTCGCGGCGCAGCAGCCAGACGTCCTCGATGTCCTCGATGACGCCGTGCTCCTTCATGACAGCGGCGACCTCGCGCATCTTGTTCCAGAACACCGAGTGGAACCAGTGCTCGACGTAGAACAGGTGGTTCTCGACGTACGGGAACACCGTCTTGGCACAGCCGAGCAGTTCGTCGAACTGCCTGCGGTCTTCCTCCTTCTCGATCAGCGAGCGGTATTCGGCGACGATGCGATCGCGCTCGGCGCGCACCTTCTCCGTGGGCCGGTCGATGTCGTGGCCGCCGCGCAGCTTGCCGATGTAGGTGGCGATGCCGATCAGCGGAACGTTCATCTGGTCGTTCCACGAGCGGTCGTGGTGGAACCAGCCGGTGCCCGTCGACACGTTGAACCACGGCTCGCGAGCGAGGTTCACCGACGTGAGCCATTCCGTGCCGCGCGGATGCTCCTTCAGCGCGCGCTCGACCTGGACCCACTCGGTGCTCGACGTGACGACTCCGTCCACGCCCAGCTCGATCGCCTTGCGAGCGAGCTTCTTCAGCTCCTCGTCGGGCTGGTACATCATCACGTCGATGCCCGAGATCATCTGCGTGACGCGCTGCGTCGGAATGCTCGGGAACAGCTTCTGCACGAAATCGAGGAAGAACACGTAGGCCGCGTAGCCCAGGTTCAGGAACTCGAAGTGGTACTGCCAGCACTTGATTCCGAGGTTGATCAGGTCGTCGTAGTTCTTCAGCAGGTGATAGCCGTTCGACGTGCCGATCGCGTTGGTCACCACCGAGATGTCCTCCATCTCGGCCAGGCGGGGGATCTGCAGCGCCTCCAGCTCGCGGATCGTCGCCTCCATCTTGACTTTCCACTTCGCTTCGAGCGCGTCCCAGTTCTTGTAGTAGTGGCCCGCGCGCTCCATGAAGTTCGGCACGCGGCGGCCGATCTCGTCGGGATCCTTCACCGGAACCGGCGAGATGTAGACGTAGCCGTTGATCATCCGGTGGTCGACGCCGCGCACCGGCGGCACCATGAAGATCCGGTTGTTGAACTGCGAGAGCGCGAGGTACCAGGCCTCGTCCCAGATGGTGTCGAAGGGGTACAACGGCTCGGGGTAATGCAATCCGTCGTAGAACCAGAAAGTCTCCTTCTCGTACGCATTGCGCTGCGGGTCGTCGGTGACGAACTGGTACTGGTACGGATACATGCGCTCCCAGCCTTCGGTGCCGGGAATGACGTCTTTCTTCACATCGTGCGGTACGGGGAATTTCATCGCTGGCCTGCTCCCTGGATCTTCGGATTTCGACGGACCTTCGGGCGGCGTCGCGCATCGCGGGGCGCTGCGAGAGCAGTAAACGCAAGGCCTGTGCCATCGACGTCGAGTTCGACTGGTGCAACGCAACAGCAGGCGCCTCGCGTTCGTCGTTGCGGCAGCGAAGATCGCGCGCTCGACGGTGTCGGTGCTCGCGATGCGAGCGACGTCGCGGCGCTGCTGCATCGCAGTAGCGCAGGCCCTTCGATCGACGCGCGCTGTGTATCGCGCTTCGCCGGGCGCAGGCGCGCGCTTGCTCCTTTGAGCGAAGCGCGACGCAGCGCACGCTGCGATTTGCTCATTTGAGCAATCGACCCCGGATCCGGCAGCGCGGCCGAACTTGATCTCGATCAAGGTAAGTCGACCGCGCGCAGCCTCGAATGCGGGTTCGGCAGGAGGCGAAGATGAGCAGGCTGCGCAGTGTTCCGCGTGCGGAGGACGACGATCGCACGAAGAGCGCGGTCCGCGCGGACGAGCTTCGCGCGCAGGTCCACTTCTGTTCGGAAACCGGCCAGATCTGGCTGCGCGAGCACCGGATGCTGCTCGTGCACGCCGAGGCGCAGGCGCTGCTGCGCAAGGAGCTGATCGACACGCTCGGCATGACGCGCGCGCGCGGGCTGCTGATGCGCATGGGCTACGCGTCGGGAGCGCGCGACGCCGAGATCGCGCGCACGCGCTCGCAGAACGCGAGCGATCTCGACGCCTTCATGACCGGGCCGCAGCTGCACACGCTCGAAGGCATCGTGCGCGTCGTTCCGCTGCGCCTCGAGCTCGACCGCTCCGCCGGGCACTTCCACGGCGAGTTCCGCTGGGAGAACTCGTGGGAAGGCCAGTGGCACCGCCACTACTACGGCACGCACGACGAGCCGGTCTGCTGGACGCAGATCGGCTACGCCTGCGGCTACACGTCCACCTTCATGGGCCGGCCCATCCTCTACAAGGAAGTGCAGTGCAGCGGCATGGGCGACGAGCACTGCCGCATCGTCGGCAAGCCGATCGAGGAATGGGACGACGCCGAGGAGCACCAGCAGTTCTTCAACCGCGAATCGATCGCCCAGCAGCTGCTCGATCTGCAGACGCAGGTCGTCGAGCTGCGCTCGAAGATCGACGAGCGCCAGGGACTCGAACCCGACATCGCCGGCAACGCGCCGGCGTTCCGCAAGGCCTTCGAGCTGCTGCGGCTGGCCGCCGGAAGCCGCATCGTCGTGCTGCTGCTCGGTGAAACGGGCGTGGGCAAGGAACTGTTCGCGCGCGCGCTGCACCGGATGAGCGACCGGCGCGCGAGGCCCTTCGTCGCGCTGAACTGCGCGGCGATGCCGAACGACCTCGTCGAGGCGGAGCTGTTCGGCGTCGAGAAAGGCGCGTACACCGGCGCGCAGGTCGCGCGCCCCGGCCGCTTCGAACGCGCCGACGGCGGCACCCTCTTCCTCGACGAGATCGGCGACCTGCCGCTGCCGGCGCAGAGCAAGCTGCTGCGCGCGCTGCAGGAAGGAGAGATCGAGCGCGTGGGCGATCACCGCACGCGGCGCGTCGACGTGCGCGTCGTTGCGGCGACGAACTGCCGGCTGCAGGAGGCGGTGCGCGAGGGCCGCTTCCGTTCCGATCTCTACTACCGGCTGAACGCGTTCCAGATCGAGATCCCGCCGCTACGCGAGCGCAAGGAAGACATTCCGCTGCTCGCCAAGCGCTTTCTCGCCGAGCAGTGCGCCGTGCAGGGCAAGAAGCTGCTCGGCTTCAGCGACAAGGCGAAACGCTCGCTGCTCTCCTACGACTGGCCGGGCAACATCCGCGAGCTGCGCAACGTCGTCGAGCGCGGCGTGCTGCTCGCTCCGCCCGCCACGCGCGTCGAGGTGCACCAGCTGTTCGCCTCGCAGCCCGACGACGACGGCATGTCGCTGTCGGTCGATGCGCACGGCACGCTCGGCGTGCGCAGCTGGGAGCCCGGACGCGCGCTGTCCGAGGCGGTGTTCAACGGTACGATGACGCTCGACCAGGTCGAGACGATGCTGCTCGAGACGGCGGTGGACAAGGCGCGCGGCAACCTGTCGTCGGCCGCGCGCATGCTCGGACTGAGCCGGGCGCAGCTTGCCTATAGACTGAAGCGGATGAACGAGCCGGCGGGCGAAAGCACGCGATGAGCAAACCGACTGCGGCGTCCGACGCCGCGACACGCGTGCGCGCGCTGCTTTCGTCGCACAGCACGATGACGCTGG
The DNA here is from genome assembly GCA_021166835.1 of Burkholderiaceae bacterium. The sequence goes on along the minus strand of JAJPEN010000091.1, from coordinate 91,345 downwards.
CCAGCGCGGGCGCAGGCGGACCCTGGGCGGCGCCGGTCTTCTATGCCGAGCGCTTCGGCGACGACGGATCACTGCGGCTGGTCTTCGTCTCGTCTCCGGCGAGCCGCCACGCGCTCGAGCTCGACGCCGATGTCCGCGTCGCAGCCGCGGTGCACGACGATGCGCGCGACTGGCAGTCGATCCGCGGAGTGCAACTCGCCGGCCGCGCGCGGGCGCTCGGCGCCGACGAGAGCGGCGAAGCCCGCCGCCTTTATGCCGCGAAGTTCCCCGTCATCGGCGATCCCGCCTGTGCGCCCGAGCCGATCGCGCGCGCCTTCGAGCATGCGCGCTGGTTCGTGCTCGTCGTCGAACGCGCCTTCCTCACCGACAATACGGTGGCCTTCGGAAAGCGCGAGGAGGTCGTCTACACTGCGCCGTGAGGGCGCGGCGCCTGCCCGGAGGGCGGCGTGGGCGGCGCTGCGCCCGCCGGCCCGCGCAACGACGCGCCCAATCCCGACAGAAGATCGCCGAACTCGACCGGGAACGGAAAGACGATCGTCGTGTTGTTCTGCGTGCCGATCGTGGCGAGCGTGTTCAGGTAGCGCAGCTGCATCGCCTCGGGCCGTGCGGCGAGGATCTCGGCCGCCTCGAACAGCTTCTGCGCGGCCTGCTGCTCGCCTTCGGCGCTGATCACCTTCGCGCGCCGCTCGCGCTCGGCTTCGGCCTGGCGCGCGATCACGCGGATCATGCTCTCGTCGAGATCGACGTGCTTGATCTCGACGTTCGACACCTTGATGCCCCAGGCATCGGTCTGCGCGTCCAGGATGTCCTGGATGTCGTTGTTCAGCTTGTCGCGCTCGGAGAGCATCTCGTCGAGGTCGTGCTTGCCGAGCACCGAGCGCAGCGTCGTCTGCGCGAGCTGGCTCGTCGCCTGCTGGAAATCCTCGACCTGGATCACCGACTTGTCGGCCTGCACCACGCGGAAATAGAGGACCGCGTTGACCTTCACCGAGACGTTGTCGCGCGAGATGACGTCCTGCGTAGGCACGTCGAGCACGAGCGTGCGCTGGTCCACGCGCACCATCTGCTGCACGTAGGGCAGCAGCAGGATCAGCCCGGGGCCCTTCACACCGGTGAAGCGCCCGAGCGTGAAGACGACGCCGCGTTCGTACTCGCGCAGGATGCGGATCGACGTCGCCAGGATCGCGACGACGATGACGACGATGGGCAGGTAGACGGCCAGATCGAAGGACATCGGTTCTCCTCGGGCAGGTAGCCCCCGGATCGTTCAGGATTCGGCGACGACGCGCAAGACCAGCCCGTCGACCGCCACGACGCGCACGCGCTGGCCGGGCGCCAGCGGCGCATCGCCCACCGCATGCCAGCGTTCGCCCGCCGCGAGCACGCGCCCGCGGCCGCCGCTCCACTCGAGCACCGTGCCGCGCTCGCCGAGCATGCCGCGCTCGCCCGTCTTCACCGGGCGGCGCCGCGCGCCCCACAGCATGCGCAGCACGAGCAGCGAGAACGCGAGGCTGAAGCCGACGATCGCCACGATCGACGTCCACGGCACGCCGAAGCCCGGCGCCTCGGTGTCGATGAGGATCGTCGCACCGAGCACGAAAGCCACCGCACCCCCCAGCGCTGCCGCACCGGCCGATGGCGTGAAAGCCTCGGCGATCATCAGCAGCAGGCCGAGCACGACAAGGCCGAGTCCGGCGTAGTTCACCGGAAGCACCGACAGCGCGTACAGGCCCAGGAGCAGGCAGATCGCGCCGATCGTTCCCGGGTACAACGCACCCGGATGCATGAACTCGAAGATCAGCCCGTAGAAGCCGATCGTCATCAGGATCAGCGCGAGACTCGGATTGGTCAGCGCCGACAGCAGACGCGCGCGCCAGTCGGGATCGATCGCCTGCTGCGCGAGCCCGCCCGTGTGCAGCTCGACGCTCGCGGAGCCAACCGAAACGGTGCGCCCGTCGGCCTTCCGGAGGAGGTCGTCGACGTCGTTGGCGATCAGATCGATGACCTTGTTCGCTTTCGCGTCGGCCGCCGAAAGGCTGGCCGCGTCGCGCACCGCGCGCTCGGCCCAGTCGGCGTTGCGCCCGCGCATCTCGGCGAGCGAGCGGATGTAGGCGACGGCGTCGTTGATCGCCTTGGCCTCCATCGCCGAATCGGGTTCGCGGCCGCGCGACGGAGCTGCCTGCGGCTTCGCCGATCCGTCGCCCTTCGATGCATCACCTCCTTTCGACGCATCGCCTCCTTTCGACGCCTCCCCTCCTTTCGACGCGTCCCGGTCGCCCTTGCCGCGGTCCCGATCGCCGCGGTCGTCGCCGCCGAACGGCAGCCCGCCGCCGATCGCCACCGGCGTGGCGGCGCCCAGATTCGTGCCCGGGGCCATCGCCGCAACGTGGCACGCGTAGAGAATGTAGGTGCCGGCGCTCGCGGCGCGTGCGCCGCCGGGCGCAACGAAGCCCAGCACGGGGATCGGCGACGAAACGATCGCACGGACGATCTCGCGCATCGACGTGTCGAGCCCGCCGGGCGTGTCCATGCGCAGCACGACGACCGCCGCGCCGTCGCGCGCCGCACGCGACAGGCCGCGAACGACATAGTCGGCGCTCGCCGGACCGATCGCGCCGTCGATCGTCAACACGACGGCAGCAGGGCGCGCGGCCGTCTGCGCCACGGCGGCGAAAGCCCAGAACGCCGTGCAGACGGCGGCCATCGCGAGCGCCGCGAAGCGAAGACGTGCGCGAAGCGCAACGGGAAAACCTGCGCGAAGCGCGACGGCAATCGCGTTGGACGAGCCCGACGGCGCGATACGGATCATGCATCCGATCATACCCGGCGCCCTGCGCGCAAACGCCGGCGCGCTGCGCAAAACAGGCCGGATCACGGTCGTCGCAGCCGTTATGTACTAGCGTATACTACGCATCGGATCGAATCACCGTCTGCCGAAATCCCCTCATGCTCCTTCGCTTTCTCCTCGCCTGCCTGTTCGCCCTGTCGGCAACCGCTGCCCACGCCGCCGATGTCACGGTTTCCGCCGCGGCGAGCCTGCAGAACGCGTTCCGCGAAATCGCCGCCGCCTGGGAGAAGCAGCATCCCGGCGACAGGATCCTGCTGAATTTCGGCGCCTCGGGCACGCTGCTGCAGCAGATCGACAAGGGCGCGCCGGTCGACGTCTTCGCTTCGGCCGACATGGAAACGATGGATCGAGCGCAGGAAAAGAAGCTCGTCGACGCGCCCGCGCGCCGCACCTTCGCTCGCAATACGCTCGTCGCCGTGGTGCCGGCCGACTCGAAGCTCACGATCGCGTCGCTTCGCGACCTGCGCCAGGATGCCGTGCATCGCATCGCGATCGGCGACCCGCGCAGCGTTCCCGCCGGCCGCTACGCCGAGGCGGCGCTCACGGCTGCGGGCGAACGCGAAGCGCTTGCGCCGAAATGGATCACGGCGCAGTCGGTGCGGCAGGTGCTCGATTACGTGGCACGCGGCGAAGTCGACGCCGGCTTCGTCTATGCGACCGACGCAGCGATCATGAAGGACAAGGTGCGCGTCGTCTTCGACATCCCGCTCGAAAAACCGGTGCTCTATCCGGTGGCGCCGCTCGCCGCTTCGGCGAACCCGGCCGGTGCGCGGTCGTTCATCGATTTCCTTCTCGCTGGGCCGGGGCAGGAAATCCTCGCGCGCTATGGATTCGCATCGCCGTAAGCCGCCGTGGAGGCCGCATGGGTTGCGTTGTCGCTGTCGCTGAAGGTCGCGGGATGGGCGACGCTGCTCAACGCGGTGCTCGGCATCGGCGTGGCCTGGACGCTCGCGCGACTGCGCTTTCCCGGACGCGACCTGCTCGATGCGCTGCTCACGCTGCCGATGGTGCTGCCGCCCACCGTGCTCGGCTACTACCTGCTCGTGCTGATCGGGCGCAACGGACCGATCGGCGCATTCCTGCAGCTGCATTTCGGCATCACGCTGATCTTCAGCTTCACCGGTGCGGTGATCGCCGCCACGGTGGTCGCCTTTCCGCTCGTGATGAAGTCGGCGCGTGCCGCCTTCGAGACGATCGATCCGCAGTTCGAGAAGGCCGCGCGCGTGCTCGGGTTGTCGCCGCTGGCCGTATTTTTCCGCGTGACGCTGCCGCTGGCCCGCCGCGGCATCCTCGCCGGGCTGCTGCTCGCCTTCGCGCGCGCGCTGGGCGAGTTCGGCGCGACGCTGATGGTCGCGGGAAGCATTCCGGGCCGCACGCAGACGCTGTCGATCGCGGTGTACGAGGCGGTGCAGGCCGGCGAGGATGCCACGGCGAACGTGCTCGTCGTCATCGTTTCGGCCACCTGCGTTGCCGTGCTGGTGGCCGTCGGCCGGCTGGCGCCCGGGAGATCCCCGGCTTGAACGGGGCAAGCCCATGACCTCCGCTCACCAGGATCACGGCCGGGAAACCTTCGTGGTCGACATCGAGTCGACCCTGCACGGGCGAGGCGGCAGCTTCGCGCTGCGCGTGCATTTTTCCACCACCTCCCGCCGGCTCGTCATGCGCGGACCCTCCGGCTCCGGCAAGAGCCTTACGCTGCAGGCGATCGCCGGATTGCTGCGGCCGCAGAAAGGCCGCATCGCGGTGCTCGACCGCTGCCTGTACGATTCCCGAAGCGGCATCGATGTTCCGGCGCGCGAGCGCGATATCGGGTACCTGTTCCAGGATTACGCGCTGTTTCCGCATCTCACCGTGCGACAGAACGTGGCCTTCGGCCTGGCGCGGACGATCTTCAATCCGCTCGCGTCGGTACGCGACCCGCGCGCCGAGCGATGGCTCGAAACGCTCGGCATCGCGGCGCTCGGCGATCGCTACCCGCATCAGCTCTCCGGCGGACAACGCCAGCGCACCGCGCTGGCGCGCGCGCTGGCGCGAACGCCGCGTGCGCTGCTGCTGGACGAGCCCTTTGCGGCGCTGGATCCGGCGCTGCGCGTTCGCTTGCGCGACGAGCTCGATTCGCTGCAGCGCCGGCTGGGGCTTCCGATGATTCTCGTCACGCACGACGAAGCCGACGTCGAGCGCTTCGGCGACGACGTCGTCGAGATCGAAGCCGGGCGCGTCCGCCTGCACGAACGCCGCGGCGCGAATGCCTCGTTGACGGAGGCCGCTTGAACTCGCCGATGTCGGTGCGCGGGCTCGTGTGGCTTGCCTACGGCGACGAGAACTTCGGCGGGCCCGGGCGCATCGGCCTGCTCGAAGCGATTCGCAGCGAAGGATCGATCACCGCGGCCGCACGCCAGGTCGGCCTGAGCTACAAGGCAGCGTGGGATGCGATCGACCGCATGAACAACATGGCCGGCGAAGCGCTCGTCTCCCGGGTGACCGGCGGCCGCGGCGGAGGCTCCACGCGGCTGACGCCGCGCGGCGAGCGGCTGATCGAGAACTTCCGCCTGATCGAAGCCGAGCACCGGCGTTTCCTCGACCTGCTGTCGAAATACACGCATGGGATGCCCGACGATCTCCAACTGCTCCGGAGGCTGAACCTGATGAAGACCAGCGCGCGCAACCAGTTCGTCGGAAAAGTCGCCGCGGTGCACGCCGGCGCGGTCAACGACGAAATCGAAATCGGGATTTCCGGCGGCCAGCGCATCGTCGCCGTCGTCACCCGTGAAAGCACGCAGAACCTCGGGCTTGCGCCCGGACGCGAAGCCTTCGCGCTCGTCAAGGCTTCGTCGGTCGTGCTCGCCACCGATCTCGCGGGCGCGGCGCTCTCGACGCGCAACCGCCTCGACGGAGTCGTTTCGCGCCTCGAGCCCGGCGCGGTCAACAGCGAAGTCGTCGTCGATCTGCCGGGCGGCGGAACGATCGCGGCCATCGTGACGAAGCACAGCGCCGATGCGCTCGGGCTGGCCGTCGGCAAGCCGGTCACCGCGCTCTTCAAGGCTTCGAGCGTGATCGTCGGCGCCGTCGACTAAGGGCGCTCGTGCAATTCCTCGACACCGGAGGGACCGATCGGCTGCTGCAGCAACAGCTCGCGCAGCCGCTCGCGCTGGCGAGCGTCGAGCAGCTCGCGCTCGCGCAGCAACTGCTCGATGACGAGCTTCTGCTGCGCCTCCTGCAGGCGTGCGATCGCCGCCCGTTCGGACTCGATTGCCTGCGCATCGGGCGTCGGTGCGAAGATCGCGTCGATGAGGCGGTCGCGCCTTGCGTGGATCTCGCGCGAAGCCGCCCGGAACCGGTCGAGGAAGCCCGCCTCGGCCTCCTGCCAGCGGCGCTGCTGCGCCTCGTCCAGTCCGAGATGACGAACCAGCCCGGGGAATCCGGACGGCGGTTCGGCGTCGTTCGCCTGCCATGCACGCCAGCCGACTGCGCCCAGTACGCCCAGATTCGCCAGCAGCGACAGCGCCAGCGCAAAGTGCAACCACGTGTTGCGAGTCATCGGATGGCTTCCCTGTACAGGACGCGGCAGGACCCGGCTCCGGCGCACAACCCGCCGGGTGCGCCCGGCGCGAACACCTCGAGCGCGCCGCCCAGCGGACGGGGAAGCGCCGTCGGAGCGGTCAGCACCAGGCCCAGCGCTAGCCCGAGCGCTACCGAAGCGGCAGCGCCGAGACCGGCGGGTACCAGCCAGCGCCAGCCGGATCGCGAACCGGCACGCCCGGCTGCAGCGGGGCGCGGCAACGCCTCGATGCGCCCGCGCACTACCTGCGAAAGGTCGAAGCCGAGCGACTCGTCGGCGAGCGAACGCAGCTCCCGCTGCGCCGCGCGAAGCGCGACCAGCCAGGAGCGGCACCGCGCACACGAGGCGAGATGTTCGTCGAGCGCCGTGCGCTGCTCTGCGGCGAGTTCGCCGTCCGCATAGGCCGACATCGCCTCGATCGTCGGGCACTTCGTCGTCATTGCGCTGTTCCTCCGGCAGGGGCGAAGACCGCAAGCAAGGCGGCCCGCGCGCGCGCGATTCGCGACTTCACGGTTCCTTCGGCCACGCCGAGCGCCTGCGCAATCTCGGCGTACGACAGATCCTCCACTTCGCGCAGCAGCAGCACCTCGCGGTGCTCGGGCGCCAGCATGCGCAGCGCGGCATCGAGCGACGCCACCCGACTCCTCGCCTCGACCCGCTCCTCGGGCGTCGGCGCCGGATCGGCGACCGGCAGATCGGCGTCGAGCGGCTCGAAGGCGACGACCTTGCCCCTGCGCAGCACGTCCAGCGCGGCGTTGCGCGCGATCTGCAGAAGCCATGTTCCGAATTGCGCATCGGGCCGCCAGCGCGGCATCGCCTGCCACGCCTTGACGAACGAATCCTGCGTGATGTCCATCGCCTCCTCGCGCGATCCGATCATCCGGAACACGAAGCGGAAGACGCGATCCTGGTGGCGCGAAACGAGCTCGGTGAATGCCTTCGAGTCGCCGTTTCGCGCGCGCGCCGCCAACCCGGCGTCGTCGGTGTTCAACGCACACGTCCCCGTACCGGCAGCGCCCGGTGCCCGCCGCTATCTGGTGAAACGAACGGCGCGCGTAAAAGTTCCCGCTTCAGCGCGGGATGCGGCGCGCGGCAACGAGCGCGAGCACGATCCAGACGACGCTGCGCAGCGTCATCGCCGCCAGCGTTCGCGGCTCCCAGGCGCCGCCAGTGGCGACGTGGATGCCGAAGGCGGCGAAGACCGCCACCGTGGCCGCGGCGATCGCGGCGGCGAGCGCGAAGGCCCAGCGTCGGCGCAGCCAGAAGCCCACGCCCGCCAGCACGTAGAAGAATCCGGCGACGAAGGTGAACCACAGCACGAAAGGCACGTAGTTGCCGGCGTCGGCAACGGCGCCGGGCACGCCGAAGACCACCCGCCCGCCGGCGCGGATCGTCGCCAGCCCGAAGACGATCGCCACCACCGCTGCGACGATCAACCAGGGATCGCGCCGCGCGGGCGCTTGTGCTGCTCGAATGTTTCCGCTCGGCTCGACCATCCGGGAGACCCCGCAAGCAAGTAACTTGTTACTTCATCGTAGAGAGCGGTGACGTAGCCTGTCAAGCAGGAGATGCGTATGGACACGACGCAACTGCAGCGCACGGTCGCTGCGATGGTGCAGGCGCCCAAGGGCCTGCTCGCCGCCGACGAGAGCAATCCCACGATTGCCAGGCGTTTCGCCTCGATCGGCGTCGAATCCACCGAGGAGAACCGACGCGCGTGGCGCGACGTGCTGCTCGGTGCGCCCGGACTCGCCGACTCGGTGAGCGGCGTGATCCTCTACGAGGAGACGCTCGGCCAGCAGTCCGACGACGGCACGCCCTTCCCGCGGCTGCTCGAGCAGCGCGGCATCGCTCCGGGCGTCAAGGTGGACCGGGGCAAGGTGCCGCTGGCGAACGCGCCCGGCGACGAGATCACCGAAGGACTCGACGGACTCGCGAAGCGCCTGCAGCGCTACCGCGAGCAGGGCGCGCGCTTCGCGAAGTGGCGTGCGGTCTACAACGTCTCCCCGACGCTGCCGGGCCGGCTCGCCGTGAAGGAGAACGCGCATGCCCTCGCCCGCTACGCCGCCATCTGCCAGCAGGAGGGCTTCGTTCCCATCGTCGAGCCCGAGGTGCTGATCGACGGCGACCACACGATCGAACGCTGCAGCGAGGTCACCGAGCAGGTCCTGCATGCCGTCTTCCATGCGCTGCACCGGCAGCGCGTCGCGCTCGAAGCCATGGTGCTCAAGCCGAGCATGGTGCTTCCCGGCAAGGGCAGCGCGAAGGCCTCGCCAGAAACGGTCGCGCGGCATACGATTGCCGTGCTTCGCCGCACGGTGCCGGCCGCGGTGCCGGGCGTCTTCTTCCTGTCCGGCGGCCAGACGCCCGAGGAGGCGACCGCGAATCTCGACGCGATGAACCGGCTCGGTCCACAGCCCTGGGTGCTCAGCTTCTCGTATGCGCGCGCGCTGCAGGAACCGGCGCTCGCCGCCTGGCGCGGCGATCCGGCCAACGCGGCGGCGGCCCGGCGCGCGCTGATCCACCGGGCGCGGATGAACGCTCGCGCGCGGGAAGGCCGCTACGAGCCGGCGATGGAAAGCGAGGCCGCACGCTGAGCCCTGCGCGCCTGCCGGCGCACGCCGTCAACGGCGCGTCGGTCGCCGTCGGCGTCGCCCTGATCCACGTCGCCTGCGTCGCCTTCGCCGGCAATGCGCTCGCGCAGGTAGCCACCGGCGGTGCGGTCTGCGCGAGCCTGGCCGACGTTCCCGCCACCGTCCGCGGCGCGGCGCGGCGCGTGCTCGTCGCCGCGCTGCTCGCGTGGCTGGCGAGCGCCTGCGTCTGGCTCGCGCAGGCGAGTCCGGTCGGGCTGGGCGTGGTCATCGGCGCGATCGGCTTCGGCGCGATGCTGACGATGGCGTGGGGCCCGCGCGCCGGTCCGATCGCCTTCGCGCCGATCCTGGCGACGATCTTCGCGTTGACGCTTCCGCCGCCGATCGCGGCGAGCGCCGCACCGCTCGCCTGGACGGCGATCGGCTGCTTCGCCTATCTCGCCTGGTCGATGGCCACGGTGCCGCTGCTGCAGCGCCTGTACCGCACGCGCGCGCTCTGCGCGGCGCTCGACGCCACCACGACGCTGATGCGCAGCCGCGCAGCGCTGCTCGAAGCCTCCCCGGACCGCCGGGAGGACCTGCTGCCGCCGTGGATCGGCGACGAGTCGCGCCTGGCCGAGCGCCTGCAGGCGGCGCGCGATCTCCTCTTCTCCGCGCCCGACTCGCCGCGCGCGCGCAGCGAAACCGCGGCGCTGGTCGAGGCGATCGACGTGCGCGATCTGCTGCTGGCGAGCCGTCTCGACCTCGACCTGCTGGGCGACGACGAGCCGGCGCGAGCGCTGCGCGGACGCGTGGCCGGCGCGCTGCGCGGCTTCGCCGACGCACTGATGCGCATCACGCTGCCGCCTCCGCGCGCCGCGCCGGGCGAGCAGCGCGACGGCGCCCGCACGCGGACGGACGCCGCGCCGCTGTTCGCCGGCACGCTGCTCGACGGCATCTTCGACGCTTCCGATCCGCGCGCGCTGCTGCTGCCGGCCTTCGTCGCTCGCCTGGGGCGGCTCGCCTCGGGCGTGTGGCGCATCGGCGAAGCGCTGCACGGCGGGGGCGAAGCGCTGCCGTTGTCGCGCGAGCAGCTTCGGATGTTCGCCGCCACCGAATCGTGGCCGCTGTCGGCGCTGCGCGCAAACCTGTCGCTGCGATCGCCGGTGTTCCGGCACGCGCTGCGCATGGGACTGGCGCTGATGACCGCGTATTTCATCGCGCTGCAGTTGCCGTGGGGTGCGCACCCGCACTGGCTGGTGCTGGGCGTCGCCGTCGTGCTGCGCGGAACGCTCGAGCAGACCATCACGCGCCGCAACGACCGCGTCTCCGGCACGGTGATCGGCTGCCTGCTGGTGATGCTGATCGCGCAGCTGCATTCGCCGGAGTTGATGATCGCCGCCTTCCTCGCCGGCGTCGGCGTCGCGCACGCCTTCGTGACCGTGCGCTACCGCGTCACCGCCATTGCCGCCACCGTGATGGCGCTGCTGCAGGCGCACCTGGTCGACCCGCAGGCCGCGCTCGCCATTTTCGAGCGGCTGGCGGACACCGTGCTCGGCGCGGCGCTGGCCTGGGCCTTCAGCTACGTGCTGCCGTCGTGGGAGCGGCGCACGCTGCCGCGGCAGATCGAGCGCGCGCTCGCCGCATTGCGCGCGTACGCGGCGCACGCGCTGCGCAGCGATCCGCATGCGGGCGTCGCGCAGCGCCTGGCGCGCCGCTCGGCCTACGACGCGCTCGGCACCATCGCCGCGGCGCTTCAGCGCAGCCGTTTCGAGCCGCGAGGCGTGCGTCCGCCGCTCCTCGAGCTGGCGTCGATGCTCGACGCCGCGCAGCGGCTGATGGCGCATCTGTCGGTGATCCGGATGTCGCTCGCGCTGCGCGTCGAGTCGCCGCAACGCGCGGAGAGCGTCGCCGCCGTGCAGGGCGCCGATCGCCTGTTGCAGCAGGCGCTGGACCGCTCGGTGCCGCAGGCGGAGCCGATCGAGCCGCCGGCGCCCGGTGCGCTACCCGAAGCCGCGCCGCAGGAGGATCCCGCCGCCTGGCTGCTGCGCCGTCTGCGCATCGCCGCGGCCGACGCGCTCGCCGTTCGCAGCGCGGCCGACGCCGCGCTCGCCGCACTCGGCAAGCGCAGCGCTCGAAAGCCGTGGGCAGCTCAGCTGCAGCGCAAGTGACGCTCGCGCACGAGGCGCAGCACCTCGTCGGGATCGCGCTTCCACCAGCGCGTCGACAGGATCTCGACCTCGTGCGCTCCACGATACCCATGGGCTTCGACGAGCGCGCGCAGCGCGCGCAGATCGATGACGCCGTCGCCCATCATGCCGCGATCGAGCAGCAGGTCGGTGGTGGGCACAAGCCAGTCGCAGATGTGATAGGCGAGCAGCCGCGCGGCGCCGGCGCGCGCGATCGCCTGCGGCAGGCGGGGATCCCACCAGACGTGATACGCATCGACCGCGACGCCGATCGCCCCCGAAGGTGCGCCGCCGCCCGAAAACGGATCCAGCTCGTCGCACAGGTCGAGCGCCTGGTCGAGCGTGTTCACGCATGCGCGGTCGGCGCAGTACATCGGGTGCAGCGGCTCGATCGCCAGCGGCACGCCGCTCGCACGCGCGTGCGGCAGGATCGCGGCGAGGCCGTCGCGCACCATCGCGCGCGCGCCTTCGAGATCGCGCGTGCCCGGCACGATGCCGCCCACCACGAGCACGAGACAGCGCGCGCCGATCGTCGCCGCGTCGTCGATGGCGCGCAGGTTGTCGTCGATCGCCGCGCGTCGGCCGGCCGCGTCGGCAGCGGGAAACATTCCGCCGCGGCACAGGCCGCTCACCGTCAGCCCGTTCGCGCGGATGCGGCGAGCCGCTTCCGCTGCGCCCAGCTCGGCGAGCTTGTCGCGCCACGGCGAGATGCCGCGGATGTCGTGACGCGCGCAGGCGTCGATCATCTGCGCGAGATTCCATTGCTCGCGCACGGTCGCGGTATTCAACGACAGGCGGGCGGGATCGGGGGCCGCGTTCACGATGCGAGCGCGGCGTCGACGCCCTGCGTGCGCAGCCAGCTCGCCATGCGGGCGGCGGCGAGCGAAGGATCGCCGAGCAGCCCGGCCGCATCCGCCAGCCGGAACAGCTGCGCCAGGTGCAGCGCGTTGCGCGCCGACTGCTGGCCGCCGACCATCACGAAATGGTCCTGGTGGCCGTTCAGCCACGCCATGAACACGATGCCCGTCTTGTAGAAGCGCGTGGGCGCGCCGAAGATGTGCCGCGACAGCGGCACCGTCGGACCGAGGATCTCGTGAAAGCGCGCGACCTCGCCCTGCGCGAGCGCCGACAGTGCCGCAGAGGCGGCCGGCGCGATCGCATCGAAGATGCCGAGCAGCGCGTCGGAATGACCGTGCTCGTCGCCCTCGATCAGTTCGGCGAAATGGAAATCGTCGCCGGTGTACATGCGGATGCCGGGGGCGAGCCGGCGCCGCATCGCGACTTCCTTGCTCTTGTCGAGCAGCGAGATCTTCACGCCGTCCACGCGCGCGGCGTTGCGGTTCAGTATCTCCACCGCCACGTCCATCGCCGCGTCGGCGTTGCGATGCCCCCAGTAGCCCGCCAGCGCGGGATCGAACATCTCGCCCAGCCAGTGCACGATCACCGGCTCGCGCGCCTGCGACAGCAGGCGGTCGTAGACGCGCGCGTAGTCGTCGGGCGACTTCGCGCAGCCGGCCAGCGCGCGGCTGGCCATCAGGATCAGCCGCCCGCCGAGCGACTCGATCGCTTCCATCTGCATCTCGTAGGCGGCGATCACGTCGTGGATCGACGAAACGGCGCCGGCCGGCAGGTGATCGGTGCCGCAGCCGCAGGCGACGAGCGCGTTCGGCTCGCCGCGCGCGGCGTCGAGCGTGCGCCGGATCAGCTCGTACGACGTGCGCCAGTCCAGGCCCATGCCGCGCTGCGCCGTATCCATCGCCTCGGCGACGCCCAGGCCCAGCGACCAGAGCCGGCGTCGGTAGGCGATCGTCGCGTCCCAGTCGATCGCGCAGTCGATCCATGGATCGATCGCGGTGAGCGGATCGGCAACGACGTGCGCCGCCGAATAAGCGACGCGATCGAAAGCGACACGCGGCGCAGGATCGAAGGCCTTCGGCTGCGACAGCGTGAAGCGTCGAAGCGTCCGATCCGCCTCGGGGAGCATCAGCGAGGGCATCGGTTCACAGCTTCTTCAGGCAGGCAAGGCCTCGAGGTCTACCCAGCGGCGCTCGCGCCACGACTGCAGTCCGGCTTCGACCAGTTGAAGGCCCTTCGCGCCCGCGCGCAGGTTCCACGGAAACGGTTCGTCGTCGACGACGTGCCGGATGAAGCGCTCCCACTGCGCCTTGAACGCGTTGTCGTGCAGGACCGTATCGGGAACCTGCTGCCAGCCCGCGAAGAAATCGATCGGTTGCGGAAGATCGGGGTTCCACACCGGCTTGGGCGTGTTCACGCGCGCCTGCGTACGGCACTCGCGCAACCCGGCCACCGCCGAGCCGTGCGTTCCGTCGACCTGCAGCGTGAGCAGGTCGTCGCGCCGCACGCGCACGCACCACGAACTGTTGAAATGCGCGACGGTGCCGCGCTCGGTGACGAAGGTGGCATAGGCGGCGTCGTCGGCCGTGGCGGCGTACGGCCTGCCGTTCTCGTCGATGCGCTCGGGAATGTGCGTGGCGCCCAGGCACGAGACGCTCTTCACCTCGCCGAACAGATTGTCGACGACGTAGCGCCAGTGGCACAGCATGTCCAGGATGATGCCGCCGCCGTCCTCCCTGCGGTAGTTCCACGACGGACGCTGCGCCGGCTGCAGATCGCCCTCGAAGACCCAGTAGCCGAACTCGCCGCGCACCGACAGGATGCGCCCGAAGAAGCCGGCATCGATCAGCAGCTTGAGCTTCTGCAGCCCCGGCAGCCACAGCTTGTCCTGCACGACGCCGTGCTTGACGCCGGCCGCGCGCGCCGCCTCGTAGATCTGCATCGCCTCGGCGAGGTTGGTCGCCGACGGCTTCTCGCAATAGACGTGCTTGCCGGCGGCGATCGCCTTCTTCACCAGCGACGGCCGCATCTGCGTGGTGGCCGCATCGAAGAACACGGTGTCCTGCGGGTTCGCCAGCGCGCGATCGAGGTCGGTATCCCAGCGCAGGCCGCCGTGCGCAGCGGCCAGCGCCTGCATCCGCTCGGCGCCGCGCCCGACGAGGATCGGATCGGGCATCACGCGGTCGCCGTTGGCGAGCTTCACGCCGCCCTCGGCGCGGATGGCGAGGATCGAGCGGATCAGGTGCTGGTTCAGACCCATGCGGCCCGTCACGCCGTGCATGACGATGCCTAGTGTTCTCGTGCCCATCGTTCGTGCCTATCTTCGCGTGCCCATCGGTACGGCACCCGTAATTAACCTTTTGGTTAATAGTCTACGGCGAGCGCAGCGGCCGCGTCAAGGAGGTTGAAGGCCGCATCGGGTGCACGATACGATCCGGTTCTCACCATCCGGTTAACGAGCTTCCCCGCCATGCCGCGCATCTGCACCACCGTCGTCGGCTCCTATCCCGTCCCCCAGTGGCTCGTCGCCTCGCCTTCCGAGCAGTCGCTGCTCGACGCAACGCGCGTGGTGATCGGCACGCAGGAGCAGGCCGGCATCGATCTCGTCTGCGACGGCGAGCTGTACCGCTTCGACCTGAACCATCCCGAAACGAACGGGATGATCGAATACTTCGTCCGCCCGCTCGACGGCGTCTCGCAGCGCTTCTCCTTCGACGCGCTGATCGCCTGGCGCGCCAACGCCGGCATGCGCTTCCGCACGCGCCCGCCGGGCATCGTCGAGGGGCCGATCGGCCATGGTGCGCTCGATCTTCCGCTCGCCTGCGCACGCGCGAAGGCGCTCGCGCGCAAGCCCTTCAAGTTCACGCTCACCGGCCCGCACATGCTCGCCAAGACGCTGATCGACCGGCACTACGGAGATCCGGCGCAGCTCGCGCATGCGATCGCCGACGTGCTCGCCGCGCAGGTCGCGCAGCTCGACGCCGACGTCGTGCAGCTCGACGAGGCGAACCTGCCCGGCCACCCCGAGGAATGGCAATGGGCGGCATCGGCGATCAACCGCGTGCTCGATGCCGTGCGCGGCAAGCCCGCGGTGCATCTGTGCTTCGGCAACTACGGCGGGCAGACGGTGCAGAAAGGCACCTGGAACCGTCTCGTCGACTACCTGAACGCATTGCACGCCGATCACGTGGTGCTCGAGTGCGCGCATCGCCCGCCCGACGAGCTGGAGGCCTTTCGTGCGCTCGATCCGCGCATCGGCCTGGGGCTCGGCGTGGTCGACATCAAGGTCAACGAAGTCGAGAGCGCCGAGTCGGTCGCACGGGCGATCGAGCGCGCCGAACGCGTGGTCGGCGCGGGCCGCGTGCGCTACGTGCATCCCGACTGCGGGTTCTGGATGCTGCCGCGCTCGGTGGCCGACGCGAAGATGCGCGCGCTCGCCGCCGGGCGCGACCTCTTCGAAGGCATCGCGCCGCGCAACGACTGATGCCGGAGTGCGAACCATGCAGCCGCTGCCGCAACGCTTCGACGACGTCGAGTCGCTCGAGACCTTCCTGAGCGAACCCACACCGGCGCTCGTCGCCGACCTGCAACGCATCGACGGCGACATCCTCGTGCTCGGCGTCGGCGGCAAGATGGGCCCGACGCTCGCGCGCATGGCGAAACGCGCCCTGCCCGGCCGGCGCGTCATCGGCGTGGCGCGCTTCTCCGACCCGGCCACGCGCGCCTCGCTCGAAGCGCACGGCGTCGAATGCATCGGCTGCGACCTGCTCGATCGCGACGCGCTCGGGCGGCTGCCCAACGTCGCCGACGGCGTGCGCAACGTCGTCTTCATGGCGGGCCACAAGTTCGGCGCCGCCGGCAAGGCCGCGCTCACCTGGATGATGAACGTCGGCGTGCCGATGAACGTCGCCGACGTCTATCGCGAAGCGCGCATCGTCGCGTTCTCCACCGCCTGCGTCTATCCGTTCGTGCCGGTCGACGGGCCGGGCGCCGACGAGAGCGTGGCGCCCACGCCGCCCGCCGGCGACTACGCGAACTCCTGCGTCGGACGCGAACGGATGTTCGAGTACGGCTCGCAGAAATGGGGGACGCCCGGCCGCCTCGTTCGCCTGTCGTACGCGATCGACATGCGCTACGGCGTGCTGCACGACGTCGCCTCGGCCGTGTTCGAGCAGCGCGAGCTGGACCTGACGATGGGATACGCGAACGTCATCTGGCAGGGCGACGCGAACGAGCAGTCGCTGCGCCTGCTCGCGCATTGCACCTCGCCCACGACGCCGATCAACATCACCGGAGCGCAGCACACCAGCATCCGCTGGCTCGCCCGGCAGTTCGGCGAGCGCTTCGGGCGGGCGCCGCGACTGGTCGGAAGCGAAGCGCCGACGGCGTGGCTCGAAGACACGTCGGCCTCGCAGCGCCTGTTCGGCACGCCGCGCGTGTCGATCGAGCAGATGATCGACTGGACCGCCGACTGGATCGCGCGCGGACGCCCGAGTCTCGGCAAGCCGACGCATTTCGAGACGCGCGACGGCAAGTATTGAACGCGGCGCGACCATGACCCGCGCCGAGGCGACGGACAGCGAGGCAGCGCCGATCGAGACGCTCGGCGAGCGCGACCTGCAGTGCGCGCTCGCGCTGTCGCGGGCGGCCTCGTGGAACCAGAACGAAGCCGACTGGCGCACGATGCTCGCGCTCGGGCGTGGCTGGTGCATCCGCTCGCCGGGCGACGCTTCGCCCATGCGCCTGGCGGCATCGATCGTGCTGCTCCCGTACGGCGTGTCGTTCGCCTGGGTCAGCATGGTGCTCGTGGCGCCGGAGTTCCGCGGCCGCGGCTTCGCCGCCCGCCTGCTGCGGCATGCGCTCGCCGAGCTTTCCCGCGATGGCCGCGGCGGCGTACTCGACGCGACGCCCGCAGGACGCCCGGTCTATGCGCGCGAGGGCTTCGTCGACAGCTGGGGCTTTCAACGCTACCGGCGGGATCCGGTGCACCCCGCCCCGGCGCCCTCGGATGCGTTCGCGGCAGCGCCCGAACTCGCGTCCAGGCGCGCGTCCCCGCCGGCCTGCCGCATTCGCCCGCTGCGCGAAAGCGACTGGCCGGCGATCGCCGCGCTCGACCTTCCCGCTTTCGGCGCCGACCGTTCGCCGCTGTTGCGCCGGCTGGCCGCACGCCTGCCGCAGGTCGCGCACGTGGCCGAGCGCGACGGCGCGCTGGCCGGCTTCGTGCTCGGCCGTGACGGGCGCGAGGCTGGGCAACTGGGCCCGCTCGTCGCCGAAGACGCCGACGTCGCGCGCGCGCTGCTCGACGCCGCGCTCGCGTGCACGGAAGGTCCGATCTACCTCGATGCCGCCGACAGGCAGCAGGCGCTGCTCGCGGCGATCGCCGAGCGCGGCTTCGCGCCGCAACGCCCGTTCACGCGAATGCTGTATGGAATGGAATGCGCGCCCGGCGACGCCTCGAAAGTCTTCCTCGTCGCCGGGCCGGAGCTGGGCTGAAAGCCCGGCTCATTTGCGTCGCTCATTTGCGTCGCTCATCTCTTCTGATTCATTTCGGCATCTTGATCGAACGGTCGAGGAACTCGTTCGTGTAGACGCTCTTCACGTCGAAGGGCTTGTCGATGCCGATGTAATCGCGCACCAGTTCGTAGTCGTCCTGCATGCGCTTGTCCTCGTGGATGCCCAGCGCCACCTCACGCGAGAACTTGTCGCTCATCAGCACCTCGACGAGCTTCCAGTTCTGCATCTCGTTGTCGTACTTCAGCGCGCCGTTGGCATCGACCAGCGCCTGCACGCACGGCTCCGGCTTGTCGACGCAGGCGCGGAACGCGCGCTGCGTCACTTTGACGAACTTGTCGATCAGCGGACGGTTCGCCTCGAGGAATTTCGCGTTGACGATGATCGAGTTGCCGTAGGGGTTCAGCCCGGCATCGCGCCACGCGAGAAAGCCCATGTCGTCGCCCAGCTCGCGCTGGAACACGTGATGCAGGTTGTAGAACGACGTGGTGATGTCGATCGACTTCGCCTTCAGCGCCGCGAGCTTGCCGTTGGCATCGATGTTCACCCAGGTGACCGACTTCGGATCGACGCCGTTGGCCTTCGCCAGCGCCGGCCACATCACCCGCGCGCCGTCGGCCGCCGGGTTGCCGATCTTCTTGCCGGGGAAATCCTTCACGCCGGTGATGCCCGAGCTCTTCAGCCAGTACATTCCCTGCGGCGAGTTCGCGTAGACGTTGTAGACGGCGACCGTGTCGGCGCCCTTGCTCTTGGCGACGAGCACGCCGGCCATGTCGGCCAGGCCGATCGGGTTCGCACCGGCTCCCACTTTCTGCGTGGCGATCGCCGAGCCCTTGCCGGGCTCGAGGTTCAGGTCGATGCCTTCTTTCTCGTACCAGCCCTGCTGCTTGGCGTAGTAATACGGCGCGTGATCGCCGCCGGGCACCCAGTTGAGGATGAAATCGAGCTTCTGCGTCTGCGCGCCGACCGGCGCCGCGCCGACCGCCAGTGCCGCCGCGGCCATCGCCGCACGGAACATCGCCTTCCCTTTCATGCTGTTGATCTCCCTGTCAGCATTCGTTCGCGCCGGCGCCGCCGCTCGTTTGACGCTTCGGCGCTGCTGCGCTAGAGTAAATAATTAACCGAGCGGTTACAACCCGGAACAACGCGAACCGGCCCTGCGTCCGGGCGGCGTTGCCGGTGCCCGGTCGCTTCTCCGCATTCTCCCCGATGACGCTTCACCGCTCGGAATTGCCCGCCGAAATCCGATCGCTGCTGCAGCAGGGCACCGTCATCCCCGCGCATCCGCTGGCGCTCGATGCCGACGGCCGCTTCGATCGACGCCGGCAGCGCGCGCTCACGCGCTACTACGTCGACGCCGGCTGCGGCGGCCTGGCGGTGGGCGTGCATTCGACGCAGTTCGCCATCCGCGACGTCGGCCTGTACGAACCGGTGCTCGAGCTGGCCGCGAACACGGCGCGCGAGTGGACGGGCCGCCCGCTGGTGATGATCGCCGGCCTGGCCGGCCGCACCGCGCAGGCGCTCGACGAAGCGCGGATCGCGCAGTCGCACGGCTATCACGCCGGACTGCTTTCGCTGGCGGCGATGCGCGGCGCCTCGCTCGACGAACTGATCGCGCACTGCGAAGCGGTCGCCCGGCAGATCCCGCTCATCGGCTTCTACCTGCAGACGGCCGTCGGCGGCATCGAATTGCCGATGGCGTTCTGGCGCCGCTTCGCGGCCATCGACAACGTCGTCGCGATCAAGATGGCTCCCTTCGACCGCTACCGCACGCTCGACGTCGTGCGCGGCGTCGTAGCCGCCGGCGCGGAAGAACGAGTGACGCTGTACACCGGCAACGACGACCACATCGTGCTGGACCTGCTCGCGCCCTTCCGCGTGCGCCGCAACGGCGAGGACGTCGTCGTGCGCATCCGCGGCGGACTTCTCGGCCACTGGAGCGTGTGGACGAAGAGCGCCGTCGCGCTGCTCGCGCGCATCCACGCGGCGATCGCCGAAGGCCGCATCGACGACGAACTGCTCGCGCTCGACTCGCGCGTCACCGACTGCAACAGCGCCTTCTTCGACGTCGCCCACCGCTTCGCCGGCTGCATCCCCGGCTGCCACGAAGTGCTGCGCCGCCAGGGCCTGCTCGCCGGCATCCGCTGCCTCGATGCGGCGGAAACGCTCTCGCCCGGCCAACGCGAGGAGATCGAGCGCGTATGCCGCGAGCACGCTGACCTGTCCGACGACGAGTTCGTCGCAGCGAACCTCGAACGATGGCTCTCGTGACCGGGCGCGCGCCCTGCGCACGCGTGCGCCGATGAACCGCGCCGCCCCCCAGGCAGGCCGCTACGCGCTGGCCGTGCTCGCGCACCTGGCGCTGCTCGTCGCCTGGTACCTGTTCGTGCGGCTCGGCGACGTGCCGCAGTTCGTCATGCCGTCGCCGCAGGCGACCTTCCAGGCGCTGCTGTCGCCGAACTACGACTGGTGGGCGAACACGCTCGTCACCGGCACCGAAATCTTCGGCGGCTACCTGCTCGCGCTGGTCGTGGGTGTCGTGCTGGCGCTCGTCTTCACCTGGTCGAAGACGCTCGAGGCGCTGCTGCTGCCGGTGATCGTCACGCTGAACATGGTCCCGAAGGTCGCGCTCGGCCCGCTGATCATCGTCTGGTTCAAGTACGGCGTGTTCCCGAACACGATCATGGCCTTCTCGATCGCCGTCTTCCCGATCCTGCTCACCACCGCGCGCGGCCTGCGCGAGATCGAACCCGAGCTGCTCGACCTCGTGCGCTCGCTGCGCGGAACGCGCTGGCAGTTGTTCACCAAGATCCAGCTGCCCGGATCGCTGCCGTACATCTTCGCCGGCATGAAGGTCGCGGCGATCCTCGCCGTCGCCGGCGCGATCGTCGGCGAGTTCCTCGGCTCCGACAAGGGCCTGGGCTACCTGATGCTGCAGGTGCAGGTCACGCTCGACACGCCGGCGATGTTCATGGCGGTGATCCTGATCACGCTGCTGGGCATGCTGCTCTACGGCCTGGTCCTGCTGCTCGAGCGGCTGTTCGTGCCGAAGGACGCGCGCGTGGCATGAGCGTCGAACCGTTCATCCACCTGGCCGGCGTACGCAAGATCTACCGCGGCGGCGGCCACGAGCACCTGGCGATCTCCGATGCGACCTTCGACGTCCTGCCCGGCGAGCTCGTCTCGCTGGTGGGCCCGTCGGGCTGCGGCAAGTCGACGCTGCTGAAGATCCTCGCCGGATTGCATCCGCACGACGGCGGCGAGGTGCGCATCGGCTCGGCCACGCACCCCTTCGATCCGGCGCGCGACATCGGCATGGTGTTCCAGGCGCCGCTGCTGCTGAAGTGGCGTCGCATCCTCGACAACGTGCTGCTGCCGGCCGAGCTGCTCGGCCTGCCGATGGCGGCGGCGCGCGAGCGCGCGCGGGAACTCCTCGCGCTCGTCGGCCTGGGCGGATACGAACAGAAGTACCCGTACGAGCTGTCCGGCGGCATGCAGCAGCGCGCGGCGATCGCGCGCGCGCTCGTGCACGACCCCAAGCTCGTGCTGATGGACGAGCCTTTCGGCGCGCTCGACGCGCTCACGCGCGAGAAGATGAACCTCGAGCTGCTGCGCATCTGGAAGGAGTCGGGCAAGACGATCGTCTTCGTCACGCACGGCATCTCGGAGGCCGTGTTCCTCGGCACGCGCGTCGTCGTCTTCACCGCGGGTCCGGCACGGATGGCGGACAACTTCGAGATCGATCTTCCGCGCCCGCGCACGCTCGACCTCAAGACGCACGAGCGCTTCGGCGTCTACACGCGGCGGATCTACAAGCTGCTGGGGATGGAGTGAGGCGCGCGTCAGCCGCGCACCAGGTACCCGAGCACGAGGTCGGTCATGTGCGACAGCGCCTCGACTTTCGCCTTCGGCGACAGCAGATCGCGATCGAAGATCGTCGACAGCGTGTACGCGTTGCTCAGATAGAAGTACGACAGGCCGGCGATCGAGATGTACAGCTGCACGGGGTCGACGCCGGCGCGAAAGACGCCGGCCTTGCGGCCGCGCTCGAGCACGTCGGCGATCAGCGCGACGAAAGGCGAATGCAGCGTGCGCACGAGCGACGACTTCTTCAGGTGCTTGGCGCGATGCAGGTTCTCCGTGTTCAGCAGCGACAGGAACTCCGGATTCGCGATGTAGTAGTCCCAGGTGAAGGCGATCAGTCGACGAATCGCCTCGGTGGGCTCGACGCGGTTCAGGTCGAGCTTGCGCTCCTCGGCGCGGATGCGCCGGTACGCGCCTTCGAGCACAGCGAGGAACAGCGCGTCCTTCTGCCCGAAGTAGTAGTACAGCATCCGCTTGTTGACCTTCGCGCGCGCGGCGATGCGGTCGACGCGCGCGCCGTCGAGTCCGTAGCGGGCGAACTCGTGCGTGGCCGCGGCGAGTATGGCCTGCTGCGTCGCTTCGGGATCGCGAACGACGGCGGTCCGTCTGGGGGCGCGCGTTGGCATGGCGCGCCATGCTACCCGAAGGGGTCGAAAATTCGTGTTCAGGCTGCGGAGTCGACGAAACCGCAGAGCACGGTGAGCGGCCAGCGGATCGCGCGTTGCCCGTCCTGCGCGCCCCAGGCCTCGCGAAGGGGCGCCTCGATCGCCTGCACCGGATCGACGCCCTGCGACTGCCGGAAACGCACGACCGACGACCAGCTGCGCAGGTAGCCGAGCAGCCGATCGACGCCCCACCCCACCTCGATCGCGAAGGCCGGCGTCTCCAGGCGGGCGAAAGGAAACGACAGTTCGCGATAGCCGTTCTCGACGTGCCGGCGCTCCGCGGGCCACCACGGCGCAATGTCGGCTCGAAAACGCTGGATCAGCGCGTCCGCCTCTGCGCCTTCGACGTGCAGCGGGCCGTAGGTCCAGGCGGCGAAGAGCGCCTCGCGCCGCGCGACGCGCCGCACCTCGGGCCAGAAGCGATCGAGGTCGAACCAGTGCAGCGCCTGCGCGACCGTCACGAGATCGGCGCAGGCCGGGTCGAGCCCGCTTCGTTCGGCGGCTGCGACGCGATATTCGACGTTCGGGTGTGTTGTCGCGTGCGCGATCTGCTCGGCGCTCGCGTCGGTGGCGATCACGCGCCGGAATCGCGAAGCGAGCGCGATCGACGCCTGTCCGCTGCCCGCTCCGCAATCCCAGGCGAGATCGCGCGCAGCACAGATCGAGGCGAGCCAGTCGAACAGCGCCGGGGGATAGTCCGGCCGGCTGTCCGCATAGGCGGATGCGACCGGCGAGAAATGATCGGCAAACGCTGAACTCATCGTCCGTGCCTCAGCCCGCCCCGGCCACGAGATGTTCGTACAGAATGCCCACGCCGATGCCGAGCAGGATCAGTCCGCCGACGACTTCCGCTCTTCGTCCGGCCACTGCGCCCAGCACGCGCCCGAGCATCACGCCGAGCGCCACCATCGTCAGCGTCGTCGCACCGATGGTCAAGGCCACCGGCACGATGTCGATGTCGAGGAACGCCAGGCCGACGCCGACCGCCATCGCGTCGATGCTCGTCGCGAAGCCGGTGATCGCGAGGATCCAGAACGAATGCCGAACGCGGCGCGGAAGCTCGGCGCCATTCCCGCCGTCGAGCCCGGCGAGGATCATGCGCACACCGAGCACGGCGAGCAGCCCGAACGCGATCCAGTGATCCCAGGCCGAGACCGCATCGGCGGCGAGCGAGCCCAGGAACCAGCCGACGACGGGCGTGAGCGCTTCGATCGCGCCGAAGATGAGCCCCGTGCGCAGCGCTTCGCGCCAGCGCGGATCATGCAGGGCGCTGCCCTTGCCGATCGCCGCGGCGAAGGCATCGGTGGACATCGCCAGGGCGAGCAGAGCGGTGGAGGCGAAATTCATCCCGGCAGGTTCGGGCCGGGCAGCGGACCACGACAGCCCGGCGCTGCCCGACCTTCGTCGCACCGGGTTGCCGATGGTCTCGCCAGGCGCTGTACGCTGCCTGCGCCACGGCGCGCATCGCGCGGCCGAGTGTGTTGACGCAGGCGCTTCCGGAGGCGGAAGCAGGCTACTCCCCAAAGGAATCGGCAGTGTACCAGCCTCATCGGGCCGGCCGTTTGCGGCGGGCGGACGCCCCAGCCGTCCCGGAGACCGACGATGCCGACGTCCTTTCGCCACGGCGCTTCTCCCGCGAGTCCGAACGACGTGCGCCGGCGCTTCCTGCTCGGTGCCGGTGCGGCGGCATCGGCCGCATGGCTGCGCGAAGGCGCAGCAGCGACTCCGGGCGCGATCGAGCATCCGGTACCGGAGGACCCGAGCAAGGTGCCGGGCGTGCCGCTCGAGGACACGAGCTATGGCGCCCGCTCGCAATTCGAGACCGAGGTGCGCACCCGGTACGGGAAGACTTCCACTGCGCTGTCGTCGTGGACCTTCACTCCGCTGCAGAACAGCATGGGGATCGTGACACCGTCGGGCCTGCATTTCGAGCGCAGCCATGCCGGCACGGCGATCGTCGATCCGGCGCGCCACTTCCTGTTCCTGCACGGCCTGGTGCAGCGCGCCCGCAAGTGGTCGATGCCCGACCTGCGGCGCTTCCCGTCGGTGTCGCGCCTGCTCTTCATCGAATGTTCGGGCAACGGCCTGACCGAGTGGTCGAAGCCGACGCTGAATACAGTGCAGGAAACGCACGGACTCACATCGACCTCCGAATGGACCGGCGTGCCGCTGTCGACGCTGCTGAACGAAGCTGGCGTGAATCCCGAAGCGCGATGGGTTCTCGCCGAAGGCGCCGACGGCGCGGCGATGACGCGCAGCATCCCGATCGACAAGGCGATGCGCGACTGCATCGTCGCCTGGGGACAGAACGGCGAGGCGCTTCGGCCCGAGCAGGGCTATCCGTTGCGCCTGATCGTGCCCGGCTACGAAGGCAATATGCACATCAAGTGGCTGCGCCGGCTGCAACTCGCCGACTCGGCCTTCATGACGCGCGAGGAGACCTCGAAGTACACCGACCTGCTCCCCGACGGCAAGGCGCGCCAGTTCACCTTCGAGATGGAAGCCAAGTCGGTGATCACCTCGCCATCGGGCGGGATGACGCTGCCCGGCGCCGGCTTCCACGAGATCACCGGCCTGGCCTGGTCGGGGCGCGGCACGATCACGCGCGTCGACGTGTCGGTCGATGGCGGACGGTCGTGGCGCGAGGCGACGCTGCAGCAGCCGGTCCTGCCGATCTGCCACGCGCGCTTCCGGCTGCCCTGGCAGTGGGACGGCAGGGAAGCGATCCTGCAGAGCCGCTGCACCGACGACACCGGCTACGTGCAGCCGACGATCGGACAGCTCGTCGCGGTACGCGGGCTGAACGGGCCGGTCGGATCGGTCTACCACCTGAACGGCATCCAGAGCTGGAAGGTCGCCTCCGACGGAAAGGTGTCCAATGTCCACCACTACTAGCAACGGCCTGCGGCTCGTCGCGCTGCTCGCCGCGCTCGGCTGCGCGGCCGCCGCCGGCGCACAGGACAAACGCCACTACGACTTCGGCACGACGCCGAGCGAGGCCGAACTCGCGCGCTTCGTCTCCCCGCTGCCCGACGGCCGCGGCCTGCCGCAGGGATCGGGCTCGGCGGCGCGGGGCAAGGCGGTCTACGAGGCGAACTGCCTCGTCTGCCACGGCGATGCGCTGCAGGGCGGCCAGGGCGATCGCCTCGTCGGCGGACGCGGCACGCTGGTGAACTCCGACCCGGCGCGCGCGCCGGTGAAGACCGTCGAGAGCTATTGGCCGTACGCGACGACGCTGTTCGACTACATCAAGCGCGCGATGCCGCTGACCGCCCCCGGCACGCTGTCGAACGACGACGTGTACGCGGTGACGGCATACATCCTCGCGCAGGGGAAGATCATCGAGGAAAACGAGGTGCTCGACGCCGGCAATCTCGCTGCCGTGAAGATGCCCAACCGCGAGGGCTTCAT
The DNA here is from genome assembly GCA_021166835.1 of Burkholderiaceae bacterium. Next base: position 65,873 of record JAJPEN010000091.1, on the reverse strand, counting down.
TCCCGACCCGCGCCCCGAGCGCTTTCCCGCTCCCTGACCCGCTTCGACTCGAGCGCCATTGCTCGTGGAGCGATCCCGCGAGCGGAAGCGCTCCATGGTTGACATTCCCGGAAGCCGGCGTAGCATCGGCATCGACTAGACCGATCGGTCTAGTCACCGTCCGACCCGATCGTTACACGCTTTTTGCAGGAGTGCCGATCATGCGAGTAGCGAAAGACCAGATCGAAGTGCGCATGCAGATTCCCGGCGCGATCATCCGCCAGCGAACCGGATTCGGCGAGATGAGCGGATCCGGGGGCATCAGCGGTGAATACTTCACGCTCGCCGCCGGAGTCGACACCACGCCGTTGTTCGTGGGACTGGAAGGCAACCTGTGCCAGTGCCCGCACTGGGGCTTCGTCCTGCGCGGAAGTCTCACGACGACCGACGCCGGCGGAAGACAGGAGACGGTCCAGGCGAACGACCTGTTCTACTGGCCCGCGGGCCACAATGTGCGTGTCGACACCGATGCGGAGATCGTGATGTTCAGTCCGCAGGACGAGCACAGTCACGTCATCGACCATATGATCAGGAAAGTCCAGGGCTGACGCGCTGCACCCTCACGGCGCGCACACGGGAGACCGGGCCTCCTCGATGACGCATTCGACGAAGCAACGCCTGCTCGACGCGGGCATGGCCATGCTGCTGCAGCACGGCTACAACGACCTGGGCATCCAGGCCGTGTTGGCGTCCACGGGCGTCCCGAAGGGGTCCTTCTACCATCACTTCCGCGACAAGGAAGACTTCGCGCTGCAGGTGATCGACCAGTACATGCACGCCGTGCACGAAGGGCTCGACGCCTGTCTCGGCGACGGCGCGCGCCCGCCCCTGGAGCGCGTGCGCCGGTTCTTCGAGATGACGCGGCAGGCGTACCGCGCGGAAGGCTACCTGGGGTGCCTGCTCGGCGGCCTGGGCCAGGAACTCTCCGGCGTGAGCGAGGTGTTCCGGCACAAGATCGAGTGGTGCTTCTCGCAGATCGCCGAGCGGCTGGCCGTATGTCTCGAGGAGGCGCGACGCGCCGGCGACCTTCCGCCCAGCGTCGAGCCGCGCGAAATGGCGGACCGCCTCGTCGACTGCTGGGAGGGCGCGGCGCTTCGCAGCCGCCTGCGCCGCGATCCGGCGCCGCTCGACGCGATGCTCGACTTCTGCTTCGCCGGCGTCGTCGCGGCGGGCCCGGCGAATCGCCCCGCAAGACGCAACGATTCGAGGAAGGAGCGACGTTCCGCGCGAATTGCGGGGAATATGTGACAACAGAAGATACGTGATAACATTGTGCTTCCATAAATCGTGCTGTCGAAGGCCATGGAAGTGACGATCCGCAAGATGGGCAACTCGCAGGGCGTGCTCATTCCCAAGCCGATCCTTGCGCAGGTCGGGTTGGAAGGAAAAGCAGAGCTGCAGGTTCGCGGCGACGTCATCGAGATTCGCCCTATCCGCCGCAATCCGCGCGAAGGCTGGGCCGATGATGCCAGGCGTCTTTCCGGTGAAGGTCAGGATGCGCTGGTGTGGCCTGAATTCGCCAACGAAGGCGACGAGAATCTCGAGTGGTGAGGACCGGGGAGATCTGGCTGGCCCAACTGGACCCGACCGTCGGCGGCGAAATCCGCAAGACTCGTCCTTGCGTCGTGATCTCGCCGAACGAGATGAACGAGCACCTGCGAACGGCCATCGTGGCACCGATGGCCACGGGCTCGCGCCCCGCCGCGTTTCGGGTGCCCGTCAGTTTCCAGGGCAAGCGCGGGCTGATCGTCCTCGATCAGATCCGCACGCTGGATCGAAGCCGGCTCGTGAAGCGCCTGGGTTCTCTACGCTCGCCCACGTTCGAGGCAACGCTGCAGACGCTTCAGGCGATGTTCGCACTGCATTCTTGAAGCCATGCGATCCGGACCCGTACACCCTTGCATCGATCCCGCGCGGGAAGGATGGACGGCCCACATCGACGAGGGCTTCATCGAACACGTCGGCCCGATCTGGGAACGACGCGACGCGGACGGCATGCGCTACGGCTTCGTCGCGGATCCGAAGCATGCCAACCTGCTCGGCGTCGTCCAGGGAGGCATGCTGATGACCTTCGCCGATCGTGCACTCGGCCTGTGCGCATGGCAGGCGGCGGAAGGGACGCCCTGCGTGACGATCCAGTTCGAGATGCAGTTCCTGTCGTCGGCGCGAATCGGCGAGTTCATCGAGCTGCGTCCGGAAGTGGTCCGCCGCACGGCGTCGCTCGTCTTCCTGCGCGGCGTGTTGACGGCGGGCTCGCGCAGCGTCGCTGCGGCTTCGGGGATCTGGAAAAGGGTTCCGCGAGCGCGGATCGGCGGGAGATTCGCGGGTCGCTGACGAGCGGCCCGAGGCAGGCTGCCGATTCCTTTCACTGCCCGCCACGCTTGCGTCTTAGAACCGCCTCCTTCGCTTTTCTGCCTCTCGCGAAGGATCAGCTGCAATCCGAAGTCGTAGATCGCCTCCAGCTTCGATCCGTTTAACAATGCTTGACAATCCGGCATCAGTTGCCCACACTGGTTCATGGTTCAACATTGCCAAACGAAGGTGCCCGTGGAGATCGTCTTGCGAAAGTACGGAAACAGCACGGTGGCGGTGCTACCGCCTGCCGTCCTGAAAGACCTTGGCCTTTCGGCGGGTCAACAGATGACATTGTCGACGACCGAAGAAGGCGGGATCGTGCTGGTTCGCAAACGCAGGTACGTCCTGAGCGACCTGATTGCTCAATGCGATCCCAAGGCACCGCCGCCGATCGATCTCGTCGAGTGGGAGTCCGCAAGTCCGGTGGGCAACGAGGTTTGGTGATGGCCGTCTTCGAGCGCGGAGACATCGTGTCGGTGCCCCTCGACCCGACCATGGGACATGAGCAGAGAGGCACACGGCCCGCCCTCGTTCTCACAACCCGAGAGTTCAACCGCCTGGGAGATGTGCTGGTTGCGCCCATCACGCAGGGAGGCGACTTCTCGCGTCATGCCGGCTTCGCCGTGACTCTCTCCGGCACCGGATGCAGGACACATGGCGTCGCGCTGGTCAACAAGATCCGAACGCTCGACCTCGTCGCGAGAAAGGCGCGCAAGATCGAACGCGCGCCGCAGACGGTTATCGACGATGCCCTGGGGCGCCTGATGGCGATTCTCGAGGGCTGAAAAGGCGCTTCCCGAACGTTGAAGACCTGGGACATCCCGTCGCCGCGAAAGCGCCGGAACGAAGTCGTGCGGTACAATCCCGCCCGAGCCGGCATCGAGCGAGCGTTATCTCATTCGAAGCCAGGAGACGTGGCCGAGAGGTCGAAGGCACTCCCCTGCTAAGGGAGCATGCGGCCAAAAACTGCATCGAGGGTTCGAATCCCTCCGTCTCCGCCAGCTACTACTTCCCGACCGGCTCCCCCGCCATCGCCGGCTTGTCCAGCCCGAAGGCCTTGTGCAGCGCGCGCACGGCCAGCTCCATGTACTTGTCCTCGATGATTACCGAGATCTTAATCTCGCTCGTCGAGATCATCTGGATGTTGATGCCCTCTTCCGACAGCGTCCTGAACATCAGGCTGGCCACGCCCACGTGCGAGCGCATGCCGATGCCGACGACCGACACCTTGGCGATCTTCGGGTCGCCGATGATCTCCTTCGCGCCGATCTCGTCCTTCACCTTCGCGTTCAGCACGTCGATCGCGCGCTGCAGTTCGGGCGCCTGCACGGTGAACGAGAAATCGGTGGTGCCCTCGACGCTCTGGTTCTGGATGATCATGTCGACGTCGATGTTCGCGTCGGCGATCGCGCCCAGGATCTGATAGGCAATGCCCGGGCGGTCGGGCACGCGGGTGATCGTGATCTTCGCCTCGTCACGGTTGAACGCGATGCCCGAGATGACGGCCTGCTCCATTTCCGGATCTTCCTCGAATGTGATCAGCGTGCCCGACTTCGCCTCGATCTCGACGGGAATGTCGGGCGGCGTGAGGCTCGAAAGCACCCGCGTCTTCACCTTGTACTTGCCGGCGAACTCCACCGAGCGGATCTGCAGCACCTTGGACCCGAGGCTCGCCATCTCGAGCATCTCCTCGAAGGTGACGCGCTCCAGGCGCCGCGCTTCGGGAACGATGCGCGGGTCGGTGGTGTAGACGCCGTCGACGTCGGTGTAGATCAGGCACTCGTCGGCCTTCAGCGCGGCGGCAACCGCCACCGCCGAGGTGTCCGAGCCGCCGCGCCCCAGCGTGGTGATGTTGCCGTCGACGTCCACGCCCTGGAAGCCGGTGATGATGACGACGCGACCGGCGTCGAGGTCCTTGCGCACACGCGTATCGTCGATCGACACGATGCGCGCCTTCGTAAACGCGCTGTCGGTGCGCACCGGCACCTGCCAGCCGGCGTAGCTGACAGCGTCGATGCCGATCGCCTTCAGCGCCATCGCGAGCAGCCCCACCGAGACCTGCTCGCCGGTGGAGGCGATCACGTCGAGTTCGCGCCGGTCGGGTTGCGGCTGGATCTCGCGCGCCAGCGCGATCAGCCGGTTCGTCTCGCCGGCCATCGCCGACGGCACGACGACCATCCGGTGCCCCGCTTCCCGCCAGGTGGCGACGCGGCGCGCGACGTTGCGGATGCGCTCCACCGAGCCCATCGAGGTGCCGCCGTACTTGTGAACGATCAGGGCCATCCCGGTTCCCGCCGCGCGCGACGCAAAAAACCCGCAATTATACGGAAGGGGTGGGCTCGCCGAAGGCCGCGCGCGGATCGTCGGCGTCGTCGGCGCGCCACTCGATCTCGATGCGCGAACCGTCCTCCGCTTCGGGCGTCCGGCTGCGATCCATGCCGATTCCCGCCACGTACAGCAGCCGATCGCCGGCGTGCAACGTCGGCATCCACGCCCGCAGGTGCGGCGGGACACCACGCTCCTGGAACAGGTTCTTCACGCTTCGACTCGGGCCAGGCGCACGTGGCTGCAGTCGCTGCCCGCCGCGAGCCGAACGGACTTCGAGCGGCTGCAAGGCGAGCCATCGGGCCGCGATCGCATCGGGCCGCCGCGACTTCACGAAGCGCAATGCGCCTCCCCACTGCGGCAATCCAATCTCGCTCTCGCCGCTCCAGCGAAAGGCAAAAACCGACGGCGCCGTCGTCGGCATTGCATGCTGCAACGCCTCGACGCTGACCCGATCGCGATAGCGGCGAAAGCGCAACCCATCGTGCTCGAGCAGCGCGTGCGCCGAGCCGCCGAGCAGCATCTGCGAGACCCACTCGGCAAGACGCGCGCGGCTCGGCGCCGCTACGCCCAGCGAGTCGAACCATGCGCGAACGGCGAGATCGCGCCGGGCAGCCGGCAGCGCGGCAAGCGGGCGCCGGTCGAAGGCGGCCGCCCCCGGCTCGATCCCCGCCTCGCGCAGGTCGCGCTCGGCAAGCTCGCGCAGCGCCTCGCCGCTCTCACGCAGCCACTCGGCCGAACGCAGCACGTTCTCGCGCAGGGCCGGCGCCGCCTTCGCCAGCTGCGGAATCACGCGCGTGCGCAAGGCCACGCGCAGGAAATCCGTATCGGCGTTCATCGGGTCTTCGATCCACGCGAGACCGCGCTCGCGTGCGCATTCGACGATGCGCTCGCGACCGATGGCGAGCAGCGGACGCAGCAGCCAGCCACCGGGGCGCCGCTGCTGCGCCGGCGCCATCGCGCCGAGCGCCGCCGGCCCGCTGCCGCGCGCCAGGCGCATCAGCACCGTCTCGAGCTGGTCGTCGGCGTGATGCGCGGTGAGCAGCGCGCGCGAATCCGTTTCCGCGACCGCGTCCCACAGTGACCGGTAGCGCATCCGGCGCGCCCATGCTTCGAGATTGCCGCTGCGCGGCGCGGCTGCCAGGCGTGTCGCCCCGAAACGTACGCCGAGCCGCGCCGCTTCGCGTTCGCAATGCGCGCGCCACGCGTCGGCCTGCAGCTGCAGTCCGTGATGCACGTGCCATGCGACGACGCACTCGCGCGGCCGGCAGCGCACGACGGCGTCGAGCAGCACCGAGGAATCGACGCCGCCGCTGAAGGCGACGACGACGCGGTCGTCGGGAGCGAGGCGGCGCAGCGACGAATCGACCGCATCGACGACGTCGTGCACAGCGACGCCGGCTGCGTCATCGGCAGGCACGTCGCCGGCGAGCGCCGTCCTTTCAGGCCTGCCCCAGCTCCTTGAATTTCCCATAGTGCATGATCCGCTGATGCCGCTGCTCGAGCAGCGCCTTCGGATCGACCCCCTGGAACTGGCGCAGCGCATCGGACAGCGCGCGCTTGAGCAGCTGCGCCATGTGCGCCGGGTCGCGATGCGCGCCGCCCACCGGCTCGCTGATGATGCGATCGACCAGCCCGAGCGCCTTCAGTCGATGCGCCGTGATGCCGAGCGTCTCGGCCGCCTCGGGCGCCTTCTCGGCGCTCTTCCACAGGATCGCAGCACAGCCCTCGGGCGAGATCACCGAGTAGATCGCGTACTGCAGCATCAGCGTGACGTCGCCCACCGCGATGGCCAGCGCGCCGCCCGAGCCGCCCTCGCCGATGATCGTGGTGACGATCGGCACGCGCAGCGCCGCCATCTCGTAGAGATTGCGCCCGATCGCCTCCGACTGGTTGCGCTCCTCGGCATCGATGCCGGGAAACGCGCCGGGCGTGTCGACGAAGGTGAACAGCGGCAGCTCGAACTTCTCGGCGAGCTTCATCAGCCGCAGCGCCTTGCGGTAGCCCTCGGGACGCGGCATGCCGAAGTTGCGCTGGCTGCGCTCCTTCGTGCCGCGGCCCTTCTGGTGGCCCAGCACCATCACCGGCTGGCCGTTCAGCCGCGCCAGTCCGCCCACGATGGCCGGGTCGTCGGCGAATTCGCGATCGCCGTGCAGCTCGTGGAAGTCGGTGAAGATCGCCTGCACGTAATCGAGCGTGTACGGCCGCTGCGGATGGCGCGCCACCATCGCCACCTGCCACGGCGTGAGCTTGGCGTAGGTGTCCTTCAGCAGCAGCTGGCTCTTCTGCTGCAGTCGCGCGACCTCCTCGGCGATGTCGACCGCGGAGTCTTCCTGCGCGAAACGCAGCGCCTCGATCTTCTGTTCGAGATCGGCGATCGGCTGCTCGAATTCGAGGAAGGTCATCTTCATCAATATTCCACCGGCAACGGATCCTGCACGCGCCACAGATACCAGGTGGCCACCGTGCGCCACGGGCGCCACGCCTCGCCGATCTCGATCGCTTCGGCGCGCGAGACCGGACGCCCCTCGCGGTACTGCGAGGCGATCCCGCGCAGCAGGCCGACGTCGTCGACAGGATAGACGTCCGGCCGCATCAGATTGAAGATCAGGAACATCTCCGCGGTCCAGCGCCCGATGCCGCGCACCGCGCACAGCTCGTCGATGATCGCGTCGTCGTCGAGCAGCGGCCAGCGGGCCGGATCGACTTCGCCCGAGCGGAAATGCGCGGCGAGGTCCTTCAGGTACTCCGCCTTGCGCTGCGACAGGCCGCAGTTGCGCAGCGTCGTCGGGCGCATGCGCGAGACGCGCAACGGCGCCGGACCTTCCGCGCCGCAGGCGACGACGAAACGCTCCCACACCGATTGCGCCGCACGCACCGAGATCTGCTGGCCGACGATCGAGCGGGCGAGCGTCTGGAACGCATCGCCGCGCGAGACGAGGTGCCCGCCGCAGCGATCGATGATCCCCGCCATCGTCGCGTCGCTGCCGGCGAGCGTCGCGCAGGCTTCGTCCCAGTACGCGGGCCTCGACATCAGTGCGCCTGCAACGGCAGGTTGAAGAGCAGGTTCTGCGGCTTCATCCGCAGCACGCCCGCCTCGTCGGCGGCGAGCGCCAGATAGACCGGCTTGCCGGCCACGCGCGGATCCTGGTCTTCGAGGCGATCGAAATCGAGCCGCATCAGCAACAGCAGGCGCCGGTGCTCGTCGGGATCGAGACCCTCGCCGCGATAGAGCTTGTCGAGCAGCAGGCTCGACTGCGTGTCCAGCCCCGTGTGCCAGCGCCAGCGTGGGTCCTCGATCGACGACAGGCTGTTCACCTGCACGCCCACGCCGAGCAGATGCCCGATCCAGCGTTGCAGCAGCTCGCACAGCCGCTGCGCGGCCGCGCGGCCGTGTCCGATCTCGACGGCGAAGTCGTGCTGCTCGTCGCGGCCGAAATACGCGTCGGCGTTCGTCGTGTCGATCACGTCGAAGTCCACGCTCGTGCCGGTCTGCGCCTGCGCGAGCAGGCGCCCGAGGTTGCCGCGGCCGGCGCCGGCCGCGCGCGCCTCGACCGTTTCGAGATCGGCGAGCAGCACGCGCCCGTCGACGAGCGTGACGCGCTGCTCGCGAAACCACAGTTCGGCCACGCGCAGCATCAGCCCGTCTTCGCAGTGGGCGAGCATGTGGTGGACGATGATCTGCGCGAGCTGCTCGACCAGCAGCGGCGGCACGTCGATGCGCCCGCTGCGCTGCGCATCGGCGAAGATCGCCACGTAGGCCGCCTGCAGGTTCGGCGCATCGAGCAGGCGATCGCGAAAGCGCAGGAACAGCCGCCAGCTGTCGCGCGCATCGCGGTCGACGAGCGCGTTCAGTTCGGCCTCGTCCACCTTGCGCCGCGGATCCTCGTGCAGGCTCGCGTGCAGCGCGAGTTCGGCCGGGCACGAGCTCTCGATCGGCGCCAGCTCGACATGATGCAGATACGCGACGAGGAAGGCATCGGTGACACGCAGGCCGCCGTGCTCGTCGGCCTCGAGCAGCGCGAGCCCCGAGTGGAGCCAGAACGGCTTCATCGAGCGGGACGGGCGGGCCAGGCGGAACGGGCGGAACGGGCGGACGACTCGCGACTCACGAGCGTCTCCACGTCGTGCCGGCGGCGGAATCCTCGAGCACGACGCCGTGCGCGGCCAGCTCGTCGCGAATGCGATCGGCGTCGGCATAGCGCCTGGCCTTCTTCGCGTCGGCGCGCTGCGCGATGCGCGCCTCGATCGCCGCGTCGTCGAGCGTGTCGGCCCGTTGCGCGGCCCTGCCGCGCAGCCCGCCCTGTCGCACCTCGGCCGGGTCGCGCTGCAGCAGACCCAGGATGGCGCCGAGCGCGCGCAGCAGTCGTTCGAGCGCCGGGGCGCGCGTGCGATTCACCTCGGCGGCCAACTCGAACAGCACCGCGAGCGCCACCGACGTGTTGAAGTCGTCGTTCATCGCGTCGCGAAAGCGCGCCGCCCACGGATCGGACCAGTCGATCGGCGCATCGTCTTCGTCGCGCACGGAGCCGAGCGCGCCGTACAGGCGCAGCAGCGCCAGGCGGGCGTCGTCCAGGTGGGCGTCGGAATGATTCAGCGGGCTGCGGTAGTGCGCGCGCAGGATGAACAGGCGCAGCACCTCAGCGTCGTATTTCTCGAGCACCTCGCGGATCGTGAAGAAATTGCCGAGCGACTTCGACATCTTCTCGTCGTCGACGCGCACGAAGCCGTTGTGCATCCAGTAGCGCACGAAGGTGCAGCCGAGCGCGCCTTCGCTCTGCGCGATCTCGTTCTCGTGGTGCGGGAACTGCAGGTCGGCGCCGCCGCCGTGAATGTCGATCGTCCTGCCCAGCAGGCTGGTGGACATCGCCGAGCACTCGATGTGCCATCCGGGGCGTCCGTAGCCGTAGGGGGACTCCCAGCGCGCCTCCTCGGGCTCGTCGGGCTTGGCGGCCTTCCACAGGACGAAGTCGAGCGGGTCGCGCTTGTCGTCGGCCACCCGCACGCGCTCGCCGGCGCGCAGGTCGTCGAGCGACTTCCCCGACAGCCGGCCGTACTCGGGGAAACGCCGTACCGCGAAATCGACGTCGCCTTCATCGGTGCGGTACGCCAGGCCCTTCTTCTCGAGCAGGTCGATCAGGCCGAGCATCTGCGGGACGAACTGCGTGGCGCGCGGTTCGTGATCGGGGCGCTGCACGCCGAGCGCGTCGGCGTCCTCGTGCATCGCCGCGATGAAGCGACCGGTGAGCGAGGCGATCGTTTCGCCGTTCTCGACGGCGCGGCGGATGATCTTGTCGTCGATGTCGGTGATGTTGCGCACGTAGGTGACGCGATAGCCGCTGGCGCGCAGCCAGCGCTGCACCATGTCGAAGACGACGAGCACGCGCGCATGGCCGACATGGCACCAGTCGTAGACCGTCATTCCGCAGACGTACATCCGGACCTTGCCGGGCTCGAGCGGAACGAAGACTTCCTTGCTGCGCGTTAGCGAGTTGTGGATCCGGAGCATGAAGCGGGGCACCGACCCGAAGAACCGATGCGAAGAGCCGACGGCGTGCGAGCGGACGGCCCCCGGCGCCGCAGCTTCGATTGGGAAACACTGCACTAGAATGCCGGGATGCGATCGAGTATATCAGCAGCATTGCCCTTCTTCGGCGCCGCCTGCATCGCCCTCGCCTCGTTCGCAGCGGCGCCCGCAAGCGCGCAGACCAACCCCGTGCCCTTCGCTCGCCCGGCCACCGAGGCGCCGTCGCCGCGCGCGGCCGCCGAAGCGCTGGTGCGCGCCCGCGAGCTGCTCGCGCAGAACAAACGCGACGAAGCGCTGGCGGTCCTGGACAAGGCGCTCGAAAGCTCGCCGGCCGATGCGCCATTGCGCTTCCAGCGCGGCGTGCTGCTCGCGCAGATGGGTCGCACCGACGAGGCGATCGCCGTATTCACGACGCTCACGAGCGAGTTTCCCGAGCTGCCCGAGCCGTACAACAACCTCGCCGCGCTGCGCGCGCAGCGCGGCGAACTCGACCAGGCGCGCGAGGCGCTCGAAGGCGCGTTGCGCGCGCTGCCCTCCTACTCGCTGGCGCACGAGAATCTCGGCGACGTGCAGCTTCGCCTGGCCGAGCGCTCGTACCAGCGCGCGATCGATGCCGACGCCGGCAACCGTGCCGCGCGCGAGAAGCTCGAGCGCACGCGCGAGCTGATTGCGCGACTGGCCCCCCCGGCGAGCGCCGCCAGCGCCGCCGGCGGCAAGGCAGCGCGGTCCGCCTCGGCCTCTCCTGCACCTGCCTCCACGCCGGCAACCCCGTCGCACTAGGGGCCTGTTCATACAACCTGAAGCGGCACTGCCCGCTCGTTCGTCCCTTCCCTGCACCTTTCCTCGTTTCGGGAGCAACCCACGATGTTCAGGAAACTGCCGCTGATCGGCGCCCTCGTTCTCGCGCTGAACGCGCTGCCCGACGGCGCGAGCGCCGCCGCCAACCCGCAGGTGCTCGTCGACACGTCGATGGGCGAGTTCGTCATCGAGCTGTATCCGGAGAAGGCGCCGGTCACGGTGGCGAACTTCCTGCAGTACGTCGACGAAGGCTTCTACGCGGGAACGATCTTCCATCGCGTCATCGGCAGCTTCATGATCCAGGGCGGAGGCTTCGGCTCGGACCTGTACCAGGGCGCGATGCGGCCGAAGCAGACGCGCGCGCCGATCGCGCTCGAGTCGAAGAACGGCCTGAAGAACAACCGCGGATGGGTGGCGATGGCGCGCACCGGCGATCCGAATTCGGCGACCGCCCAGTTCTTCGTGAACGTCGTCGACAACGCGAGCCTGAACCATCCGCAACCCGACGGCCACGGCTACGCGGTGTTCGGCAAGGTCGTGCGCGGCATGGACGTCGTCGACAAGATCCGCGCGGTGCCGACCACGTCGGTGGGCCCGTATCGCGACGTGCCGGCCTCGCCCGTCGTCATCCAGTCGATGCAGCGCGTAGGCGCCAAGGGTTGAGTTGAAGGCGCAGCTCGTGCGCCCGGCGCCGCGCGGCGAAGCCGACGGCACCCGGCGCACAGGGCTGCACCGCTCGGGAACGCGACCGCGATGATCGAGATCGGCCGGAATCCCGCCGACGTCGCGCTGTTCGCCTCGGACATGCACCTGGGCGAGCACGACGAGGCAACCGCGACGCAGTTCCTCGCCGCCTTCGATCGCGCCGCAGCAGCGGCAACGCACGTCTTCCTGCTCGGCGACCTGTTCGAAGCCTGGGCCGGCGACGACCAGCCCGACGCCGTCGCATCCGCATTCATCGCGCGCCTGGCCGCGCTCGCCCGGCAAGGCGTGGCCCTCTTCGTCGTGCGCGGCAATCGCGACTTCCTGCTCGACGTGCCGCTGCCCGGGGCGCCGGCCGTCGCGTCGTTCTCGCAACGCAGCGGTGCGGCGCTGCTCGACGATCCGAGCCTGTTGCGCCTGTTCGGTCGCAAGGTGCTGATCGCGCACGGCGATGCGCTGTGCACCGGCGACCTCGACTACCAGCGCGCGCGCGCGATCGTGCGCAGCCGCGACTGGCAAGCCGACTTCCTCGCGCGTCCGCTCGACGAGCGGATGGCCATCGCGCGCCAGCTGCGCGACGCGAGCCGCCGCGTGCAGGCGGCGCGCGCGCTCGAAGGCGGCGAGCCGGGCGACGTCGATGAAGCCGCCGCCGCCGCGGCGTTGCGCGACGCCGATGCGCAGGCGCTGGTGCATGGGCACACGCACCGACCCGCGCTTCATCGCCAGGAAGTCGACGGCACGATGCGCGAACGCTGGGTATTGTCCGACTGGCAGGCCGCTCGAAATGGCGAGCCGGCGCGCGGCGCCTTCCTGCGCGTGGATCGAGAGGGTTGGCGAACGCTGCGCTGAGAAAGCCCGAGCGCGCCGCGCTATTCGACCATGCGGTTGAGCGCGCCGATGTCCAGCGGCTCGCCGTGGTCGCAGACGTCGGCGCCCATGCGCGCCAGGCACGCCTGCAACTGCTCGATGAGCCGATCCTGCTCGGCCACGTGGTCGATCAGCATGTGCAACGCGAGCGACAGCGGGTCGTCTCCGCCCTGCGTGACCGCGTAGGCCGAGAAGCCCATCTTCGCCGCCTGCGCTTCCCGGCGCCGATCGGCGTCTTCGACGATCACGCGCGCCGGAATGCCCAGCGCCGTGGAGCCTGCGGGCACCTCCTTGATGACGACCGAGTTCGAGCCGATGCGCGCGCCGTCGCCCACCGTGAACGGCCCCAGCACCTTCGCGCCGGCGCCGACGATCACCTCGCGGCCGAGCGTGGGGTGCCGCTTGCCGCGATTCAGCGAGGTGCCGCCGAGCGTGACGCCCTGGTAGATCGTGCAATCGTCGCCGATCTCGGCCGTCTCGCCGATCACGACCCCCATGCCGTGGTCGATGAACACGCGACGGCCGATGCGCGCGCCCGGATGGATCTCGATGCCGGTGAGCCAGCGCGAGAAATGCGATACGCAGCGGCCGAGCGTACGAAAACCGGCGTTCCACAGCGCGTGCGCGCCCCGGTGCAGCCACAGCGCATGCACGCCGGGATAGCAGAGCAGCACTTCGAGCGCCGAACGCGCAGCGGGGTCCTTCCCCTGCACGGCAGCGATGTCTTCCCGCATTCGCGCGAGCATTTCGCACTCTCTCCGGTGGCTTCGATCCGGCCGCTCGCCCGGGTTCGGCGCGACCGGCAGGCGGGCGCCGGGGCGCGCCGCAAGATCAAGTTTATTCGGAATCGCCCTCGTTCGACGGGACCGGAGAATATGAGCCGTCGCGCCCGGGCGGCGCGTAGGGGTTCGTGCAGGCCTTCTCGATCTGCGTGCACACGCCGCGCAACAACTCCACTTCCTCGACCTCGAGCCGGGTGCGGGAGAACAGCCGGCGCAGCCGCGGCATCAGCTTCTTCGGATGACGCGGGTCGAGGAAGCCGATGCGGACCAGGGCCCGCTCCACGTGCGCGTGCAGCGCCTCGATCTGCTCGTGCGACGCGAAATGCGGCGCCGAAGCGGCGGGCGACGCCGAAGCGGGGGGCGACGCCGAAGCGGCGGGCGGCGCAGGCGAATGCAGTCGCTCGTGCGCGCGCAGGCAATAGGCGACGATCTGCACCGCCTGCGCAAGATTCAGCGACGCGTAGTCGGTGCCGCCGGGAATGCTGCAGACGCGCTGGCATTGCCCGACCGCCTCGATCGACAGGCCGTTGCGCTCGGCGCCGAAGACGAAGGCGACACGCGCCGATGCATCGGCACTCGCCTCCGCGAATGCGAGGGCGGCGATCTCCTCGGGCGGCTGCGGCGCCGGGCCGAACTCGCGCGTATCGGCGCTGACCGCGACAGCAAGACTGCAGGGCGCCAGCGCCTGCGCGAGCGAGTCGGCGACCACGGCGTTCTCCAGCACGTCGAGCGCACCGCTGGCGCGCGCGACGGCCTCCGGATGGCGCGCGATGCGCTCGCTGCGCGGCGCGACGAGCACCAACTCGCGCAGCCCCATCACGCGCATCGCGCGCGCTGCCGCGCCGACGTTGCCCGGATGGCTGGTGCCGACGAGGACGAATCGAACGCGCGACAACCACTGCGGCGCGGGCGCGTGGAGAGTGCTCAGTGCCATCCCGTACAATCGAGGGTTACACGCAAGGCTTCGTTCCGATGCATCCGATGCTCAACGTCGCGGTTCGCGCGGCTCGCCGCGCGGCGCGAATCATCAATCGTGCGAGCCTCGATCTCGACTCTCTCGCCATCGCGCGCAAGCAGCGCAACGACTTCGTCACCGAGGTCGACCACGCGTCGGAGAAGGCGATCATCGAGACGCTGCTCGGCGCCTATCCCGATCATACGATCCTCGGCGAGGAATCCGGCCACCTGGTGCGCGGCGAGAAAGGCCCGGGCGGCCGCGCGATCGAGCGCGACGAGAACGTCTGGATCATCGATCCGCTCGACGGCACGACGAACTTCATCCACGGCCTGCCGCAATACGCGATCTCGATCGCGCTGATGCAGCGCGGCCAGGTCACGCAGGCCGTCGTCTACGATCCCAACCGCGACGAGCTGTTCACCGCCACGCGCGGCGCCGGCGCTTTCCTGAACGACCGGCGCATCCGCGTCTCGAAGCGCCAGAAGCTCGAGGAAGCGCTGATCGGCACCGGCTTCCCCTATCGCAAGCTCGATCGCCTGGACGAATACCTGGCGATCTTCCGCAGCCTTACCGAACGCGCCGGCGGCATTCGCCGGCCGGGCGCAGCCACGCTCGATCTGGCCTACGTGGCCTGCGGGCGCTTCGACGCCTTCTTCGAGATGGGCCTCAGTCCGTGGGACGTCGCCGCCGGCAGCCTGCTGATCTCCGAAGCCGGCGGGCTGATCGGCGACTTCGGCGGCGAGCCCGACTACCTGTTCTCCGAGCGCGTCGTCGCCGGCGCGCCGAAAGTGTTCGGCGCGATGATCAGCCTGCTTCGACCGGCGAATTCCGACACGCGGCCCTGAAGCGCGCGCTTCGAAGCAATATGCGAAGCCATGTGCGAAGCCGTGCGCCCGCACGCGGCTTCGGCGCGGCTTCGCTACTCACGCCGCCGCCGCCCTCGCATCGAGCCAGGCTTCGAGCCCGGCCGCGTTGAGGCGAATGTCGAGGTCGAACAGCGCGAGCAGCGCCTCGCGTTCGAGCGGCCAGCGCTGCCGCTGCGCCTCGTCGAGAACGAGCGCGCGCACGCCTTCGCGCAACCGCTGCGCGCGGCACTCGCCCTCGACGCCGTCGCGCTCGCAGGCGAGCCCGAGCTGCGCGTGCGCGTCGATCAGTCGATGCAGATCCTCGCCGCAGCGCTGCACGTCGCGCACCTGGCCGAAATGCGTCACGTAGACGGCGCCGGGCCGGCGCGCGAGCAGGCGGCCGATCGACGCGTGCAGCGCCGGGGGGTCGAACTGCACCGGCGTCGTCGACGGAAAGATCGACGGCCGGCCGTCGACGTCCAGCTCGCGATACGACAGGCCGAAGGTGTCGCCGGCGAACACGTGCCCCGAGCGCTCGTCGACGATGCACACGTGATGCCGTGCATGCCCCGGCGTGTCGAGGAACTCGAAGCGCCGGCCGTTCAGCGAGACGCTCGCGCCGTCGGGCGTCTCGACGACGCGCTCGGCGGGCACCGGCACGATGTCGCCGTACATCCGCTTCGCCTCGTCGGCGCCATAGACCTCGACGGTGCCGGCAACCAGCCGCGCCGGATCGATCATATGGCGCGCGCCGCGCGGGTGCACGGTGAGGCGCGCGTTCGGGAAATGGCGGATGTACGAGCCCGCGCCGCCCGCGTGATCGAGGTGCACGTGCGTGAGCAGCACCCAGTCGACGTCGGCGGCCGACAGGCCCTTGGCCTCGAGCGCCGACAGCACTTTCGGCAGCGAGGCGTTCGACGCGGTATCGACGAGCGCCGCCCGGCCGCCCTCGACGACCAGGTGCACGGCATCGAGCATCGGACGCTCGAAGCCGGAGTCGATCGCGGTGATGCCGTGTTCGTAGTCGATGAAGGCGGGATGGGTCATGGGCGGGTCGGTGATCCTCGAAGGTCGGCATCGGGGCCGAACAGCGAATCGAAACCCGCTACCGGCTCGAACAACTCGTCGCGCAGCAGCAGGCAGTCGGGGCCGGGAATCGCCCGGTCGCGCACCGGATGGCGCGGGTGTCCCGGGTAGGCGATCGCGCGCACGCCGTTCTCCTCGAAGGGCTCGGGCTCGATCAGCGGCGGCATGCGCGTTCGCGCTTCCTCGAGCACCGAGGCGGCGCTGTCGTGGCGAGCGAGATGCGCCAGGCTCATCAGCTGCACCGGCGCCACGACGATCTCGCGGCGCCGGTAGCGCTCGATCGCCATGCGCGGGCGCAGCCAGACGCTCTCGGTCGCTTCGTGGTCGTCGTGCCGCGCCTGCTGGCCGGCGGGCAGCCGCGCGACGAAGAAGCGCGCATCGAAGCGCCGGCTCATCATCGCGGGCACCCGAGGCGTGATCCAGCGCGTCCACGGCACCAGCGACTCGGTATCCAGGCGCAGCGACAGCGCGTCGAGCACGGCGTCGAAGGATTGCGCGGCGAGCGCGCTCGCTCGCGCACGGCGTGCGACTTCGGCATCGGCGTCGTGCGCGAACAGCACGCCCGATTCCTCGAGCGTCTCGCGACAGGCGGCGACGAACAACGCAGCCGCTTCGCGCGCATCGAGCCCCGGCTCGCCCAGTCGGGCGTACAGCCGCTCGGGCGCCGCGTCGACGCAGCGTGAGCCGACGACGGCGCGATCGACGGGGTCGAGCTTGCCGCCGGGAAAGACGAAGGCGCCGCCCAGCACGTCGGATTTCGCATGCCGACGCAGCATCAGCACCTCGAGCCCCTGCTCGCCGTCGCGCAGCACGACGACGGTGGCCGCCGGCAGCACCGGCGTCGTGACCGGCCCGGAAAATATCGCCCGGGGCGCCGGCCTTTCCCCCTTCGTCGTATCGTTCATCGCCCTCTCTTGTGCCCGCGCATTCTGCCCCAATGTACGGCCTGTCCCGCAGCGATGCGACGTCGATGATGCCGATCGCCGCCGGGTCGGCTACCATATGACCATGAGGGGCCATGAGGGCCACGAGGGCGATCGGGCCGACGCTGTTTTCGCCCGATGCCGGCGCCGACCGGCGCCTGCCTTTTCCTCACCGAAGCGCGCCGCCTTTTTCGGCGCGCCGCACGAGCCGCAGATGAACGCACCGATCGTCCGCATCGCGAAGCTGCATGCCGGCGCGCCGCAAGGCGCACCCGCGCGGCTGCGTATGCGCGCGCCCGGTGCCCGGGCGCGAATCGAGGCTGCCTGCCGATCGGGCACGCACGCCTTCGATCGATAGCCCGGCGATCCACCCTCGAATCCTTCGCCCCTTCGAGATCGCCGGGCCCGCCCCGGGGCTCGTCTCGCGCGGCGCCCGCGCCGCACTACTGTCCCGCACTTTCCGAAACCCACCCGCGTTCGCCTCTACACGGAGTACGCCATGAATCACATCACGAACAGCTTTCGCGTGTTGAACGAACTCGACCACGTGCGCATCGACCGCCTGCTCAGCCGCAAGGGACAGGCCGGCGACACGCTCAACGAACTGCTCGACGACGCCGACATCGTCCCGCCCCGCCAGGTGCCGGGCGACGTCGTCACGATGTACACGCGCGTCATCGTGCTCGATCTCGCCGACGGCGCGCAGCGCACGCTGACCCTGTGCTACCCCGAGGACGCCGATGCATCGGCCGGCTTCGTGTCGGTGCTCTCGCCGATCGGCACTGCGCTGCTCGGCCGGCGCGCAGGCGAGGAGACGCAATGGACGACGCCGACCGGCGCCGTGCAGCGGCTGCGCATCGTCGAGCTGCTCTTCCAGCCCGAGGCGAGCGGCGACTACACGCGCTGATCGGGCGATCCGCCCGGGATCGCGTGTCCGCTATGCACGTGGCGGTCGGCAGCGTGCACAGGAACCGGGGCCGTCTCTTGCTCGAATCGTTCGCGCGATTGCGCGAACGAGGAGGACAGGAGCCATGGACGATCGCACCATCCTGCAGCACATGACCGAACTCGTCGACGAGGAGCGGCGACTGCGCCAGGACCGGACCGCGCACGATGCGCGACTGCGCGAACTCGAGGAGCAGCTCGACCAATGCTGGGATCTCCTGCGGCAGCGACGCGCGCTGCGTGAGTTCGGCGAGAACCCCGACCAGGCGTCGGCGCGCGACGTGCGCACCGTCGAGCGCTACCAGCGCTGATCGCGACAGCGGGACGTTGCGGGCGAGGGGCGCCTCGCGCGTCCGGAACACCGCCCGGCTCGTGCATCATTCGTGCTGAACGACCCGGTGGCCCGGCCAGGGAGGCCGCCGGCCGAGGAGCCATCGTGTCGGTGAAGGCCGCCATTTCGTGAAAGCACAGGACTCGATGACGCCAGGCGAAACGCCCGGCTACTTCGCCGGCGGCCTCGCCGACGACCTCGACCTCGCGGCCCATACGCCGGTCATGCAGCAGTACCTGCGCATCAAGCGCGAGCACGCCTCGCGGCTGCTGTTCTACCGGATGGGCGACTTCTACGAGCTGTTCTACGCGGACGCCGAGCGCGCCTCGCGCCTGCTCGGCATCACGCTCACGAAGCGCGGCGCATCGGGCGGCGTGCCGATCCCGATGGCCGGCGTGCCGGTGCATTCGGTCGAGCAGTATCTGGCGCGGCTGGTGCGGCTGGGCGAATCGGTCGCCGTCTGCGAGCAGATCGGCGATCCGGCAACCGCCAAGGGGCCGGTCGAGCGCAAGGTCGTGCGCATCGTCACGCCGGGCACGGTCACCGATGCGCAGCTGCTTCCCGAGCGCAGCGACACGGTGCTGCTCGCGCTGTCGCCGTCGGCCGGCCCGCGTCTCGGCGCGGCCTGGATGGTCGTGTCCAGCGGCGAATGCTGGCTCGCCGAGCTCGACGCCGACACCCTCGCCGGCGAGCTGGACCGGCTGCGACCGGCCGAATTGCTGCTCGCCGAAGACGCGGCGCTGCCGACCGGACTGCAGGCGGCGCTGCAGGCGCAGGGCGGCGCCGACGCGGCCGCGATCGCGCGCGCACCCGCCTGGCAGTTCGACGCGCGACGCGGACAGCGCCGGCTGTGCGAATTGTTCGGCACGCACGACCTCGCCGGATTCGGCGCGCAGGACCTGCACGCGGCGATCGGCGCTGCTGCCGCGCTCGTCGAGCACGTCGAGCGCACGCAGGGCCGCTCGCCCTCGCATCTGCAGGGGCTGCGCGTGTTCGACGGCAACGAGGCGGTCGTCGTCGACGCCGTCGCACGGCGCAATCTCGAGATCGTCGAGAGCCTGCGCGGCAACGACGGACCGTCGCTGCTGCGCCTGCTCGATCGCTGCGCGACGAGCGCGGGCGCGCGGCTGCTGCGGCGCTGGCTGCTCGAGCCGCCGCGACTACAGCAGGTGGCTGCGCAGCGCCATCACTGCGTGCAGCTCCTGCTCGAGTCTTCGCCGGGACACGAGGAACTGCGCGCCGAGCTGCGCACGCTGCCCGATCTCGAACGCGTCGCCACGCGCATCGCCCTCGGTTCGGTACGCCCGCGCGAACTGGCGGCGCTGCGCGACGCGATGCCGGTCCTCCAGCGCGTTCGCCAGGCGATCGCCGCGCTCGACGGCGAGCCCTTTCGCGAAGCCGCGCAGTCGATCGAGCTGGCGCCGGGCGCCTGGGAACCGATCGCGCGCGCGCTGCTCGACGAACCGGCGGCGCAGGCGCGCGACGGCGGTGTATTGCGCGACGGCTACGATGCCGCGCTCGACGAACTGCGTTCGATCGACCGCGACGGCGACGCGCTGCTCGCCGCGATGGAGCTGCGCGAACGCGAGCGCACCGGCATCGCGAACCTGCGCGTCGGCTACAACAGCGTGCACGGCTACTTCATCGAAGTCACGCGCGGCCAGTCCGCGCGGGTGCCCGACGACTACCGCCGGCGCCAGACGCTGAAGAACGCCGAGCGCTACATCACGCCGGAGCTGAAGGCTTTCGAGGACAAAGCGCTGTCGGCGCGCGAACGCGCGCTCGCGCTCGAGCGCTCGCTGTACGACGCGCTGGTCGAGTCGCTCGCGCCGGCGGTACGCGACTGGCAGCGCGCCGGGCGGGCGATCGCGCAACTGGACGTGCTCGCCACGCTCGCCGAGCGCGCGCGCACGCTGCGCTGGGTGCGACCGCGCTTCGCGTCGCTGCCCGGCATCGAGATCCGCGCCGGACGCCACCCGCTCGTCGAAGCGGCGATCGAGCAGTATGTGCCCAACGACTGCGTGATGCGCGACAGCCGCCGCATGCTGCTGATCACCGGCCCGAACATGGGCGGGAAATCGACGTACATGCGCTCGGTGGCGCTGATCGCGCTGCTCGCCTGTTGCGGCAGCTTCGTGCCGGCCGACGACTGCGAGCTGGGGCCGCTCGACCGCATCTTCACGCGGGTGGGCGCCTCCGACGATCTCGCCGGCGGGCGCTCGACCTTCATGGTCGAGATGACCGAGGCGGCGGCGATCCTGCACGCGGCCACCGACCGCTCGCTCGTGCTGATGGACGAGATCGGCCGCGGCACCTCGACCTTCGACGGACTGGCGCTCGCGCACGCGATCGCCGCGCGCCTGCTCGCGCACAACCGCTCGCTGACGCTCTTCGCCACGCACTATTTCGAGCTGACGCGGCTGAGCGAGCGACATCCGCAGGCGGTCAACCTGCATCTGGCCGCTGCCGAGCACCGCGGCGGCATCGTCTTCCTGCACGCGCTTCGCGACGGGCCGGCGAACCGCAGCTACGGCCTGCAGGTCGCACGGCTGGCCGGCGTGCCGTCGCCGGTGGTGCGCGCCGCCGAGCGCATGCTCGGCGAACTCGAAGCGCAGGCGCGCGCGCAGCAGTCGCAGCTCGATCTGTTCGCTTTCGCGGGCGATGCGGCGGCCGCGGACGCTTTCCCCGGAGCAGCGGTCGAGGCCGATGCTGCTTCCGCTGCCGATACCGCTGCTGGGGCAGGCGTCGCAGCCGCCGTCGATGCTGCAGTCGCGTCCGATGTGCACATCGAGGCGAAGCCCGACGCAGCCAACGAAGCGCGCGCCGAAGTCCTCGCCCGCCTGCGCGACCTCGATCCGGATGCGCTGAGCGCGCGCGATGCGCTCGATCTGCTGTACGCGTTGCACGACCAGCTCGCCGGCCGACGTCCGCGCGATTAGACACCATGGTCGCCCGCGTCTTGGCGGGCGGCATCGCCGCGCGCGACCCGCTACGCCCGTTTCAGGCTGCTCGCGCGGCCGTTGCCGCGAGCGCGACGGCCAGCAGCGTGGCCAATGCGTTGTGCAGCGTCGCCGTGGCGAGCGGCCATACGCCGATCGTCGTATCGACGCCGGCCGCGATCTGCGCGACGAGCAGGACGACGAGCACGATCGCCACGCGCGTAGCGCCGCTCCTGCGCGCGCGCAGCGCGACGACGAGCGCGGCAAGCGCGAAGGCCGCAGCGACGAACCGATGCAGCCAATGCAATCCGCGCGCGGCCGCGGCGTCGATCGGGGCCGCCGGGCGAAGCGCATCGAGCGTGCCGACGTCGAGGCGCATCGACCCCGCGCAGCGCGCGCCCTCGCAGGCGCCGATCGCATCGTGCGCGCCGATCATCGTTCCGATCCAGGCCGCCACGGCGAGCAGCACGAGCGCGGCGAAGGCCGGTGCGATCGTCGCCGCGCCGATGCGCAGATCCGCGCCGGGCGAAGGAACCGCTGCTGCCGCTCGCGCCGGCGAGCGCAACGACACCGCAATCCATGCCAAGGCCGCTGCCAGTGCGATGCCGCCGACGAGATTGGCGATGGTCACCAGCGGAACCGGGTGCGGAGTGAAGCGGCCGAGCCAGGCGAGGAAGACGGTGTCGGCGAGCGCGATCGCGAGCGCCACGCGGGCGCCGGAGCGCATCGACGACCAGCCGAAGACGGCGAGCAGCAACACGAAGATGCCGACGAGCATCGCGCTGACGCGATGGAGGGCGCGCGCGGTCCGCACGCCCGGCTCCACAGCCCGGGGCTGCGCCGCCGGTTGCGCCATTCGAAGGCCGGCAACGCACTCGCCGTTCGGCCAATCCGGACAGCCCAGCCCCGCCTGCGAGTGGCGGATGAAGGCGCTCGACGCGGTGATGCAGACGGTCAGCGCGCAGGCGAGGATCGCCAGCCAGCGGATCACGGTTCGCGCGCGACCGCGCGTCCGACGGAGGCCTCGGGCGTCGCCGCCGCATGGCCACCGTGCTCGCCGCGTCCGCCGCGCACCGCGGCGAGCACGACCCAGATGAAGAGCAGCCCGCCGACGATCGCGATCGCCCCGCCCAGTCCCATCACGCCCATGCCGAAGACTTCCTGCGGCGTGCGCAGCGCCTGCTCGGCGCCCGCGACCTTGCGCTGGACGCCGTAGCCGCCCGACCAGACGAGACCGAGGATGTGCAGCAACTGCCCGGACCCGTACAGCCACGGCTGCCAGTTCGCGATGCGGCCCTGCGGCACGCGAAAACCCAGGCGCGGCAGCAGCGCGTAGGCCAGGCCCATCAGCGCGAGCGTCACGCCGACGATCGAGCCGTGGTAATGCGCCGGCACGCGCACGTCGGAACCCTGGATCAGGAAGCCGATCGCGCCGCCCACGGTGAACAGCAGCAGCGACGTGATCAACGCCGCGCGCAGCGGGCGCGTCGTCGCATCCTTCGGCACGCTGCGCGACAACGCGACCGCCAGCGCGAGCGCCATCGGCAGGATCGCCAGACCGCCGCCGAAGCGCATCAGCCAGGTCATCATCCGGTGGTGCTCGACCGACAGGACCGTCCAGCTCAGGTAGATCGGCGGCACGAAGAACACTGGCAGCAGGCCGATCGCGTACAGCAGCGCGACGACGCGCGGGCTGAGCGGCAACGGCGCACCGACCAGCGTGGCGAGCCAGCCCCAGGCCACGAGCATCAGCAGCGTCCAGGTGAACTGGACGACGTGGCCCGGCCCCCAGAACAGCAACTCGTAATACGCCTTCGGATCCAGCTCGCGCGGCACCTCGACGATCGACCACGCCATCGCCAGCAACGCGAAGGCGCTCGAGACCGCCGCCGCCTTCAGCCCGAAGCGCAGCGCATCGGTGCCGTCCAGGCGCACGCTCATCCGCGCCGGCGCGACGAACGAACGCAAGGTGAGCAGCAGGAAGCCGACGCCGAACACGCACAGTCCGTAGAGGAAGGTGTCGTTCAGCAGCACCGGCACGTAGTTCGACATCACCGGCACGGCCACGCCGGTGAACGGCGACGCGGCCAGGAACAGCGTGCCGATCGCGGTGACGGCCAGCGCGAACCAGCCCAGCCCGATCCAGCGCGGCGACGTGTCGATCGTCCACAGCATCCCGGCCATCGACACGAACCAGACGAGCACCGACAGGTCGACGTGCACGACGAGCGCGACGTGGAAGAAGTCGACGCCCGGAACGAGTGCGGCGATGTAGGGCGTGCGCGCGAGCACGAGCAGGATCGAGAACACCCCGGCGCCGATCAGCGCGGCCACGCCGAGGAACAGCCACCCGGTGGCAATCGTTCGCTGCTCGGTGGACGGAACCGCGAGATCGAAGCGGTCGTCGGTGGGCGCGAACGCCCGGCCGAAGGACGAAGGACGGCCGCGCAGCAGCGCTTCCCGGGTCATCGAATGACCACTCCCTGGTTCTCCACGAAATCGATGAGCACCACCTGCCCGGGCTTGACGTCGACGTTGCGCTCGTTCTCGTGGTTGAAGCCCTTCACACGCACGTCGTCATTGAACTGCACGCGGATGTCGTGCTCGCCCGCCGGAATCGGCATGCGGAAATAGCCGCTGGACGCGCCGTCGCGCTGCAGGCCGGCGGGCTGATAGACCTTGTCGAACAGCAGCTTTCCGTCCAGCTCGACGCGCACCTGCACCGGCGAGCGCTGGCGCTGGCAGTCCATTTCCGCGCGCAGCTGCGGCGGCAGCTTCGCGAGTTCTTCCGGCGTGCGCTTGCGACAGTCGGTGGCCACCTGCCCCGGATGACGGAACGACAGCCGCAGCAGCCCGTCGTCCGGGTCGAGATGCCGATAGGTGGGCGAACTGGAGAAATACACGACGAAAGCCCCGAAGAGCGCGTACAGGATCGCCTGCCCTACCCAACGGAAAACGGAACTAGTGGACTGCTGCGCCATCGCGATTCTCCCTGGAAATTCCGGCCTCGCCCGCTGGCTGCGTCCGCGCGTCATCGAGGCCGTCGAGATCGTGCCGGAAACGGGCGAGTTGTGCCTGCAGCGAGATCAAGTCCTCGCGCGCCGCCTCGATCAGCCGAATGCGCTCGCGCGCGGCGCCGCCGCGCAGCCGCGGCTCGCGCTCGCCGGCGAGTCGTTGCGCCGTCCAGCGAGCGCCGAAACGATACTCGCAGTCTTCCGGCGGGCACGACACGACGGCGATGCCCCGCGCACCCTGGCGCAGAGCGTACTCGACGAAGGCCGGCGCGAGCATCGCCGCACAGGGCAATGCAATGGGCACGACGTCGGGCGCCGCGGCCGGCGTCGCCGCATATCCGCACGAGAAAGCGACGATCGGCGCCGGCCCTCGATGCGCCTCGAGCCTTGCCTGCAACTCGGCGCGCAGCGCGTCCACGCCGAGGTCCGGCAGGTCGATGCCGGTGATCAGGCGAGCGTCGGAGCGGAACGGCGTGGACGACGGACAGGCGCCGGCGCAGATGCCGCACGAGGCGCAGCGGTCGGCGTCGACCAGCGCGATCAGGCCGCGTCCGGTCGGATGCGGCCCCATTTCGATCGCCGCGTACGGACAGTCGGCGAAGCAGCGCTGGCATCCGTTGCAGTTGTCCGCGTCGACGACGGCCGCCGGCGCCCGCGCGCGGGCGCGGCGCGTGATCCAGGGCGCGACGGCGCCCAGCAGCGTGAGCGCCGCCATTGCCGCCCAGACGAGCCAGGGCGAGCTGGACTGCAGCGTCGCAAACGGCGCGAGATAGAACCAGTCGAGCGGCAGTTCCCCCCCGAGATGCATCGGATCGGCCGGCGGCGGCAGCGGCGCGGAGGCCACCAGCGATGCCACCGACAGCGCGGCGAGCGTACCGAAGAGCACGATGCGCGAAGCATTGGTGCGCGGCTGCGTCAGTCGCTTGACGTGCAGCCACATCGCGAACAGCAGGAAGACCGAGATGCCGATGTGCAGGAAGATCAGCAGCGAGAAGAGCCGGTCCGACACGGCGTCGGCATCGAGGAAGTTGCGCACCAGTGCGGCGTCGAAACCCGGCAGCGCGCCGAACCACTCGCCGACGCCCGTGGCGATGAACAGCGCCACAGTGTCCCAGACCAGCCAGTAGCCGACCCCGCCGGCGGCGAGGATCAGCCACGGCGTCGGTATCCCGGTGAGCCAGGTGAACCAGCGGAAGCCCCGATAGCGGCCGTAGGCCCATTCGCGCAGCAGGTGCGCGACGACGACGACGACGAGCGCGTCGGAGGCATAGCGATGCAGGTTGCGCGCGAATGCGCCGCCGATCACCGCGCCGGTGGCCATCCGCTCCACCGACGCATAGGCGCCGTCGGCGCTGGTGTCGTAGAAGATGTAGAGCCAGGCGCCGGTGAGCGCGATCAGCCAGAACAGGTCGAAAGCGAGACCGCCGAGCTGGCGCAGCGGATTCGCCTGCTCGCCGAAGGCGCGATCGAAGCCGCGCTCGATGCGCCGTACCGCATTGGCCGCGCGCGTGCGCAGCGCGCGCGGATCGTCGTCGTGCCCGAGGGGCGCCGCAACGCCCGCGTCGGCAACGACAGCCGCGGGCATCGCTTCGACCCGGCGTGGCGCCTTCAAGACTGCTCCCGCTTCAGGCGCGATTCGGGTTTCGCAGGCCGCGCACGACGAACCAGGCCATCGCGCCGAGCGTGGTCAGCCCGGCGAAGATCTCGAAGAACAGGCCGTAGTTCACCCGATAACCGCCCGAGTTCGGATCGTAGACGGTGCAGTAGAGCTTCACCTTCTCCCAGACGTTCTCCAGCGTGAGCTCGCGCGAGGCCTGCCCGGACAGCAGTTCCTTCAGCGGCTGCACCAGCATCGGCAGGTCGAAGCTCTCGCCGTAGATCTGCCGGTAGATGACGCCGTCGGCGTCGACCACCGTGACCTGCGTGACGTGGTCGAAGCCCTTCGGTGTCGCCTCGTAGTTGAAGCCCAGGTTGGCCATCAACGCGTCGACCTGCGCCGGATCGGGACTGAGGAAGTACCAGTCGCGATCGTCGATGCCGTTCTGCTTGCGGAAGGCTGCCATCGCGGCGGGATCGTCGAAGGGCTGGTTGAAGCCGATCGAGACGATGCGGAAGCGATCCTCGCCGAGCGCGTCGCGCGCGGCGCGCACCGCCTGCGCGAGGAACTGCGTGGCCACCGGGCAGGCCTGGAAGCAGCCGGTGTAGACGAGGCTCACGAGCAGCGGCTTGCCGGCGAAATCGCTGAAGCGCACCGGCTTGCCGGTGTGGTCGCGCATCGACACGTCGAGCAGGGGCCGGCCGATCGCGGCCTGGCTGTCGGCGAGCGCCTTGCGGAAATCGGGCCCGACGTTGCGGGCTGGATCGGGGGCGGCCGTTGCGGGCGCGGCGCCGAGAATCAGAACGGCCGAAACGACCGCCGCGAAAGCAGCGATCGTTCGGCCGAAGGTACTGCGGGAAATACTGCCGGAACGGGTCAACTCAACTCGACTCAACTGAGCTCAACTCAACTGAGGCCCCACACCGTCGACAGGTATTTCCAGTTGACGAAGTAGTACAGCACGAAGGTCACGAGGAACACGAGCGCCAGCGTGAAGGTACCCGGCGCGTGGAAGCCACCGCCGACCACGCCGTGGCCGCGCAGCGCGGCTGCGACCGGGGGCAGCCGGAGCGGGCTGATCTGCGTGGTGTACGCGCCGGCGTCGAGCCGCTTGCCGAAGAACACGGTACCGACCGCGACGATGATGTACATCGCGCCGCCGATGATCGCGAGCACGCCCGAGAGGCCGACCAGCGTCATCATCAGCAGCGCCGTACCCGGAAACTCGTAGGGCAACGACGAGCCGGCGAAGGTGATGTCCCAGTGGCGGCGCGGAACGCCCAGCGTACCGGCGCCCATCATCGTGAGCGTGAACACCGCCATGCCGCCGCCGAAGACGTACGGCTGCCACTTCGCCCAACCCGGCAGGATGATCTCGCGCTGGAACAGCGTCGGCAGCAGGAAGTACGTGAGCGCCATGAACGCGAGCGTGGTACCCAGCACGACCGTGGCGTGGAAATGACCCGGCACGTAGATCGTGTTGTGGATGATCATGTTCAGCTGCTCGGTGCCCATCATCACGCCGGTGATGCCGCCGAGGAAACCGAAACCGATCAGCGAGATGAACACGCCGGAGAACACCGGGTTGCCCCAGGGCGCCTTGCGCAGCCACTCGAACAGGCCCTTGGTGTAGCCCTTCTCGCGTTGCGCGGCTTCCATCGCGCCCGGAACCGTCAGGCCGTGGATCATCGACGCGAGCACGGCAAGGTACATCGCGTAGCTGGTGTTGAACACCTTCCACTCGGTGCCCACGCCCGGGTCGGCCAGGATGTGGTGCGCGGAAGCCAGTTGCAGGAACAGGATGTACAGCAGGAACGCGCCGCGGCTCACGCGCTCGGACATCGGCTTGGCGCCGAAGACGATCGCGGCCACCGCATACCAGACCGACACGTGCGCGGAGACGTTGATCTGCTGCGAAGAGTGGCCGAAGGCCCACCAGATCACCCGGTACATGACCGGATCGATGTGCTTGATGTAGCCGATCGACCACAGCCACGTGGGGATCAGGATGATCGCGCCCGAGGCGATCGTGAAGATCGCGATGATGCAGGCGGTGAGTGCCCCGAAGGTGACGAGCGGGATCGACCCTTCATAGGTCTTCTCGCCGCGCGCGACGACGAGCGTGCCCAGGAAGACGAAGCAGCCGATCAGCGCGCCGACGGCGAACAGGATCAGACCCAGGTAGAACCACGGCGCCGCGGGCATCGGCACGTACGACGTCATCATGACCGTCGAGTTGCCCTGGAAGATCGTGGTGTTCCACATCACCACGCCGATCACCATCAGCGCGAAGGCGAACCAGGCGATCCGCGGCGTCGCCAACCGGGTTCGCAGCAGCGTCGACGAGCAGAAATACAGGATCGCGATCTCGAAGAAAATGATCCATGCGACGAGCATGTCGAGCCCGTGCGCGGTGAGGAACATGTAGAAGTTGTCGGCGTCGACGAGGTGGATCGCCTGCCAGCGGGTGAGCGTGATCAAAAGCGCGAGCACGCCGCCGACGAGCAGCATGACGATGCCGGCGACAGCATGCGCCTTGATCAGGCCTTCGGCCGATTTGTGGAACTGCAGCCCCGATCGGGGGCAGATGCGGAACAGCGCTTGGGCAGTGGCCATGAGTGCCTCTTGTTTATTTCACGTACAGCCGCGACACCATCTTGTGGTGCCCGATCCCGCAGAACTCGTTGCAGACGATCGCATAGGTGCCCGAGCGGTTCGGCTGGATCGTCACGACGTGCTGGTAGCCCGGCAACACCTGGATGTTGATGTTTTCGGGTTGCAGCGAGAAGCCGTGCTGGTAGTCCATGGCGCTGAGGTTCAGCCGATAGGTCTTGCCTTTTTCCAGCTCGAGGATCGGCCACCAGGACCACAGGCGCGCGATCAGGTAGATGTCGCTGCCGGCCGGCGGCGCGACCACCGGGATCTTCTCGTCGGTTTCGGTGCGAACCGTGTACTTGTCGACCATGTCCTGCGCGGCCTTCGCGTACAGCTCGGGCTTGACGCGATAGGTTTCGGCCGACAGGTTCTGCTTACCGTACACATGCCAGTACGGCATCATGAAGAACATGATCATGCACCAGACGAAGGCGATGGCGATCCACAGGACTTCGTCCCGACCGATCGGCTCCTTCGACCAGACCCGCTTGGGCGGCGGAAGAATTGCACTCATGCCAGTCTCCTTGCGCGTCTCACTGGGCCAGCGGCGTGACCGGGATCCCGGCGATCTCCATCACACCCCACAGGATGTAGAAGACCGTCGGCATCGTGACGCCGAGAAACAGCAGCAGGAACGGGTTGTCGACGATCTGCTGGAAAACCGGAACCCGCTCTTCGGGCTCCTGGGGCGGCGCAGCTTGGGAGACCTGTTTGTCGGCCATGGACGGTGTCCTCGTGTTTTAACGCGGGCATCATGGTTGCTGCCCCCGGCCCCCCGCATTGACCGGGATCAAGCGTTCGAATGCACCGTTCCGAAGTTGCCACGAACGCGACGCCTCGGGGAAGCCCTGTCGTTCCAGTACGGCCGTTCGAAGGGATCCGCGCAACAATAAATGGAATGTATTCGCGCGAGCGCTGCGGCAGATGTTGCGCCGTCGCGCCGTTCTCGCTACGTTGCCTGCGCCTGCGCGCTGCTGCAGGCCCACGGAGAATCCCTTTGCTCAAACGGATCCAGTCGCTGCTGCAACGCCTGTTCCTCGCCGCCGAAGCGGTCGGCAACCGCATCTTCGGCGATCGCCTGAACCCGCTCTACTACCTGGGCGCGACCAGCTACTGGATGTTCTGGCTCGTCGTGGCGAGCGGCCTGTACCTCTACGCGTTCTACGAGACGGGGATCGACAAGACCTACGCGTCGATGGAGTCGATCACGCACGGCCAGTGGTTCGCCGGCGGCATCCTGCGCAGCGTGCACCGCTACGCCTCCGACGCGATGGTGCTGACGATGATGCTGCACATGCTGCGGCACTTCTCCTTCGACCGCTATCGCAGCTTCCGCGCGTTCTCGTGGGTGAGCGGCATCGTCGTGATGTGGCTCATCTACGTCTCGGGCGTGAACGGCTTCATGCTGCCGTGGGACAAGCTCTCGCAGTTCGTGATCGTCGCCACCACCGAATGGCTCGACGCGCTGCCGGTGTTCAACGGCATCCTCACGCGCAACTTCATCACGCCGGAGGCGGTCACCGACCGGCTGTTCTCGCTGCTGTCCTTCCTGCACATCGGCATTCCGCTGGTGGCGCTGCTGTCGCTGTGGGTGCACACGCAGCGCGTGCCGCGCGCCTCGCAGATTCCGCCGCGGCCGCTGGCCATCGGCCTGGCGCTGATGCTGCTGGTCATGTCGATCGCCGTGCCGGTCGTCAGCCAGGCGCCGGCCGATCTGGGCACCGTGCCGATCACGCTGAAGTTCGACTGGTTCTACCTGGTCGCCTATCCGCTGATCTACTCGTGGGATCCGATCAAGCTGTGGGTGCTGGTCGGCGGCGTCACGCTGCTGCTGATGGCGCTGCCGTGGCTGCCGCCGGTGCGCGCCGGCAAGGAAGCGGTCTACGAGCTGACCGCGCATCCCGGCCGGCAGCAGGCCCCGGTACGCGCCGGCGAGACGCTGCTCGACGCCGGGCTGCGCGCCGACATCCCGCTGCCCTACGAATGCCGTTCGGGCGGCTGCGGGGTCTGCAAGGCGATGATGATCGGCGGCGAGGTGGAGATGTCGGGCTACCAGCCCACCGCTCTCACCGAGCAGGAACGCCAGCTCGGATGGATCCTGCTGTGCTGCGCGCGCGCGCGCTCGGACGTCGAGTTCGAGTACGAGGAGAACGCGGCCGCGGGCGCCGCGCTGCGCATCCGCGAGTACAGGACGGTCGTCGAGCGGCTCGAGCGCCTCGCGCACGACGTCATGCTCGTCGTGCTGCGGCTGCAACGCGGCCAGCGCATCGAGTACGAAGCCGGCCAGTACCTGAACATCGTGCTGGAGGACGGCGCGCGGCGCAGCTACTCGTTCACGTCGCCGTCGGGCAGCACCGACCTCGTCGAACTGCACGTGCGCCTGATGCCGGGCGGACGCTTCACCACCCGCGTCTTCGAGACGATGAAGCCCGGCGACGAGCTGTCGATCGAGGGGCCGGTCGGCTCCTTCGTGCTTCACGAGCCGAGCGAAAAGCCGCTGATCTTCGTGGCCGGCGCCACCGGCTTCGCGCCGGTGAAGAGCCTGCTCGAGCAGGCGTTCCGCATGGGCATCGAGCGGCCGATGTACTTCTACTGGGGCGTGCGCCGGCCGCGCGACCTGTACCTGCTCGACCTTCCGCGGCAATGGGAGCGCGAGCACCCGAACTTCCATTTCGTGCCGGTGGCTTCGGAGCCGCTGCCCGAGGACGACTGGCAGGGCCGCACCGGCTTCGTGCACGAGGCCATCCTGGCGGACTTCCCCGACCTGCGCGGCTTCTCGGTCTACGCCTGCGGCTCGGTGCGGATGGTGCAGGCGGCGCGCCCCGCCTTCGTCGCGCAGGGCCTGCACGAAGACGCCTGCTATTCGGACGCGTTCACGCCGCAGTCGACGATCACGCCGGCCGGCTGAGACGGCGCGGCGTCGGCCGCGCCCGACGCGGCGCTACCGGGCGTCGTCGTCCCCGTCGGGCTGCGCCGGGTCTGCGCGGTCGTCCGGCTCGTCGTCCGGCTCGTCGTCTGCTTCGTCGTCCGCCTCGTCGTCCGATTCCGCGTCCGCGCGCCGCAGTTCGTCGTCGATCTCCTCGGGCGTGGCTTCGCGCACGTCGAGCACCTGTAGGTCGAAGCGCAGCGCCATGCCGGCGAGCGGATGGTTCGCGTCGAGCACGACGGTATCGTCGGTGAAGTCGGTGACGATGTGGATGCGCCCGTCGTCCGCCTCGCCCGGCACGCCCTCGAAGGACATCCCGCGCTCGAGGGCGGGCGGGAAGCGCCGCCGCGGCGCGAGTTGCACCAGCGACGCGTCGTACTCGCCGAAGGCGTCGATCGGCTCGAGTCGCACGCTGCGCGACTCGCCGGCCTGCGCTCCTTCCAGCACCCGCTCGATACCGGGAAACACCGATCCGTATCCGCCGTGCAGATACGTCCATTCGCGCTCGCCCGTCTCGATCGCCTCGCCCTGCGCATCGAACAACCGGTAGCGCACCCGCACCCATCGGTTGCTGCAGACCTGCGAATCCATCCTCGCTCCTCCGGCGCAGGAACGCCGTCCGGCCCAGTGTAGAGCAGGCAGCGGGGCGAGGACGCCGGGCGCGCAGTTCGGCGCGCGGGCCTCGCACGCCCGCCCCCGGGCACGTTAAATGCCGCTTCCGTACAGGTTCGCGAAAACCGCGAACCGGTTCAACGGAAGCGAAGACATGATGCACAGAACCCTCCTCCTCGCCTCGATCACGGCATTGGCGCTGGGCGGGTGCAGCCGCAGCGACGAACCGGCTGCGCCGCCCGCGGCCCCGCCGGCAGCGAGCAGCGGCGCAGCTTCCAGCGGCCCTCATACCGCCGGACCCGAGCCGTCGGCCTCCTCCGGCACCGCGGTTCTCGGACCTCCGGGGCAATCGGCAGCTGAATCGGGCGATCTTGCAAACCCCGCGCGGCAGGCCGCCGACGCGGCGAAGGACGCCGGACTGAAAGCCGAGGAAGCGGCGCAGGCGGCGCGCCAGAGCGCGTATTCGGAGCGCGCCCAGCAGGCCGAGCGCAGCGGCGAACCCACGCAGTCGGCCGAGTCGACCAACGAGGCGCTGAAGAAGGCGGCTGAAGACACCAACAAGGCCGCGCAACGCGCGATAGCCGCGGCCAACAACGCCGAAAACAAGGACAGCGCCGCAGCTGCGCAGCAGGCAGCGCAAGCCGCGCAGGCGGCGAGCCGCAAAGCCGAGCAGGCGGCCGAGCTGGCCCGCGAAACGGCGACACCCGGCGGACCGGCCGCCTCGCGTCACGACACGATGGCGAACGCCGCGGACACGACGGTCGAGGCAACCGGCAACGCGGCCGACGAGGCGAAGGCCGCTGCCGAACGTGCCGTGGCTGCCGCGCGCCAGGCGCAGCAGGGCCAGACGGCGAAGTGACGAGGCCGGGCGGGGGCGCGCCGCACGCGCCCGCCCCGGTTGCGCTCAGACGGCGATCCAGCCGATGCCGTTGTCCTGGTCGGCGACCTGCAGCCCGGAAGGATCGCCGTCGAATACCGGCGCGAGTGCCGCTCGCGCGAGGTCGGGCCGGTTGTTCTGCCGGCTCAGATGCGCCGCCACGACGGTGCGCAGGCGCGTGCGGTCGATCGAAGCCAGGATGCGCGCCGCTTCGCCGTTGCCGAGATGGCCCCATTGCCCGGCGATGCGCCGCTTCAGCGCCGCCGTGTAGCGACGGTTGGCTTCGAGCAAGCCGAGGTCGTGGTTGCACTCGAGCACGAGCGCGTCGAGCCGCGACAGCGCGCGCACGACGTGAGGACTGCCGTGCCCGAGATCGGTGAGAACGCCGAGCCGGACGCGGCCGTCGTCGAGCACGTATTGCACCGGCTCGCGCGCATCGTGCGGGACCGCGACCGACTCGATGCGCAGGCCCGCGCAGTCGAAGACGGCAGCCGAGTCGAAAGTGCGCAGCAACGAGCGGCGATCGAAGCCGGCGGGAACGATCGGCGCGATCGCCCGCAGCGTTCCGTGCGTCAGGTGCACCGGGATGCGATGACGATGCGCAAGACGGAACACGCCGCCGACGTGGTCGCCGTGCTCGTGCGTGACGAGGATCGCATCGATCTGCGCCGGCTCGCGGCCCAGCGCGCGCAGGCGGCGCTCGGCCTCGCGCAGGCCGAAGCCGCAGTCGATCAGCACGCAGCCGGCACCTTCGGCGCCTTCGACGAGCAGCGCGTTGCCCTCGCTGCCGCTGCCCAGGCTGGCGAAGCGCACCGCGCTTACTTCATCTGTTCCTGCAGCAGCGTCAGGATGCGTCCGACCGTCTTGCGGTCGACGTCGCCGACCGGCTGGCCCTGCGGATCGCGAACGACCACCTGGCTGCGTTCGCCCTCGCCGGTGACCTCGATGCGGAAACGCGGACTCGCATCGGCGCGCGCCTGGCCGCTGCCGAACAGGCGCGAGAAGAATCCGGGCTTCTTTCCGCTGCGGCCGCCCTCGATTTCCGGATCGATGTAGCGCACGAAATAGACGCCTTTCGAACGGTCGCGGTCTTCCACGGTGAATCCGCCGCGGTCGAGGGCAAGGCCGACACGGCGCCAGGCGCGGTCGAAGCCTTCGGCAAGTTCCAGCCGCTGCGCCTCGCCGGTGTTCACCAGCGTGACGGCGCGCGCCGCCGCGCCGTCGGTCGACGCGCCCTGCGCGGCCTGCGACGCTTCGGCGTCGGGCACGAAGCGCAGCATCAGGCGGCGCAGGAACTCGGCCTCGAGATCGGGGTCGCTCGGCCGCGGCTGCCAGACGGTGCGCTCCTCGGCCGTCGACGTGTAGACCTCGATCATCCCGCGATGCGTGACGTAGACCGCGGTACCGCCGCCGGACTCGCGCTCGAGACGCGTGCGGAACTTGTCGCGCTCGCCGGTGGAATACAGGTTGTCGAAGGCGCGCCCCACGGTTCGGCGGATGAAGTCGAGCGGCAGCTTCGCGTGGTTCTCCGCCCAGTCGGTTTCGATGATGCCCGTCTGCGGCGACTCGCTCTGGACGGTGAAGCCCGATTCGCGCCAGAAATCGCGCACGACCGGCCAGACCTTCTCGGGCGGCTCGTCGACGACCAGCCAGCGCTGGTCCCCCTGGCGCTCAATATGCGCACCGGCGACCTTCGGAAGTACCTGCGCGGTGCTCTGCGCCGACGGCGTCGAGCGGCCGCGTTCGTACGACGACCACGTGCGATCGTTGCTCGCCCGTTCGGGAATCGTGAAACGGTTGTCCGCGCGCGGCTTCGTGAGATCGGGCGGAACCTCCAGCGACGGCAGCTTGGCCGACGATCGGTAGTCGATCCGGCCCGCCTCGTCGATCTTCTCGGTGACGCCGCAGGCGGCAAGCAATGCGCACAACGAAGCCACCGTCGCGCAGCGCGCGGCGGTCGACAATCTCGTCATCCTCAAGTGATCACTCCAGAGCGCTCGAGCGCGGCGCGAACGATCGCGTGACGTTCGGGGGACAGCGGCGTAAGCGGCAGGCGAATGCCGGGGGGGATGCGCCCCATCTCGGCCAGCGCCCATTTGACGGGGATCGGGTTGGCCTCGACGAACAGATCGAGGTGCAGCGGCAGCAGCCGGCGGTTCAGCGCGAGCGCCTCGGGCCAGTTGCCGTCGAGCGCGCAGCGGCACATGCGCGCCATCGGACCCGGCGCGAGATTGGCGGTGACGGAAATCACGCCCTGCGCGCCCATCGCCATCAGCGCGAGCGCCGAATCGTCGTTGCCGCCGTACACGGCGAAGTCGGCGGGCAGGCGCGCGAGCAGGTCGGAGCCGCGGGGAATGTCGCCGGTGGCGTCCTTCAGGCCGACGATGCCCGGCACTTCGGCCAGGCGCAGCACGGTCTCGTTGCGCATGTCGGCAACGGTCCGTCCGGGCACGTTGTACAGGATCATCGGCAGGTCGACCGTTTCGGCGACCGTGCGGAAGTGCCGGTAGATGCCTTCCTGCGTCGGCTTGTTGTAGTACGGCACCACCTGCAGCGACGCCTGCGCGCCCGCCTTGCGCGCGTACTCGCTCAGTTCGATCGCTTCGCGGGTGGAATTGCCGCCCGCGCCGGCGATGATCGGCACGCGGCCGGCCGCGTGCTCGACCGCCACGCGGATCAGCGTCGCGTGCTCCTGCATGTCGACGGTGGGCGACTCTCCGGTCGTGCCGACGACGGCGATCGCCGCGGTTCCCTGCTCGACGTGCCAGTCGACGAGTTTGCGGTAGCTGTCGAAATCGAGGCTACCGTCCTCGTGCATCGGGCTGACGATCGCGACTATGCTGCCCCGGATCATGGTGGTCGGTCGCTGAAAACGAAACATTCTAGCCGAGCGTCGCCCCTGCCTCGGTGTCGCGCGCACGGATCGCGCAGATGCGCTGGATCGACGCCGGCGCGGGCCGCTGCACGATGCCGGCTTCGTAGCCGAGCACGGTCAGCCCGGCGCGACGCGCGCGCACCAGCAGTTCGCCGGGCGCGAGCAGGAACGCCGGGTTCGACGGACGCCCATGGCGTTCGTTGCCCTGCGCGAAGGTCTCGTAGACGAGCCGCCCACCCGGCGCGACCAGTGCGGCGAGCAGCGCGAAGCGCGGACGGAACAGGTAGTTGGCCACGACGACCGCATCGAAGCGCTCGTGCGCCGCGAAGGGCCACGGTCCCGCTTCGAGATCGGCCACGCGCAGCGCGATGGTTCCCGCGCGCGCGCGGTCGCCGTCTTCGCTCGCCGGCGCGCGCACCGTGTCGCGCAGGCGCGCGAGCGCCTGCTCGTCGCGGTCGATGGCGACGACATGCAGGCCGCGTTCGGCCGCCGCGCGCGCGTGGCGTCCCGATCCGGCAGCGAAATCGAGCACCGTTGCCGCGCTCGGCAACGGCTCGAGCCAGCGAAGGATCCAGGGCGATGCAGCCGCGGGGCCGGCGCACGAACGCACATTCGTCTGGGACACGACAAATTCCTCGTTGCAGCGGCGTGCTTCCGCTACAGTGGCGCCGATTTCCGGCCGCTGCCGGATGCCGACAGGAGAACGAGATTCCGGACATCGCCACCGAACGGGCCGCGATCGCACGGCTCGAGTGGTACGCGCTGGCAGCAGCGGCAGCGGCGATGCTCGCCGGCGCGGTGGGCGCGAGCGTAGCCTACTTCGGGGACGGCGGTTCCGCCGGCATCGCGGGGTGGTCGGCTGCCCTCGCCGCTCTGGCCGGCGCGATCGGCCTCGGCAACCTGCGTGCGGCACGCCGTGCACGGGCCTCGGGCGCACGCCGAAGCCTCGAAGCGAGCAACCGCTCGAGCGCGCGGCAGGACGGCATCGAGCAACTCGCCGGCCTCGGTTCGTGGACGCACGACCTGCACGCGAACACTCTGCACTGGAGCGAAGGCGCGTTCCGCCTGTTCGGGCTCGACTCCGCGGCCGGCGTACCCTCGCCGCGGACGCTGCTCGCGCACATCCATCCGGGCGACCAGGAGCGTTGGCGCGAAGCGCATCGGCGCGCGATGAGATCCGGCGGCGAGGTCCGCGTGGACTTTCGCTGGATGCGCCCGACGCGCGACGTCGTCTGGGTGCGCAGCCTCGGTCGTGCCGAGCGCGACGAGCACGGCGAGATCGCGCGCATGACCGGCATCGTGCAGGACATCACCGGCATGCGCTCGATGCAGCAGCAGCTCGCGGCGAGCGAGGCCAAGTTCCGCGACCTCACGCACCTGAGCTCGGACTGGATCTGGGAGACCGACGCGCAGCACCGCGTGTCGTTCCTGTCCGATTCCTTCACCGCCGTGGTCGGCGACTGGGCACGCTCGTCGATGGGACGGCGCCGCTGGGAGATGCCGGAGAGCGATTTCCTGTCGCCCGACTGGGAGACGCACCGGGCGATCTGCGAAGCGCACAAGCCGTTCGAGAACTTCGAGTTCAGCCAGATCGACCCGCACGGCAACCTGCATCACCTGTCGCTCAGCGGTCATCCGGTCTACGACGAAAGCGGGCAGTTCCTCGGGTACCGCGGCGTCGGGCGCGACATCACGCGGGAGAAGCACCAGCGCGTCCTGCTCGAGCTCGAAGGCGATATCGCGGCGATCATGCGCGAGCAGACCGAGCCGCAGCGCGTGGTCACGGCGATCCTGATCACCGTGTGCGGCAAGCTCGGCTGGATCGGCGGCGTGCATCTGGTGCGCTCGGGTCACGGACTGCGGGCGCGCGAGCGCTGGGGCTATCCGGCCTTCACGCAGGCCATCGCGGCGCTGCCCGACGAAATCGCGCTGGACGACGGAGGCATCGAGGACGAATGCTGGCGCGAGGCGCGCGACGCGTGGATCGCCGACCTCGGTTCGCATCCCGCGTTCGCCGCGCGCTACCGCACGCGCGTGCTGGGCGCCAATGCCGCCTTCGTCACCGTTCTGCGCGACGAGCACGGCCGGCCGCAGAGCCTGCTGCTGTTCCTCGCGCCGGTGGCTTTTCGTGGCGAGAACTTCCTGCGCGAAGCGGCGGAGACGATCTCGCGCACGCTGTCGTTGTACCTGCAGCGCAAGGCGGCCGAACGACGGCTCACCTACGCGTCGTTGCACGATCCGCTCACCGGACTGCCGAACCGCGCGCACCTGCTGCAGCAGCTCGACGAAAGGCTGCGTGCCGGCGAACGCGCCGCGCTGCTCTATGTCGACCTGGATCGCTACAAGCTGATCAACGACACGCTCGGCCACAGCGCGGGCGACAAGGCGCTGATCGAAGTTGCGCGCCGACTGAACGAAGCGGTGGGCGTACGCGACGTCGTCGGACGGATGGGTGGCGACGAATTCGTCGCACTGATCGCGCACGCCGGAACGCGCGACGAGGTCGAAGCGACCGCGCGCGCCCTGCTCGCTTCGATCGAGCGACCGCTGGTGCTGTCGAACCGCGCCTACTTCCTGTCGGCGAGCATCGGCGTCGCCTTCGCACCCGACGACGCCAACGATGCGCAGTCGCTGATCCGCTGCGCCGACGCCGCGATGTACCAGGCGAAATCGGCCGGACGCAACGATGTGCAGTTCTTCGCCGGGGGCATCTCGGACGGACGCGCCGAGCAGCTGCAACTCGTTGCCGAGTTGCCGCAGGCGATCCTGCGCGGCGAGATCGACCTGCACTACCAGCCGATCATGAACATCGGCGAACGCCGCGTGGTCGGCTTCGAGGGGCTGCTGCGTTGGCGGCATCCGGTGCGCGGGATGCTGCTGCCGGACCAGTTCCTGCCGGCCGCCGAGCTGAGCAATGCGGTCCGCGAACTGGGTCTTTGGACGATCCAGCGCGCGCTCGACGATCGCGTGCGCCTCGGGCTCGAAGCCTGGCCGGACATCGCCGTGTCGGTGAACGTGTCGGCGCGGCAGCTCGCCGAAGACGGCTTCCTCTCGGCACTGAACGAATCGCTGCTCGAGCGACGCTTCCCGCCGCGGCTGTTGCGACTCGAGCTCACCGAAAGCGCATTCATCGAGAACGCCGAACGCACGGTGACGTTGATCGGCGAGCTGCGCCGCCTCGGCGTGCGCGTGATCATCGACAACTTCGGCACCGGCTATGCGTCGTTGTCGTACCTGAAGAACCTGCCGGTGGACGGGCTGAAGATCGACCGCGCCTTCGTCGAGAACCTGCCCGAGGATCGGGGCAACGCGGCGATCGTGCAGGCGATCACGGCGATGGCGGCCAAGCTGGGGATGCAGGCGATGGTCGAAGGAGTGGAGACGGCGGCCGAACTACGCGAGTTGCGCGCGCTCGATTGCGATCAGGTGCAGGGCGCACTGATCTGCGCGCCGGTGCCGTTTGCCGAGTTGGCCGAGTTCCTCGACTCGCTGCCGACCTTGCGGCGCATGCATCTGGTGCACGACGCCGACGAGGCGAAATCGCGCGAGGCGTGAACGCCGCGCGGCGCGGCACGCGACAGCGCACCGAAGCGGGCCCGCAGCGGCAGGGGCGTGGCGGCGCGCGGGCCGGGTTGGGCGGCGCCGAGCGCTTCGCTCACCGGCGCTCCTGCCGCGGCGGTCGGCGCTGCGCGCCGACTTCCCTCCGCTGCTCGCCTCCGGGTCGCGCGGCCGAACTTATATGGACGCCTCCCTTGTGGCAAGCGAGCTTCGAGGGTCTGGACGTGGCGGATTCATTGCACCCTTATATCCGGCCTGTGTATGCAGCAATCACGCTGCGGGCCCTGATGGTTGTTCGCAAGACCGGTGCTCATCTCACTGGCGGGCTGGACCGAAGTCGCCCGGAGTTCGCGCACAGCTTGGCCGGTCCACGGTCTGACCGCTATGCCATCACCTCTTCGTCTCGCCTACGCACTCCCTTTGGGCAGCTTTCGTTGCCGTTGCGTTTGTGAGTTGCTATGCCTTTGCGACGATGGGCCCACAGCCCCATCGTTGTTCGAAGCGTGTTCCATGGCAGGCCATCGCCCATGCGATTCGCGCCAGCTTGTGCGCGACCGCGGTGGCCACGACGTTGAACGGCCTGCGCTCGAGCATTCCTGCGATCCACCGCGGTGGATGAGGCACGCGAACGAGGTTGCGCGCTCCATGGATCAGCAAGGTTCGCAGGTACGCGTCGCCGCGTCGGCTGATACGGCCCATGCGCACCTTGCCGCCCGTACCACTGTGGCTGGGTACCAGTCCGACGCAGCAGGCGAACTGCCGGGCATTGCGCCAGGCCGAACCGTCCCCGAGGGTGACGGCAAGGGCGCTGGCCCCCAGCGGACCGATGCCTGGCACCTCTTGCAGACGGCTCGCCAGCGCATTGGCGCGCACTATCTGTTCGATCTCCAGTTGCATTGCTGCAATTCGTCGGTCCAGTTCTGCGAGTGCCGAGAGCTGCTCGTTCAACAGCCGCACCACCAGCGCCGGCAGCTTTGCATCGATCTCGGCGCGATGCTCCGCGAGCCATCGCAGCCCAGCCACTCGGGCTTTGGGCAGCACCACTCCGAACTCGTAAAGCAAGCCCCGTACGGTATTAACGGTAGCGGTGCGGATGCTGACCCAGTGGGCGCGCAAGCGATGCGCTGCCAACTCGGCCTGTTGCTGTGCGGACTTGACGGGAACGCGACGGATGCCGCGATCCTGCGCAGTCAGCCAGATCGCCGCTGCATCAGCGGCGTCGTCCTTATTGCCGCTGACGCGCTTGTGGACTTCGAAGGCGGGCAACAGTTCGATCTGGTGCCCCAGCTCGCCGAATGTGCGCCCCCAGTGATGGGCACTGCCGCACGCCTCCATCGCGACTCGGCCCGGCAACCGTTGAGCGATGAACGCGGCGAACTTGGCTCGGCTAAGTTTGCGCCGGTGGATCTCGCCAGTGTCGATATCGACCCAATGTACGTGGAAGACGCTCTTGGCGATATCCACGGCGTATGTCGTAGCATTCATTTGCGGGGCCTCCTTCGTCAGTGGTTGGACGAACTTCCACTTTGGCACTCGATGCCGTCCGATGCGAGGCTCCCGCCCGTTCGCTGCGCGAGGCGGGAGGCGTCCATGCCATCTCGCTGCGCTCGCTACGCTCGCTACGCTCGGACGTGCGGCCGCGAGTCAGAAGTACGAAGCGCGCTGCGCGCGCCGACCCCGAGGCTGCGCTGCTCGGCGCCACGGAAGTCGCGCCGGTGAGCGAAGCGCTCGGCGCCGCCCAACCCGGCCCGCGCGCCGCCACGCCCCTGCCGCTGCGGACCCGCTTCGGTGCGCTGTCGCCTGCCGCTCGAACGCTCGAATGCGTGCGATGGGTGTGCGCGCGAAGCGGGTGTGGCGTGCGCGGAGAGTTCGCTGGACGGGAGGACGGGGGCGACGAGTCAGGTTCGTTTGCGCGGTTTCTGCAGATTTCTGGCGGGTCGTCGATCAACGTGAGCGAGATCGTTCGCATCTAGCGCATTTCCGTCAGCGACGTCTTCCAGCTGATAGGAAATCCCCGAGATTCGCGCATTTCAGTTCGTTCGGCCCGATCAAGCCGTGGCTCTTGCACTGCGAACAAAATAGTTGTCGGCAAAGGCGCGGGCCGCCTGCCGCGGGCGCGCCTCTGCGCAGGAAGCGCAGCAGGGCCGGCGCGCGCGCGAAGCGCGCGTCGTCATCACTATCGCGGCCGCAATGTCCGAGCGGAGCGAGCGAAGCTCGCGCAGCGAGTTCGGCCGCGCAGCCGGCGATGCAGTGCAGTGTGCCGCGCTCCGCGGCGTTTCCGGGGCTGCGGATTTGGTCGCGTGGCAAGGCGCGAACCGCAGCCATGCCGGGGGCATGGCGAGGATTCGCAACGCGGTCACGCGGCCAAAGACGCCGTCCCGGAAACGTTGCGGAGCGCGGCACACTGCACCGACATCGCAGCGGACCCCCGCGAAGCGGAGGCTGCGCATCGGCGCGCCCGCGGCAGGCGGCCCGCGCCTTTGCCCGCGCAACCTGGAGCACCCGCGCCTTTGCCCGAGCAGGAGATCAGTGAAGCCCCAGCAACGCCCACACGAGCGCTTCGGCGTAGTCGATCATCGGCATCAGCGCGCCGCCGAGTGCGCCGGTGGCGAGCAACGCGAGCAGCACGAAGATGCCCCACGGTTCGATGCGCGAGTAGGCGTTCGACAGACTTTCGGGCAGCAAGCTGGCGACGATGCGTCCGCCGTCGAGCGGGGGCAGCGGCACGAGATTGAGCACCGCGAGCGCGAGGTTGACGAGAACGCCGGCGAGCGCCATCCGATACAGGAACTCGCTGTCGAAGCCGCCGATCAGCAGCAGTTTCAGCAACACGCCCCAGCCGAGCGCCATCGCGATGTTCGCGCCGGGACCGGCGGCGGCGACGATCCCCATGTCGCGTCGCGGCGAGCGCAGGTTGGACTGGATGATCGGCACCGGCTTCGCCCAGCCGAACAGCAGCACGCCACCCATCGCCTTGCTTGCGAGCAGGATCAACGCCGGCACGAGCAGCGTGCCCACCGGATCGATGTGGCGAAGGGGATTGATCGTCATGCGACCGAGCTGCTGCGCGGTGCGATCGCCGAGCTGCGCGGCGACGAAGGCGTGAGCCGCTTCGTGCAGCGTGATGGCGAGGATCACAGGGATCACGTACACCGCCACCAGCTGCGGCAGGCTCGGTTCCATGGCGGCGATTGTAGCAGCGGCCCCGACTGCCTCCGGCGCCGGAGGGTCAGAAGCGTACGCGCAGTATCGAGGCCGAGGGTCGCGTCATCGACGCGCCGATGTCGCCGCGTCCGATGCGCACGACGGTCGGCTCGTCGCCGGTGAGGTCCACGACGGTGGTCGGCTCGAAGCCCTGGCCGCCCGCGTCGATGACGAGGTCGACGCGCCCGGACAGGCGCTCGACGATCTCGTCGGCTTCATGCAGCGGATCGTCCTCGCCCGGCAGGATCAGGCTCGAGCACAGTACCGGCTCGCCGTGCTCCTCGAGCACGCCCTGCGCGACCGGTGAATCGGGCACGCGAAGGCCGATCGTCTTGCGCGACGGGTGCCACAGGCGGCGTGGAACCTCGCGCGTGGCGTCGAGCACGAAGGTGTACGGACCCGGTGTCCACTCCTTCAGGAAGCGGTACTGCGAATTGTCCACCCGCGCATAGGTGGACAACTCCGAGAGGTCGCGACACATCAGCGTCAGCAGATGCCGGTCGTCGAGTCCACGAATCGCCCGCAGCCGATCGACCGCGTCGCGATCGCCCAGGCGGCAGGCGAGCACGTAGCAGGCGTCGGTGGGCGTCGCGATCAGCTCGCCGCGTCGCAGCGCTTCGGCGGCGCGTACCAGCAACCGGCGCTGCGGATTCGCCGGGTGGACCTCGAGGCGCTGCGTCATGCGCCGATCACGCTCGCCCGCTGCGAATCGCATGCGTGCGCTGCTTCGGGCCAGCCGATCCAGACCGGCACGAGACCTTCGGGCAGCGCCGGCAACTGGCCGAAGTCGACGCGATTCTCGCCGGGTCCGTGAAAGTCGGTGCCGCGCGACGCGAGCATTCCGAGACGGGAGGCGATCGCCGCGAATCGTCGCTGGTCGTCGCGCGTATGCGAGGCGCAGACGACCTCGATGCCGGCGCCGCCGAGGGCGCGAAACTCGTCGACCAGCGCATCGAGCGCCGCCGCATCGAGCCGATAGCGCGCCGGATGCGCGAGCACCGCCGTGCCGCCGGCGTCGAGGATCCAGCCCACGGCGTCTTCGAGCGTGGCCCAGCGATGCGCCACGAAGCCGGGCTTGCCTTCGACGAGGTAGCGCCGGAACACCGAACGCACGTCGGCGCAGACGCCCCGCTCGACGAGAAAGCGCGCGAAGTGCGTGCGTCCGACCAGCGCCGGATTCGACACGTGACGCAGCGCGCCCTCGAACGCGCCTTCGATGCCGGCGCGCGCGAGTTCCTCGCCCATCGCGCGCGCCCGCTCGCTGCGCCCGCTGCGCGTCGCGGCGAGCCCTTCGAGCAGCGTGCGAGCCGACGGGTCGATGCGCAGTCCGACCACGTGCACCGTCTCGCCGCCCCAGCTCACCGAGATCTCGACGCCGCAGACGAAGGCGAGTTTCAGGCGCTGCGCCTCGGCACGCGCCTCGGCCATTCCGCCGAGATGATCGTGATCGGTGAGCGCGAACAGCTGCACCCCGCTCGCGTGCGCGCGGCGAACCACTTCGGCGGGGGTGAGCGTACCGTCGGAGACGCTGGAGTGACTGTGCAGGTCGGCGTCGATGTGCGGCAGTGGCACGGGAGGCGCGCGGTTGCCGTGCGTCAAGCGAAGAACTCCTCGATCAGCCGGGCGATTTCGTCCGGACGATCATGGTGGAGCATGTGGCCCGCATCGGCAACTTCGACCCTGCGCAGCGAGCGGATCGCGCGCAACCGCTCCTCGTAGTCGGGTTGCCGGGCGAAGGCGCTGCGCTCGTCGACGATGCCGGCGGTGACGAGCAGCACGTCGGCGCGCACCTGGCGCCAGCAGGCGAGCGTCTCGTCGACGCGGTAGAGGATCGGCGACGGCAGGCGGTGCAGCGGATCGCCGAGCAGCTCGAAGCGGCCGTCGGCTTTCTCGCGCGACCAGTGCAGCGCGAGAAAAGCGGCACGATCGATGGTCAGCCGCGGGTCGTTGCGCATCAGCCGCTCGGCCACCGCCTCGCGCGACGCATAGTCGC
Organism: Burkholderiaceae bacterium; assembly: GCA_021166835.1. The sequence goes on along the minus strand of JAJPEN010000091.1, from coordinate 21,140 downwards.
GCATCGACGCGCCGGTGGCGAGCGCATCGAGCCATTTCGCATAACGACCGGGCGCCTGCTCCGGTCGCGTCGCGGCAAGCCCCAGTCCGTCGAGATTCACGACGCGGCGAACGCGCTGCGGCCGGATTCCGGCGTACAGCAGCGCGACGTTGCCGCCCATGCTGTGGCCGACGAGGTCGACCGCCTGCGCCGGCGAGAAGGCGTGCAGCAGCGCGTCGAGGTCGCCGAGGTAGTCGGGGAACCAGTAGGTGTCGGCACCGGTGCGCTCGGTTTCGCCGAAACCGCGCCAATCGGGCGCCAGCACCCGCCAGCGCCGCGGCAGCCGGTCGACGACGAACTGGAACGATGCCGAGACGTCCATCCATCCGTGCAGCAGGAACATCGTCGGCACGGCGTCTTCGGCGCCTTCCCCGTCCCAGCAGCGCAGGTGGTAGCGCAGCCCGCGCACGACGGGGTACAGCGAACGACTCTCGCGTTGCGGGCGATACGCGCCGCCGGCCGCGGAACTGGGCACAATGATCACTCCTGCGGGCGGCGCCCGACGGGACAGAAGAAAACGGAGACAGGCATGAGAGACGGGTTGCGCGACGACTACGAGGCCCTGTACTCGCAATTCCGCTGGCAGGTACCCGAACGCTTCAACATCGCACAGGCCTGCTGCACGCGCTGGGCCGACGATGCGCGTCGCACGGCGCTCATCGTAGATCATGGCGACGGACGCATCGAACGCATTGCGTACCGCAGCCTGCAGCGCGACGGAAATCGGCTGGCGAATGCGCTGCGCGCGCTCGGCGCGCAGCGCGGCGATCGCGTCGCGATCGTGCTGCCGCAGCGGCCCGAGACGGTCGTCTCGCACGTGGCGATCCATTCGCTGGGCGCGATCGCGATGCCGCTGTCGATGCTGTTCGGGCCGGAGGCGCTGCGCTACCGGCTGGAGAACAGCGAGGCATCGATCGCGATCGTCGCCGCGACGCAGGCCGACGCGCTGCGCGCCGCGCGCGGCGATGCACTGCGCCACCTGATCGTCGTCGACGATGGCTGCGCGCCCGCGCGCGGCGACGCCGCGTCCACGCTCGGCGGCGGCGAACACGCGTGGTCGTCGCTGCTCGCGTCGGCCAGCGACCGCTTCGAAGCGGTCGGCACGAATGCCGACGACCCGGCGGTGCTCATCTACACGAGCGGCACCACGGGCCCGCCCAAGGGGGCACTGATCGCGCATCGCACGCTGATCGGCAACCTCACCGGCTTCGTCGCCTCGCAGAACTGGTTCCCGCACGCGCGCGACGTGTTCTGGTCGCCGGCCGACTGGGCATGGACCGGCGGACTGATGGACGCCCTGCTGCCCACGCTGTACTTCGGACGCCCGATCGTCGCGCACAGCGGCCGCTTCGACCCGACGCGCGCCTACGAGATGCTCGAACGACACGGCGTGACGAACGCGTTCCTCTTCCCCACCGCGCTGAAGATGCTGATGAAGCACGATCCCGAGCCGCGCAAGCGCCACCGGCTCGCGCTGCGCGCCATCATGAGCGGCGGCGAGGCGGTGGGCGACACGCTGTTCGACTGGTGCCGCGACGCGCTGGGCGTCACCGTCAACGAGATCTTCGGACAGACCGAAGCGAACTACGTCGTCGGCAACTCGGCGCAACGCTGGCCGGCGCGTCCGGGCTCGATCGGACGCCCCTATCCCGGACATCGCATCGCGATCCTCGACGACGACGGCAACGAACTGCCGCCCGGACAGCTCGGCGAAATCGCGGTGGGCCGCCACGACATCCATGGCGACCCCGACCCGGTCGTCTTCCTCGGCTACTGGCGCAACGACGAAGCCACCCGCGGCAAGTTCACCGGCAACTGGCTGCGCACCGGCGATCTCGCCGCCGCCGATCCGGACGGCTATCTCTGGTACGGCGGGCGCGCCGACGACATGTTCAAGGCGGCCGGCTACCGTATCGGCCCGAGCGAGATCGAGAGCTGCCTGATACGTCATCCGGCGGTGGCCAACGCCGCCGTCGTGCCCAAGCCCGACGTCGAACGCGGCAACCTGGTGAAAGCGTATGTCGTGCTCGCCTCCGGCCAGCACGCGTGCGACGAACTCGTCGAGGCGCTGCAGTTGCACGTGCGCGGCAAGCTCGCGCCGTACGAATACCCGAAGGAGATCGAGTTCGTCGAGGAGCTGCCGATGACGACCACCGGCAAGGTGCAGCGTGCGGTGCTGCGCAAGCAGGAGCAGGCACGCGCCGAAGCGCTCAGAACATCGCGGTGAGCTCGGCGCGCAGGCGTCGTCCCGGTGCGACGAAGCCCACGTACCACTCGTTGCGCTTGTCGAACACGTTGTCGATGGCGAACGTCAGGCGCAGCCACTTGCGCGCGCGCAGCACGAGCGCGGCGTCGCTGCGCAGGTAGGTGGGCAGCATCAGGTTTCCGGTCGGGATCGACGAATCGAAGATGTCGCCGGCGTACTCGGTGCTCCAGGCCAACGACCACCGATCGTCGGGAACCCACGTCGCCTGAACACCGGCGCGCTTGCCGGGCCTTTGTCGCAGCGGCTCGCCGGCGTCGTCAACGCGCGTGATCAACCGTGTGAAGTGCGCGCGAAGCACCAGCGAATCGGCCGCCTTCCAGCTCGACTCGAATTCGGCGCCGCGCACGTCCACGGTATTCGCGTTGACGAGCCGGTTGGTTGCATTATCGAAAGTGACGAGATCGGTGTAGCGCGTGCGGAACAGCGTGACCGCCGCCTTGCCGGCGCCGTCGGCGAACGGCTGCTCGTAGCCCAGCGATGCGCCCTTGCTGTGCTCGGCACGCAGGTCGGGATTGCCGCTGAGTACCGGCGGCAGGCCGAGCGCAAAGAAGCTCGGCGGCTTGAAGCCCTCCGAGTAGCTGGCGCGGATCGACCCTCCGGTGGAGCGCAGCGCGTAGCGCAGACCCGCGCTCGGACTGGTGTCGGAGCCGATGCCGTCGACGTTGTCGTGGCGAAGTCCGGCGCGCAGGACGAGATTCTCGCTCGCCAGCCATTTGTACTCGGCGAACGCCGACCGGGTATTGCGACGCAGGTCGAAGTCGGCCGGCAACGGCGTTCCGAACAGCGTATAGACGATGCGATCGGCGCCGTGCTCGCGCTGGTATTCGAAGCCCGCCGCGAATTCGCTGCCTCCGGACTGATGAATGACGAGATTGACCAGCGCCGCGTCGCGTTCGAAATCGGCGCGCGAAACCGCCGCCGGCAAGCCGATCGGACTGCGCACGCCGGGCGCCACGCCCGGCGAATCGATGTCTTCGGCGCGCTGGTAGCGGGTGAGCGCGGCACTCAGCGTGACGAGTTCGCCGAAGTCGCGGTGCGCGCGCACGCTCCAGCTCGTGTCGCTCGCTTCTCGGTGGTCGAGCGTACGCAGGACGGCCAGTCGCAAACCGCCGCTGTCGTCGGGAAAGCTCGTGCTGTCGCGCTGGCCATGCCGCACATCGAGATCTACTCCTCCCGAGGCGCCGAGCGCGAAGCGCGCCGAACCGGTGAAGACCTTTCGATCGATCGCGCCGCCGGTCGAATCGCTGCCGTCGCGCAACCGGGATGCGCCGAGCGAGAACCGGGCGAGGCCGACGCCGCCGGCAACCCGCGCGTGCCAGTTGCGGTAGTCGTGGCCCCCGGCGCCGACGCCCACCTCGCCGCTCGGCTCGTTGCGCGTCGCTGCCCGGGTGACGATGTTTATCACGCCGCCCATCGCGTCCGCACCGTAAACCGACGATGCGGCGCCGCGCAGGACCTCGACGCGCTCGATCTGGCTGGGATCGAGGCCGGAGAGGTCGAATCCGCCGCCCCGCGAGTTGGTCGGATCGTTCACGCGCACGCCGTCGATCAGCACCAGCACGTGGTTCGGATCGCTGCCGCGTATGTACGGCAGGCTGATTCCGCCGGGGCCGCCGAGCTGGTCGACCTGGAGCCCCGGCACCTGGCGGAACAGGTCCGGGCCGTGCACGAGGTCGTGGCGCTCGATCTGCTCGCGCGAGACGATCGTGACGCTATCGACGGCCTCGCGCTCGAGCGTGGGCACGCGATACGCCTGGACGACGACGTCCTCGAGCCTGCCCCCGCCGCCTTGCGCGTCGCGCTCGGCCGTGGGCTGCGCTTGCGTTGCACCCGCCGAAGCGAGCACGGTCGCGAACCCGATCCGCGCCAGCGCGGGCGCCGCGCGACGCGCCGCGCGCTTGCAAGATCGAAAGCGACGTCGTGCGCGCAGAGTCATTTCGCCAGGGTTCGCACGTAGGCGATCACCTTGAGCATCTCGTCCTGTGACATGCGCGAGGCGAACGATTGCATGGCGCCCGAGGCGCCTGCATAGAGGATGGCGAACATGCCTGCGTCGTTCGACGTCTGCGGATAGACGTGATCGCTGCCGACGAGCGAAGGACACATCTTTCCGGTGCCGTCGGCCGCGTGGCAGACCTGGCACCACTGGTCGTACAAGGCCTTGCCCTGCCCGACCGCAGTGGCATCGTTGCGATACAGGTTCTCGCCCGTCTGCTTGAAGCGCTCGATCGCCGGGGTCTTCGCCTTCGCCTCGGGAACGTCGATCGGCTGTCCGTCGAACGGATGGCGAAAGACCGGCTTCTCCGCATGCGCCTGCGTGCACGCGATTCCGGCACCGCACGCGACGGCCAGCGCGAAAAGCGTCGCGCGGCGACGACCGGTCGCGCGCGATGCGGCGGCAGCGCGCAATACCGCCGCCGCAGTCGACGCACGTTCAGGACGACGGCCGCGTGCGCGCAACTTCCGCTCCGGCCGGAACCTGGTCGGCAGGAACGATCCGCCACAGCGATCCTGGCGGATTCGCCGTCGGACCCTTGTCCTCCGTGTAGAAGCACACGCAGTTCGTGGCGAGCACGTTGCCGTCGGCGTCGACGTTGCCGGCGGTGAACTGCAGCGCGGTCTGCAACAACTCCTGCATCGTCCACTTCGACGCGCCGGCGTCCCAGGCGATGCCGAACAGTCGTCCGGAACACCAGTCGCCGACCAGGTAGGTCTTGGTCATCCCGGCATAGTTCGCCACGCCCAGGCCCTGTGCCGAACAGCCCCAGCCGGTCTTGAGCTTCTGCGCACCCGGATAGGGCTCCTGGTGCGGATACTCGGCCACCGGCAGCACGCCGACGATCGGGCATTTGTCGTCGGGGCCGGTCAGCGGATGGCAGTGCGACGCCTGGTTGAACTTCCAGCCGTAGTTCTCGCCGCCCTTCGACGAAGCCGGCTGCCAGTCGATTTCCTCCCAGTGGTTCTGGCCGACGTCGGCGATGAACAGGTCGCCGGACTTGCCGTCGAAGTGGAACGAGTATGGATTGCGCAGCCCGTAGGCCCAGGTTTCGGGCCGCGACTTGATCTGGTTCGCGGCGAAGCCCTTCTCGGTGATACCGAACAACGACATCAGCTGCGGCACGTCGGCACGCGCGTACGGGTTGTCCTTCGGAATCGAGTAGGGAACGTCGTCTGCGGTGTCGACGTCGATGCGCAGGATCTTCGCCCACAGCACCGTGAGATCCTGCCCCGCATTCAGCGGGTCGCCCTCCCATCCGCCGTCGCCCTTGCCGATGTAGAGCTTGCCGTCCGGCCCGAAGGTGATCATTCCGCCATAGTGGTTGTAGTACGGCTGCGGAATGTTCATCAGCACCTTCGCCGACTTCACCAGCTGCTCCTTCGTGATGCGATCGGGGCTGGCGGGATCGACCGTGAAGCGCACGACCATCGACGCGCCGTTGAACGGCAGCGATGCGTAGTGCACGTAGACGTAGTGGTTCTCCTTGAACTTCGGGTGCAGCGCGATCGACCAGAGACCCTGCTCGACGAAGCCGGTCTGCACGTCGGAACCGAGCGGGTTGAAGTTCGTGAGATCGAGGAAGGGCTCGGCGGCAACCTTGCCGTCCTTGCCGACGATGCGAACGCGGCCTACGCGCTCGACGACGAAGATGCGACCCGATCCGTCGTTGGCCGCGGTGACGCCGACCGGATCGTGGAAGCCGTCGGCGACCTTGACCAGCGCGAGCCTGGGCGCACCGGGAATCGTGCCGCCCGGGCGCGCCACCTGATCCGGCGACGCGGGAACCTGCTGCGCGATTGCCGGCGCCAGGCATCCGGCTGTAGCCAGTGCACCGAGGTAGGCGGCACGCGCGCCGGGTCGTGCCCATCCGAGGAAGTTTCCAATCGAGAACGCATTCATCGATCCCTCCCGTTGGCCGCAGGGCAGGAACAACCTACGCCGTTCCACTACACTCGGGTATCCCCCAAAAGCGTGAGCACCACATGACGATCTACCGCCTTGGCGACCGCACGCCGAGGATCCACGCCGACGCATGGGTCGCCGAGTCGGCGGACCTGATCGGATCGATCGAGCTCGCACAGGACGCGAGCGTCTGGTTCCACGTGACGATGCGCGGCGACAACGAGCCGATCCGCATCGGCGTCGGCAGCAACGTGCAGGAAAGCTGCGTGCTGCACACCGATCCGGGCTATCCGCTCGAGGTCGGCGACGCGGTCACCATCGGCCACCAGGCGATGCTGCACGGCTGCACGATCGGCGACGGCTCGCTGGTCGGCATCCAGGCGATCGTGCTGAACGGCGCGAAGATCGGCGCCGAATGCCTGATCGGCGCCGGCGCGCTCGTCTCCGAAGGCAAGGAGATCCCGCCGCGCAGCGTCGTCCTCGGTTCGCCGGGCCGCGTCGTGCGCACGCTCACCGACGAGCAGGTGGCCACGCTGCGCGACGGCGCCGCGCGCTATGTCGCGCGCGCGAAGCTGTTCCGGCAGTCGCTTGCGAGGATCGGCTAAGGCCCTGCGTTCGCCGAGGTCGCGCGTCACGTCGAGGCGGCCGCTCGCGCTTGCGGCCTCCGACGAAGCCGCCCCTTCGGGGTCCCCTGCGCTGCTCGCCGAGCCGGGCGGCTGCGCAACTCGCCCTCGCCGCGGCGCCCCTTCGGGCCTTGCTGCTCAGAGCTCGAACAGTGCTCGCCGACTACTCCCGCCTCGGCTGCGCTGCTCGGCGGCTTCGAAGTCGGCCGCAAGCGCGAGCTGCCGCCTCGACGTGAAACACCGGCGGTTGCGCACGACGAGAGTCGTCGCGCTGTTCGTCGGCACGAGCGCAATCAGCGAGACGACGTGAAGCGCCTGGGGGCGCACGGCAGGTGCGGCATGTTGCCGCGACGGTTGTTCGTTCGCAGGGCACACGGTTGCTTCACGTCGAGGCGAGGGCACGCGCGGATGGCCGACTTCGAAGCCGCCAAGCAGCGCAGCGCTCGCGGGGGAAGTCGGCGAGCACTGTTCGAGCTCCGAAGCGCAAGGCCCCGAAGGGGCCGCCGCGATGAGGGCGAGTTGCGCAGCCGCCCGCGAGCGCGAGCAGCGCAGGGGACCCCGAAGGGGCGGCTTCGTCGGAGGCCATCCGCGCGTGTCCTCGCCTCGACGTGCCGCTCGGACGCTGCGAACCGGGAAACTACCGCCGCGTAGCGCCGTCCATCGCCGCCGTGCGCACCTGTCCGTCGGACACCGGCACCGAGCGGCTCGCCGGCGCCTCGTTGATCTGCACGAACAGCTCGCCCGGCTTGACCATGCCGAGGTCGTAACGCGCGCGCTCCTCGAGCGCCTGCTTTCCCGCGCGCAGGTCGGCCACCTCCGCCTCGAGCGCGTCGTTCCTCGACGCGATGCGCGCGTTCAGCGCCTGCTGCGCCTCGAGCTGGCGATCGAGCTCCCAGACGCGCAGCCAGCCGCCCTTGCCGAGCCAGAGCGGGTACTGGATCAGCGCGAGCAGGCAGGCGAGAACGATGCCGAACGTGCGCACCGGAGGCAATCCCTCGTGAAGCTGCCGACGAGCCCGATCGCGCGCCGGATCGGACGCGCGAGCGCCGCGCGTCAGCGCAGATTGTAGAACGCGGAACGCCCCGGATAGCGGGCAACGTCGCCGAGATCTTCCTCGATTCGCAGCAACTGGTTGTATTTCGCGACACGATCGGTACGGCTCATCGAACCGGTCTTGATCTGCAGCGCATTCGTCGCCACCGCGATGTCGGCGATCGTCGTGTCCTCGGTCTCTCCGGAGCGGTGCGAGATGACCGCCGTGTAGTTGTAGCGCTTGGCCAGTTCGATCGCCGAGAAGGTTTCGGTGAGCGTGCCGATCTGGTTGATCTTCACCAGGATCGAATTGGCGATGCCTTCGTCGATGCCTCGCTGCAGGATCTTCGTGTTCGTGACGAAGAGGTCGTCGCCGACCAGCTGCACGCGATCGCCGAGCACGTCGGTAAGCAGCTTCCATCCTTCCCAGTCGTCCTCGGCCATGCCGTCCTCGATCGAGATGATCGGGTAGCGGTCGCACCAGGTGGACAACAGGTTGGCGAAGTCGTTGGCGCTCAGCGTGAGGCCTTCGCCGCCCAAGTGGTAGCGCCCTTCGCGGAAGAACTCGGAGGCCGCGCAATCGAGCGCGAGCGCCACCTGGCGCCCCGGCTCGTAGCCGGCCGCCTCGATCGCCTCCAGCACGAGCTGGATTGCCGCTTCGTGGTTCTTCACGCTGGGCGCAAAGCCGCCTTCGTCGCCCACCGCAGTCGACATGCCGCGATCGTGCAGGAGCTTCTTCAGCGAATGGAAGACCTCGGCCCCGTAGCGCAGCGCCTCGCGCAGCGTCGGCGCCCCGAGCGGGACGATCATGAACTCCTGCAGGTCGAGGTTGTTGTTCGCGTGCGCGCCGCCGTTGATGACGTTCATCATCGGCACCGGCAGCGCCATCGCGCCCGATCCGCCGAAGTAGCGATACAGCGGCAGGCCGGAATCGTCGGCCGCCGCCTTGGCCACCGCCATCGAGACGGCGAGCATCGCGTTGGCGCCGAGCCTCGACTTGTTCTCGGTGCCGTCGAGCTCGATCAGCGTGCGGTCGATGTACGCCTGCTCGGTGGCGTCCAGGCCCATGATCGACTCGGAAATCTCGGTGTTGATGTGCTCGACCGCTTCGAGCACGCCCTTGCCGAGATAGCGCGCCTTGTCGCCGTCGCGCAGTTCGATCGCCTCGCGCGAGCCGGTCGAGGCGCCCGACGGGACCGCTGCACGGCCCATGACGCCTGTTTCCAGCAGCACGTCGCATTCGACCGTGGGGTTGCCGCGCGAATCGAGGATCTCGCGGCCGATGATGTCGACGATCGCACTCATTTCGGCTCGGCCCCCTGCACGACGACCATGTTGAAGTATTCGGTGGCGCCGGCGCGCCGTGCACGCGCTTCGCGGTACTGCAGCGAATCGTAGAACGACCGCGCGGACGCGAGGTCGGGAAACTCGGCAATGACCAGGCGCGACGGCTGCCAGTTGCCTTCGAGGACTTCGTGCGCTCCGCCGCGCACCAGGAATCGCCCGCCGGCGGCTTCGATCGCTGCAGGCGACAGCGCCATGTACTGCTTGTATCGCTCGGGGTCGCTGACCTTCGCGTCGACGATCACGTAGGCGGGCATCGAGACTCCTCCTGGTCGGATGCGCTCAGCCGGAAGCGGAGAGCGACTGTTCGGGAAAGCCGTCGCGCTTGACCAGCGCGTCGATCGACTGCAGCGTCGCGAGCAGTTCCGCCATGCGCTGCAGCGGCCAGGCGTTGGGGCCGTCGGACAGCGCGCGCGCCGGGTCGGGGTGCGTTTCCATGAAGACCCCGGCAACGCCGACGGCCACCGCCGCGCGTGCGAGCACCGGCACGAACTCGCGCTGGCCACCCGACGACGTACCCTGCCCGCCCGGCAACTGCACCGAGTGCGTTGCGTCGAAGACCACCGGGCAGCCGGTTTCGCGCATGATGGCGAGCGAGCGCATGTCGGAGACGAGGTTGTTGTAGCCGAACGAGGCGCCGCGCTCGCAGACGAGGATGTTGCGACCGTCGCCACCCGCCTCGATTGCCGCGGCACGCGCCTTCTCGACCACGTTCTTCATGTCGTGCGGCGCCAGGAACTGCCCCTTCTTGATGTTCACCGGTCGGCCCGCCGAGGCGACCGCGCGGATGAAGTCGGTCTGCCGAACGAGGAAAGCCGGCGTCTGCAGCACGTCTACGACCGCCGCCACCGGCGCGATCTGGTCGATCTCGTGCACGTCGGTGAGCACCGGAACGCCGACCTGGCGGCGCACCTCGTCGAGGATCTTCAGCCCTTCGTCGATGCCGGGCCCCCGAAACGACGTGCCCGCGCTGCGGTTGGCCTTGTCGAACGACGATTTGTAGATGAACGGCACGCCGAGCGTGGACGTGATTTCCTTCAGCTGGCCGGCGGTGTCGAGCGCGAGCTCGCGCGACTCGATCGCGCACGGTCCGGCGATGAGAAACAGCGGCCGATCGAGACCGGCTTCGAATCCGCACAGGCGCATGGGGCCACCTTCCCTCATGCCAGGCGCACCACGGCCGGTTCCTCGCGCGCCTGGCGCCGACGCGCGCGCTCGCAGGCAGCTTCGACGTAGGCGCTGAACAACGGGTGGCCGTCGCGCGGCGTGGAGGTGAACTCCGGGTGGAACTGGACGCCGACGAACCACGGATGCGCGAGCGCACCGCTGGTAGGCATCTCGACGATCTCGGTGAGCGATTCGCTGGGCGTGCGCGCCGAAACGACGAGACCGGCGGCCTGCAGCCGGTCGACGTATCCGTTGTTGACCTCGTATCGATGCCGATGACGCTCGTTGACCGACTCGCCATAGACCGAGGCGGCGATCGTTCCGGGAACGATCGGGCAGCGCTGTGCGCCCAGGCGCATCGTCCCGCCGAGGTCGGAGCGGACGTCGCGCTTCTCGACGCGACCCTCGCGGTCGTGCCACTCGGTGATCAGGCCGATCACCGGGTGCGGAGAATCGGGGTCGAACTCGGTGCTGTTGGCGCCGGCCAGGCCGCACACGTGGCGTGCGAACTCGATGACGGCCAGTTGCATGCCCAGGCAGATGCCGAGATACGGGACGCTGTTTTCGCGCGCGTAGCGGATTGCCTGGATCTTGCCCTCGACCCCGCGCCGGCCGAAACCGCCCGGAACCAGGATGGCGTCGAAGCCTTCGAGCATCGACGTGCCTTCGGCTTCGATGCGCTCCGAATCGATGTAGTCGATCGCGATGCGGCTCTCGGTGTGGATTCCCGCGTGCACGAGCGCCTCGCTCAGCGACTTGTACGACTCGGTGAGGTCGACGTACTTGCCGACCATCGCGATGCGCACTTCGCGCTTCGGGTGCTCGAGCCGGTGCACGAGGCGATCCCAGGTGCCGAGGTCGGCCGGGCGGGTGTCGAGCCGCAGGATCTCGCAGATCGTGCGATCGACGCCCTGCTCGTGCAGCATGCGCGGGATCTTGTAGATCGAGTCGGCGTCCTGCACCGAGATGACCGAATCGAGCTGCACGTTCGAGAACAGCGAGATCTTCGCGCGCTCCTCGTCGGGAATGCGTCGGTCGGCCCGGCACATCAGCATGTCGGCCTGGATCCCGATCTCGCGCAGCTTCTGCACCGAATGCTGCGTGGGCTTGGTCTTCAGCTCGCCCGCCGACGGAATGAACGGCACGAGTGTCAGGTGCACGAAGCACGCGTTGCCGCGCCCGAGCTTCAGGCTCATCTGCCGCACCGCCTCGAGGAAGGGCAGCGATTCGATGTCGCCCACCGTGCCGCCGATCTCGATGATCGCCACCTGTGGCGAATCGAGTGCGCCGACGTGCGCGCCGCGCTCGATGAACGCCTGGATCTCGTTGGTGATGTGCGGGATGACCTGCACCGTGCGGCCGAGATACTCGCCGCGCCGCTCCTTGCGGATCACCGAGTCGTAGATCTGGCCGGTGGTGAAGTTGTTCGTGCGTCGCATCGGCGCCGACACGAAGCGTTCGTAATGCCCCAGGTCGAGATCCGTCTCGGCGCCGTCTTCGGTGACGAACACCTCGCCGTGCTGGAACGGGCTCATCGTTCCGGGGTCGACGTTGATGTAGGGATCGAGCTTGAGCAGCGTGACGCGCAGGCCGCGGGACTCGAGCAGCGCGCCGATGGAGGCGGCGGCGATGCCCTTGCCGAGCGATGAAACGACGCCGCCGGTGACGAATACGAATTTGGTCATGAGGCTCGGCCGGAAAGCGCGATTATACAAGCCGACCAGAGGGGATTGCCGGCCGTCCGGCCAGGTTCAGGCACGTCGCCGGCACTGCGCTTCCTGGCGCATCAGCAACTCCTCCTCGCGCGTCGTTTCCGGCTGCAGCGTCAGGTGGCGGATGCCGTGATGCTCGTCCATCGACGCGCGAATGTCGGCGAGGATCTCCGGCCATTCGGTCATCTCGTCGATGGCGACGTGCGCCGACATCGCGGGGCTGCCGTCGCCGAGCGACCACAGGTGAAGATCACGCACCCAGTGCACGCCGCGCGTACCGAGCAGCGAGCGCTCGACGTCGCCGACGTCGATGCCCTCGGGCACTGCATTCATCAGCACGCGAACGCTGTCGCGCAGCAGCCGTGTGGTGGCCACCAGCAGCAGCGCACAGATCGCCAGCGTCAGGATCGGGTCGATCAGCGTCCATCCGGTGAGCCAGACGGTGACGAGCGCGACGATCGCGATCACCGAGCCGGCGAAGTCGCCGATCACGTGCAGCAGCGCCGAACGCGTGTTCAACTCCTGCCGCTCGCCGTGCAGCATTCGCCAGACGCCGGCGTTCACCAGCAGCCCGGCCGCGGCCACCGGCAACGCATAGCGCACGTCGATCGGCGGGGTGTCACGCAGGCGGCCGAAGGCCTCGAGCACGATGAACGCGAGCACGCCCACGTAGAAGAGGCCGTTCATCAACGCAGCGAGCGTCTCGGCGCGTCCGTAGCCGAAGCTCATTCGCGGACCGGCCGCGCGGCGCGCGAAGCGCTGCGCACCGAGCGCCAGGCCGAGCGCCGCCGCGTCGGTGAGCATGTGCACGCCGTCGGAGGCGAGCGCCAGCGAGCCGCTCGCGATCCCGACGACCACCTCGAGCAGCGCGTAGGCCAGCACGATGGCCAGCGACCAGGCGAGCGCGTTCGACGGTGACGCGCCTGCGTCGTGCCGGTGATCGTCGACGGCGGGGTGGGGGTGTCGGTGCGGGTGCGAAGAAACGCCCGCGCCAGCATGGCGATGCGTCATCGTGCGCAGGGGCGAAGCATCTTCGATTGTAGCGGCCGCATATAATCCGTGCCGGTCCGGGCGTCCCGAGAGCGAGGATATCGATGAGCAGCAAGGTCTACCCCAGCGCGGCGCAGGCGCTCGACGGCGTCGTGGCCGATGGACAGATGATCGCCGTGGGCGGCTTCGGGCTGTGCGGCATCCCGGAGGCGCTGATCGCCGCGCTGCGCGATTCGGGGGTTCGCAATCTCACCTGCGTCTCGAACAACGCCGGCGTCGACGGATTCGGCCTGGGTCTGCTGCTGCAGACGCGCCAGATCCGCAAGATGATCGCGTCGTACGTCGGCGAGAACAAGGAGTTCGAGCGCCAGTACCTGGCCGGCGAACTCGAGCTCGAGTTCACGCCGCAGGGCACGCTCGCCGAGAAACTGCGCGCCGGCGGCGCCGGCATCCCGGCCTTCTTCACGCGCACCGGCGTCGGCACGATCGTCGCCGACGGCAAGGAAACGCGCGAGTTCGACGGCCACACCTACGTGATGGAGCGTTCGCTCGTTCCCGACGTCGCGCTGGTCAAGGCGTGGATGGCCGATCGCTCCGGCAACCTGGTATTCCGGCGCACCGCGCGCAACTTCAACCCGAATGCAGCGATGGCCGGGCGCGTGACCATCGCCGAGGTCGAGACGATCGTGCCCACCGGCGACATCGATCCCGACCACGTGCACCTGCCCGGCATCTACGTGCACCGCATCGTCCACAACCCCACGCCCGAGAAGCGCATCGAGCAGCGCACCACGCGCTCGCACTGACGGCAGGAGCAACGAACATGGCCTGGACACGCAACCAGATGGCGACGCGCGCGGCGAAGGAACTGCGCGACGGCTTCTACGTGAACCTGGGAATCGGACTGCCCACGCTCGTCGCGAACCACGTTCCGCACGGCGTCGAAGTGTGGCTGCAGTCGGAGAACGGATTGCTCGGCATCGGCCCGTTCCCCACCGACGACGAAGTCGATCCCGACATGATCAACGCCGGCAAGCAGACGGTGACGACGCTGCCCGGCTCGTCGATCTTCTCGTCGGCCGACTCCTTCGCGATGATCCGCGGTGGAAAGATAAACCTCGCGATCCTCGGCGCGATGCAGGTCAGCGAGCACGGCGACCTCGCCAACTGGATGATCCCGGGCAAGATGGTCAAGGGGATGGGCGGCGCGATGGACCTCGTCGCCGGCGTGGGCCGCGTCATCGTGCTGATGGAGCACACGGCGAAGAAGAAGGACGGCAGCGAAGAGCACAAGATCCTGCCGAAATGCACGCTGCCGCTCACCGGCGTGGGCGTCGTGAATCTGATCGTCACCGACCTGGGCGTGATCGAGGTGGGCGAGAACGGCCTGAAACTCGTCGAACTCGCCCCCGACGTCACGGTCGACGAGATCGTCGCGAAGACCGGCGCGCCGGTGGACGTCTCCGCGCTCGCCTGAGAAGCTGTGAACGAATCCGACGTGCCCGCTCGTTCCGCCCAGGCGCGCCCACTCTGCGTTGCAAATGCTCGCCGTAGCCCGAGCTACGGCTGCGCTTTGCGCCTTGATTGGACACGCCCGGGCGGCCCGCTCGGGCACGCCGGATTCATTCGCAGCTTCTGAAGGCGCGCGAATCAGCGCGCGAACGGCCGGGCCAGCGCCGCGCGCGCAGCCTCGGGCAGCGGCGCCGACTTCTTCTTCGCGTAGTCGACCCAGACCACCTTCGCCGCGCCGCTGGCGTAGACGGTGTCGGCGTCGTCGCTGCGCAGCATGTCCACGTACGTCTCGACACTCGAGCGGCCGAGCGCACCGATGTACTGCCGGCAGACGACATTGCCCGGATAGCGCAGCTCGCGCGCGAAAGTGCAGCTGGCGTTGACGATCAGCGGCCCTTCCCCGCTCGGCTCCGGGCGGAACCCGAGCGAATCGAACCAGCTGATGCGCACCTGCTCCATGTAGCGGAAATAGACCGTATTATTGACGTGGCCCATCGCGTCCATGTCGCCCCAGCGGATCGGAATCTCCAGTTCGAATACGAGGATGCGATCGCTCAACGGTTCCCCCTGGTTCTTTTTCCGGCTCGCGCCGAAGCCGCCCGCGTTCGAACGGCGCGGCAGATGACCGACCACCCCGATCGCAAGGCGCTGCACGACGAGATCCACGCGCGCCCGCGACAGGCGATCGCGGCGCCGCACCGAGTGTCGCATATCGCGTTGCTGCGTCCGGCGCCGGCCGGGTCCGGAAACGGCGGCAACACGAAAACCCCGGTCGATCCGCTCGCCGCGCTGTGCGCAGCGCACGGAATGCCCTCGCCGTCGGCCGGCGACACGCATTTCCTCGCCGACTTCGGCGCGTTTCGCCTGAAGCGCGAACGGCACGGCGAGTTCGACGGCTACACGATCGACGCGAAGGGCTGCGATGCGGACGACCCGTTCGGCCGGACGGCCATCGACGAACTGCCGCCGGGATGGCTCGCGTCGCTGCCCGGCGAGCGCATCGCCGCCGTTCATCTCGCGCTGCTGTCGGCGCGCGACGGAAGCTCGCAACGAGCCGACGACGCGCCCGCGCTAGCGCGTGCCTTCGACGACAACGAGTTGTGCGCAGCCACGATCGCCGAAGGCGAGGCGCGCGTATACACCGACTTCCGGATGCGCGAAGACGGATTCGTGCCGATGCTGCTGCTCGATGTCTCGATGGACGCGAAGCGCACCGGGCGCGAAGTGCAACGTCTCGTCGAGATCGAGGTCTACCGAATGATGGCGATGCTCGCGTTCCCGCTCGCACGAGAGACGGCGGTCGAACTCGACAAGGCCGAGCGTGCGCTCGGCTCGCTGGTCTCCAGACTGGAAGGAGCGCCCATCAGCGAAGAGCCCGAGCTGCTGCAGGAAGTGACGCACCTTGCCGCCGTCGTCGAACGGCTGTCGGCGACGGTGGGCTTTCGCTTCGGCGCGGCGCGCGCCTACCACGCGATCGTGCGCCAGCGCGGGCAGGACCTGCGCGTCGGGCGCATCTCGCCGCTGCAGACGCCGATCGCCTTCCTCGAGCGGCGCTTCGATCCGGCGATGGCCTTCTGCGAAAGCGTCGGCCGGCGCATCGATTCCGCCGCCGAGCGCATCGCGCGCGCCAGCGCCCTGCTGCGCACGCGCGTGGACATCGAACGCGAACGACACAACCAGGCGCTGCTGTCGGCGATGAACCGGCGCGCCGCGCTGCAGCTGAAGCTGCAGCAGACCGTGGAAGGCCTGTCGGTGGCCGCCATCACCTATTACGCGGTCGGCATCGTCCACTACCTGCTGGTCGCGGCCCGGGCGGGCGGCATCGATCTCGACGTCGACGTGGCCACCGGCATTGCCGTGGTCCCGGTCGCGATCGCGGTCGCGCTCGGCGTGCGTCACATCCGCGAGAGCGTCGGACGACGATTGCGCGAGACGCCGTCCGATCCGCGCTACGACTGAGATTGCGACGCGCGCGCTCAGGTCGCGCGCTCAGGCCGCACGCTCAGGCCGCACGCTCAGCCCGCGCGCTCAGCCCGCACGCACCTGCGCCGGCAGGTGCCGAAAGCCGCGAAAGCGGATTCGCCGGTCGCGCTCGGGCTCGCCGGCGCGCTCGATGATCGGAAAGCGCGCGAGCAGCCGGCCGACGGCGATGCGGCCCTCGAGTCGCGCCACGCTCATTCCCGCGCAGGCGTGATCGCCGTGGCCGAAGGCGAAGTGCCGGTTCGGCTTGCGGGCGACGTCGAAGCGATCGGGTTCGGGAAAACGCGCCGGATCGCGATTGGCCGCCCCGATGCACAGCGTGACGAAAGTGCCGGCCGCGAGCGTTCGATCGGACAACTCGACCTCTGCGCAGAGCCGGCGATTGTTCAGCTGCAATGGGCTCTCGTAGCGCAACATCTCCTCGATCGCGCTGTTCACCAGCGCAGGATCCTCGCGCAGCCGGCGCAGCGAATCCGGATGGCGCAGCAACGCGTCGATGCCGTTGCCGATCAGGTTCGTCGTCGTCTCGTGTCCCGCATTGAGCAGGAAGATGCAGTTGTGCACGAGTTCACGCTGGCCGAGTCGTTCGCCGTCGCCTTCGCCACGGATCAGTCGCGTGAGAACGTCCTCGTCTGGATCGAGCGGATGCGCGCGCCGATCGGCGATCAGCTCGCCGAGATAGGCGCCGAATTCGCGCACCGAGCGGTTGCCGCGCTCGAGCATCGCATCGGTGGGCACCGGCTCGAGCGCGCCGAGGATCGCGAGCGACCAGTCGCGCAACGGCCCGCGCGCCTCGCGCGGTACCGCGAGCAGGTTGCCGATCACCTCCACCGGGATCGCCGCGGCGAAGTCGTCGATCAGGTCGACACGCTCCTTGTCCTGCATCGCGTCGAGCAGCCGGTCGACCAGCTGCACGACTCCGGCTTCCATGCGCGAGACCGCGCGCTGGCTCAGCGCCCCCAGGATCAGCCGCCGCACGCGCGTGTGCAGCGGCGGATCGTTGAACACGAGGCTCGTCGTGTGGTGTTCGTACAGCGGCGAGTCGCCGAACTTCGGCGCGAACTCGACTTTCTTGTCGGAGCTCGCATTCGGACTCCGATAGACGGCGGCGACGTCGTCGTAGCGGGTGAGGAACACGCTGCCGTCGCCCATCGTGCGCACCGGGTCGTGCACGCGCAGCGCCGCGTAGTATGGATAAGGGTCGTCGCGAAAAGGCTCGGGTGGCGTGCGCAGTTCGAAGCCGTGCGCGATGCGCTCGGCCTGTTGCGGATCGAAGAAATCCGCCGCCTTCGCCGGCGATGCGACGGGCCAGGCGCTCATACGCCGAATCCGTCGTCGGCGGCGATGACCGCGCCGTTGACGAAGCCCGACTGTTCAGAGGCCAGCAGCACGAGCAGTCCGTCGAGGTCTTCGGGCTTGCCCACGCGACGCCGCGGCAGCATCCCGATCAGCTTCTGCCCGGCCTCGGTCTTCCAGTGTTCGGCGTTGATCTCGGTTTCGATGTAACCCGGGCAGATCGCGTTGACGTTGATGCCGTAGCGTCCCCACTCCAGCGCCATCGCCTTGGTCATCTGCACGACGGCGGCCTTGCTCATGCAGTACACGCCGATCTGCGCGAGCACGCGCAGCGCGGCCATCGACGCGATGTTGACGATGCGGGCGCTGCGCTTCGGCTCTTCCCTGGCGCGCGCGATCATGCGCCGCGCGACCTGCTGCGCGACGAAGAACGCGCCGCGCGTGTTGGTGTCGAAGATGAAGTCGTAGTCGTCGGGCGTGACGTCGATCAGGCGCTGCGTGGTGCTCACGCCCGAGTTGTTCACCAGGATGTCGATCGCGCCGGCCTGCGCCTCGGCCTGCTCGACCGCGTCGCGGATGCTGGCCAGATCGGTGACGTCGAGTGCGACGACGTGCGCGTCGCCCCCGCCGGCCTCGATCTGCGCACGCAGTTCCTTCAGCCGCTCGACGCGGCGCGACGCGAGCACGACGCGCGCGCCGTTGTCGGCGAGCACCTGCGCGAAGCGCGCGCCCAGGCCGCTCGAGGCGCCGGTGACGAGCGCGGTCTTTCCTGCGAGATCGAATGCGGTGGGCACGAGCGGTTCTCCCGGAGAAGGCAAAAAGCCTGCGGCCATGGTAGCCGATCGACTCGCCGCGTCTGGCGCCGCCGTTTGCATGGGTCCGACGCTTTCCGGGACAATCCGGCAGCGATGCGCGGCGCGGCCGCGCGCGGGGCAACGGAGAGCACACGAAGATGGAAATCGAGCGCGAGTCGATGGAGTTCGACGTCGTGATCGTCGGCGCAGGTCCGGCAGGACTGTCGGCGGCGATCCGGCTGAAGCAGCTCGCCGCCGAACGAGGCACCGAGCTCGGCGTGTGCGTCGTCGAGAAGGGTTCGGAGGTCGGCGCGCACATCCTGTCGGGTGCGGTGATGGATCCGCGCGCGCTGCAGGAGCTGTTCCCCGACTGGCGCGAACGCGGTGCTCCGCTGGACACCGAGGTGACGGAAGACCGCTTCCTCTTCCTGTCGGAGAAAGGCGCGCGCAGCGTGCCGCACTGGATGCTGCCCGGCTGCTTCCGCAACCACGGCAACTACGTCGTCAGCCTGGGCGAGTTCGTGCGCTGGCTGGGCGCGCAGGCCGAAGCGATGGGCGTGGAAATCTATCCGGGCTTCGCCGCCGCCGAAGTGCTCTACGACGATGCCGGCGCCGTGAAGGGCATCGCCACCGGCAACATGGGCGTCGGGCGCGACGGCGAACCGACGGCGAACTTCCAGCCGGGGATGGAGCTGCACGGCAAGTACACGTTCTTCGCCGAAGGCTCGCGCGGCCATCTGGGCAAGCAGCTGATGGCGCGCTATCGGCTCGACGAAGATTGCGATCCGCAGAGCTACGCGATCGGCATCAAGGAACTGTGGGAGATCGAGCCGTCGAAGTTCCATGCAGGGCGCGTCGTCCACACCGCCGGCTGGCCGCTGGACAACGACACCTACGGCGGCTCGTTCCTGTATCACTGGCGGGACAACAAGATCGCGATCGGCTACGTCGTCGGTCTGAATTACCGCAATCCCTACCTGTCGCCGTACGAGGAGTTCCAGCGTTACAAGACGCATCCGGCAATTCGTTCCGTGCTCGAGGGCGGCAAGCGGCTCTCGTACGGCGCGCGTTCGATCACCGCCGGAGGCATCAACGCGCTGCCGCGCTTCACCTTCGCCGGCGGCGCCCTGCTCGGATGCGATGCCGGCTTCCTGAACGCCTCGCGCATCAAGGGCAGCCATGCGGCGATCAAGACCGGAATGCTCGCGGCCGAAGCGGCGTTCGAGGCGATCGCCGGCGGACGTTCGAGCGACGAACTCGTCGCCTATCGCGAAGCCTTCGAAAGCTCGTGGCTGCGCGACGAGCTGCACGCCGCGCGCAATTTCAAGGCGGCGATGAGCAAGGGCCTGTGGACCGGAACGCTGCTCGTCGGCATCGACCAGACGGTGTTCCGCGGCAAGGCGCCGTTCACGATGCACGTGAAACGGGCCGACCACGAGTACCTGGAGCCGGCGGCGGACTGCAAGCCCATCGCCTATCCGAAACCCGACGGCAAGATCACCTTCGACCGGTTGTCGTCGGTGTTCATCTCGAACACCAACCACGAAGAGAACCAGCCGGTACACCTGACGCTGAAGGATCCGCAGGTGCCCGTGCAGATCAATCTCGCGCGCTATGCGGGCCCGGAGCAGCGCTACTGCCCCGCAGGCGTCTACGAGTTCGTGCGCGACGAAGCCGGTGGCGAACGCCTGCAGATCAACGCGCAGAACTGCGTGCACTGCAAGACGTGCGACATCAAGGACCCGACGCAGAACATCGTCTGGGTCGTCCCCGAGGGGGGCGGGGGACCGAACTATTCGGAAATGTGAATCCCGAAGGGAAGGGAGTAGAGGGAAGGGAGAAGGGGGGCTTCCACGCGGTGCTCGTCGCAGCCGACTCGGCTCCCTTCCCTCTTCTCCCTTCCCCCTTCTCTTGTCTTCACTGGCCGAACTGTCGCGCCCGTCGCTGGCCGCCGTAGCCGCCGCGGTTGCCGCCACCGCCGCCGCCTTCGCGGTCGCCGTAGCCGCCTCCACCACCGCCGTAGCCCCCGCCACCACCACTGCCGCCGCCACCGCCGCGGCCGTAGCCTCCACCGCCGCCGCCGTAGCCGCCCCCACCGCCGCCGTAGCCGCCTCCGCCACCGCCGCCGTAGCCGCCCGGACGCCGGCCGCCGCCGCCACCCTGCTCGCGTGCTTCGTTGACGACCAGGCTGCGGCCTTCGAGCGAGTAGCCGTTCAACGCCCGGATGGCGGCCTGCGCCGCATCGTCGGAAGTCATCGTGACGAAGCCGAAGCCGCGCGAGCGCCCCGTTTCGCGGTCGGTGACGATCTTCGCATCCGTGACTTCACCGTGACTGCCGAACAACTGCGACAACTGTGCATCGGTTGCGCGCCACGGCAGGTTGCCTACATAGATCTTCGTACCCATCGAGAGAGTTTCCTCGAACCGTTAGCCTCATTGCATTTCGAGGAACACCGATCCAGCAGACCGAGAAATGCAACTCCG
>JAJPEN010000089.1 GCA_021166835.1 Burkholderiaceae bacterium | reverse complement strand
CCGCACGACCCCGAGGCGAGCAGCGGAGTGGAGTCGGCGCGCAGCGCCGACCGCCGCAGCAGGAGCGCCGCCGCGCGAAGCGCCCGGCCTCCGCTGCGCGCTCGCCGTGCGCCCCCGGCCGCCGCGCGCTCCCCGTCGCGGCCCGGCCCGGCCCGCTGCCGCCTGCCGCGAACGCGCCCAGCGACGAACACCCTTCACTTCGCCCCCGCCCCCCGCTGACGCAACGTCTCATACAGCACGACGCCCGCCGCGACCGACACGTTCAGGCTGCCGACCGCACCCCGCATCGGAATGCGCACCAGCGCATCGCAACGCTCGCGCGTGAGCCTGCGCATGCCCGCGCCCTCGGCGCCGAGCACCCAGGCGAGCGGCCCCTCGAGCCGCTGCTCGTACAGACCGACCGAAGCACGCTCGTCGGTTCCGACGACGAAGATGCCCCGATCGCGGATCTCGTCGAGCGCACGCGCGAGATTCGTCACCATCAGGTACGGAACGCTCTCGGCGGCGCCGCTCGCCGTCTGCATCGCGATCTCGGTGAGCGCGCAGGCGCGATCCTTCGGCGCGATCACCGCGGCGGCTCCCGCACCATCGGCCACCCGCAGGCACGCGCCGAGATTGCGCGGATCGGTAACCCCATCGAGCACGAGCAGCAGGATCGGCTCCGCACCGTTCTCGTGCGCGTCGAGCAGCTCGTCGAGTCGCTGCCCCTTCGGCGGCGCCTCGACCAGCGCGACGACGCCCTGGTGCCGCTTGTGCGGACACAGCCGCTCGAGGCGATCGGCATCGACGAAATGCGCGCGCACGCCCGCCGCCTCGGCCACGCGCAGCAGATCGCGCACGCGCACGTCCTCGCGCCGCGCGTCGACGTACAACTCGCGCACCCCGGCCGGCGCGCGACGCAGCCGCGCGAGCACCGCATGGAAACCGTAGATCAGCATCGCTTCAGTGACGCCGGCGCAGGCCGGTGCGCCGCTTCTTCGCCGACGCCGCGGGCACCTTGCTGCGTGCGGCAGCGCGTTCGGCGCGCGCCTTCTTCACCTTCTCCGACTTCGCCGGCGCCGCCTTCGGCGCCGAGGGCGTCTCCGCGTCGCGCGTCTCGCCGCCGCGCTGCAGCTCGCGGAAGCCGAGGCGATCGACCAGCCGGAAGTCGATGCGCCGTGCCTCGAGATCGACGCGCGAAACCTGCACCTCGACCTCGTCGGTGAGCCGATAGCGCCTGCCGGTGCGCTCGCCCCGCAGCTCGTGGGCGACCTCGTTGTACTGGAAATACTCGCTGCCCAGCTCGGAGACGTGCACCAGGCCCTCGACGTACAGCTCGTCGAGCGTGACGAAGATGCCGAAAGGCGCCACGCCGGTGACGCGGCCGACGAAGGCCTCGCCGACGCGCTCGCGCACGTACAGGCACTTCAGCCACGCCTGGACGTCGCGCGAGGCTTCGTCGGCGCGCCGCTCGTGCATCGAGCAGATCGCGCCCAGCAGCCGCCACATCTCGTGCTCGCGGCGCGCGTCGCCGGCATCGACCCGCGCGGATGCGGGTGCGCGTGCACCGGCGCGCGACGGCGCGGCAGACGAAGCGTGCGACGAAGTGCGAGCCGACGCGGGCGCCGAGCGCTTCGCCGCTCGCTGCGACTTCTTCGCGCCGGCGCCGGTACGTGCGGAGGCCATCGCCGCGCCGCGCGCCGAGCCCGCCGTCCCGCCTGCCCCTGCCCCTGCGACCGCGTCCGCCGCTCCGCCTTCCGCATCGTGCGGCCGTCGCGCATCGAAGGTCAGCCCGGTAGCCGCGCCCTCGTCGTCGATCCCGGGTTCGATCAGGTCGTCGTCGGCACCGGGCGGACGGATGCGGATCGCCTCGCTGAGCAGCGCGGCGTCCGGCTCCGGCCGATAACGCCCGCCGCGCAGCAGCGCCTTGATCACGCGATGCGTGAGCAGGTCGGGATAGCGCCGGATCGGCGACGTGAAATGCGCGTAGGCGTCGTAGGCCAGCCCGAAGTGCCCCTCGTTGTCGGGCGAGTACACCGCCTGCTGCATCGAACGCAGCATCATCGTCTGCAGCAGCGTCGCGTCGGGGCGCGCGCGCACCGATTCGACGAGCGCCGCATAGTCGGCCGGCGCAGGATCGTCGCCTCCGCCCAGCGCGAGCCCCAGGCTGCGCAGGAATTCGCGCAGCTTCGCGAGCTTCTCGGGAACCGGCCCCTCGTGCACGCGATACAGCCCCGGATGGCGGACGCGGCGCATCCAGTCGGCGGCGCAGACGTTCGCCGCGAGCATGCACTCCTCGATCAGCTTGTGCGCGTCGTTGCGCTGGCTCGGCACGATGCGCTCGATGCGACCTGCCGGGTCGCAGACGATCTTCGTCTCGACCGTCTCGAAATCGATCGCGCCGCGCGCGCGACGCGCGCCGGAGAGCACGCGGTACAGCTCGTGCAGATCGCGCAGCTGCGGGGCGAGAGCGGCGTGCGCGGGGGCCACCGACAGCGACGCGGCGCCGCCCGAGAGCATCGCCCATACCTCGTCGTAGGTGAGGCGCGCCGCCGAATGCATCACCGCCTCGTAGAACTGGTAGCCGCGCAGCCGACCGCTGCGCTCGATCACCATGTCGCAGACGAGCACGAGACGATCGACGTTCGGATTCAGCGAGCACAGCCCGTTGGAGAGCTTCTCCGGCAGCATCGGGATCACGCGGCGCGGAAAATACACCGAGGTGCTCCGCTCGAGCGCATCGTGATCGAGCGCGTCGCCGTCGCCCACGTAATGCGCGACGTCGGCGATCGCGACGATCAGGCGGAACGCCGCATCGCGCCGCGCGCTCGCCGGCATCGGCTCGCAGTAGACGGCGTCGTCGAAATCGCGCGCGTCCTCGCCGTCGATCGTCACCAGCGGAACGTCGCGCAGGTCGACGCGCCCGGCGAGGTCGGCCGCCGGCACCGCATTGGGCAGGCGCGCCGCGCGATCGAGCGCCGCGTCGCTGAATTCGTGCGGCACGTCGAACTTGCGCACCGCGATCTCGATCTCCATGCCCGGGTCGTCGATCTCGCCCAGTACTTCGACGACGCGCCCGATCGGCGGCGAGCCGCCCGCCGGCGGCTCGATGATCTCGACGGTGACGACCTGCCCCTGCTGCGCGCGCTGCGTGTCTCCCGACGGGATGACGATGTCGTGCTTGATGCGCTGGTCTTCGGGCACGACGAGCGAGACGCCGCGCTCCTCGAGGAAGCGCCCGACGATGCGCCGGTTCGCGCGTTCGGTGACTTCGACGATGCGTCCCTCGGGGCGTCCGCGCGCATCGAAGCCCGTGCGCTTGAGAAGCACGCGATCGCCGTGCATCACTTTCTGCATCTCGCGCGGCGACAGGAACACGTCGATGCCGCCCTCGTCGGGAATGAGAAAGCCGAATCCGTCGCGATGCCCCTGCACGCGCCCGGCGACCAGGTCGAGCCTGCTCGCCAGCAGCAGCACGCCCTTGCGGTTCGGCAGCAGCTGTCCGTCGCGCTCCATCGCGAGCAGCCGCCGGTTCAGGTTCTCGAAATGCGTCGACGGCACCGCCAGGCGCTCGGCGAGCTCGTGCGGCGTCATCGGCACGTCGGCCGCGCGCAGACACTCGAGGATCGCTTCGCGCGTCGGCGCGAACCAGGTCTTGTCGGTCAAACCGATCTCTCCAGCGTCTGCGTTGCCTGCGGCGTCGCCGTCGGCGATTCGACAAAGCCGGGGCCGAAGTGTAAGATCCCGCCTCTACGCGCGACCGGACTTCCCTCCGGTTGCAGCCTGCGGAGTTCCTCCGCAGCCCATCGCCCAGATGGCGGAATTGGTAGACGCACCAGGTTCAGGTCCTGGCGGTGGCAACACTGTGGAGGTTCGAGTCCTCTTCTGGGCACCATCACGAAGCCTGCGCAAGCGGGCTTTTTCGCGAAGCCCGCTCGTGCGGGCTTTCTCGTTTTCGAGCCTACCCCCATCGCGCCTTCAGGTCGCCCGGCCGCATGTGGTCGTACTCCTCGAAGGGCTGATGAATCCACGGGTTGCTCGGCAGATGCTCGACGGCGTAATCGGGTTGCGCGATCGAGGCGCCCTTTCGCCATAGTACCGCCGTGCGGATCTCCCTCGCCTGCGGGTGTCGCCCGAGCAGCGCGGGCACCAGCTGCACCAGCGTGGCGCCGGAATCGGCCAGGTCGTCGGTGAGCAGCCAGTTCGGTCCGGGCAGCGCCCCCGCGCAGGCCAGGTGCTCGCCGATGTGCAGTTCGCCGCGACGCTTGCCTTCGTCCTCGCGATACGAGCTGGTGAAGACGACGCCCAGCGGCTTGTCGAACAGGCGCGAGAACACGTCGCCGATGCGCAGGCCGCCGCGCGCCACGCAGACCACGGCATCGAAGTTCCAGCCGGAGTCCCAGACCTTCAGGGCGAGCTTCTCGACGAGCCGGTTGTATTCGTCCCACGAGACGTGCAGGTCGCGCATGACGGCGCCGCGCCCCGCGTTTCAGGCGAACGGATGGCGCAGCACGATCGTCTCGTCGCGATCGGGACCGGTGGAGACGAGGGAGATCGGCGCGCGCGCAAGCTCGGCGAGCCGCTCGAGGTAGCGCCGCGCGTTCAGCGGCAGCGCCGACCAGTCGCGAACGCCCACCGTGCTCTCGCTCCAGCCGGGCATCTCCTCGTATACGGGCTCGCACTGCGCGACGGCGTCGGCGCCGAAAGGCAGCATGTCGAGCGTGCGCGAGCCGCGGCGGTACGCGGTGCAGAGCTTCACGGTGGGCAGCCCGTCGAGCACGTCGAGCTTGGTGACGACGAGGCCGCTGACGCCGTTCAGCTGGATCGAGCGCGCCAGCGCCGGCGCATCGAACCATCCGCAGCGACGCGGCCGGCCGGTGACCGAGCCGAACTCCTTGCCGACCGTCGCCAGGTGCCGGCCGACCTCGTCGTGCAGTTCGGTGGGGAACGGACCCGCGCCGACGCGCGTGGTGTAGGCCTTCACGATGCCGAGCACCGAATGCAGGGCCTGCGGACCGACGCCGGCGCCGGCCGCCGCGGCGCCGGCGACGCAGTTGCTGCTGGTGACGAAGGGATAGGTGCCGTGGTCGACGTCGAGCAGCGCGCCCTGCGCGCCCTCGAAGAGCAGCGGCTCGCCGCGCGCCATCGACGCGGCGAGCATCGACGGCACGTCGGCGAGCATCGGCGCGATGCGCTCGGCCAGCGCCAGCGTG
>JAJPEN010000087.1 GCA_021166835.1 Burkholderiaceae bacterium | reverse complement strand
CGAAGGCGCTCTGCGTGTTCGTCATCCGCGCCACGCGTCCGTCCAGGCTGTCGAGCACCATCGCGATGAAGATCGCGATCGCCGCCGCCTCGAAGCGCACGTTCATCGCCTGCACGATCGCGTAGAAGCCGCAGAACAGCGAAGCCGTGGTGAAGGCGTTGGGCAGCAGGTAGATGCGCCGCGAGCGACGCGGCGCCAGGCCCTCGCCGCGGCGCTCGTCAGGCACGGCCGGCCTGCATGGCGGCCGCAGCCGCTTCCGCGACCATCGGCAACTCGGCCAGCGGCGAGGCGGTCGCGTGCACCTTTTCGCCCACGCCGACGAACAGTCGCGAGCCGGGCGGCAGGTGCACGTCGACGCGCGAGCCGAAGCGGATGAAGCCGAAGCGCTGGCCGCGATGCAGCACCTCGCCCGGCTTCACGTAGCACAGGATGCGCCGCGCGACGAGGCCGGCCACCTGCACGCAGGTGACGAGCGAGCCGTCGTGGGCGCGGATCAGGAGCGCGTTGCGCTCGTTGTGCTCGGAGGCCTTGGCGAGGTCCGCGTTGACGAACCTGCCGGGAAAATACTCGACGCGCTCGATGCGCCCGTCCACCGGCGAGCGGTTCGAGTGCACGTTGAACACGTTCATGAACACCGAGACGCGCACCGTTTCGCGATTGCCCGCGTAGGGATCGCGCACCGTCTCGATCGAGATCACGCGGCCGTCGGCCGGCGCGAGCACCAGGCGCTCGCCGGCCGGCGCGTCGCGCGGCGGATCGCGGAAGAACTGCAGCACGAACAGCGCGATCAGCCACAGCGGAATCGACCACCACCCGCCGACGAAGCTGACCGCCAATGCGACGACGAAGGCCAGCCCGATGTAAGGCCAGCCTTCGCGCGCGACGATCGGATGCGGGTAGCGGGGGCTGCTCACTCTCAGTTGCGCGACTTGTCGACCAGCTTGTTCGCCTTGATCCACGGCATCATCGCGCGCAGCTTCTCGCCGACCTGCTCGATCGGATGCTCGGCGAGCATGCGCCGGCGCGACAGCAGCGTGGGCGCGCCCGCGCGATTCTCGAGGATGAACTGCTTGGCGTACTCGCCGCTCTGGATGCGCTCGAGCGCGGTCTTCATCGCCTTCTTCGTCTCGGCGGTGACGATCGTCGGGCCGGTGACGTACTCGCCGAACTCGGCATTGTTCGAGATCGAGTAGTTCATGTTGGCCAGGCCGCCCTCGTAGATGAGGTCGACGATGAGCTTCAGCTCGTGCAGGCACTCGAAATACGCCATCTCGGGCGCGTAGCCGGCTTCCACCAGCGTCTCGAAGCCGGCCTTGATCAGGTCGACCGTGCCGCCGCACAGCACCGTCTGCTCGCCGAAGAGGTCGGTCTCGGTTTCCTCGCGGAAGTTCGTCTCGATGATGCCGGCGCGCCCGCCGCCGATCGCCGCCGCGTACGACAGCGCGGTGTCGCGCGCGATGCCCGAGCGATCCTGGTGAACCGCGACCAGCATCGGAACGCCTCCGCCCGCTGCGTAGGTGGAGCGCACCGTGTGGCCCGGCGCCTTCGGCGCGATCATCACGACGTCGAGGTCGTCGCGCGGCACCACCTGCCCGTAATGGATGTTGAAGCCGTGCGCGAAGGCGAGCGTGGCGCCCTGCTTCACGTGCGGCTCGATCTCGTTGGCCCAGACGCTGGCGATGTGCTCGTCGGGCATTAGCAGCATGACGAAGTCGGCATCCTTCACCGCGGCGCCGATCTCGGCGGCTTCCAGCCCCGCCTTGCCGACCTTGTCCCACGACGCGCCGCCCTTGCGTACGCCGACGACGACCTTCACCCCCGAGTCGTTCAGGTTCTGCGCATGCGCATGCCCCTGCGAGCCGTAGCCTATGACCGCGACCTTCTTCGACTTGATGAGTTTGAGGTCGCAGTCCTTGTCGTAGAACACTTTCATTTTTTCTCCTGGGAGTGAAGGGTGAATGACGGAAGTGAAGGGTGGAGGGTGAAGGGTGAAGGGCAGGAGGCGTTGCGGCGGACGCCGCACATTACCTTCGGGGCGAAGCCCCGCGCTCTTTCCCCTTCACCCTTCACCCTTCACCCTTCACTCAAACCTTGAGCACCCGCTCGCCCCTTGCGATCCCCGACGATCCGGTACGGACCGTTTCGAGGATCGATGCGCGGTCGAGGGCGTCGATGAAGGCGTCGAGCTTCTGGCCGTCGCCGGTCAGCTCGATGGTATAAGTACGGTCGGTGACGTCGATGATGCGGCCGCGGAAGATGTCGGCCATGCGCTTCATCTCCTCGCGCTCCTTGCCGGTGGCGCGCACCTTGATCAGCATCAGCTCGCGCTCGATGAAAGGGCTCTCGGTGAGGTCGACGACCTTGACGACGTCGATGAGCCGGTTCAGCTGCTTGGTGATCTGCTCGATGACTTCGTCCGAGCCGCTGGTGACCACCGTCATCCGCGACAGCGAGCGGTCTTCGGTGGGCGCCACCGTGAGCGTCTCGATGTTGTAGCCGCGCGCCGAGAACAGGCCCACCACGCGCGAGAGCGCGCCGGGCTCGTTTTCCATCAGGATCGAAACGATGTGTTTCATCGCCGTGGGCCTCACAGGTCTTCGGAGCCGAGCAGCATTTCGGTCAGGCCCTTGCCGCCCTGCACCATCGGCCAGACGTTCTCGGTCTTGTCGGTGATGAAGTCGAGGAAGACGAGCCGGTCCTTGTACTTGCCGAAGGCCTCGCGCAACGCCGGCTCGACGTCCTTCGGCCGCTCGACGCGGATGCCGACGTGCCCGTAGGCCTGGGCGAGCGCGACGAAATCGGGCAGCGCGTCGACGTACGACTGCGAATAGCGGCTGCCGTATTCGATCTGCTGCCACTGGCGCACCATGCCCAGGTAGCCGTTGTTCAGGTTGACGATCTTCACCGGCAGGTTGTACTGCCGGCAGGTCGACAGCTCCTGGATGTTCATCTGGATCGAGCCTTCGCCGGTGATGCACGCGACCTTCGCCCCGGGGTTGGCCAGCAGCACGCCCATCGCGAACGGCAGCCCGACGCCCATCGTGCCCAGGCCGCCGGAGATGATCCAGCGCCGCGGCTTGTCGAACGAATAGAACTGGGCCGCCAACATCTGGTGCTGGCCGTCGTAGGAGGTGACGAAGGCGTCGCCGTCGCTGACTTCCCACAGCTTCTGCACGACCGACTGCGGCTTGATCACCTCGTCGCTCGAGCGGTACTTCAGGCAATTGCGCCCGCGCCACTCGTCGATCTGCTTCCACCAGTTCGCCACCGCCGCGGCGTTCGTCTTCTGCCCGGCGGCCAGCGTCTGCTCGAGCAGCGCGATCATCTCGCGCAGCGTCTCGCGCACGTCGCCGACGATAGGCACGTCCACCCGCACGCGCTTGGAGATCGACGAGGGGTCGATGTCGAGGTGGATGATCCTGCGCGGATTCTGCGCGAAGTGCTTCGGGTTGCCGATCACGCGGTCGTCGAAGCGCGCGCCGATGCCGATCAGCACGTCGCAGTGCTGCATCGCCATGTTCGCCTCGTAGGTGCCGTGCATGCCGGGCATGCCGACCCACTTGCGCTCGCTGGAGCGGTAGCCGCCCAGGCCCATCAGCGTGGTGGTGACGGGGAAGTCGAGCAGCTCGGCGAAGCGATTCAGTTCCTCGGAAGCGTTGGCCAGCACGACCCCGCCGCCGGCATAGATCATCGGCCGCTCGGCGGTGAGGATCAGGCCGAGCGCCTTCTTGATCTGCCCCTGGTGCCCGCGCGTGACCGGGTTGTACGAGCGCATCGACACCGTCTTCGGATACTCGAAGCGGCACTGCGCGCGCGTGACGTCTTTCGGGATGTCGACGAGCACCGGACCCGGACGGCCCGTGGAGGCGATGTGGAAGGCCTTCTTGATCGTGACGGCCAGGTCGCGCACGTCCTTCACGAGGAAGTTGTGCTTGACGCACGGGCGCGTGATGCCGACCGTGTCGGCCTCCTGGAAGGCGTCTTCGCCTATCGCGTGCGTGGGCACCTGTCCGGTAAGCACGACCATCGGGATCGAGTCGGTGTAGGCGGTCGCGATGCCGGTGACGGCGTTGGTGACGCCCGGCCCGCTGGTGACCAGGCACACGCCGACCTTGCCGGTGGAGCGCGCATAGCCGTCGGCCGCGTGCGCGGCCGCCTGCTCGTGGCGCACGAGCACGTGACGGACCTTCTCCTGGTTGAAGATCGCGTCGTAGATGTAGAGAACGGCGCCGCCGGGATAGCCGAAGACGTGCTCGACGCCTTCTTCCTGCAGACAACGGACGACGATTTCCGCGCCGGTGAGTTCCATGGGAGGTAGTCCTTTCAAGGGCAGGAGGATCCGCCGCCGGCGCCATGGCCTCCGGCTACTGCCTCCGGGGCCACGACGCAGACCTCGACACGGGTCCTGCGAGTTTTGATCGGATGCGCCGGACGTGCCTCTCGTGAAGACGGCCCGATGCAGTTTTCGCGCGTAGGGGATAAGCGAAAGAGAATACTGCGGCGCAGCACCGGCGGTCAAGGCGCCTGCGCGTGCCCCGGCGACCCTTCTGCTAGCATCCGCAGCGTCTTTTCGTCGAGGATCGCGCCGCTCGAAGGCCCGAATGGCAAGCCGCCAGGAGTTGTCCGATTTTCTCGCCGGGGTCGAGCGCCGGGCGTTCAAGCATGCGATGTTCGCGTTGCGCGACAGCGACGGCGCGCTCGACGTCGTGCAGGACGCGATGCTGCGGCTGGCGAGCCGCTACGGCACGCGGCCTGCCGCGGAACTGCCGATGCTCTTTCACCGCATCCTGCAGAACGCGATCACCGACCATTTCCGGCGCCTGCGCGTGCGCAGCCTGTGGACGACGCCGCTTTCGTCGCTGCAGAACGACCAGAACGGCGAGCAGACCGAGTCCGAGGCGCTGGAGGCGCTGGACGTCGGCAGCGACGCCGACGAGCCCGCCGGCGAGGTCGAACGCGCGCAACTGCGCACGATTCTCGACGAGGAAATCGCCCGCCTGCCGCGGCGTCAACGCGAGGCCTTCCTGCTGCGTTACTGGGAGGATCTGAACGTTGCCGAGACGGCGCTCGCCATGGGCTGCTCGGAAGGAAGCGTGAAGACGCACTGCTCGCGCGCCGCGCATGCGCTGGCCGAAGCCCTCGCCGCTCGCGGAATCGAACGATGAACGAAAGAGAACTCGCCCGGATCGTACGCGTCGCACTCGACGAATCCGCCGATCGTCTACCGTACCGCACCACCCATCGGCTCGAAGCCGCACGGGCCGCGGCGCTGGCGCACGCCCGCGTCGAAGCTGCGCCGCGTCCGGCACACGAAATCGTGCGCGTCGGGTATCGCCCGACTGCCGAGCTGGCCGGCGGCCCCGCGCCGCGGCTCGGCTGGCGCATCGCCGCGATCGTCGTCCCGATCGCGCTGGTCGCGGCCGGGCTGTTCGGCATTTCGGTGCTGGAAACGCACCAGCGTGCCGACGACCTCGCCGAACTCGACGCAGCGATGCTCGCCGACGAGGTTCCGATCTCGGCATATGCCGATCGGGGCTTCGGCGTGTACCTGCGCAACGTGTCGTCGCAGGCCCGGGGGCACGAAGAACCATGAACCCGCTGCGCTGGCCCGCATTCGCCGCGATCGCGCTCGCCGCGAGCATCGCCGTCGCGCCTGCGCTGTCGGCGGACGCGCCCCCGACGCAACGCGGGTCGCTGCTGCCGCTGGTGCAGCCGCTGTGGAGCGAGCTGACGAGCACCCAGCAGTCGGTGCTCGCACCCTTCGAACAGCAGTGGAACAGCTGGTCGGTCGCCGAGAAGCGCGGCTGGCTGCAGCTCGCCGAGCGCGTGCCGCAGATGTCCGACGAACAGCGCGAACGCGTGAACGAGCGCATCCAGGAGTGGGCGAAGCTCACGCCCGAGCAGCGCCGGCTCGCGCGCCAGAACTACCGGCTCGCCAAGCGCCTCGACCCCGACGAGCGGCAGGCGCAATGGGAGCGCTACAGCGAAATGACTCCCGAGCAGCGCGCCGTGCTACGCACCAGCGGCACGACGAGCAACACCGCGGCGCGCCACGCCGGCGCGCGCACGGGGCTCGCCAAGCAGGCCGCGCAGCCGCTCGCCGACGTCGTCAAGCGCGACGGCAAGCCCGCCAGGCGCCCGCGGCGCGTCGTCTACTGATGGCGCGCCACGGGCTCGCGCCGGCCGCCGATCCCTGGCGCCGGTTCATGGGCTTCGCCTACGAAGCGATCATCCTGTTTGGCGTGGTCTGGTTCGCCGACTACGCGTTCTCCGCGCTCACGCAGTTCCGCGGGCACCCGGGGGCGCTGCGGACGGCCTTCCAGTGGTTCACGCTCGGGGTGCTGGCGGCCTACTTCACCTACTTCTGGAGCGAGGGGCGACGCTCGCTGCCGATGAAGACGATGTCGCTGCAGCTGCAGACGCGCGGCGGCGGCCCGGTGAACCCGGTGCAGGCGTTCGCGCGCTTCGCGGCGATCGCGGCCTTGTGTGTCGGAGCGCTGGCGGCGGGCTATTTCGTGCACCCGGTGCTGTATGCGCTGCTCGTGCTGCCGTATGCGTGGACCTTCGTCGACAAGGACCGGCGAGGTCTGCACGACGTGATCGCCGGCACGCGTCTCGCGCGTGTCGATCCGTCGCCGGCGATGCGATCGGTCGACGTCTAGGGCCTGTTCACCGGCCCTGGCGCCTTCAGTCGCGCACGCAGTCCACGTAATACCGCAGCATCCCGCCCTCCAGCTCGACCACGAGCCCGTGCACGTCGGTTTCGAAGCCGGGGAAGCGCGCATTGAAGTCGCGCGCGAACTTCAGGTACTCGACGATCGGCTTGTTGAAGCGCTCGCCGGGAATCAGCAGCGGAATGCCCGGCGGATACGGCGTGACGAGCATCGTCGTGATGCGCCCTTCCAGATCGTCGATCGGCACGCGCTCGACGCGGCGGTGCGCCAGGCACTCGAAGGCTTCCGACGGGCGCATCGCAGGTTGCATGTTCGACAGGTACATCTCGGTGGTGACACGCGCGATGCCGTAGCGGCGGTACTGCTCGTGGATCTGCGAGGCGAGATCGCGCAGGCCGATGCGCTCGTAGGCCGGATGCGCCTGCACGAACTCGGGCATCACGCGCCACAGCGGCTGGTTCGTGTCGTAGTCGGTCTTGAACTGCTGCAGCTCGGTGACGAGCGTGTTCCAGCGGCCCTTCGTGATGCCGATCGTGAACATCACGAAGAACGAGTAGAGCCCCGTCTTCTCGACGACGACGCCGTGCTCGGCCAGGTACTTGGTGACGATCGACGCGGGGATGCCCGACGGCGCGAACTTGCCGTTCATGTCCAGGCCCGGCGTGACGATCGTCGCCTTGATCGGATCGAGCATCGTGAAGTGCGTGGCGAGCCTGCCGAAGCCGTGCCACTTGTCGTTCGAGCGCAGGTACCAGCCCTCGCGCCGGCCGATACCGTTGTCGACGAGATCGCGCGGTCCCCACACCTTGAACCACCAGTCGGAGCCGTACTCGTCGTCCACCTTGCGCATCGCGCGGCGAAACTCGAGGGACTCGAAGATCGACTCCTCGACGAGCGCGGTGCCGCCCGGCGGCTCCATCATCGCGGCGGCGACGTCGCACGAGGCGATGATCGCGTACTGCGGACTGGTGGACGTGTGCATCAGGAACGCTTCGTTGAAGCGGTGCCGGTCGAGCTTGCGGTTGACCGGGTCCTGCACGAGGATCTGCGAGGCCTGCGACAGCCCGGCGAGCAGCTTGTGCGTGGACTGCGTCGAGAAGATCATCGTGTCGGCGCTGCGCGGGCGGTCCGGTCCGATCGCGTGGAACTCGTGATAGAACGAGTGGAACGCTGCGTGCGGCAGCCACGCCTCGTCGAAGTGCAGGTTCTCGATGTAGTCGCCCAGCGTGCGCTTGAGCATCTCCACGTTGTAGACCACGCCGTCGTAGGTCGACTGCGTGATCGTCATCACGCGAGGGCGCGCGCTCTTGTCGGCGATCAGCGGATTCGCGTCGATCTTGCGCTGGATGTTCGCCGGGTCGAACTCCTCGAGCGGAATCGGCCCGATGATGCCCAGGTGATTGCGCGTGGGCTGCAGGAAGATCGGGATCGTCCCGGTCATCGTGATCGCGTGCAGGATCGACTTGTGGCAGTTGCGATCGACCAGCACGACGTCGTTGTTGCCCACGGTTGCGTGCCAGACGATCTTGTTCGACGTGGACGTGCCGTTGGTCACGAAGAACAGGTGATCGGTATTGAAGATGCGCGCCGCGTTGCGCTCGGAGGCCGCCACCGGCCCGGTGTGATCGAGCAGCTGCCCCAGCTCGTCCACCGCGTTGCACACGTCGGCGCGCAGCATGTTCTCGCCGAAGAACTGGTGGAACATCTGCCCCACCGGGCTCTTCAGGAACGCCACGCCGCCCGAGTGCCCCGGGCAGTGCCACGAGTACGAGCCGTCGTGCGCGTAGTTCACCAGCGCCTTGAAGAACGGCGGCGCGAGCGAGTTCAGGTAGTTCGTCGCCTCGCGGATGATGTAGCGCGCGACGAACTCCGGCGTGTCCTCGAACATGT
Organism: Burkholderiaceae bacterium; assembly: GCA_021166835.1. Next base: position 8,012 of record JAJPEN010000087.1, on the reverse strand, counting down.
GGATGAAGCCGTGCAGTTCGCGCAGGATCTCGTTCGGGATGTGCTGCGAGGTGCGCGTCTCGCCGAAGAGGAAGATCGGGATGTCGGCGTTTCGGCGGCGCGTCTCGGTGATGAACTTGCGCAGCTCGGTGACCGCCGCCGGCTCGACGGTGGGATCCTCGCCCAGCTCCTCGTCGTCGATCGACACGATGAAGGCCGAGGCGCGTGCTGCCTGGTTGGCCACCATCGACACGTCGGTGTAGGTGAAGCCGCCCACCACTTCCCAGTGCTGCTCCTCGATCGCCTTGGCGAGCGCGCGGATGCCCAGGCCGCTGGCGGAATCGGCGCGCCAGTCCTCGTCGATGACGACGATGGGGAAACGGAATTGCATCGGATGGGGCCTTCGGGGGATGCGGGGAGGTCGGTGGGCGCCGGGGCGTTGTGAGGCGAGAATCATAAGACCGGGGCGCCGCGAGGGCCCGGGGAATCAGCGGAGACGTGCCGGGGGCGCAACGCACGTGGCTCGACCAGGGACGGCGCGCCGGGATGGATCGCGTTTGCCGGCAGGAACCCAGGCTCGTACACTGACACTCGACAATGTGTGAGATTCGACACATGGCTACGAACCTGGCGCTCGACGACGAACTCATCGAGGAAGTGCGACGGCTCAGCGGGGAGCGGACGAAGAAGGCGGCCGTGACGGCGGCGCTGGAGGAATACGTCGAGAAGCGCAAGCGTCAGGCGATCACCGAGCTCTTCGGTACGATCGACATCGATCGGGACTACGACTACAAAGCGCAACGGAAGAAAAGGTGAACGTACTCGTCGACACCCCGGTGTGGTCGATTGCGCTCAGGCGTCCGCAAGGCGCGATTTCGCTCGAGGAACAGCTTCACGAGCAGGAGTTGCGAGGTCTGATCCGCGAGGATCGCGTAGTTCTCGTCGGTGCCGTCCGCCAGGAGCTTCTGTCCGGAATCCGTCGGGAAGCCCAGTTCGCGATGCTGCGGGATCGGCTCGCCGTGTTCGCCGACCTCGAGCTCCGACGGGAGGACTACGAATTCGCGGCGGAATGCTTCAACCGTTGCAGGGCCCGCGGCATCCGGGGCTCGAACACCGATTTCCTGCTCTGCGCTGTCGCGCTGCGGCGTGAGCTACCGATCTACACGGTGGATCGAGACTTCAACGCATTTCGCCGGGCGCTGCCGCTGGCCTTGCACGAGCCGGGCTAGAAACACGCTTCGATTCTCCCTCACGATCCCCGTTCATTCCAACATGCAAGACACCTCCTGGCCGCGTACCGTCGTCTTCGGCGCCGGCGCCGTCGGCTGCTATTTCGGCGCGAAGCTGGCCGAAGCGGGCGCGCCGGTCACGCTGATCGGGCGCGCCGCGCACATGGACGCGATCCGCCGCGACGGACTGCTGTTCGACAGCGTCGGTGTGCAGCACCGCGTGCGCATCGACACCGACACCCGTCCGGAAGCGATCCGCGATGCCGACGTCGTGCTCTTCTGCGTGAAGACGCGTGACACCGACGCCGCGGCCCGGCAGATCGCGCCGCTGCTGCGCCCCGGCGCCATCGTCGTGAGCCTGCAGAACGGCGTCGACAACGTCGAGCGGATGCGCCACGTCGGAATCGACGCGCTCGGCGCGGTCGTCTACGTCGCCGCCGCGATGACGGGACTCGGGCACCTGCGGCATTCGGGGCGCGGCGACCTGGTGGTCGGCGAGTGCGGCCGTCCGTCGCCGGAGCGGAGCGCGGACGCGACGCCTGCGGGAGCCCAGGCCGCGGAAGCCTCGCCCTCCCCGCGCACGCTCGCGATCGCGCGTCTCTTCGAGCGCGCCGGGGTGCCCTGCCGGGTCGAAGCCGACGTGCGGCCGGCGCTGTGGGACAAGCTGGTGATGAATTGCGCGTACAACGCGATCTCGGCGCTGGGCCGCTCGCGCTATGGAGCGATCATCGACGACGCCGACGTGCGCGCAATGATGCGCGAGACGATCGAGGAATGCGTGGCGGTGGCGCGGGCCGATGGCGTACCGCTCGCGGATGCCTCCGCGCACTACGACGCCGCGATGCGGCTGGGCGAAGCGATGCGCGAAGCCAGCTCGTCGATGGAGCAGGACCTTGCCAACGGCCGACGTACCGAGATCGATTCGCTGAACGGCTACGTGGTGGGCCGCGGCGCAGCCCTCGGCGTGACGACGCCGACGAACCGGGTGCTGACGACGCTGGTGCGGCTGCTGGAGCGGTCGGTGGTGCGCCACAACCCATGATCGTCGCGCAGCACGGCGCCGGAACTCCGCGCGCCGCGAATTGCTGCATTTTCCGCTGCGTCGTCGATTGCGGAAACGAAAACGCCGCGCTCTGCAGCCACCGGTTGCTCGCCCGAACGGCGCGGCCGGACCACGCGCCCGGATCCGGCACCCCTACCGCTTCAACGCACGCTGCAACGCATCGCCCAGCGCCGTCTGCGGCTGCCCGCCGCGTGATCCGGCATCGCGCGGGTTCGTGCCGGACGAACGCCGATCGCTCCCCCGGCCTTCGTTCCCGGCCGCGGGCCGGCGTCCCGCTTCCGCCCGCGCACCCATCCCGCGCTCCGGCTTCGCTGCGCTCTTCATCGACAGCGCGATCCGCTTGCGCTGCGCATCGACCTCGAGCACCGTAACCGACACCACCTGCCCCGCCTTCACGACTTCGCGCGGATCCTTGACGAAGCGGTCGGCCAGCTCGGAGACGTGCACGAGCCCGTCCTGATGCACGCCGACGTCGACGAAGGCACCGAAGTTCGCCACGTTCGTCACGACACCCTGCAGTTTCATCCCGGGCTTCAGGTCGGCGATCTTCTCGATGCCCTCGTGAAAGGACGCGGTGACGAACTCGCCGCGCGGATCGCGCCCCGGCTTTTCCAGTTCGGCGAGGATGTCGCGCACGGTGGGCTCGCCGAAGCGCTCGTCGACGAAGGCGCGCGCTTCGAGCCGGCGCAGCGCTTCGCGATTGCCGATCAGCTCGCGCGCGCTCTTCTGCGCCTTCTCGAGGATGCGCTGCACGACCGGATACGCCTCCGGGTGCACGGCGGAAGCGTCGAGCGGATTCTCGCCGTCGCGAATGCGCAGGAACCCGGCCGCCTGCTCGAAAGCCTTGTCGCCGAAGGAGCGCACCTGCTTCAGCGCCTCGCGGCTGGGGAACGCGCCATGCGCGTCGCGATGGTCGACGATGCGCTGCGCGACCGAGGCGCCCAGGCCCGACACGCGCGCGAGCAGCGGCGCCGAGGCGATGTTGACGTCGACGCCGACCGCGTTCACGCAGTCCTCGACCACCGCATCGAGCTGGCGCGCGAGCGCGCGCTGGTTCACGTCGTGCTGGTACTGGCCGACGCCGATCGACTTCGGGTCGATCTTCACCAGCTCGGCGAGCGGATCCTGCAGGCGGCGCGCGATCGAGACTGCGCCGCGCAGGCTCACGTCGAGATCGGGAAACTCCTTCGCGGCGAGCTCGCTCGCCGAGTAGACTGAAGCGCCGGCCTCGGAGACGACGAGCTTGCGCAGGTTCAGCTCCGGATGCCGCTTCATCAGGTCGGCGACGAGCCTGTCGGTTTCGCGCGAGGCGGTGCCGTTGCCGATGGCGACGAGCGCGACGGAATGTTTCTTCGCCAGCGCGGCGAGCGTCGCAATGGAAGCGTCGTAGTCGCGGCGCGGCTCGTGCGGGTAGATCGTGGCGGTGTCGACGAGCTTGCCGGTGGCATCGACCACGCCGACCTTCACGCCGGTGCGCAATCCCGGATCCAGGCCGATCGCCGTGCGGGCGCCGGCCGGCGCGGCGAGCAGCAGATCCTTCAGGTTCGCGCCGAAGACGCGGATCGCCTCGGTCTCCGCGGCTTCGCGCAGGCGGCCGAACAGCTCGGTCTCGAGCTGCGGAAGCAGCTTCACGCGCCAGCACCAGCGGCAGACGTCGGCGAGCCAGGCGTCGGCGGGTCGCGCCGGCGCCGCCGCATCGGCGCGCGCCGCCGCCACCGACGAAGCGAGCCCGACGATGCCGGCGAGCCGCACGACGTTCGGATGCGGCACCTGCTCTTCGATCGACGCCTCGAGCTGCAGCTTCAGCGACAAAACGCCCTGCTGCCGCCCGCGAAAGAGCGCCAGTGCCCGGTGCGAGGGCATCTTCGCGATCGGCTCGGCGTGGTCGAACCAGTCGCGGAACTTCTCGCCCTCGGCCTCCTTGCCCTCGAAAACCTTCGCCGCGACCCAGCCCTCGTTCCACATCCGCTCGCGCAGCGCATCCAACACGTCGGCCCGCTCGGCGAAGCGCTCGGCGAGGATGTCGCGCGCGCCGTCGAGCGCGGCCTTCGCGTCGGCCACGCCGTGCTCGCCGTTCCCGTCGGGCGCTCGCAGGTACTGCGCGGCTTCCGTCTGCGGGTCGAGCGTGGGATCGGCGAGCAACGCATCGGCCAGCGGCTCGAGCCCTGCCTCGCGCGCGATCTGCGCACGCGTGCGGCGCTTCGGCTTGTAGGGCAGGTAGAGGTCTTCGAGGCGTTGCTTGGTGTCCGCCGCGTCGATCTGCGCAGCGAGCGCGTCGTCGAGCTTGCCCTGCTCGGCGATGCTCGCGCGGATCGCGGCGCGGCGCTCCTCCAGCTCGCGCAGGTAGGTCAGGCGCTCGGCGAGCGTACGCAGCTGCGTGTCGTCCAGGCCGCCGGTGGCCTCCTTGCGGTAGCGCGCGACGAAAGGGACGGTGGCGCCGGAGTCGAGCAGTTCGATCGTCGCGTTTACCTGAGCGGGGCGGACCGACAGCTCTTCGGCGAGACGGACGACGATGCGGGAGGCGGCGTCGGGAGGGACTGACTGCATTGCGCTCTTTCCGGGCGGATCGGCAAGGCGCGGATTCTGCCATGCCCAATCACGGGCGCCGCAGTGCGCCTGTCGGGTATCGTGGACGAGCCCGCCTGATCGAAGCTGCCGACCATGCGCCGCTCGTGCACGCACTTACACACGCACTTGCGCAGCCCTCACACCCCCGCTGCCAACTGCGCCGATTGCACCTTCGCGAAAGTTCCGTTGAGCGCCGCAACGAACGCAGTCTGTACCTGGGCCGCCGGAACTTCATATCCATCGTAGGACAGATTGCGCGTCGCACATGCGTCGTGCACGAGCACGCACTCGAACCCGGAATCGGCCGCGGCGCGCGTCGACGTGTCGATGCACATGTGCGTCATCATCCCCATGATGACCAGCCGCTCGATCCCCTTCCCTCGCAAGTGCTCGAGCAGGCCCGTTTCGCGAAACGCGTTCGGATAGTGCTTCTGCACCACCGTCTCGCCGGCAAGCGGCGCGACGAGCGGGTGGATCTCGGCGCCCGGGGTGCCGGGACGGAAGAACGTCGCTCCGGATCGCACCGACAGGTGCTGCACATGAACCACCGGCAAGCGCCTGGCGCGAAACGCGGCGAGCACGCTCGCGGCACGCTCGGCAGCGGCGTCGGCGCCGACGAGTTCCATCGCGCCGCCGGGGAAGTAGTCGTTCTGGATGTCGATGATCAGCAGCGCGGTGTTCATGAGTGCTCCGGATGGCAGGACCGGTGTAGCGTAGCGCGATCGTGAAATCCGCATTCCTCGCGGCGTCCTTCTGCGTGCTGGTCGCACTGCTGCCGGCCTGCGGCAGCGGTCTCGACTTCCGTCTGTCGATCTCGATCAACGCGCCGCCGGTGGCGCATGGGCAGGTGATCATCCTGAGCGGCGTGGCCGCCCTGCCCGCAGGATCGGTGCGCACCGGTGGCACGCCGATCCAGCCGATCGTCACCTGCCGGCCGGGAATGTTCTCGATGTTCTGGACGAACGATGCCAATGGCACTCGCGGCGAGATCTCCGCCGTGTGGGATTGCCCGGCCGATCGACTCAACTGGAACAGCGGCGCGATTCCGCTGGCGCCGGGAGACAACCGGATCACCGTGACGATGGTCGATGCGGTGGGCAGTGGGGAGGATGTGGTGACGGTGAGGCGGGAGTGAGGGGCGGCCGCTGGCTACGCGAGCAACGCATCCGATACGCTGAAGAGCGCCGCATGACGCAGCACTTTTGCCCCCGTAAATCGTGTCGCGGACGGAAACGCCGCACTCCGCAGCGCGGTGGCGTATGTCCGTCGAAAAAGACGATCACCAGGCGCGCTCTTCGGCCAAGGCCTCGTCGATATCCGTTTTGCTGCGAATGCCGGTCGTGGGCTGTGCCGGCAGCCACTGCACCGCCGTCACGACGGGACGGGACGGCGCTTTTGCTGGAACCCGGGAGCGCATCGCCCCCGGTTCCCCGTATCAACCCGCCTTCTTCCCGAACGTGAACTCCCCGTTCGCGTAGCCCACCTCGATCACGTCGTCGGGCCCGAAGCTTCCTTCGAGCACCAGCCGCGAGATCGGGTTCTCGATCTTCTGCTGGATCGCGCGCTTCAGCGGCCGCGCGCCGTACAGCGGATCGAAGCCCACCTTCGCGATCTCGGCCACCGCCGCGTCGGACACCTCGAGCCCCATGTCGCGATCGGCCAACCTGCGCCGCAGCCCTTCGAGCTGGATCTTCGCGATCGCCGCGATGTTCGACGGCCCCAGCGCGTGGAAGACGACGATCTCGTCGATGCGGTTGATGAACTCGGGGCGGAAATGCGCCCGCACTTCGACCATCACCGCGTCCTTGATCACCTCGGGGTCGTTCAGCTTCGGATCGGCGCTCAGGCGCTGGATCTCGTGCGAGCCGAGGTTCGACGTCATCACGACCACCGTATTGCGGAAGTCCACCGTGCGGCCCTGGCCGTCGGTGAGCCGCCCGTCGTCGAGCACCTGCAGCAGCACGCCGAAGACGTCCGGGTGCGCCTTCTCGACCTCGTCGAAGAGGATGACGCTGTACGGCTTCCTGCGCACCGCTTCGGTGAGGTAGCCGCCCTCCTCGTAGCCGACATAGCCCGGAGGCGCACCGATCAGCCGCGCAACCGAGTGCTTCTCCATGAACTCGCTCATGTCGATGCGGATCAGGTGATCCTCGCTGTCGAACAGGAACTCGGCGAGCGCCTTGCACAGCTCGGTCTTGCCCACGCCGGTGGGGCCGAGGAACAGGAACGAGCCGTAGGGACGACGCGGATCGGCGAGACCCGCGCGCGAGCGGCGGATCGCCTCGGAGACCAGGCGCACGGCTTCGTCCTGGCCGACGACACGGCGGTGCAGGTAGTCCTCCATGCGCAGCAGCTTCTCGCGCTCGCCCTGCATCATCTTGCTCACCGGAATGCCGGTGGCCCGCGAGACGACTTCGGCGATCTCCTCGGCGCCCACCTGCGTGCGCAGCAGCCTGGGACGCTCGGCGGTGCCGCCGGTCGAGCGCGCGGCTTCGGCTTCGCTCGCGGCCTTCAGCCGCCCTTCCAGCTCGGGCAGCTTTCCGTACTGGATCTCGGCGAGCTTGTCGTACTGGCCCTTGCGTTGCAGCTCGGCCATCTGCGCGCGCAGCTGGTCGATCTCGGCCTTGATCTGCGCCGAGCCCTGCACGGCGGCCTTCTCCGCGCGCAGCAGCTCGTCGAGATCGGCGTATTCCTTCTCGAGACGCCCGATCTCCTGCTCGATCACTTCGAGGCGCTTCTTCGACGCCTCGTCGGTTTCCTTCTTGACCGCCTCGCGCTCGATCTTCAGCTGGATGATCCGGCGGTCGAGCCGATCCATCGACTCGGGCTTGCTGTCGATCTCCATCTTGATGCGCGCAGCCGCCTCGTCGATCAGGTCGATCGCCTTGTCGGGCAGGAAGCGGTCGGTGATGTAGCGGTGGCTGAGCTCGGCCGCGGCGACGATCGCCGGGTCGGTGATCTCGACGCCGTGGTGCAGCTCGTAGCGCTCCTGCAATCCGCGCAGGATCGCGATCGTGTCCTCGACCGTGGGTTCGCCGACCAGCACTTTCTGGAAGCGGCGTTCGAGCGCGGCGTCCTTCTCGATGTACTTGCGATATTCGTCGAGCGTGGTGGCGCCGATGCAGTGCAACTCGCCGCGCGCCAGCGCGGGCTTGAGCATGTTGCCGGCGTCC
>JAJPEN010000085.1 GCA_021166835.1 Burkholderiaceae bacterium | reverse complement strand
CGCTGTTCTGCGGCTTCTACGCGATCGTGCAGGCGATGAACGTGCGCTTCGAGGCGGCGGCGATCGCGATCTTCATCGCGATGGTGCTCGACAGCCTGGACGGACGCGTGGCGCGGATGACGAACACGCAGAGCGCCTTCGGCGAGCAGTACGACAGCCTGTCCGACATGGTGTCCTTCGGCGCGGCGCCGGCGCTGATCATCTACGAGTGGTCGCTGCGCGGGCTGGGCAAGTGGGGGTGGCTGGCCGCCTTCGTCTATGTCGCCGGCGCGGCCCTGCGCCTGGCGCGCTTCAACACGAACATCGGCGTCGTCGACAAGCGCTTCTTCCAGGGGCTGCCCAGTCCCGCAGCCGCCGCGCTGGTCGCCGGGCTCGTGTGGATCGTCACCGACCTGCGCGCGACGAAATGGATCTCGGTGAGCGGCGAGGACCTCGCCTGGCTGTCGTTCGTCCTCACCGTCTATGCCGGCATCACGATGGTGTCGAACGTTCCGTTCTACAGCTTCAAGGACATCGACCTGAAGAAGAGCGTGCCCTTCATCTTCGTGATCGGCGTCGTGATGCTCTTCGTCCTCGTGTCTTCCGATCCCCCGTCGGTGCTGTTCGCGCTGTTCCTGCTGTACGGCATCTCCGGCTGGCTGCTGTGGCTGTGGCGGTGGCGTCGCGGCGAGGTGCATTTCGGGCGTCGCCGCCCGTGGAACGAGGCCGAGGGCTTCGACGACGAAGACGACGAAGACTAGGACCTGCCTCCGGTTTGACCCTGCCTCTGCGCGCATCCTAGAATGCCCGGTTTCCCCGCGTAGCGCAGGTCGCCTCCCCGATGAAGACACGCAAGCCGCTCGTCGCCGGCAACTGGAAGATGAACGGCGATACGGTGTTCAACGAGCATCTGCTCGGCGAGTTGCGCGCGAACCTGGGGCGCGAGCCGCTCGCCACGATCGAAATCGCCGTGTGCCCGCCGTTCCCGTATCTCGCGCAGGCAGGCGGCCTGCTGGCCGGCAGTGCGATCGAATGGGGCGCGCAGAACGTCAGCGATCGACCCAACGGCGCGTTCACCGGCGAGGTGTCCGCCACGATGCTGGTCGACCTGGGCTGCCGCTGGGTCATCGTCGGACACTCGGAGCGGCGCCAGTCGATGGGCGAAACCGACGACGAGGTCTGCGCCAAATTGACGATGGCGGCCGCGCACGGCCTGGGCATCATCGCCTGCGTCGGCGAGACGCTCGAGGAGCGCGAGTCGGATCGCACCGAAGCCGTGCTCGCCCGCCAGGTCGACGCGCTCGTGCGCGCGGCGAGCCGGGCGCAGCGGGGCGGCGACGTCGCCTCGCCGATGCCCGCCGAGCGATTCGTGCTCGCCTACGAGCCGGTGTGGGCGATCGGCACCGGTCGCAGCGCCTCGCCCGAGATCGCGCAGCAGGCGCACGCCTTCATCCGCTCGCGGCTGGCTGCGCTCGACGGCGAGGGGCGCGCCACGCGCATCCTCTACGGCGGCAGCGTCAAGCCGGAGAACGCGGGCAGCCTGTTCGCGATGCCCGACATCGACGGCGGCCTGATCGGCGGAGCTGCGCTGATCGCCGACGATTTCCTTGCGATCTGCCGCGCCGCGGCAGCGCACAGCGGCGTCTCTGTCGAGCGCTGACTCACCTGCTTCGAGGAGTGTTTCGATGACCTGGCTGGTCAATCTGCTGATGGTCGTGCAGGTGCTCTCTGCATTGGGCGTGATCCTGCTCGTGCTGCTGCAGCACGGCAAGGGCGCCGACATGGGCGCGGCTTTCGGCGGCGGCGCCTCGGGCAGCCTGTTCGGAGCGAGCGGCTCGGCGAACTTCCTGAGCCGCTTCACGGCGGTGCTCGCCGTCGTGTTCTTCGCGAGCACGCTGGTGCTCGCGATGTTCGGCTATCGACGTCCGGAAGCCCCGGCCAGCGTGATGGAAACGGCGCCGCCCGCATCGGCGCCGGCCCCGCGGCCCTCGGACGTGCCCGCGTCCGACGTTCCGTCGAGCGCGCCCGCGTCCGGTGCCGCTGCGCCCGCGTCCGGCGCATCTGCGCCCGCGTCCGGCGCCTCCGCGTCCGCATCCGGTGCCTCCCCGTCTGCTTCGAACGCCGCCGCACCTGCTTCGACGGCTCCCGCACCTGCTTCGGGCGCTGCCGCACCCGCGTCGCCATCGACTCCCGCGCGCAGCGGTTTTGGAGCGAACGACATTCCGAAGTAGAATAGAGGGCTTTCTGGATGGATCGCAGGCTCGCTGAAGACGGGCTCGCGATCCGATTCGTGCCGACGTGGTGGAATTGGTAGACACGCTATCTTGAGGGGGTAGTGGCGAAAGCTGTGCGAGTTCGAGTCTCGCCGTCGGCACCAGTCAGGATCTCTCGATGCTCGAAAACTACCTGCCCGTCCTGCTGTTCGTCCTGGTGGGCATTGCCGTCGGCATCGGCCCGATGCTCATCGGCAAGCTGCTCGGCCCCACCCGGCCCGACCCCGAGAAGCTCTCCCCCTACGAGTGCGGCTTCGAAGCTTTCGAAGACGCCCGCATGCGATTCGACGTTCGCTACTACCTGGTGGCGATCCTGTTCATCCTTTTCGATCTCGAGATCGCCTTCCTGTTTCCCTGGGCGGTCTCGCTCGACGCGATCGGATTCTTCGGTTTCGTGTCGATGATGATCTTCCTGGCGATTCTCGTCGTCGGGTTCCTGTTCGAATGGAAGCGAGGCGCGCTCGACTGGGAGTGATCGCGCAGGTCTGCGCGTCGTCGCGTAAACACATGCTCGCGCGGCCCTCGTGTCGCGCTCTGCCCCGGAGGGGCTCTCGATGGGCATCGAAGGAGTACTGAATCAGGGTTTCGTCACGACGCAGCTCGACAAGCTCGTCAACTGGACCCGCACCGGATCGATGTGGCCGATGACCTTCGGCCTGGCCTGCTGCGCGGTGGAAATGATGCACGCGGGCGCGGCGCGCTACGACCTCGACCGCTTCGGCGTCATGTTCCGCCCCAGCCCGCGGCAATCCGACGTGATGATCGTCGCCGGCACGCTGTGCAACAAGATGGCGCCGGCGCTGCGCAAGGTGTACGACCAGATGCCCGAGCCGCGCTGGGTCATCTCGATGGGCTCGTGCGCCAACGGCGGGGGCTACTACCACTATTCGTACTCGGTCGTGCGCGGCTGCGATCGCATCGTCCCGGTGGACATCTACGTACCGGGCTGCCCGCCCACCGCCGAAGCGCTGATCTACGGAATCATCCAGCTGCAGGACAAGATCCGGCGCACCAGCACGATCGCGCGCTAGTCGCCATGCCCGAGACGCCCGCCCCCCGCCCGGCCGAGCAGCCCGCCATGCCCCATACCGACGCTCCCGCCACTGCGCTGCAGGCGCTCGAAGCGGCGCTGCGCGACGCTCTCGGCGATTCGCTGCGCCGCCTGGTGGTGCGGCTCGGCGAGATCACCGTCGAGATCGATCCCGCGATGCACGAGGCGGTCGCGCTGCGCCTGCGCGACGACCCGCGACTGCGCTTCGACACGATGATCGACCTCTGCGGCGTCGACTACGCCGGCTATCGCGACGGCAACCGGGACGGCAGACGCTTCGCCGTCGTGCTGCATCTGCTGTCGGTAGAGCGCAACCAGCGCGTTCGCGTGCGCAGCTTCTGCGCCGACGACGAGTTCCCCGTCATCGCGTCGGTCACCGGCGTGTGGCCGACCGCCGACTGGTTCGAGCGCGAGGCCTTCGATCTCTACGGCATCGTCTTCGAGGGCCACCCCGACCTGCGCCGCATCCTCACCGACTACGGCTTCGTCGGACATCCGTTCCGCAAGGACTTCCCGGTCAGCGGCTACGTCGAGATGCGCTACGACCCCGAGCAGCAGCGCGTGATCTACCAGCCGGTCACGATCCCGGCGCGCGAGATCGTGCAGCGCGTGATCCGCGAGGAAGGGTACGGGCCGTCGTACGACGGACAAGGGCACGACCGTGGCTGACATCAAGAACTACACGCTCAACTTTGGCTTCGGCCGGCCGGCTTCGCCGGCCTTGACTTCCGCTGCGCGGAAGTCAGCCTTCGCCGAAATTCAGCGTGTAACGCGCTGTGAACCACCGGCGGTGGTGGGGTAAAGGTCGTGGCGGATATCAAGAATTACACGCTGAATTTTGGGCCTCAGCACCCGGCCGCGCACGGCGTGCTGCGGCTGGTGCTCGAGCTGGACGGCGAGATCGTGCAGCGGGCCGACCCGCACATCGGGCTGCTGCACCGGGCCACCGAGAAGCTCGCCGAGACGCGCACGTACCTGCAGAACGTTCCGTACATGGATCGGCTCGATTACGTGTCGATGATGTCGAACGAGCACGCGTACGTGATGGCGGTCGAGCGGCTGCTCGGCATCGAGGTGCCGTTGCGCGCGCAGTTCATCCGCGTGATGTTCGACGAGATCACCCGCATCCTGAACCACCTGCTGTGGATCGGCGCGCACGGCCTGGACGTCGGCGCGATGGCGGTGTTCCTCTACGCGTTTCTCGAGCGCGAAGACCTGATGGACGTCTACGAGGCGGTGTCGGGCGCGCGCATGCACGCCGCGTACTACCGGCCCGGCGGCGTCTATCGCGACCTGCCCGACACGATGCCGAAATACCGCGCATCGAAGTTCCGCGGCGACGCTGCGGTGCGCGAGCTGAACCGCGACCGCGAAGGCTCGGTGCTCGATTTCATCGAGGCCTTCACCAACCGCTTCCCCGGCTACGTCGACGAATACGAGACGCTGCTCACCGAGAACCGCATCTGGAAGCAGCGCCTGGTCGGCGTCGGCGTCGTCGATGCCGATCGCGCCAAGGCGCTCGGCTTCACCGGACCGATGCTGCGCGGCTCTGGCGTGGCGTGGGATCTTCGCAAGATGCAGCCCTACGAGGTCTACGACCTCGTCGACTTCGACATCCCGGTAGGCACCAACGGCGACTGCTACGACCGCTATCTCGTGCGCGTGCAGGAGATGCGCGAGAGCAACCGCATCATCAGGCAGTGCATCGAGTGGCTGCGCAACAATCCGGGCCCGGTGATCGTCGACAACCACAAGGTCGCTCCGCCGCCGCGCGTGGGAATGAAGACCGGCATGGAGGAGCTGATCCACCACTTCAAGCTCTTCACCGAGGGCATGCACGTTCCCGAGGGCGAGGTCTACGCCGCCGTCGAGCATCCGAAGGGCGAGTTCGGCATCTACCTGATCTCCGACGGCGCGAACAAGCCCTGGCGGATGAAGATCCGCGCGGCCGGCTTCGCGCACCTGGCGGCGATGGACGAGATGGTGCGCGGCCACATGCTCAGCGACGTGACCACGATGATGGGCACGCTCGACATCGTGTTCGGCGAGATCGACCGCTGACCCCGCGCACGACCCACCCGCCATCCAGACCATGAACGCCGTACCCCACGCCCGACGACTGCTCAGCGACCAGGCCTACGCGCGCATCGATCGCGAGTTGAAGAAGTACCCGCCCGAGCGCAAGCGTTCGGCGGTGATCGCCGCGCTCGCGCTTGCGCAGGACGAGTACGGCTGGGTGTCGCAGGAAGTGATCGAGGACGTCGCGAGCTATCTCGGCCTGCCGAACGTGGCGGTCTACGAGGTGGCGAGCTTCTACACCCTGTTCAACACGAAGCCGATCGGCAGATACAAGCTGTCGGTCTGCACGAACCTGCCGTGCGCGCTGCACGACGGCGCCAAGGCCGGCGAGTACCTGAAGGAACGGCTGGGCATCGACTACGGCCAGACCACGCCCGACGGCCTGTTCACGCTGATGGAGAGCGAGTGCCTGGGCTCCTGCGGCGACGCGCCGGTGCTGCTGGTGAACAACAAGCGGATGTGCAGCTTCATGGGCAATGCGCAGCTCGACGCGCTGCTCGACGAGCTGCGCGCGCAGGCGGCGCAGGAGGCCAAGGCCGGCCCGCAGGACGGGCAGCAGGGCAGCGCGCAGCGCGCGCCGAACGGAGACGGCCATGGGCGCTAAGGATCTGCTGATCGACACGCGTGCGCAGTCCACCTGCTTTCACGGCCGGCATATCCAGCCGCAGATCTACGCGGGGCTTTCGTCGCCCGACGGCTGGCGCTTGAAGGACTACGAGGCGCGCGACGGCTACCAGGCGCTGCGCAAGATCCTCGCCGAGGGGATGACGCCCGACCAGGTCATCGCCGAGCTGAAGGCGTCGGGGCTGCGCGGTCGCGGCGGGGCGGGCTTCCCCACCGGGCTGAAGTGGAGCTTCATGCCGCGCCAGCACCCCGGGCCGAAATACCTGGTGTGCAACTCCGACGAAGGCGAGCCGGGCACCTTCAAGGACCGCGACATCCTTCGCTACAACCCGCACATCGTCATCGAGGGGATGGCGATCGCGGCCTATGCGATGGGCATCACCGCGGGCTACAACTACATCCACGGCGAGATCTGGGAAACCTACGAGCGCTTCGAGGAGGCGCTCGAGGAAGCGCGCGCGGCCGGCTACATCGGCCAGCGCATTCTCGGCAGCGATTTCTCCTTCGAGCTGCACGCGTTCCACGGCTACGGCGCGTACATCTGCGGCGAGGAAACCGCGATGCTCGAATCGCTCGAGGGCAAGAAGGGCTGGCCGCGCTTCAAGCCGCCGTTTCCCGCCAGCCACGGCCTGTACGGCAAGCCCACCACGATCAACAACACGGAAACGCTCGCCGCGGTGCCGTGGATCATCCGCAACGGCGGGCAGAAGTACCTCGAGGTGGGGCGCCCGAACAACGGCGGCACGAAGATCTTCTCGATGTCCGGCGACGTCGAGCACCCGGGCAATTACGAGGTTCCGCTCGGCACGCCGTTCGCGAAGCTGCTCGAGCTGGCCGGCGGGATGCGCGGCGGACGCAGGCTGAAGATGGTCATCCCCGGCGGCTCGTCGATGCCCGTGCTGCCCGGCGACGTGATGATGGCCACCGACATGGACTACGACTCGATCGTCAAGGCCGGGTCGATGCTGGGCTCGGGCGCGGTCATCGTGATGGACGAGACGCGCTGCGCGGTGAAGTCGCTGCTGCGCCTGTCGTATTTCTATTTCGAGGAGTCGTGCGGGCAGTGCACGCCGTGCCGCGAAGGCACCGGCTGGCTGTGGCGCATCGTGCATCGCATCGAGCATGGCGAAGGCACGATGGACGACCTCGACGAGCTGGACCGCATTGCCTACAACATCCAGGGGCGCACGATCTGCGCGCTCGGCGACGCCGCGGCGATGCCGGTGCGCGCCTTCCTGAAGCACTACCGCGACGAGTTCGCGCATCACGTCGAGCACAAGACCTGTCTCGTGCCGACCTACGTCTGAGACGCGAAGCGGCGCAACGAACCGGAATCGAGATGGTCAAGCTGGAGATCGACGGCCGCGAGGTCGAGGTGCCCGAGGGCAGCATGGTGATGCATGCGGCCAATGAGCTGGACATCTACATCCCGCATTTCTGCTACCACAAGAAGCTCTCCATCGCGGCCAACTGCCGCATGTGCCTGGTCGAGGTCGAGAAGGCGCCCAAGCCGCTGCCCGCCTGCGCCACGCCGGTCACCAACGGGATGAAGGTGCTCACGCGCTCCGAGATGGCGCTGCGCGCGCAGAAGGGCGTGATGGAGTTCCTGCTGATCAACCATCCGCTCGACTGCCCGGTATGCGACAAGGGCGGCGAGTGCCAGCTGCAGGATCTGTCGGTCGGCTACGGCTACTCGGCTTCGCAGTTCAAGGAGCGCAAGCGCGTCGTCACGCCCAAGCCGATGGGGCCGCTGATCTCCGCGCGCGAGATGCAGCGCTGCATCCACTGCACGCGCTGCGTGCGCTTCGGCATCGAGATCGGCGGCGTGCAGGAACTCGGGATGGCCAATCGCGGCGAGCATTCCGAGATCCTGTCCTTCGTCGGCCGCGCGGTGGACTCCGAGCTGTCGGGCAACATGATCGACGTCTGCCCGGTGGGTGCGCTGCTGAGCAAGCCCTTCCGCTTCACCGCACGCAACTGGGAACTGGCGCGGCGCAAGTCGGTGTCGCCGCACGATTCGCTCGGCTCGAACCTCATCGTGCAGGTGCGCGGCAACCGCGTGATGCGCGTGCTGCCGCTGGAGAACGAGGCGGTCAACGAGTGCTGGCTGTCCGACCGCGACCGCTTCTCCTACCAGGCGCTCGCCGGGGAAGAGCGGCTCGAGGCGCCGATGATCCGCCAGGACGGCGAGTGGCGCGTCACCGACTGGGCCACCGCGCTCGATTACGCGTCGCACGCGATCCGCACGGTGCGCAGCGAGCGCGGCGCGCAGGCGATCGGCGCGCTGGGCTCGGGGCAGGGCACGGTGGAGGAACTGCATCTGCTTGCGCGCCTCGTGCGCGGGCTGGGCAGCGAGAACGTCGATTTCCGCACGCGCCAGGTCGATTTCTCCGCCGATGCGCTGCGCGAAGGCATTCCGTGGCTCGGCATGCCGGTGGCCGAGGTCGAGTCGCTCGACCGCCTGCTGCTCGTCGGCTCCACGCTGCGCAAGGACCACCCGCTGTTCGCGGCGCGCGTGCGCAAGGCGGCCAAGGCCGGCGCACAGGTGTCGATCGTGCACGCGGCCGATGACGATCTGCTGATGCCGCTGGCCAACCGCTTCGTCGTCGCGCCGTCGCGCTGGATGCAGGCGTTGGGCGAGGTGCTCGCGGCGCTGCGCGACGAGGCCGGCTCGAGCGACGCCGCGCGTGCCGTGGCGGCGTCGCTGCGCAGCGGCGAGAAGCGCGCAGTGCTGGTCGGCAACGAAGCGCTGCATCACCCGCAGGCCGCGCAGCTCGTTGCGCTGGCGCGCGAGATCGCCGGGGCGGTGTCGGCGCGCTTCGGCGTGATCGGCGATTCGGCCAACGCGATCGGCGGCTACGTCGCCGGCGCGGTGCCGCGCAACGGCGGGCTGAACGCCGCGCAGATGTTCGAGCAGCCGCGCAGCCTGTACCTGCTGTTGAACGTCGAGCCCGCGCTCGACGTCGCGCGTCCGGGCATCGCGCTCGATGCGCTGTCGAAGGCCGAGTCGGTCGTCGCGCTCACCGCGTATCGCTCGCGCGAGCTGATGGAGCTGGCCGACTGCCTGCTGCCGATCACGCCGTTCACCGAAACCTCGGGCACCTTCGTCAACGCCGAGGGCCGCGCGCAGTCGTTCAACGGCGTCGTTCCGCCGCTGGCCGATTCGCGGCCGGCGTGGAAGGTGCTGCGCGTGCTCGGCAACCTGCTCGAAGTCGACGGCTTCGACATCGACAGTCCCGAGCAGGTGCGCAACGACGCGCTCGCCGGCGACTGGGCGACGAAACTGAACAACGCGATGCGCGCGGCTCCGCAGCTGGCCGCCGCTACACCTTCTGGCAACGGCGCGCTCGAGCGCCTGCCCGAGGTGCCGATCTACGCGGTAGACCCGATCGTGCGTCGAGCGCCCAGCCTGCAGCTGACCAACGACGCGCTGCTGGCCCCGCGCGCGCGCATGAATGCGGCCACCGCCGCGCGGCTCGGCCTGCAGCCGGGCGAGCAGGTGCTGGTGCGCCAGACGCGCGGCGAGCGTTCGGGCGAGGCGGTGCTCGAGCTGACCGTCGACGACGCGCTGGCCGACAGCGTCGTCCGCGTGCCCGCAGGCGTGCCCGAAACGGCGTCGCTGCCCGAAAGCTTCGGGCCGATCCACGTCGAGCGCTTCGTTCCCGGCCGTTCGCACTGACGTTAGAACTGAGCAACCCGAAACCCGCGATGGACAACCTGCTGAACGGCTTGACGACCTGGGGCGAGGGCACGCTGGGCGGCGCATGGCCCGTCGTCTGGAACCTGGTGAAGATCATCCTGCTGGTGGTGCCGCTGCTCGGCTGCGTCGCCTACCTCACCTTGTGGGAGCGCAAGCTGATCGGCTTCATGCACCTGCGGCTGGGGCCGAACCGCGTGGGTCCGGGCGGGCTGCTGCAGCCGATCGCCGACGCGTTCAAGCTGATCTTCAAGGAGGTCATCCTCCCGAGCCAGGCGAGCACCGGCCTGTACATCCTCGGCCCGGTGATGACGATCATGCCGGCGATGGCGGCCTGGGTCGTCATTCCGTTCGGGCCGGAGCTTGTGCTGGCCAACGTCAACGCCGGCCTGCTGCTGCTGCTGGCGATCACCTCGGTCGAGGTCTACGGGATCATCATCGCCGGCTGGGCGTCGAACTCGAAATACGCCTTCCTCGGCGCGATGCGCGCCTCGGCGCAGATGCTGTCGTACGAACTGGGCATCGGCTTCGCGCTGGTCGTCGTGCTGATGGTTTCGGGCAGCATGAATCTGAGCGACATCGTCCTCGGCCAGGACCGCGGCTGGTTCGCCGATCGCGGCATCAACTTCCTGTCGTGGAACTGGCTGCCGCTGCTGCCGATCTTCGTCGTCTACGTCGTCTCGTCGGTGGCCGAGACGAACCGCCATCCGTTCGACGTCGTCGAGGGCGAGTCGGAGATCGTCGCCGGGCACATGGTCGAGTACTCGGGCATGGGCTTCGCGATCTTCTTCCTCGCCGAATACGCGAACATGATCCTGCTGTCGGCGGTGGCGTCGATCCTGTTCCTCGGCGGATGGCTGCCGCCGATCGATTCGGCCGTCTTCAACTGGATTCCGGGCTGGATATGGCTCGGGATCAAGACATTCTTCGTCGTTTCGCTGTACATCTGGTTCCGCGCGACCTTCCCGCGCTACCGCTACGACCAGATCATGCGACTCGGCTGGAAGATCTTCATTCCGGTCACGCTGTTCTGGCTGGTCGTCATCGCCGTCTGGATGCAGACGCCCTGGAACATCTGGGACTGACCGGCAGGAGTCACACGCAATGGCTGCCGTAAAGGATTTCCTCTCCAGTTTCATGCTTCGCGAGATGCTCGATGGCCTGCGGGTCACCGGCAGGTACCTGTTCGCGCGCAAGATCACCATCCAGTATCCGGAGGAGAAGACGCCGAAGTCCCCGCGCTTCCGCGGGCTGCACGCGCTGCGTCGCTATCCGAACGGCGAGGAGCGCTGCATCGCGTGCAAGCTGTGCGAGGCGGTGTGCCCGGCGCTGGCCATCACCATCGAATCGGCCGAGCGCGACGACGGCACGCGGCGCACCACGCGCTACGACATCGACCTCACCAAGTGCATCTTCTGCGGCTTCTGCGAGGAGAGCTGCCCGGTGGACTCGATCGTCGAGACCAACCTCCTCGAGTACCACGGCGAGAAGCGCGGCGACCTGTACTTCACCAAGGAGATGCTGCTCGCGGTCGGCGACCGCTACGAGCAGGAGATCGCCGCCGACCGCGCGGCCGATGCGCGCTACCGCTGACCATGACCGCCCAGACGCTGCTCTTCTACCTGTTCGCCGCCATCACCATCTTCTCGGCGGTGCGCGTGATCACCGCGCGCAACCCGGTGCATTCGGTGCTCTTCCTCGTGCTCACCTTCGCATCGGTCGCCTGCATCTGGCTGCTGCTGCGCGCCGAGTTCCTGGCGATCGCGCTGGTGCTGGTCTATGTGGGGGCGGTGATGGTGCTGTTCCTGTTCGTCGTGATGATGCTCGACATCAATCTCGATCGGGTGCGGCACGGCTTCTGGCGCAACCTGCCGGTGGCGCTCTTCGTGGGCATCGTGATGGTGATCGAGCTGGCGCTGGTGCTGATGACGGCCTTCAACGACCCGCAGAGCAACGTCCCCGCGCTGCCGGCCGACTACAGCAACACCAAGGCGCTCGGCAAGCTGCTGTACACCGATTACGTGTTCGCCTTCGAAACCGCCGCGGTGGTGCTGCTGCTGGCGATGGTGGCCGCCATCGGCCTCACACTGCGCCGGCGCAAGGACGCGCGCTACAGCAACGCCGCCGTCGCCGTGCGCACGCGCGCGGCCGACCGCCTGCGCATCGTGCAGATCCCCGCCCGGCCGCGCGACGCGGAGCCCTCATGACCCTCACGCTCGCCCACTACCTGGTGCTCGGCGCGATCCTGTTCGCGATCAGCATCACCGGAATCTTCCTGAACCGGCGCAACGTCATCATCGTGCTGATGGCGATCGAGCTGATGCTGCTCGCGGTGAACCTGAACTTCATCGCGTTCTCGCATTTCCTCGGCGACGCCGCCGGCCAGGTCTTCGTGTTCTTCATCATGACCGTCGCCGCTGCCGAGGCCGCGATCGGCCTGGCGATTCTCGTCGTGCTGTTCCGCACGATCGAGTCGATCGACGTGAAGGACCTCGACGCGCTGAAAGGCTGACGGCGCGCCGCGCCCCGAACAAGAAGCGATTCTTCCGCCCGCCATGAAAACCGCCTACCTGCTCGCCGCCTTCGCTCCGTTGGTCGGCGCCCTCGTCGCGGGCCTGTTCGGCCGGCGCATCGGCCGCGCGAACTCGCACCGCGTGACGATCCTCGGCGTGGCGATCTCCTTCGCCGCGTCGCTGTGGACGCTGTTCGACGTGCTCGCCGGCAACACCTTCGACGGCGCCGTCTACACCTGGGCGAGCATCGCCGGGCTGAACATCGAGGTCGGGTTCCTGATCGACACGCTCAGCGCCACGATGATGTGCGTCGTCACCTTCGTGTCGCTGATGGTGCACATCTACACCATCGGCTACATGGCCGACGATCCCGGCTACCAGCGCTTCTTCTCGTACATCTCGTTGTTCACCTTCTCGATGATGATGCTCGTGATGGCGAACAACTTCATGCAGTTGTTCTTCGGCTGGGAGGCGGTGGGCCTGGTCTCGTACCTGCTGATCGGCTTCTGGTACACGCGCCCGAGCGCCATCTACGCGAACCTGAAGGCCTTCGTGGTGAACCGGGTCGGCGACTTCGGCTTCGTCGTCGGCATCGGTCTGGTGCTCGCCTTCTTCGGCACGCTCGACTACGGCGAGACCTTCGCGCTGGCGCCGTCGCTGGCCGACCGCACCTGGGAGTTCTGGCCCGGAGCGTCGTGGTCGGTGATCACGGCGGCCTGCCTGTTCCTCTTCGTCGGCGCGATGGCGAAGTCGGCGCAGTTTCCGCTGCACGTCTGGCTGCCGGATTCGATGGAAGGCCCCACGCCGATCTCGGCGCTGATCCACGCGGCAACGATGGTCACGGCCGGCGTCTTCATGATCGCGCGCATGTCGCCGCTCTACGAGCTGTCGGAGACGGCGCTCGGCGTCGTCATCACGATCGGCGCGATCACCGCGCTCTTCCTCGGGCTGGTGGGCGTCGTGCAGAACGACATCAAGCGGATCATCGCGTACTCGACGATCTCGCAGCTCGGCTACATGACGGTGGCGCTCGGGGCGTCCGCCTACAGCGTGGGCATCTTCCACCTGATGACGCACGCGTTCTTCAAGGCGCTGCTGTTCCTCGCCGCCGGGTCGGTGATCATCGCGATGCATCACGACCAGGACATCCGCAACATGGGCGGGCTGCGCCGCTACATGCCGATCACCTGGATCACCACGCTGGTGGGGTCGCTGGCGCTGATCGCCACGCCGTTCTTCTCGGGCTTCTACTCGAAGGACCTGATCATCGAGGCGGCCGGCGCGGCCGAGGTGCCCGGCGCCGGTTTCGCCTACTTCGCCGTTCTCGCCAGCGTGTTCGTCACCTCGCTCTACACGTTCCGGATGTACTTCCTCGTGTTCCACGGCGAGCCGCGCTGGGGCAGGCAGGCGCACGATGCGCATGCAGCCGGCGGGCACGATGCGCAGGCCGGCGCGCACGGCAGCGCGCACGCGCCGGTGGCGAGCGACGATCCGCACGCGCACGAGCACCACGGCCTGGCCGCCGGCGAGCGCCCGCACGAGTCGCCGTGGGTCGTCACGCTGCCGCTCGTGCTGCTGGCCATCCCCTCCGCGATCATCGGCATCTTCACCGTCGGGCCGATGCTCTTCGGCGGCTTCTTCGACGAGTCGATCTTCGTCGATCCGCGGCATCCGGCGATGGCCGAGCTGGCCGAACACTTCCACGGCTGGCTGCAGATGGCGCTGCACGCGGTTGCCACGCCGGCCTTCTGGCTCGCGCTCGCCGGCGTCGTCGTCGCCTGGTACGCCTACCTGGTGAACCCCGCCTTCCCGGCCGCCGTGCAGCGCAGCTTCGCGCCGATCTACCGCCTGCTCGACAACAAGTACTACCTCGATCGCATCAACGAGGTGGTGTTCGCCGGCGGCGCGCGCGCGATCGGCCGCGGGCTGTGGCGCGGCGGCGACCAGGCGCTGATCGACGGCGTGGCCATCGACGGCAGCGCGCGGCTGGTCGGCTGGTTCTCCGGAGTGCTGCGCCTGGTGCAGACCGGTCGACTGAACAGCTACGCGATCACGATGATCGTCGGTGTCGCCCTGTTGCTGCTGTTCGTCGTGATGCCGCTCGTGCGGCGCTGAAGAACGCGAAGAAATCACACCCCGTACATGAGCTCCTTCCCGACCCTCAGCGCCGCGATCTGGATTCCCATCGTCTTCGGAGTGATCCTGCTGCTGCTCGGCAGCCGGCGCAGTCCGTGGGTGTTGCGCAGCATCGCGCTGGTGGGCGCGCTGCTCGGCCTGGCGGTGACGCTGCCGCTGTTCACCGACTTCGACCGCGGCACCGCGGCGATGCAGTTCGTCGAGCAGGCGCCGTGGATTCCGGTGCTCGGCGCCACCTACCATCTCGGCGTGGACGGCCTGTCGGTGTGGTTCGTGCTGCTCACGGCGATCATCACGCTGTTCACGGTGGTGGCGAGCTGGGAGTCCATCGAGAAGAAGATCGCGCAGTTCATGGCGGCGATCCTCATCCTCTCGGGGCTGATGGTCGGCGTCTTCAGCGCGCTCGACGGGCTGCTGTTCTACGTGTTCTTCGAGGCCACGCTGATCCCGATGTACGTGATCATCGGGCTGTGGGGCGGGCCGAACCGCATCTACGCGGCGTTCAAGTTCTTCCTGTACACGCTGGCCGGCTCGCTGCTCACGCTGGTCGCGCTCGTCTGGCTGTACATGAAGTCCGGGTCGTTCGCGATCCTCGACTGGCACGCGCTGCCGCTGTCGCTGAGCGAGCAGATTCTCGTGTTCGTCGCCTTCCTCGCCGCCTTCGCGGTGAAGGTGCCGATGTGGCCGGTGCACACGTGGCTGCCCGATGCGCACGTCGAGGCGCCCACCGGCGGTTCGGTGGTGCTGGCGGCGGTGATGCTCAAGCTCGGCGCCTACGGCTTCGTGCGCTTCTCGCTGCCGATCGCCCCCGATGCGAGCCATGAGCTGGCCGGGCTGATGATCGCGCTGGCGCTGATCGCAATCGTCTACATCGGCCTGGTCGCGATCGTGCAGGCCGACATGAAGAAGCTCGTGGCCTACTCGTCGGTGGCGCACATGGGCTTCGTCATTCTCGGCTTCTTCCTGTTCGATCCGCTGGGCATGCAGGGCGCGCTCGTGCAGATGCTCTCGCACGGCTTCGTCTCGGGCGCGATGTTCATGTGCATCGGCGTTCTCTACGACCGGCTGCATACGCGCCGCATCGCCGACTACGGCGGCGTCGTCAACGTGATGCCGAAGTTCGCCGCGCTCTTCCTGCTGTTCTCGATGGCCAACGCGGGGCTGCCCGGCACTTCGGCCTTCGTCGGCGAGTTCTTCGTCATCCTGTCGTCGGTGGGCGCGAACCTGTGGATCGGCGTGGCCGCGGCCACAGCGCTGATCACCGCCGCCTCGTATTCGCTGTGGATGTACAAGCGCGTGATGTTCGGCGCCGTCGGCAACGAGCAGGTCGCGCAGATGAAGGACGTCGGCCTTCGCGAATTCTGGATGCTGTTCGCGATGGCGCTGCTCGTGCTCGGCCTGGGCGTCTATCCGAAGCCGGTCACCGACATGATGGACGCGTCGGTGCAGGCGCTGCTGCAGCACGTT
>JAJPEN010000073.1 GCA_021166835.1 Burkholderiaceae bacterium | reverse complement strand
GCGCCCTTGATGCGCGGCAGCTTGTCGAACACCGTCGCCCGCCGATCGGGATCGTCGCGCGTGCAGATCTCGCCGGCCGGCTTGTGATAGAGCAGCACGCGCTGCACCGGGCCGGCGGGCCGACGCGGAATGGTTCGGCCGTTCACGCGCACCTGGTCGTTCGGACCGATGCGCTGTCCGATATGGGCCGGCTGGCCGTTGACCGATACGCGCCCGGCGAGGATCAGCTCCTCCATGTCGCGCCGCGATCCGAGCCCGGCGTCGGCGAGCACCTTGTGCAGCTTCGGCTGGTCTTCGCCGGCGGGCTTGCGGCCGCCGCGCTTGCGCGCCTGCGCCGAATCGAGACCGATCGCCGCGGTGGCCGCATAGATCGGCAGGGGTTCCGGATCGGCGACTGCGCCGACGGCCGGCGAAGCGCTGCCCGGCTGCGCATCCTGCTGCTCGGGCCGATCTTCGGTACCCGATTGGCGGTTCGTTGCCGCGTCGGCCTCGTTGCGCCTGCCGGCGCGCGGACCACGGCCGGAGCGACCGCCGCGTCGCCGGTTGTAGGGAGTACGCGTCTGGCGGGCTTCGCGGGGCTCGCCGGCTTCGCCTTGCGAGGCGCGCGCCTCTGCGGACGACCCGGATGCCTCGCCTTGAAGGCTCGGTGCGTCGCCGGACTCGCGGCGTTCGGACGCCGCATGGCCTTCGGAACCGGTGGCGTCGGTCGCGACCGCCGGATGGCTGTCACCGGAAAATTCGTGGTTCAAGCGGACCCCTCGCTGGGTTCGGTGGAACGGGTTCGGTCGGAAAAAACGGATTCGCCTGCATCGATCGTCGAATCGACGCAGGCGGGCGCAGGTTCGGGCGCAGGCGCAGATTCAGGTGCAGATTCAGTCGCAGACTCGGGCGCAGGTGCAGGTGCCGGTGCAGGTGCAGATGCGTCGGGCAACGGCTCGCCGTCCTCCTGCGGCTCGCCTTCGCCTTCCGCGGCGCCGGCGAACTCGATGACGCGCTGTCCCAGCGCATCGACCGCGTCGACGGCCTGCCCCGGCTCGAGCAGCGGCGGCAGATCGGCAAGCGAGCGCAACCCCAGATCGTCGAGGAACTGGCGCGTCGTGCCGAGCAGCTCGGGACGGCCGAGCACGTCCTTGTGCCCGATGACCTCGACCCAGCCGCGCTCCTCGAGCGTACGCACCAGATGCCCGGCAACGGTGACTCCGCGGATCTCCTCGATATCGCCGCGCGTGACCGGCTGCCGGTACGCGATGATCGCCAGCGTCTCGAGCAGCGCGCGCGAATAGCGCGGGGGCTTCTCGGGATTCAGCCGTCCGAGATACGGCGCCATCTGCGACGTGCTCTGGAAGCGCCAGCCTGTGGCGAGCGCGCTGAGCTCCACGCCGCGACCGTTCCATTGCGCGCGCAACTCGTCGAGCAGGCTGCGGATCGTGTCCGCGTCGAGCTCGTCGTCGAACAGCTTTCGCAATTCGGCGATGCTCAGCGGCTGCGATGCGCACAGCAGCGCGGCCTCGAGGACAATCTTCGCTTCTTCGGTGTTCATCCGGATACGGGCTGCGTCTGGAGAGCCGCGGCTACACCCGATGGCCCCGGGTTTCGCGCTCCGTTCGTACGGTTCACCGACCCATCGGCCGCGTCCGCGAAAGGAGGAAAGGCGCGCAATTGCGCCGGGAAAATCGCGATCGGGTACCCGCCAGGGCGGTGCGGCTCGCAGAAGCGTGTGTAGCGGAATTCGGGGAGCGGAACTCCCGATGATCGGTCCGCCGCGCTTCGGGAGGCAATGGATCAGCGCCTGCTCGAGCTTTCCGTCGATGATACACGAAGGACAGGCGGGGGCGGAACCTCGCGGGAGGATCGGCCATGTTCGCGGGAGGATCGGCCATGTACATGCGCCCGGTGCATTCCAGCGCCATCGAGGCGATCGGGTACGACGCGGTCACGAAGCGCCTGCGCATCCGCTTCGCCGGAGGGCGCGAGTACGACTTCTGCGACGTGCCGCAGCGCCTGTACGAGCGGTTCATGGCCGCGCGCTCGTATGGCGACTTCTACAACCTGCACATTCGCGACCGGTATTCGTGCGGGTGAGCGGCATCCGGTGCGCGATGCCTGCGCGGGCGAGTAGCGTTGCGGGCTGTCGAGCTTCCTGCTATAGTGTCTGGCTCAGACGCGGGGTGGAGCAGTCTGGCAGCTCGTCGGGCTCATAACCCGAAGGTCGCAGGTTCAAATCCTGCCCCCGCAACCACACCCAGAGACGCGCCGGCTACGAGCAATCGAGCCGGCGCTTCCATTTCCACGTCGGCGAACACGCGCTCGCCCTCCTGCACGATCGACACGCGGCCGATCAACTCGGCCAGCAGCCGGCGCGCGCGCTCGCGGTCGGTGTCCAGCGCCTTGCCGAGATCGAACAGCTTGCGGCGATAGCTGGCGAGGACCTCCGCGGCGTCGATTTCTGGCGCCGGATGCGCGATCGCGGCTGCGGACGACCCGAGCATCGTCCGCTCGGTCTCGGCGCGCTGCAGGGCCGCCACGACGGCTGGCGAGGACAGCCCCTCGCCGATCGTCCGGACGAAATTCGCGATCTCGCGGTCCAGTTCGTCCAGGCGGGCCTGGCGAACGCGCGCAGCATCTCTTTCCGCCGCGGCAAGCTCAGACGACACTTCCGCGAGCCGGCGCTGCAACCGCGCCATCGCATCAGCGCCGGTGAGATCCTCGCGCACCATCGTGAGCAGGCGTTGGTCGGTTGCCTCGCGCGGCGCGACGACGCCGGTGCAGACGCTCGGGCCGCGGTCCTTTCGCGCCACGCACCCGTAGTGCCGGGCGCTCGTCGCCGTCACGGCACCGCCGCACACGCCGCAGCGCAGCAACCCACCGAACAGCGTGCGGCTCGGCGCGCCCTTCCCTGCGCCGCCGCCGACCCGCCGCGGCGTAGCCATCCGATCGCGCGACGCCTGCCATAGCTCGTCGCTCACGATACGCAGCTCCGGCTCCTCGCGGACCTGCCACTCCGATCGCGGGCGGTCGATCTTCTGGCGCCGGCCCGTGTCCGGATCCTTCACCCACTGACGGCGGTTCCAGATCACCCGCCCGACGTAGATCTCGTTGTTCAGCA
Source organism: Burkholderiaceae bacterium (assembly GCA_021166835.1). Next base: position 162,216 of record JAJPEN010000073.1, on the reverse strand, counting down.
GTCCCGTCCCCTGCTTCGACGAGCCGTAGATGCATGACGCCGCCCAAGTGCCAGAGCGCGGCGCCGGCACGCGCGCGGCGTTGAGCTCGTGCGCGATGCGCTGCACCGACCGGCCGGCGACGTACTCGCCGAAGATCCAGCGCACGCGCTCGGCCTGCTCCTCGTCGACGACGAGCCGATAGCCCTGCCCGTCGTGCTCGGACCGGTAGCCGTACGATCGCCCGCCGGCCGAGTAGCCGGCCGCCATCCGACCGGCCAGGCCGCGGTGCGTCTTCGCGCGCAGATCGTCCAGATACAACTCGGCAACGATCCCGCGCACCGCGCGCACGACCTTGCGGCTCGCCGCGGCCGAATCGTACCCGTCGGAGACGCCGATGATGCGGATGCCGCGATGCTCGAGCCGGCGCACCGTGCGCTCGAGCTCGACATGGTCGCGGCTGATGCGGTCGAGCGATTCGACGAGCAGGACGGCGATCCGCCCGGCCAGCGCGTCGGCGAGCAGCGCCCGGCCGCCAGGACGCTGCGCCACCGGCGTCGATCCGGAGACGCTCTCGTCGGCGTGGTGGGCAGTGATCTCGAAGCCGTCGGAGGCGGCGCGCGCCTCGCATACGCGGAACTGGTCAGCGATCGAAGCCCGACTCTGCAGATCGGAGCTGTACCTGGCGTAGATGGCGGCGGCGGTCATGGTCGGCGGGCGGCTGCGGCTGCGGGGTGGGTTCGGTGATCGTAGCGGAAGGGGCGCGCACGCCGACGGCGATGACCTCGGCGATCGCCTGATCGACCAGCCAGTCCACGAGTTCGCGCAGCGCGGGGTTCATGGTCAGGCGGCGTCCTGCGCCTGCTGCCAGGCGCGATTCACTTCGGCCATCCGCGCATCGTCGCCGCCGCGGTCCGGGTGCGCCTCGCTCGCTGCGCGACGGTATGCCGCGCGCGCCTCGTCGATCGAAGCCGTGCGGGCGACGCCAAGCACCTCCCACCACTCGCGGGCAGCGCCGGGCGCCGGCAGCGCGGCGAAGCCGGTGAATGCCGCGTCTAGCATGTCACCTGTGCCCCAGCGTGCGATGCCGCGCAGCGCATCGATCGTCTTGGCGATCGCCTGCATGTTGTCCTCGATCTTGTCCCACCGATCGCACGCGAAACACCGCTGCTGCTGCTTGTACGTGAAGTAGACGGCCACGCCGACGTCGTCGGGCTTGCGCTGATTCGCCAGCGGCAGGCCGTCGCGGCGAAGCGGGATGTTCGTGCTGATGACGACGTTCGCGCTGCCCCAGCACCGCGTGCCGGTGAGCAGCTCGACCTCGCGCACGATCGCGTCGCGCGCGCGGCTGAACGTCGTCTTGAACGGCGCCGACTCGCGCCACGACGTGCGCTTGCGGCCGGCGGGCCAGCACAGCGGAAAGGCTTCGATCGGCTCGCTCACCGCGTCGACCTCCACGCCAACAGCACGATCGCGAGGAACAGCGCGCCGATGATCCACGGCCAGTCATCGGCGGCGATGCTGATGGCGATGTGCGTCACGCGAACAACTCCGGCCGCTGCTCGTCGCGCACGCGCTGCAGGGTCGCGAGCGCAGCCTGCATGCAGGCGAGCTCGTGTGCCGACTTCTCGGCGGTCATCTTGCCGGCGGCGATCCAGCGCGGATAGACGGATTCGCGCATGCGGATCTCTCGCAGCACGCGGGCGATCTGATCGTCGATGGTGGGCGTCGTCACGATACCGCCTCAGCAGGGTTGCACTCGGGGCACGGCAAGCCGCGCCGACCATCGGTGATCGTCTGCACCTCGATCCAGTCGGTTTCGTGGCCGCACCGAGCGCATGAAAAGCGCGCGATCGCGCTTTCGCATCCGTTGCCGGCATCGGACACGTGCATCATCACGCGCGGCGAACGTCGCGGTCGCGGGCCGAAGAGGTCGAGGCTCACGCCGCCAGCCTCTCGCTCTCGGCCGCCGGCGGCTCGATGCTCATCGTCACCTCGCGTCCGATCATCACGCCGAGCCTGCCGGCGAGCTTCTCGTCGACCTCGAACTGCGCGCGCAGCTTCACCGTGACGCTGCCGCCTTCCTTCGGATCGATCGTGATGGCGTTGATCCGCGCGTCGTAGATCGCGATCTCGGTCGCCTTGGTGACGCCCCACTCGATGCGCAGCGTGTAGCCGGCGCCTTCGTAGTCGACGCCGAACGGGCCGGAGAGGCGCGGGTTCCTCAGGTTCGGCTTCTCCGAGACGGGCTCGACCTCGTCGAGCTCGCCTTGCGTGAAGTCGGCCGGCGCCTCGTTGCGCCAGTAGAGCGAATCGAGCAACTGCGAGCCGAAGAACGCGAGCACGCTGTTCGGCTGGTCGGTCTCGATCTTGAGGTCGCAGGCCGGCACTTCCTCCGGACCGTGCTTCTCGGCGCGAAGATTCACCGAGCGGATACTGGCGGTGATGCGGTCGAACTCGAGCATGTGGGCTCCTCGGGTGGGGTCAGTACGATCCGTACTCGTCGCCTTGCGCTGCATTCCAGCGTTCCTCGGCGACCGCGTCTCGGATCTCGGCGCGCGCGTCGCGCTCGAGCTCGCGGATCTCTTTGTTGTGGTCGCTTCGCATCTGGGCGATCTGCGCGTGCAGGCGCTCGATCTCGTTGGCGGCTGCGAGCGCGGCCTCGGCGAGCAGCGCCACCTCAGCGTTCACGCGCGTGATTGGGCGGCGCAGGCGAGCGAGCAGGTCGTCGGTGCTCACGCCGCCGCCTCGCTCGATTCGTCGACAATTGCAATCGCCTCGCGCAACGCGGCGACTGCGGCATCCCAATCGGCGTCGGTTGCGCGATCGGCTTCGGCGACATGCGAATCGCAGCGCTCGAAGACCGCGAGCGCGAGCCGGGCTGCGGCGAGCAGGTGCGGCGCCGCCTCTTCGAGCCGGCACTGCGCTTGGTACTCGGCCTCCATCCGCTCGATCGCGGCGCGCCGCTCCGCGTCCTTGCGCTCGCGCTCGACGCGCTCGGCCTCGGCGCGCGCCGCGGCTTCCCGCTCTTCCTGCTCGCGCTGACGTTGCTCGAGCTCGGCGCGCTGACGCTCGATCTCCGCGCGCTCCGCGGCGATGCGTGCATCTTCGGCCGCCTGGCGCTCCGCTTCGATCCGACGCAGCTCGGCGGCGCGCGCCTCCTCCGCTTCGCGCTCCGCGCGCAGCTCGGCCTCCTGCGCTGCCCGTGCTTCGGCGAGCCGCGCCTCTTCGGTCTCGCGCTCTGCCTTGATCCGCGCGACCTCCGCCTCGTGCTGCTCGCGGGCGATCCGATCCTCTTCGGCTCGGCGCGCTTCGTCTTCCCTGCGCTGCTGCTCGAGCGCCTCGCGCTCGGCACGCAGTCGACGCGCTTCTTCCTCGTGGGCCTGCGCTGCGGCGAGCAGTTCGCGCATGGCGGCGAGCGCCTGCGCGTGCGCGGCCTCGGCGGCGGGGCGAAACTCGGCGAACGTCTCGTCGACGGCGATCGCCGCCAGGTCGCCGAGCAGCGCCTCGATGACGATCGACGACTTGCCGGCGGCGCGCACCGGGAATGCCTTGATCTGGTCGATGCGCTCTTGAATCTCGGCGATGCGCCGACGCTCGGCTTCCAGCTTCGCCTGCCGCTCGCGTTCGCGCCGCTCCTCCTCGGCCTTGATCTGCCGATCGATCGGCGTCTCGAGCGCGAGGATCTCGGCCTCGATGCGCTTGGCCTCGCTGTCGATCATGCGCGAGCGCTCGAGCGCCGGCGCCTTCAGTTCCCTGCGCTTTGTCTCGAGGCTCGTGCGCAGCTTCACGAGCTCCATACGGGCGGCGCGCGCTTCCTTGTCGCCCTTCGTGGTCGTGACGTCGAACACGACGCCTTTGAAGCGGTCGCGCAGATCGGCGAGCGCTGCCGCGGTCGGGCTGTACTCGGCGATCGCGGTCGTCGCCTTCTCCATGATCTCGGTCATTCGATCCTCGTTGTTCGGGGGCCGCTCTCGGCCGGTCACGCCTGGTCGGAGGAGGAGCCCGCGGCGTTCCGGGCCGGGGTCATCCTTCGAGCTTCGCGCGCAGCTCGCGGTACAGCGCGACGAGTTCCTTGCGCTGATCCAGCGCCGGCAGCGATTCGATGAGGCTCGCCGCCTCGTCGATCTCGTCGAGCGTCTTCGCAGCCTTCAGGCGCTCGGCGATCTGCGCGAACGAGAGGGGTGGCGCGGCGGCGTCGGGCGGCGGCTGGGGCGGCTGCATCGCCTGATCGAGGCCTGCGGCCTGCTCGGCGTCGACGTCGGCGGGCGCTTCACGCTTCGGCGCCGGCGGCTGCTTCGAACGAGCGCCGATCTTCGCGTTCAGGTCGGTGACGGCAGGCGGCACCTCGGGCGCCGGCGGCTCGATCTCGAACCACTCGTGCGGCGCGCTCATGCCGTCGCGCAGGCTCGCGTAGATCTTCTTCAACGAGACGACCTGTGCCGGTTGGATCGCCTCGAGACGACGCTGGATACGCTTCTCGATGTGTTCCTTCGTCACCTCGAACGCTGCGAAGGCTTCTACCATCCGCGCCATCGCATCTGGGCTCGTGTCGGCCTTCGCGTGTAGGGTCGCGTCGGCCTGCTTCATCGCCGCCTCGAACACGTCACCCGGGATCACGGCGATGATGCAGGCCCGTACGCGGCGCTGCGCCATGTTCGCCATCAGCTCGTAGATCTCGCGCTCGTCCTTGATCGGATAGCCGCCGCGCTTCGTGTCGCGCCAGTGACGCAGGATGAACGTCAGTGGGCGCCGCGTGCGGTTCTGCAGATCCCAGGCGAACGCCTCGACCTCGCTGTACGTCACGCCGTCATCGCCGCGCCCGCGCGACTTCTCGCGGAAGCCGAATTCCATGTTTCCCCATAGCTGCGCGATCGCCTCGGCGCTGCGGATGCTCGGACCTGACACGTCGGAGCCGCCCTTCGAGTACTGGTACTGCGCCTGCTCGGCGAGCGTCGGGCGCGTGAAGGCATTGAGGATTCGATCCATCGCCGCGACTTCGTCACGCGGAAACTTCTCGGCCATGATCAACTTGGCCTGCGTCTCGGCGATCTCCCGCTGCTGCGCGGCCAGCGCCTCGCTGGTGACGCTACTCGCGCGCACAGGGGCGCCGGAGGCGAAAGGATTGCTGCTGTTGTGCTCGATGACGGCGGACATGAGGTGTTGCCTCCGGTAGAGATCGTGGTCAGTAGGTGGGCACAGCGATCGACGTCGCCCAGCGGGGCAGCACGACTGGGTTGACGCGCTCGGGATAGCTGCGCCAGTAGCCGGTGTCGCGCGCCTGCTTGTAGAGGAGCATCGCCTCTTCGCAGCGCGCCGTGCCGAAGGCGATCGCATTGGCTTCGAGCACGTAGGCCGCGCAGCCGTAGGGCGCGGTGCTCTCGACGGCGACGAACAGGAACGCGCGCAACGATGCGTCGCGCAGGTGCTCGTGGCCCGTGTTGTACCAGGCTGCCTGGTAGTGGTACCGGAATGAGGCGACGGCGCGCGCGAAGCCCTCGGCGCTCGCGTCCTGGCACGACTTCACGTCGAAGCCGAAGCCCGAGTCGTTGAGCCGGTCGAAGCGCGCCTTGCACGGGATGTCGAGCCGCGCGTCGCGCCAGAAGAACGAGACTTCGGAATGCCCGGCCGACATCATCTCGTCGTGGATCGGGTGCCGGCGCACGGCATTCGCCATGCCCTCGACCTTCTTCGCGAGATCGTCGGCGAGGACTGTCTTTCCTTCGCACTTCGCGTTGAACTCGGTCCACCACGCCATCGCCGCGAGCGAATCGGACGAAGGCTTCTTCGCACGCCACTGCGCGGCGGTCGGCTTCTTCGGCGCGTCCTCGGGGATCACGACGACCGATTCGGCGAAGCGCTCCGGCTCAAGGATCGCCATGTGCAGCGCCGTGCCCATGAGCATCGAGTCGGTCGCCTCGACGGGGTTGTCCCTGTCGTAGCGATAGTGCGCGGGTGACTGCAGCATCAGCTTGATGCCGCTGGCCGAGAGCGCGTCGACCTGCAGGTACTCGTCGTGCGGCATGTCGAGCCGGATGCCGGGCTCGAACGGAACGGCCGGCTCCTTGGCGATCGTCTCGACGGAGTGCTCGAGTACGGCAGCCATCACGCCGCCCTCCTCAACCGCCGCCCCACGCGCGGCCTCTGCCCGAACAGCGGCCGGATCGTCGGCATGAGCCCCTGCGGGTTCTCGCGGCAGATGCGCGCCACGAGCTGCGCGAGGTCGCGGTACTCGTCGGAGGCGCGGCGCAGGGCGTCGATTTCGCGTAGGCGGTAGCGGCTCATCGCGCCGGCCCTCCGTCGATCCACTCCAGCACCGCCACGATCTGCGGCAGCACCGTCTGCGGGTTACCCTGCAGCGCGTCGACGATCGCCGTCACGCCGCCGACGAACAGTGAGAGCAGCACGCCGTAGCCGAGCGCGGCGGCGAGGATGTCGATGCCGCGGATGCCGCAGTGGCGCATCTCCCAGTCGAGGCGGTACAGATTGGTTGCGCGCATCACACGAAGTCCTTGTCGAAGACGATCGCCACGTCGCCGCAGATCGGGTGCGCCGTGCCCGGCCGACAGTTGGCGTGATACAGCGCCGTCGCCTTCGCGTTGACGGGCTTGCCGTCTACCGCGCCGGTGTCGTCGACGACCATCACCTGCAGCGGACGGCCGAGGTGCTTGAGGATCACGGTGTCGGCGCAGTCCGCGCCGATCAGCGACAGGATCTGGCGCATGCTCACCGGCTGAGGCAGCGCTTCCTCGTTGCCGTCGACGCGAATGATTCGGCGGGCCATCACGCCGCCCACCTTTCGGCGTCCCGGTCCCGCAGCCACTGCAGCTCTGCCAGATCGAGGATGTGATCGAGCGCGGAGCCGACGTAGCCCGGCACGCGCAGACGTTCGAGCAGGTTGCTCATCTCGGGCGAATCGCCGTCGCCGACCAGCTCGATCTGGAACTCGTCCCACTCGGCAGGGTCGGCGGGCTCCCAGTTGTCGGCGGGGCCGGAGGTGATCACCGGGCGTGAGGGCGTGAACGCGCCATGCACGCGCCACGTGTGGCCGAGGGCCTCGAAAGTGACGTCGATGGGGACCATTACGCCTCCGCCTCGACGAATTCGCCGCTCTCGTTGAGCGAGTACCAGGTGTCAGGAGCGATGCCGTTCTCGCCCGTCTTGGCCGTGCGCAGGTGGACGATCTCGCCATCGCCGTCGCGATGCGCGAGCACGATCCAGCTGCCAAGTGGCGCGCGAGCACGGGACCGCTCCCCGAGGGCAATCGCGACAGCGTGTAGCGGTTTGTCGCCGGCCGAAATCTCGGCCGACCCTGCATAACCAGTGTTCAGGCTCGCGGACCGGTAGCCCGTGGCGCTGCTCGCGGACCGGTCGCCCGTGGCGCTGCTCGCGGACCGGTAGCCCGTGGCGCTGCTCGCGGACCGGTCGCCCGTGGCGCTGCTCGCGGACTGGTCGCCCGTGGCGCTGCTCGCGGACCGGTAGCCCGTGGCGCTGCTCGCGGACCGGTAGCCCGTGGCGCTGCTCGCGGACTGGTCGCCCGTGGCGCTGCTCGCGGACCGGTAGCCCGTGGCGTGCTGCGCATTCGCCGGCACGCACAGGCGCGTGACCCACTCGATCGCCTTGCTGACGATCTGCGGAATGCCGATCTCGGCCTCGATCGCAATCGAGGCACTGGCGATCTTCGTGTCGCTGTCGTCACGCGCGATCTTGCCGCTGGCCTTGACCACAGCGAACCGACTCGAGCCGGGCGGGTAGTAGCCGAAGACATCGAGCGGGTACTCGCAGCTGTGGAAGCCGCCCTTGGCGCAGCGAACGACCTTCGTGGCGGTCGTGTAGGTCTTGCCGATCTCGTATTGGAAGGGGGCGCTGCCGGTCGGGTCGCAGACGAGGTCGCGGTCGAAGCCTTTGTAGGCGGTGATCGCCTCGCCGTCTGGCGGCTGCTGCTCGGGTGCTGCTGCGGGTTGGGCCATGGGGGCCTCCGTGTTGCGCACCGGCACCGAGCCGGCTGGAATCGGTTGATGAGCGCGATCGCTGGTCATACGATCAGTGCTCCAACAAGGGAGATCGCGATGGTCACGAAGAAGCCACCGAAGCACGAGTACACGTCGCCGTCCGTTGCGACGAAGGCGTCGAAGATCCTTCGGGATCCGAAGTCGACGAAGGCGGAGAGGTCGGTTGCCGCGACTGCCCTGACGCAAACGCGAGACAAGAAGAAGTGAGCACCCGGGCGCGCTGAACGATCGCCACCTTCGGGATCGTCAGCGCGCCGCCGACCTGCGCGCGCTCGCTGCCGTGGTAGCCCACGTGCGCGGCGAGCGTGAGCGAATCAGCGTCTTCGGCCAACACCAGGCCGACCGAGGCGATCGTCACGGGCTGCGTGCTCACGTCCTCGACGTGCTGCCAGCCACCTTCCAGACCGAACGAGTCGACCCACGTCACGACCTCGAAGCCGGCGTGCGGCGCGGACGATGCCCGCACCACCTGCGCCAGCTCGCGCACAGCGGCCGAGCCACGAGTCAGCCAATCGCGGCGATTTTCTGGGGTGCCCGAGATGAGATAGCGCAGCTCGTCGCTGATCTTCTCCAGGCTTTCGGCGGTCTCTGCTGGGTGCACTGATGCCTCCGTGTTGGTGGAGGCAAGTTTACCCAAGGGTACAGCTTTGTCAATACCCTTAGGTAAAGGTCCAGCGGAAAGAAAAACCCGCCGAAGCGGGTTGCGAGGCGGTGTGGGCTTGGTCCTCCGCCCCTATCTGGGCTTCTTCCCCTCTTCGGACTGGTCTTTCATCAACTGCATCGCCGCCTCGGTGCGCTGCTTGAAGAACGCCTGGAACCCTTTCTTGCCTGTTTCGTCGACGATCCTTCGCGCCGCGGCCACCAAGGGGCCTGTCGGGACGACGACCACGCCGGCCTGCACAGGCGGTTGATTCGGGTTCTCGATGCCGAAGATGAGCTTCGTGGTGAACACGCCGAACTGAATGTCGATGATCGTGTCGGCATACAAGAGCGGCAGCCCGACCACCGTCGGCCCCGCTGGGGGTTGTTCGCCCGAGGCGGGCCTGCGCGCGGTGCTGTCAGCGTTCATAGGTAAGACTCTCCTGCGCGAACTCGTCAGTGAATGACGCCGCGTACAGCCTGTCCGGCCCAAGGTCCGAAGAGAGGCTGGCAAGCTCCGAGTAGGAAGCGAAGCGAACGATGAGCGCACAGTCGAGGGCGCGCGCCACCTTCTTCAAGGTACTCAGCCGAACATCGCCCGCCTCCGGATCCTCGAGGCGCGAGACCGCCGACTGACGCGAGTCGATCCGCTGCGCAAGCTCTGCCTGCGTCCATCCACGCTCCTCGCGATTCACCCGGATCTGCCAGGCAACCCCCTGGTCGATGGCCGCCTCCATGTAGGCGTGGCGATACTCTGGGTCGCGCCACTTCTCGGGGATCGAGACGGCAACGGGGACCATTTGCTGGAATGCCGGCGGGCGCACCTCAATGGGGCCAAGGAACTGTGACAGCAGCGACCAGCTCCCCGATCTCTCCCTTTCGCCTTTCCACACGCTCGAGCCAGTCTCGAGGGTAGTACTTTCTGTCTTGCTCATATCCATGGACTGTCATCACGAAACAGTGATTTTCAAGGGAGGCAAACCCGAATATTCTCCACTGCTTTCTTGTTTCGTCCTTGAAGCGTATCACGTAAACGTGATTGCCCACAGGGCTGGCATGCGGCCGGCTCCACCTGTCAAGCGGCTGCACCCGAAGATGATCGAGCGTCCGGTCGAGGTTGGCCTGCCCCGTCTTCGAGAGGGTCCGGTACCAGTCGGCGATCTCGTTCGTGCCGCGGGCGGAGATGTCGCAGCGATAACCCCATGGGCGGCTTGGGATCGGGGCTGTCGAGTGGAGGATGGTCTGGCGCACGCCTATCGAGCGGTGCGGCGCTTGAGGCCGTCGGTCATCGGCTGGCTCCGCTCGACGCAGCCTCAGACATTTGGTCAAGGCACTCTCGGAACTGTTCTTCGGCGCCGGCAGCCCATTTGACGTGCCCGCTCAGCACTCTTTCGTGCCCGCCTTTTGTCTTGAAGCCGAGCCAGAGTCTCTGGCCGGCAGCCGCGCTCACAAACACCTCGATGCCCTCTGCAAATGGCATCGCGAATAGGACGAACCCCTCATCGTCAGAGGCAATGACATGCTCCGGCTTCTGCGGTGCCGTGAATGCTACGCCGTCGACACGAGCCCAAGCGAATCGGTAGGGTGATACCGAACGCTGTACCGCGCCTCTCCGGTCGGTCGTGAACTCGAATAGACCGGCCTTGATCGCAGCCGTGCCGGACATGTACACGTTGATGGAGCCCTGCACGCCGGTTGCGAGAGTGTCGTCGACGTGCGCCCCGCTGAAGAGTAGTCCGCAACCCGAAAGAGCGCCCGAAGCCGTAGCCATCTGCGCCTGCGCATCGAAGGTCACGCGCAGCATCTGTGCATGCGCGGGGAAGGAGTGAACCAGAAACACGACAACCGCCAGCTCGCCGAGATATCGAAGCGCCGATCGCATGAGTTCTATTCCCCTCGCGCTCGCCGCCCGAGCGCGTCGTTAAGTTCGCTCACCATCCCCCGCGCGAAGGTGGGCGATCGGTGAGCCTCGCCGGCCGCATCGACGAAATAGTCGCGACCCTTGCACATGACGGCGTAGGCGATGCCGATGATCTCGCCGCGGCGCGCCTGGTCGAGCAGCTGGCCCAGCGCCTCGACGGTCTCGTGCGAGACCTCGGCTGGAACGAGACGGAACGGGCGGCGCCTCACTCCGCCCCCCGGCTTTTTTTCCCGCGCGGCTTTCTTGGCGGCTCAATGAGACGCCCTCGTGTCGACGAGAAGTGCGGCGCCCGCACGTTGCTGGGCAGCGGCTCGGGCTCGTCGGTTGCGGGATGGCCACGCCCGCGCATCAACCGCTCGGCGAACACGCGGTAGCGCTCCGCTCGCCGGCCGAGGTCGCGCAGCAACTCGTCCTGCTCGTCGTCGGGCAGGAGGTGAAAGGCGTCGAGCAGGCGGCGCTCGGCGGGGGAGAGGGTTGACGTGCTTTCTGCAGGGCGCGTCAGGTCGGTCGTTCGCGTGCTGCGAGCGCCCGCCGATGGTTGGCGTACCAATCCTTTGTCGTCGAGCGCCAGCCCCTCCGGAATCGAAGAGCCGAGCGGCTGGTCGAACCATCCCGGGTCGAGGTCGAGGGCCGAGGTTGCAGCGCTCATGATCGCATCGCCGATGTTCTTGCGATGCGGGTCGTCCGCCGGCAGCAGGAGTCTTGCGACGTAGCTCTCGGATCGCCTGATTGCCGCCGCGAACCAAGCCCGCGGCGCCGGCCAAAGGGCGTCAAGCAGTTCTGCCAGTCGTTGGCGTCGGTGCTCGAAGCGGCTGGCCTTCTCGGCGGGATCCATTCCGCCGCATTGTCCAGCCTGACTACCAGCAGGTACATTCCCTGCGGGTGTTGTCATCACCTGTACCCTAGGGTAAAGTTCGCGGCTATGGACAAACTGCGTGCCTACCTGAACGGGCTGCCGGTCGCAGATCAAGCCGGTTTCGCCGTCCGCTGCGGAACCACGATTGGCTATCTGCGCAAGGCCTTGGCTATCCGCGCCAACCTCGGCGAGAGCCTGTGCATCGCGATCGAGCGGGAGAGCGCTGGCGCCGTCCGCTGCGAAGACCTGCGCCCCGATGTCGACTGGGCCTACCTGCGCGGCACCGCCCCCGCCGAGAAGGCCGCCTGACCCATGGACAACCCGCGCCGGCGGCTGCTCGACGACGACCCCAACCTCGACACCCTCGAGGGTCGCGTGCGCCTTCATCGGGAAGTCGCCGCCCTCGAGCGGCGCCTGTCCGCGCTCGATCGCGCACAGCGCGAGAACTTCAGTCTTCGCCGGGAAGCCGAGGCGGCAAAGGCGCAAATCGATGCGCGAACGCGACTCGCGCTGCTCGCCGGAGGGGCGCAAACGGAAGAATTCTGGGTCGATCCGCCTTCGAGGCAAAAGGCGCCTGCGACGAGCCGTCTGCTGCGCCTGTGCCTGAACTGCATCACCAAGCCGTGGTCGCCGATCGCCTGGTGCGGTCGCTGGTACGGCCGGGTGGTGGACGCATGGACCCGAGAGGTCTTCCAGCCGGACAGGCCGGTCACGTGGACCGACCTGAATCCGTTCGCGCGCTCGCCGAGCCCCGAACGGATCACGCCTTGGGTCAGACCTGACGACGGAGCCACTCCATGATGGCCAGGTCGATCATGAGCGGAGACTCGATCGGCAGCACCCATGTGCGCTGCTCCGCTCGCCAGAGCGGCTTGAAGGCGCGCTGGATGTCGGCGGAAGGCCGATCCGTCGCGAAGCCGATCGCGACCAGGTGCGACGTGCCTTCCGCGTACTTCATGCGCTCGCCCGCCACGCTGCGGATCGCGGCGACGACCTCCGCTCCATACGACCTCAGGTCGTCCTTCTTGCAGAACACGAGCGCGAGGTACGGCTTCATGTTGGCAATCCCCTCGTCGGTGAATCGTTCGGTTGGCGCTGGCGATTCTATCGGCGAGGGGTGCGCCGCCGAGAGGACTTCCTGATATGACCGACCCTTCCCTCGAAGTGCGACTGGCGGCCATCGAGGCGATGCTGTGCAGATTGACCGCCGCCAACGATCGAGGCACGGCACTGCAGAACATGACCGCCTCGCAGGCGGCGCGCGCTTCGTCGAGCGCCATCTTCAGGCGATACGAGGAGCCGATCGTCACAACGCTGTGCGCCTGCGTCGTCGAGCTGGCGCGCGTTGGTTGCCCCGAGCCGCACTCGTTGATGCGCGGGTACGCCGCCGCCCTGATCGAGGCGCTCAGGACTGCGGAGCACGGCGCTGCATGACCGCGACCGCCTGCCCCAACGAGCCCATCTGCGACGCGCTGCTGCGCGCGAGCCTGGCGCTCTCCGCCTCCAATGGCCTGCACGTCACCGACCGCCCGGACCTGCCTCGTGGCCAGCGGCCGGTCTACATGCTGGACCACAGCGGAGAGCTTGCGGCGATCGATCGCGCAGCGCAGTTCGTGCGCGGCGGATGCGCGAGCTGCAGGGCTCGGTGGACGACGAACTGATCTGACGATTGCCATGCCGCCGATTCTTGCGCCCATCCACGTGAAGCCACCGTACGTCCGGCGGTACGACGCATGACGACGAGCCAGCTGACCCTCGATTTCACGCCGGGGCTCACCGCGCAGTACCGGTCGCTGCGCGAGGTCACCGCAGCCACGGTCTACGCCTCGCGCAAGGGCGTCTCAGGCGTGGCGGGCGACCTCGACATGGCGCCGACCGACCTGACCAAGCGCCTGAACCTCGACGGTGCCGAGCCGCGCCCGCTGCGCGTGGATGACTTCGAGGGAATCATCGCCTCGACGCAGGACTACCGGCCGATCTACTGGCTGATCGAGCGGTTCTTGCGCGACCCTGACGCGGTGCGCCAGCAGGCGATGTCGCAGATCGCGCAGCTGCTGCCGGCGCTGATCGAACTCACCAGGCAGGCGGGGGTCAAGGGATGACCCGCTCCGCCCTCGACCGTCACGCCGACCGCGCCACCCTGCGCGCCCGCCGCCTGCGCATCATCGAGGACATGATGCGCGGTGCGAGCGGCGGGCGCCTGCGCGTGCTACCACCTGAGGCGCGCGAAGCCCTGCGGGCAGTGCTGCTCGACCTCCGGCGCGAAGCCGGGGCCAAGAAGGAGGCGGCGCAAGGGCGGCACAAGATGTGGACGGCCACCTACTGGCATGTGGTCGCCGTCTACTCGCTGCACATCGCTCGTGCGCTGCGGAAGGAGGCGTCGACGTGCTGACGCCGCGACTCACCCTCGTGGCCTGCTGCGCCGAGAAGCTCGCACGCATCGCCCCGGCCCGCGAGATGTACCGCTCGGCGCTGTTCCGCAAGGCCGCGGCATGGGCCGAGCAGCGCGGCGACTGGATGATCCTGTCCGCGCGCTATGGGCTGATCAAGCCTAGCGAGCAACTCGCGCCGTACGAGTGCTCGATGCGCAGCCTGACGGCCGAGGAGCGCGCGGCGTGGGATCACAGGATCGCCTGGCACCTGGAGTTGCTCGCGAATCATCTGGACGTCGAAAGCCTGCACCTGACGCTGCTGGCCGGCGAGTCCTACGCCGGCTGGGTCGACCTGGTGCAGCCGTGGTGCACGGTCGAGCAGCCGCTCGCCGGCATGCCGATCGGGCGCCGACTGCAATGGCTCACGTTGGCGAACGAGCAGATCGATCTCGACACCGAGCGAGTCGCTGCATGACTGCCGACCGCGACCTCTCCGAAATGCTCTCGCTGCAGGCGCAGCTCGCCTACAGCGCGGCGCGCGGCGACATCGAGTGCCATTGCGGATTCGTCAGCGATCGCCGGCACAACAGGCAATGGTACGACCTGTCTAGTGTCGAGGCGGACGACCGCGAAACAGTCGCCGACGCGATCCGCTACCTCGACCTGCGCGGCCTCATCGAGCGCCACGAGAACGGCGTGTGGGTGCGTGTGCGCGAGGAGGATGCGTGATGGCGACGATCGAAAACAGCGCAGTCGACATCGCCGCGCAGTTGCGCGACCTGGACGACCAGCAACTCATCGCGCAGGAGCTCGTCCAGCAAGGTGCGGTGCACGCGGTGAGCTTCCTGCTCGCCCACGGCTGCACCAAAGCCGTGGCCGAAGACATGCTCGAGTCCCTGCGCGGCAATGCCGCCGCCATCAGGGCGGAGATCGGACGCCGCGGCGAATCGCCGCTGTTCAAGTCCGATCAGATCGCCGGAGATACGCCGGCGGAGGCTGCGCCGTGAAGCCGATCGAGCGCTATGCGTGGATCGAGCGCGAGATGGACGTGCGCAACTTCGGTGAAGCCAGCACGCTGGACCGCGACTTCGTTGACCGGTACGTCGAAGAGACCGGAGCCAAGGCGCAGCTTCGCACAGTCGGTGCCGATTACTGTCCGCAGCTAGGCCGCGACCTACGCGCCATGTGGCGGCGCGGTCGCCTGACACGATCAGCGACCGGCATTGACGGCGGGCTGTGCGGCATGGGCTTTCCGCGTTGGTGCTGGGTCTACAGGCTGCGGCGCGGCGCGCTCGCCATCGACGCCGGGAGGGTGGCGGCGTGATGCCACCCACATCAGGCGAGAAGCTGCCGCACAAGGGCCTCGAGCTCCGCATGCATCCGCGCCGCGATCGACTCGTGCTCGGCCGCCTCGGCCAGCGCCTCAGCAGCGCGGCGCCGAGCGTCGCGTGCCCGCTCGTCGGCCTCTCGCCAGATTCGGAGTTGCAGCCGGTACGCGCGTGCGGGGTCCATGTCGGTGCTCCTGGCGCCGGGGTGGCACGACGTGGATGGTCTCACGCGGGGGTGGCGGCGTAGCCATGACCACCGTCACGCGCCCCGCGCTTCGCTACCACGGCGGGAAATTCCGCCTGGCGCCGTGGATCCTGCAGTTCGTCCCGCCGCACGGCTGCTACGTCGAGCCGTTCGGCGGCGCCGCCGGCGTGCTGCTCCAGAAGCCGCGCGCGTACGCCGAGGTCTACAACGATCTCGACGGCGATGTCGTGAATTTCTTTCGCGTGCTGCGCGACCCGGTGCTGCGGCGCGATCTCATCGAGGCCCTCAGGCTCACGCCCTACGCGCGCGACGAGTTCGATCTGGCCTACGAGCCGACGGACGATCCTCTCGAGCGAGCGCGGCGTATCGCGGTGCGCGCCGGCATGGGCTTCGGATCGGCGGCGGCCACCTCGAGCAGCACGGGCTTTCGCACCGACACGAGGCGCAAGTACGGCACGGCGCAGCACGTCTGGGCGAAGTACCCGGAATCGCTCGCCGTCGTCGGTGAGCGACTCGCCGGCGTGCTGATCGAGAACCGCGACGCGATCGCCGTCATGCAGGACCACGACGGCGCCGACACGCTGCACTTCGTCGACCCGCCATACGTAAAGTCGACTCGCCGGATCGGAGGCAACGGATACGGCCGCTGCTACCGGCATGAGATGACCGACGAGGACCATGCCGCGCTGCTGGATGCGCTGTGCGCCCTCGACGGCATGGTCGTACTCAGCGGCTACGACTCCTCGCTGTACCGCGACCGCTTGGCCACGTGGGAGCGTCACGAAACGAAGGCGCGCATCAGCGCCGGCCGCGGCACCGAGATCCGCACCGAAGTCGTCTGGCTCAACCCAGCCTGCAGCGCTGCGCTCGCGCGATCGCGGGGCGGGCTGTTCGAGGCTGCGATCGCATGAGCGGCATCACCTCCCTCGTCGACCAGCTGCTCGGCCGCGCGCGGCTGCCGGAGGGTGCGCGACCGGTCACCGTGCCGTCGCTCGCGCCCAACCGCGACATGCGGCCGCGCAATCGCAAGGCGCCGCCGAAGCAGAGCCGCGACGGTCGCGCCAAGGTCATCGCGGCGCTCGACCGGCGCGAGGCGCGCAGCGTCAACGAGCTCGCGCGCGCCGCGGGTGTGTCGCCGGGTGTGGTCTACGACCACCTACCTGGGTTGCTCGAGGCCGGAGTCGCCGTGCTGGACAAGGCGTTCGGGCATCGGGCGGGGAAGCGGTATCGGAGGGGCGGCCGGTGAAACACGTACGGGAGGCCGCCTAATGGCGCGCGCGCGAAACATCAAGCCTGGGTTCTTCAAGAACGAAGACCTGGCTGAATGCACGCCGTGGGCGCGCCTGTGCTTCGTCGGTCTGTGGCTGCTCGCCGATCGCGAGGGGCGCCTCGAGGACCGTCCGCGCCGCATCAAGGGCGAGCTGTTCGCGTTCGATTCGGTCGAAGTCGACCCGCTGCTGCAGGAGCTGCAGAAGCACGGCTTCATCCAGCGATACGAGGTCGACGGCCTCGGAATCATCCAGATCGTCAACTTCGGCAAGCACCAGAACCCCCACCATCGCGAGCCTCCAAGCGACTTGCCACCACCCGAAAGCCCTGGGCTTGACCCGGTTGGCAACCCACCAAAGCCAGAGGCTTCATCGCCATGCAATGACCCGAAAGCCCGAGGCAAGCCTCAGGCAAGCCCTGGGCTTTCGACCGATGAAAGCGCGAAGGATGGGGGTGAAACCGTGCTGATTCCTGATTCCGGATTCCTGATTCCTGATTCCCCTTCCCGGATCCCTGATCCCGGAGAACCCTCCGCTTCGCTCCGGGTTGCGCCGCCGATCGCTGACGCGCCGCCGCCGCGACCGAAGCGCGAACGCGCCGAAGCGCGAGGAGCGCCCGTCTGGGAGGCCTACGCGCTCGCCTACCGAGGCCGCTACCAGGTCGAGCCGGTGCGAAACGCGAAGGCGAACGCGCAGTGCCTGCAGCTCGTCGACCGGCTCGGCGCCGACGAAGCGCCGCAGGTTGCCGCGTTCTACGTCGCGCACCAAAAGGCGATCTACGTCTCGCGGCGACATGCGCTCGACCTACTCGTGCACGACGCCGAGGCGCTGCGCACCGACTGGCTGACCGGACGCCAGAGCACGCAGAGCGCGGCCACGCAGGCCGATCGAACGCAGCAGAACGCAGGCGCTTTCGGGCGTCTTATCGAACGCGCGCAGAGGGAGGCAGACCATGCCGAGCGTTGAGCTAATCAAGGCCGTCGCGGTAACGGCCGAACTGTGCGGTCGCACGTTCTCGGACGCCGCGGCCGAGGTCTTCGTCGACGACTTGGCGGGCTTTCCCGAGCCGGCCGTGTTCGCTGCGCTCGTGCGCTGCCGCAAGGAAGTGCGCGGGCTGCTCACGGTGCAGGACGTGATCTCGCGCATCGACGACGGCCGCCCGGGCGCTGAGGAAGCGTGGGCGATGCTGCCGTTCGACGAGGAAACGACTGTCGTCTGGACCGACGAGATGGTTGCCGCGTGGTCCGTCGCGCAGCCGCTGCTCGACGGAGGCGAGAAGGTCGCCGCGCGCATGGCGTTCAAGGAGGCCTACACCAAGGCCGTGAACGAGGCGCGCGATGCACGACGGCCGCCGAAGTGGTCGGCATCGCTCGGCCACGATCCGCACGGCCGCGCGAGCGCGCTCGAGGCCGCGGCGGTGAAGGGCCGCATCAGCCTCGAGTATGCGCAGCGGATCGCGCCGCAGATCGAGTTCTCGCCCGAGGCGATCCGACTCATCGAAGCGGCGAAGGTCGCGCTCCTGCCGAACGCCGCATGAGCCGGTACAACGACGCCGCGCGCGGCGCGCCAGAACCCGAGGTCGATAGTGGCCGCTGCCACGCCTACGGATGCCCGCTTCCCGGGGCAATCAGCGACTCGACGAAGGGCAGCGGGCCGTGGTTGTGCCGCTTCCATTTCGGGCGCGATCGCGGCGAGTGGCAGGCGATCACCGAGACCGTGCGGCTGACGATGCGCGATCGCGAGCAGGGTGATTTCCTGCCAGACGCCTCGCGCGCGCCCGCGCATTTCACGGAGCCCGCATGACCCACCTCTCCGACACCCAGTGCCCAACCTGCGCCCACTACCGCGAGGAGCGCCGTTACCCCGTCCCGACGTGCGCGCGGGCGACGCATCCGCACGGCGGCGAGGCGCAGCGGGCGGCGGTGATCGCGTGGGAGCGCTGCCTCGGGCGGCACCGGGAGGTGCGGCCGTGATCGAGCGTCTGGTCTGCGCCCTTTTCGGTCATCGATACGTCGTGCAGCGCGTGTTGAACCGGCGCACGCGGAAAGTCGGCTGCACGCGATGCGGTCGGGCCTGGGCAATGCATGATCCGACCCGGAGCCTGTTGCCGTGGGATTCCGAGTTCGAGGCGATGTATGCCCCGGGCGGCGATCTGCACAACCTCGACGGGATCGACTCCGGGGTGCAGCGATGATCGACCTTCGTCTGCCTTGGGCCCCGAGCGTCAACACGATCTGGCGCTCGATGCGCTCGGGTCCGATGGCCGGCCGCGTGCTGCTCTCGCGCGAGGGGCGAGCCTACTTCGAGCGCGCAGCCGCCGATGTCCTCGTGCAGCGCCGTGGTCGCCGGATCGCTGGACGCGTGCAGGTCGAGATCCTGCTGCACGCGCCGACCCGCGCGCAGCTCGACATCGACAACCGCGCGAAGGCCGTGCTCGACGCCTGCACGAAGGGCGGGCTGTGGACGGATGACAGCCAGGTCGACGTGTTGATCGTGCGCCGCGGCTGCGTGCTCAAGGGCGGCGCGGTTCTTGTGCGCGCGATCGAGATCGAGGCGGTGCCCGAGCAGCTCGTCATTCCAGAGCGCGAGCCGGAACCGGAGTTTTTCTGATGCTCGCGTTCCTGCTCGGTGTGATCGTCGGCGCCGTGCTGATGTTCGCGGCGCTCTGGCGCTGGGCAACGAAGGGATGGAGTGGTGACGAATGAGCGCGCAGGTCATTCCATTCACCGGCATCACGCGGCTGAACATCGACCCGGATCGCGCGCTCGAGATGGCCGTCGGCAAGCTCGAAGGCGTCGTCATCATCGGGTACACGAAAGACGGCGAGGAGTATTTCGCGTCGAGCTACGCCGATGGCGGTGACGTCCTATGGCTGCTCGAGCGCTGCAAGCTCGCACTGCTGCGCATGGGCGGTGGCGAATGAACTGCGTCGCCTCGTCCCTCGACTTCCTCCCCGCCGACCTCGCGCGCACCATCGAACGCCTCGAGAACTGGGGCCGATGGGCGCGCGAGCGTGGCCGAAAGAGCCGCGCGCGATCGATCGAGGGCCGGTACCGGCCGCGCCGCGGCAGCATCGACGTGGAGAGTCGCGCCGCGCCGCTCGAGGTCGACGTCTTCGACGCCTCGCTCGTCGATCGGTGCCTGGCGTCGGCGGGTGGCTTCCCGATGCGCTGGTCGCGGCTGCTGAAGGCGCATTTCGTCTGGCAGGCGGACCGCTACGCGACGGGGCGCAGGCTCGCGATTCCGGTGCGTGAGTACGCCAACGAGCTGCACCGGGCGGTATGCGGCGCGCGCAACGCCTTGACGCGGCGCGGCGCATGAGGTTCAATCGCGACAAATTCGATTCGCCTGAGTGCGTTGCGGCTGCCGTTGGCAGGCCGCAGCGTCTCCGGAACCAGCCCGCCGCAGGCATTGCCCGGCGGGCTTTTTTCATTCCGCGATGACACCCGCGAGGGAAGTCGCACACCGATGGCACGTCCGACCAAGTTCAAGCCCGAGTTCGTCGAGCAGGCGAAGAAGCTATGCGCGCTGGGCGCAACCGCCCACGACCTGGCCTCGTTCTTCGGCGTGGCGGTGTCCACGGTCAAGCTCTGGCAGGTCGAGCACAAGGCGTTTTCGGACGCCCTAAAAGTAGGCAAGGCCGTCGCGGACCGAATGGTCGAGCAGTCGCTGTTCCGTCGTGCACTGGGCTACGAGCACGATGAAACCGACATCCGCGTCGTCGGCACCAGGCTGGTCAAGACCCCGATGCGCAAGCACTACCCCCCGGATACGACGGCGTGCATCTTCTGGCTGAAGAATCGCAGGCCCGACCTGTGGCGTGACAAGACGGAGCTTGGCGGCACGATCGAGCACAGGCACTCGCTCGCCGATGTCCTCGGAAGCCTTGGAACGAGCACAGGCGACCGTCCGCCGGTGGCGTGAGGGCGGGCCGGCGCTGTTCGCTGAGGAGGTCTTCGGAGCCGCGCCGACCGACCAGCAATGGCAGGCGAGCCGCGGGCTTGTCGAGCGACGCCGGGTAACGATCCGCTCGGGGCACGGCACCGGCAAGTCGGCGTTCATGGCCTGGTGCGTGCTGTGGTTCCAGTCGTGCTACTTCCCCTGCAAGGTGCCTTGCACGGCGCCAACAGGGCACCAGCTCTCCGACATCCTCTGGGCCGAGATCGCGTCGTGGCACCGGAAGATGCGCGATACGGTGCCGGAACTGGCCGCGGAATTCGAATGGTCTTCCGAGCGGTTCTCGATGGCGAGCCATCCGCAGGAGTCGTTCGCGGTTGCGAGGACGAGCCGGCCGGAGCGACCTGAAGCTCTGCAGGGCTTTCACAGCGAGAACGTGCTCTTCCTGATCGATGAGGCATCCGGCGTGCCGGAAGTCGTCTTCCAAGTCGCCGAGGGCGCGCTGTCGACCGAGGGCGCGTTCGTTGTCATGGCGGCGAACCCTACGCGCGAGGAAGGCTACTTCTACGACTCGCATCACCGGATGCGGGATAGGTGGGCGGCGCTGCACTGGGACGGCGAGGAATCGCTGCTTGTATCGCGCCAGTACATCGAGGACATGCGCGCCAAGTACGGCGTGGACAGCCCGATCTACCAGGTGCGCGTCAAGGGCAACTTCGTCACCGCGGCAGACGGCGTGATCCCGCTGGAGCTGTGCGAGTCGGCCAAGATCCGCGAGATCGCGCGCACGCCGGGCGCAGACGTTCGTTGGGGGCTGGACGTTGCCCGCTTCGGCGACGACTCGACGGCGTTGGCGAAACGCGCCGGGAACGTACAGCTGGAGCCGACGAAAGAATGGTTCGGCAAGGACACGATGCAGACGGTCGGGCTGCTGAAGATGGAGTACGACGGCGCCCGTGAGAAGCCAGACACGATCCTGGTCGATGTGATCGGGATCGGCGCCGGCGTCGTGGATCGCGGAAGGGAAATCGGCCTACCGGTGATCGGCGTCAACGTCGCTGAGTCGGCCTCCGCCGACACGCGCTATGCCCGGTTGCGCGACGAGCTCTGGTTTCTCGGGCGCGATTGGCTCGAGCGGCGCGACTGCAAGCTCGCCGACGATGACCCGTTGATCGGCGAGCTGACCACGCCGAAGTACTCGATTCTGTCGAACGGCAAGCTCAAGGTCGAGAGCAAGGATGAGATGAAGAAGCGCGGTGTCGCGAGCCCGAACCGAGCCGACGCGTGGCTGCTGACGTTCGCGCCGCGAGGCTTCAAGGCGACGAACAAGCCCATCGCCTACCCCAAACCCCGAGGAATCGTCTGAATGGCAATGACGCTCACCGAAGCGGCGCAGCTGCGCGACCTGCAGCAACAGGTCGATGCGCTCACGGCGCTCGTGCGCGCCCTCGCCGCCCAGGTCGACGAACTCGCATCGCGGCTCGAGCAGAGCAATGGCAAGCGCCGATAAGCAGCTCGTCGCCGCGATCGAGCGCGCCGAGGCGCTCGCCGACGATCGCGCGCTGCAGCAGGAGCGCGCGCAGGCGCTGCGGATCTACCGCGGCGACAACACGAACCCCGCCGAAGAGGGCCGCTCGCAGTATGTCGCGCGCGACGCGTACGACGTCGTCGAGACGGTCAAGCCGCAGCTGCTCAAGCTCTTCCTCTCGGGCGACGAGGTCGTGCGCTTCAACCCGGTCGGCCCGGAGGACGTCGAGCAGGCGAAGCTCGAGACCGAGTTCGTCAACTACATCGCCCTGCAGCGGAACAACGCGTTCGAGCTCTTCGACGGCTGGATCCACGACGGCCTGGTGCAACGAAACGGGTACGTGCTCGCGTACTGGGACGACGCCGAGCAGGTCGACCGCGAGGACTACGAGCACCTGTCCGACGAGGAGTTGGCGCTCCTCGTACAGTCGGGCGGCGAAGTCGTCGAGCACGAGCTGACCGACGAGGGCCATCGCGTCGTCATCGAGCGCCGCCGCGGCTTCCCGTGCGTGCGCTACCAGAACCTCGCGCCGGAGAAGGTGCGCGTCTCCCATCAGCACAACCGGGTGACGCTGGCCGATTGCGACTTCGTCGAGCGCATCGAGGAGAAGACGCTCGCGCAGCTGCGCGACGAAGGCTTCGACGTCCCCGACGACCTGAACGACGGCGGCGAAGGCGATGCGGACTACGAGCAGTCCGTCCGCGAGGATGGCTCGTGGGACGACGACGAGGGCGCGGACCCCTCGATGCGCCGCGTGCGGGTGCGCGAGTGCTGGATTCGAACGGCGCTCTACTCGGGCGGGAAACGAGCCGAGCTGCGCCACGTCATCCTCGTCGGCACGACGATCCTGCTGAACGAGCCGTGCGACCTGATCCCGGTCGTCGGCTGGTCGCCGGCGCCGCTGCCGCATCAGCACAACGGCCTGTCGATGGTCGACGAGGCCAAGGACCTGCAGGACGTCAAGACGGCGCTCACGCGCGGCGCGCTGGACTCGGTCTACTTGAGCCTGAACGGCCGGCACGCGATCGACACCGAGCGGGTGAATCTGGACGACATGCTCGTCTCCCGTCCTGGCGGGATCGTGCGGGTGCAAGGCGACCCGGGCTCGGCGATCGTGCCGCTCACGAGCGTTCCGACGCAATCGATCGCGCTGCAGGCGATCGAGTACTTCGACCAGGTGCGCGAGTCGAGGACCGGGATCACGCGCTACACGTCGGGGCTCGATCCGAACGCGCTGAACAAGACCGCGACCGGGATCATGCAGCTTCAGGCCGCGAGCATGGCGCGGGTCGAGTTGAAGGCCCGGCGCTTCGCGGAGGCGGTGAAGGATCTCTTCCTCGTCACCCACGCGCTGACGCTCAAGCACGGCCGCCGGCCGCAGATGGTGCAGTTGTCGAACCAGTGGGTCGCGGTCGATCCATCGTCGTGGAAGCGACGCACCGACATGACGATCAGCGTCGGCCTGGGCACCGGCAATCGGCAGGAGCAGAACATGTTCCTGATGCAGATGCTGCAGGTTGCGCTCGGCCCGGGCCTGCAACTGGGCTTCTCGGATCCGTCGAAGGTGCACGCGATGCTCGCGCGCCTGACAAACAACGCCGGCTTCAAGGCGGCCGAGGAGTTCTGGGTCGATCCGTCGAACGCGCCGCCGCGTCAGCAGCCGCCCGACCCGCGCCTGATGATCGAGCAGGCGAAGCTGCAGCAGGCCCAGCAGGAAACGCAGGTCGATGCGCAGCAGTCGCAGGCCAAGATCGCCGCCGACATGCAGGTCGAGCAGATGCGCATGCAGCAGGCGCGCGAGGAAGCGCAGCTACGCGCACAAACCGAGATCGAGCGCGCGCGCATCGACGCCGAGACGAAGCTGCGGATCGCGCGAATGAGTGCCGTGCAGGCGCGCAATCAGGCGATGGTCGCGAAATTCTCGAGGGTGCGCAATGCAAGACCTCAGCAGTGACCTCGACGGAGACGATTTCCTCGACGTCGACGTGGCGGGCGCGCTCGTCGACGGCATGCAGCAGATGGTCGCGCTGCAGCAGCAGCAGGTTCAGCTGATGGCGGCGCTCGCGCAGCAGTTGCAGGCGCTTGGCGCGCCGAAGCGCGTCGTGCGCGATGCGCAGGGTCGGATCATCGGCGTCGAGCCGGTACAGGGGTGACACGTGGCGGCATTCAACAAGTTCAACGACTTCAGCGAGCAGCTCGCCCGCGGCGTGCACAACTTCGGCTCGCACACTTTCAAGGTGGCGCTCACGAACACCGCGCCATTGGCGTCGAATACGATCCTCGCGAACATCACGCAGATCGCCAACGGCAACGGGTACACGACGGGCGGTGCTGCGGTGCCGAACGTGGGCGTGTCCGAAATCAGCGGAACGACGACGATCGACGGCGACAAGGTCACCTGGACGGCTACCGGCGCGATGGGGCCATTCCGCTACGTCGTCCTCTACAACGACACAGCGACGAGCCCGGCCGACGCCCTCATCGGCTGGTGGGACTACGGCTCGTCGCTGACGCTTGCGGCCGGCGAATCGTTCGAGTTCAAGCCCTCGAACGCGGATGCGGACGGCGCGATTCTGGTGGTGTCGTGATGACTCCCTCCGACATCCGCGCCGCCATCGCCGCCGACCCCGCGCTCACGGCGCTGCTGCCCGACTCGCAGGCGATCGCCGACGCGATGAGCGTGGGCAGGGCGCGTCCCACCGATCGCGAGATCGGTGTCGGCATGATCCTCGCGACGATCGGCCTCGCGAGCGGTAACGCGCTGCTCGATGCGCTCTATTCGACGCCCGAATTCAGGCACATCCGCCCGCTGCTCGAGCAGGGACGGCTCGTTGTCTCGTCGCCCCTCGTGGCCGACGCGCTCGCCGCCTTGGTCGCCGGCGAGGTCATCACGCAGGCGGATGCGGATGCGTTGATCGCGCTCGGGCAGGAACCGGACCCGGTGAGCGAGATGGACGCGCGCCGGGCAATCTGGGCGGATGACGGGAGCCGGGCGATATGACGACCAGCACGCTGACGATGACGGCTCGCACGCTCGTGGCGAGCCAGAGCAACGCGGCCGGCGCGACGAAACGCGGCGCACTCGATATACGCGGCAAGCACGGCGGGCTGCTGACTGCGCGCATCGAGAACGGCGCGACTGGGCCGACAGCGGCTTGCCAGATGGTCGTGAGCCACGCTGTCAACGACGGCTCGACGCCGGCCACCGGCGCAATCGGCGCCGACTGGCGTCGGATGTACACGTTCGCCGGCACCACGACGAACAGCGACGTGTCGGAGTGGACGCTTGACATTCCGCCGTGCCAGCACCTGCAGGTCGAGTTCAGCGGCAATACCGGTCAAGCGGTGACGGTGGAGGCGCTCTTCACCGAATACTCGAGCGTGTCGAGTAGCTGATGTCGGCGATCTTCTTGCCGCGGCGGTGGCGGCATCAGCCGCAGGGGGCGGTCGAGATTGACTGGCGCAACCCTCTCACCGCTGGGCTGGTGTTCTGCTACAGCCCTAATCTGAGGCGAAACCTCGCGACGCAGGTTGTCAGCGCGACACCGTCCCAGCTGACCACGACGGTCGCCGCGTCTCCGCATGGAATTGGCGCGCAAGTAACCGACGGTCAAATTGTCAGATTCAACCAAGCGGCACTTCCTGACCGCTTTTTCGGGACGCTGTTTGCAGTAGCGCGGCTGGATAGCCCGAATCTGCAGGAACGAACGATTCTGTCGCTGTCAGCCGGCACAACGAATCCACTGTTTCGCCTGCAGACGAATAGCAGCAGATACATACAGTTCCAAACTCGCGGCCCCAAAGCCACGAACGTAATAGCTCCATCAGTTACAGAGGTGGGTCGTTTCTACTCCATAGCTGGGATGATCTATGGAGCGAATGGCGAGCAGAGTCTGTATATAGACGGAAAGTGGGCGGCGACAGATTATGTCGGCCTCAATACGACGTTCACCAAGACGACGATCGGTGCACTGCACCGATCATCGATTGAGCAGGCGTGGGTCGGAAACATTCCATACGCTGCAATCTGGAATGCACCGATGGATCTTGCGGCGCTGCAGTCGGTCTTTGAGAACCCCTGTCAAATCTTCCGCGCCTCTCCCAACCGTATCTGGTTCGATCTGGGGGCGGGTGCGGAGCCGATCGTCTATGCACTCAATGCCGAAGCCGGTTCGGTAGGCGCGGCAGGCGCCGCGGGCTCTCCTCTCGCACAACGCAGGATCGACGCGCAAGCCGGCGGCAGCGCGATCACGGGAGCCGATGCGAGCCTCGGCAAGATCGGCTCGTACGCGCTGAACGCCCAGCCCGGCGCGCTAGCGGTTGCAGGACAGGCTACGGGGCTTGCTGCGCGCCGCAGGCTGTCGGCTGACGCCAGTTCGATCGCCACAACGAGCGTCGACGCTGGGCTGCGGGTCATGCGGATGCTGTCCGCCGATGCTGGACATATCGCCGTCACCGGTGCAGATGCCCATCTCGCGCGCGCAGGCGTCCACACGCTGTCGGCGGATGCTGGGCAGATCTCGATAGACGGTGCAGATGCCGTGTTCGATGCGCCGAGCGCAGGCGGTCACCCGCTCGGCGTGCGCGTCTACCGCTACTCGATGCGCATCGGCGGCCGGATGGTCTACGCGGATACGCCGCAGGCTCTGCAGGCGGCAATCGCTGAGTTCGAGGCGTCCATACCCGTCCGCGCGGAGAAACGCGCCCAGAAGGCCGGGAAAGTGGTCGTGCGCCGGCTTCCGAAGGTGCAGGTCGTCGAAGCGCCCGCAGACGAGCGCGCCGACGTGCTGGCGACCGCGCGCGCTGCGAACGATCGGATCGCCGCCGAGTACCTGGCCGCGCTGCAGGCGCAGATCGCGATCCGCGCCGCGATGGAGGCGGCCGAGCGCGACGATATGGAAGCGATCACCGTGCTGGAGCTGCTGTGAGCGACGAAGAGCGAGTGCAACGCGCCAATGAGGCGCGGCTGCTGTGGGAGTCGCGCCTGATGCGCGAGGCGCGCGAGCACATCGAGGCCTCCTTGATGCGCGGCTTCGCCTCCACGCCGCTGCGCGACGACGAGGGCCTGCGCCGCGTGCGGATGCTGTGGGAGGCGCACAAGGCGTACGAGAGCTTCTTCAAGGCCGCGCTCGAGGACGGCAAGCTCGCCGCCATCGAGATCGAGCGCAAGAAGACGCTGCGGGAGCGCATCGGAATCTGAGCGCCGGGCGAACGCTCACATGGGGCACCTGAGGGTGCCCTTTTTTCGCCCTCAACCAAGGAAACGCATGGACGAGAACGACGCGACCAACCCGGACACGGGAGTCGCCTACTCCGAAGAGGACGCTGCGCAGGATCTGCTCGATCGCTGGAACGGCAAGCGGGACACCGCCGACGCCGGCACCGGCGAGCAAGACGACCAGGCGGGCGAGGCAGCCGCAACCGACGAGACGCAGGCCGACGAGGCCCAGGCCGAGACGAAGGACGAGGCGACCGACGCCGATACGGAGTGGGAAGTCGAGTTCGGCGGACAGGTGAGGAAGCTGCCGAAGGGCATCCCCGAAGCCGTCGCGAAGGAAGTGCAGGAGTTCGGCCAGAGCCTGCATGCGGACTACACCCGCAAGACGCAGGAGGTCGCGCAGCAGCGCCAGCGCGCCGAGGCCGACGCGCAATCGGCCGCCGAGCTGCTCAAGCTCACGCACGAGCACGCCGACCTCATTGCCGACTTCCGCATGGTGCAGCGGCAGATCGAGTCGCTCTCGCAGCAGGACCTCGCCGCGCTGAGCGAAACCGACCCCCTGCGGGCACAGCAGCAGATGCTCCGGTTGATGCAGCTGCGCGATGCGCAGCAAAAGATCGGGGCGCAGCTCCAGACGACGATCCAGTCGATGACGACGCAGCAGACGCAGGCCGCGCAGCAGCGCTTGGCCGAGGCGAATGCCGTGCTCAGTCGAGAGATCAAGGATTGGAGCCCGGACACGTCGAAGGCGCTGACGCAGTACGCCAGGTCGCTCGGATTCAGCGACTCGGAACTGTCCCAGGTGAGCGATGCGAGGGTCGTTCTGCTGCTGCATAAGGCGCAGCAGTTCGATGCCCTGAAGAGCTCCGCGGCCTCGACGGTCAAACGCGTGTCGACGCCCGCCAAGACGCTGAAGACAGCGGCCGCGGGCACGACGCAATCTATCAACAAGGCGAGCGCGGATGACGCGATGAAGCGGCTTTCCCGCACCGGAACGGTAGCGGACGCCGCCGCGGCGCTGCTTGCCCGAGCAAGGACACGGAAATGACCCAAGCAACCGGAACCACGGCAACCAACGATCTCGTCGGGCTGGCCGAGGACGTCGAGGACATCATCTTTCGCCTCGACCCCATGGACACGTTCGCGCTGTCGACCTTCAAGAAGAAGAAGGCGACGGCGATCAACCACCAGTGGCAGACCGATGCGCTCGCCACGCCGGGGGCGAACGCGAAGGTGGAGGGCGACGAGACCGCCTACACCGCCGCCACCCCGACGGTGATGCTGTCGAATTACACGCAGATCGCCGGCAAGTCGGTGCGCGTCACCGGCACGGCCGACGCGGTGCGCAAGTACGGGCGCGCCGAGGAGTTCGCGTACCAGATCGCGAAGAAGGGCAAGGAACTGAAGCGCGACATCGAGTTCTCGCTGCTGCAAAACGCCGCCTCGGTGGCCGGCAACGATTCGACCCCTCGCAAGTCGGCGGGGCTCGAATGCATGATCTCGGGCAACACCTCGCACGGCTCGGGCGGCTCGACTCCAGGCTACTCGGGCGGGCTGTTCGGTGCGCCCGTCGCGGGCACCGGGCGCGCGCTCACGGAGACGATCCTGAAGGCCGCGCTGCAGGCCGCATGGGAAGACGGCGGAGACCCGAGCGTGATCCTGACCGGCCCGGCGCAGAAGGCGGTCATGGCGACGTTCGCCGGCGCGACGAAGTTCGCGGGCGTCTACAACCAGGCGCAGGGTAAGTCGCAGGGCATGGTGATCGGCGGCATCGATCTATACATCAGCGACTTCGGTGAGCACAAGATCCGGCTGTCGCGCTACATGCGCTCGTCGGTCGTCTTCGCGCTCGATCCCGAGTACCTGTCGGTGGCTTGGCTGCGCCGAATCAAGTTCGAGGAGCGTGCGAAGACGGGCGACAACACGAGCGGCGAACTGCTCGGGGAGTTCTGCCTGGTGTGCGATGCACCGGATAGCCACGCGAAGGTGGCGGACCTCTCGTAACCATCCGCAGCGCCATCAAGGGCCGCAGGGACAACTCTGCGGCCCTTTTTCTTTTGGGGTCGCGCATGACGCACCTATTCACCGAGCACGATGACTTTGACAGCTTGACCAAGCGCTACAGCTATCAGGACGGCAAGCTGATCGAGCACGCCGTGCAGGACGTGCAGCCGTCGCTCGATCGCAACGCGCGCCTGCGCAACGCGCCGGAGTACGCGCGCGAGGGCATCAGGAACGAGTTCCAGCACGTCGCGCATATCGATGCGGTCGTCGTGCTCAAGTGGATTAACGAGCACGGGTTCGACGCGACGACCGCGCACCCGCGCGAGATCGCGCGCTTCATCGAGCGGCATCCCGAGTACCACTACGTCAAGACCACGGACGGACGGATCGCGCGATGAACTACGCCGACCTGAAAGCTGCCGTCGCCGACTGGGCGCACCGCTCCAACGTGCCGGCGTCGACGGTCGATCTCTTCATCGACCTGGCCGAAGCCGAGTTCAACAATCGGCTGCGCTGCGTCGAACAGGAGACGGTCGCCGATCTCGCATGCTCCGGCCGATACACGACGCTGCCGGCGGACTTCCTCGAGATGCGCGCCGTCGAGCTGCAGGGCGCGCGGCTCGCACCGATCCCGTACGGCTCGCCCGAGTACATGTCGATTCGCGGCTCGTCGCAGCCGGCGGGCGAGCCGCGCGCCTACAGCGTCATCGGCCCGGACCTCGAGCTGATGCCGGCGCCGACGGGCGCGACGGTGACGCTGCTCTACTGGTCACGGATCCCGGCGCTGTCGAGTACGTCGTCGACGAACTGGCTGATCGAGGCGCACCCGAACCTCTACCTGCTCGAGTCGCTGCGCCAGCTGTCGATCTGGGCCAAGGACGACGCGGGCGCTGCGCGGTACGCGAACCAGCTGCAGGGCTACTGGGGCGCGCTGACGACGGCGGACGCCGCCAGGCGCCACCCGGGGCCGTTGCGCGTGAGGACGGCGTGATGGAAAAGTGGCTGCCGGTTGTCGGCTTCGAGTCGCTGTATTCCGTATCGAGCTTCGGACGGATCAAGAGAACAGCAAATGGCGGCAGGGCTCAGATCGGAAGGATCCTCGCGGTGCAGACCGATAAACAGGGATACGTTCGGATCAAGCTGAGCCACAACGGGACGGCTTTCCCGAGAAAGATTTATCGACTTGTCGCCGAAGCGTTCATCGGTCCGATTCCGAATGGTATGACCGTGAACCACAAGAACGGAGACAAGGGAAACAACCGCGTCGAAAACCTTGAAATTGTCAGCAGAGCCGACAACGTCAGGCACGCGTTCCGTGTGCTCGGGACGGCTTCGGTTAGGGGCGAAAGAAACCCGCGCGCGATATTGAATGAAGAGCGCGTGAGGGAGATTCGGCGACGACTCGATGACGGCGAAGGAATCTCGCAGGTAGCGCGCGATGTCGGGTTTAACAAGCACACGATCTACGACATCAAGCACCGTCGCAGTTGGGCACACGTCTGAGAACGGTTAGAAAATGACACCGTTTCTTGGTTATATGCCCGACGCCGACCCGACGAAGCCCGGCGTCATCACGGACTGCTCGATGATGGAGCCGAGCACGCGCGGCATGAAGTCGGCGCCGGGGGCGAACAACGCCGGACTACCGGCGCTGGCCTCGGCCTGCCAGGGTGCAGCGCTCGCGGTGAAGCTCGACGGCACGAAGCGCCTGTTCGCCGCGACGCAGACGAAGCTCTGGGAGGCCGGCGCATCATCGTGGGCGGACGTGAGCAAGTCCGGCAGCTACACCGGCGCGCCGGACGCCCGTTGGAACGCCGTGCAGTTCGGCGACGTGACGATCGCGACCAACGGCGTCGATCCGGTGCAGGCGTCCTCGTCTGGTGCCTTCGCTGATCTCGCCGGCGCGCCGAAGTGTCGGCTGATGGAAACGTGCGAGGGGTTCGTCATCGCGGCGAACCTGACCGACGCGGCCTACCCGCACGCCGACGGCTGGTGGTGCTCGGCGCTCTACGATCACACGAACTGGACGCCCGCGATCGCGACGCAATCGGCACGCGCGCGGCTGCTCGACTCGCCTGGCGCGATCAACGCGCTGCGGGCGCTCGGCTCGACGCTCGTTGCGTTCAAGGCGCGCTCGATGTACCGCGGCCAGTACGTCGGACCGGATGTGATCTGGGCATGGGATCAGGTGCCGGGCGACGTCGGCGCGTTCTCGCAGTCGGGCGTGATCTCGGACGGGTCCGCCCTGTACTGGTGGGGCGGCGACGACTTCTATCGGTACGACGGCACGCGCCCCGCACCGATCGGCGCCGACGTGAAACGCTGGTTCGCACAGAGCGCCAGCCAGCAGTACCTGCACAAGATGCTCGGCCACTACGACCGGGCGGCCGGCCTGGCGCGCTGGTACTTCGTTCCATCCGGGCAGACGGAGCCGGCCGCCTGCGTCGTGCTGAACACGCGCACCGGGCGATGGGGCAGAGCCGACCGCGCCGTTCAGGCGCTGGTCGACTACGTCTCGGCCGGCCTCGCCTACGACACGCCGGGGATTCTCGCTGGCGTGACGTACGACACGACCGCCTGGGGCCAGTCCTTCGACTCGCCTTTCTGGCTGGCGGCCTCCGAGTCGCCCGCGATCATCGACAGCGCGCGCGTGCTGCGCACGCTCACCGCCGTGAGCGCGGCATCGTCGATCACCACGGGCGACGTCGGCGACGACGAGGTGCGCTCGCTGCTGTCGGCGGCGCGGCTGCGCTTCGTGGACGCGCCGAATTCGGCATCGATGACGAACTACTGGATGGACGAGTCCGGCGAGACGCCGGTGATTGACCAGACGGTGCCGGGCGGGCCGAAGTTCGACGTGCTCCGGTCGGCCTTCTGGCACCGCCTGCGCTTCGACTTCGCCGGCAACGTCGAAGTGTCGGCGTTCCGCGGTTCCTTCTCTCCGGATGGTGCGCGATGAGGCTGGGCGATCCGAGGCTTCCCGCCGGCGCCGACGTGCCGCGCCTCATCGTCGCGCTCTACGACGTGCTGCGGCCGATCATCCGCACGGTGAACGCGCTCTCGGATGCGCGCGTGCTGACGGGCGTGGGCAGCCCTGAGGGCGTCGTCGAGGCGCCGGTGGGCACGCTGTACACGAGGAAGGACGGCGGCGCCGGGTCGACGCTGTACGTCAAGCAGAGCGGCACCGGGAGCACGGGATGGTCGGCGAAGTGAACGTCGGCCATGCGATCGGCGCGCATTTCGTGCGCCTCGGCGGCTCGCCGGAGGGCGCCGGCTGGATCGCGCTCCTGTGGGAGGCGCTGCAGGGGCTCGATGACTGGCGCGACGGCGATCCGGTGCCGCACGAGCAGTGCGAACGCGTCATCCATGTCGTCCTGCACGACCTGCCGGCGCATCCGTATTTCCGTCGGCACGCCGGCTATCTGCTGCCGCACCTCTCGGCGCTGGTGCTCAAGTGGCGCGGCGCGAACGCGATCGAGGCAACGAAGGACGAGCAGCACTACCCGCACGCGTTCATCTGGCGCGCGGGCTTCTACGACGTGGTGCTGATGTGCCTGGCGCTGGACGTCGGTGCGGACGAGGCCGGAAGGCTCGCTGCGTCGGTGGCGTCGATCTATGGCGAGACGCTGGACGAATTCACGAAGGAGATGAACGATGCCTGATGCAGCGCTGGGCATGATCGGCGCGTCGGCGATCGGCGGACTGCTGGGCAGCGACGACCAATCGGTCACGCAGCGCACCGAGCTGCCCGACTTCCTGAAGCCCTACGCGCCGCTCTACGCGCAGATGGGCTACAACCTGTCGCAGATGCCGTTCAACCCGTACCCCTACGAGACGGTCGCACCCTTCACCGCCGATCAGCTCTCGGCGATGGACATGGTGCGCGGGCAGGCCACGGGCGCGCAGAACCCGCTCTACGGCGCGGCGCAGCAGCAGACGATGGACACGATCGGCGGCAACTACCTGACGCCGGAATCGAACCCGTACCTGCAGCAGACTTTCGACACCGCGGCCAATCGCGTGACCGATGCGTTCTCGCGCGGCACCGCGGCGCAGACGGATGCGCGGTTCGCGCGCGCCGGCGCCTTCGGCGGCTCCGCGTGGAACGAGGCCCAGCAGGCCAACCAGACGGCGCTGGGTGACTCGCTCTCGGGGCTGGCTGCGAACCTGTACGGCAACAACTACGCGCAGGAGCGCGCCCGCCAGCAGCAGGCAGCGCAGTTCGCGCCGAGCCTTGCCGGCACGATCAGCTCGCAGGGCTACCGCGACGCCGATGCGCTGCTGAACATCGG
This sequence comes from Burkholderiaceae bacterium, assembly GCA_021166835.1. The sequence goes on along the minus strand of JAJPEN010000073.1, from coordinate 128,699 downwards.
CGGGATGCAGCAGCAGCTCGGACAGCAGTACCTCACCGACGACCTTGGCCGCTACGCGGCCGCGCAGCAGTACCCGTACCAGCAGTTCGGGCAGCTCGGGCAGCTATTCAATCCGGCGCTGGGCTCGCAGAGCACGCAGACCGCGCCCGGCGTGAGCCCATTGGCTGGCGCCCTGGGCGGCGCGATGGGCGGGCTGGGGCTCTACAACATGGGGCAGAAGGCAGGGATCTGGGGCGGCGGCGGAGGCCTGCTCGGCTCTGCAACCGCGCCGGCGCCGAACTACGCGCCGGGGCAACTCGGCTCTGGCACGTACGGCATCAACGGAATCTGGTGAGGAAAGCGATGGCACTGAACTGGACGAGCCCGCGCGTGTCGGGCGGCACCGGGCTACTCACCGGGGCAAGCGGGACGACGTCGGCACCCGCGCTGCTGGGCGCCGGCGAACCGGGTTCGAACACGCAGAACCTGATGCAGCAGTACCTGGCGAGCCTGTTCATGCGCCGCTACAACCCGCCGGCGATCGCGCAGCAGCCCGGCATGGTGGGCTCGCAGATGGGCCCGGGCGGCATGCAGTACATGGCCCCGCAGGTGCAGCAGGCCGCGGCGCCGGGCAAGACCGAGATGCAGCGGCTGCAGGAACAGATGGCTGCCTTGCAGGCGCAGATGAACCCGTACCAGTACGGCAACGGCGCCGATTCGGGGTGGTGAGATGGCAGGCCTTCTCGACATCGACATGAACACGCCCGAGGGGCAAGGCTTCAACTCGGCGCTGATGCGCGCGGCGGCGATGCTGCTCACGCCTCGCGCACAGGGTGGCGGGATGGGCGCGGCGTTCGCCGCCATGCCGCAGGAGATCCAGCGCGCGCAGGAACAGGCGATGCGCCAACGCACGCTCGGCATGCAGGAGCAGCAGCTCGGCCTGCAGACGCAGGAGATGCAGCGCAAGGCGCAGGCGCAGGCGTTGCAGCAGCAGAACCTGCAGCGATGGGTCGAGAGCCTGCCGCCAGAACAGCGGTTGGCGGCGATGGTCGCGCCGGAGAAGTTCGCCGAGTCGCTGGTACCGCAGCAGTCGAAGCTCGAGACGATCTTCGACGACCAGGGGCGCGAGGTGAAGGCGTGGATGCGCCCCGGCGCCGAGCCTGTGCCCGTGGGCGGCGCCAAGCAGCCGCAGATGCCGTGGGAGTACGAGACCGGCCCGGACGGGCAGCCGCGGATGCGGCCCGGGGTGCTCGCCGCGAAGACGCAGGTAGGACGCGCGAGCGCGCCGAGCATGGAGGTGAAGGTCGAGAACAAGATGGGCGAGTCGGTAGGCCAGCAGGTCGGACCGATGCTCAAGGCCGGGCGCGAGCAGACGATCGGTGCGCTGAACCTCGGCCGATCCGGCGAAGCGATCATCAGCGCGATCGACGGCGGGCAGGTCATCGCGGGGCCGGGCGCGAAGTGGCGGCTGTTCGGCGCTCAAGTGGCTGACCTGCTCGGAGTGGGCGGCAAGGACAACGCCGAGAAGTTGCAGAACACTCGCCGGGTGGTTCGCGGCCTTGCGGATGCGGCTGTCGAAGCCCGCAAGCGGCTCGCCGGTCAGGGTCAGGTGACGGAGAACGAAGCGAAGGCGGTCGAGAAGGCGTCGTCGGGCAGCATCGAAGACCTCACGGTCGACGAAATCAAGCTGATCGCGAACCTGAACGTGAAGGCCGCACGCATGGCCGCGCGCGACTATGCGAGCCAGTTGGATGCGATGCCGCCGGAGATGAGCGGTGCGCGCCCGTTCTATGCAATTCCGGGGCTGGAGCAATGGGCGGTGGACGATTCGACGCCCGCAGCTCCGGCGCTTCCCTCCGGTTGGTCGGTCCAACGGGTGAAGTGACATGGCGCAGTTTCGCGTTACGGCCCCCGACGGGGCGGTGTACGAAATCACCGCACCGGACGATGCGACGCCCGAGCAGGTGCAGCAGGTCGTCGCGCAGCAGGTCGGGCAGCCACAGCAGGAAGCGGTGCAGGCGGTCGGCTCGAAGCTCTCGAATGCGCTCGGTGCGATTCCACGGCAGCTCGGGTTGACCGGCCGCGCCGCGTTGACCGGCATGGGCGACGCCGTGGGCGTTCTGAGCAACCCGATTGCGAGCGCGGTCAACCTCGGATTCATCGGCGCCGGGAAAGAGGCTCCCGTTCAGAACGCCTCGCAGACGATGACCGGGGTTGCCGACTGGCTCGGCCTGCCCAAGCCCGAGACGCCGACCGAGCGCGTGGCGCAGGAAGGCGCGCGGATGATGGCCGGCACGGGCACCTTCGGCGGGCTGGGCAACACGGCGGCGAAATACGGCACCGAGGGCGCGCAGCGCGTCGGCGAGTTCCTCACGCGCGCGCTCGAATCGCAGGTGTCGGCGGCGGCCGGCGGCGGGCTGCTCGGCGGGTCGGCAAAGGAAGCCGGCGCGGGCCCGGGAACGCAGTTCGCCGCGTCGCTGCTCGGCAGCGTTGCGGGCGGCATGGTTCCGGGCGCCGCTCGCTCAGCCGTTGATTGGATGACGCGCCTCGCGAGCCCGAAGCTCACGCCGCAGCAGATCGACGTGCGAATCCGGCGACTGCTGGCCGACCAGGGCGTGGACTGGCAGGCGTTGCCCGCCGGAGCCAAGTCCTCGCTGCGTGAAGAACTGGCGAAAGTGCTGCAGGCTGGTGACGAGATCGATCCGGCGGCGGTGCGCCGGTTGGCGGATTTCCGCACGGTCGGCGCCACGCCCACGCGCGGCACGGTGACGCTAGACCCGGTGCAGATCACCCGCGAGAAGAACCTCTCGAAGCTCGCCGCCAACAGCGGTGCTGACGAATTGCACGGGCTGCCGAGGATCGAGAACGCGAACAACCGAGCGCTGATCTCGGGCGTGAACGACGTGGGCGGTCGGCCTGTCGATGCGTTCACCGCGGGCGAGCGTGCGGCCGGTACGATCACGGCGCGCGATGCTCGGGCCGCCGCGCTCGAAAACCGGCTGTATGCCGAAGCGCGGAACGCAGCAGGTCGGCAGATCCCACTCGATCGCGATGCGTTCGTGCGCCAGGCATACGAGAACCTCGCGCAGTCGAACAAGGGCGCGTTCTTGCCCGAGAACGTCGGCAAGCTCATCGAGCAGATCCGAACCGGCAAGATTACGCAGGGCGGGCAGGAGTTCGACGTGCCGTTCAACGTCGACGTGATCGACAACCTCAAGACGACGCTTGCCGCCGCGTCGCGCGGCACGCAGGACGGCAATACGAAGGCCGCGCTGAAAGCCGTTCGCGATGCACTGGAAGCGACGCCGGTTGCGCCGATCAAGCGTGACTTCGGCGGCGCGGCGCTCGCCACGCAGGCGCAGGGCGAGGCGATGCGCGCCGCTGACGAACTGCCAGAGCAGGCAATGCATGCATTCGATGCGGCCCGCCGCGTCGCCCGCGCTCGCAGGACGTGGCAGGAGAGCGCCCCGAGCATCGAGGCTGCGCTCGACGGCGCGGCGCCCGATACGTTCATGAAGCGATTCGTGCTGTCGGAATCCGCCTCGGTCGACGACGTGTCAAGGCTCGCGCGCGAGTTGAACCGCAATCCGCAGGCGAAGGAAGCTGTGAAGTCGGCGATCGTCGGGCACCTGAAGGACAAGGCGCTCTCTGGCGCATCAGATGAAGTCGGCAAGTTCTCGCAGTCGGCGTATAACCGCGCGCTGTCGGCGATCGAGCGCAAGCTTCCGCTGTTCTTCGATGCCGAGGAGATCCTGCGCCTGAAAGCGCTCGGAAGGGTTGCGAGCTACACGCAGGTCCAGCCGTCAGGTTCCGCGGTGAACAACAGCAACACGGCCGGGATGTTGGTGGGACGCGGGCTCGATGCGGTCACCGGCCTGGCGAACAGGATCCCGTTCGGGCGGGCGGCCATCACCGATCCGCTGCAGTCGATCCTGCTGTCGATCGGCGAGCGTCGTGCTCAGGATGTCGTGTCGGGGCTTCTCGTGCCGCAGGCGACGACGCCGATGGCTCAGCGCCTCGCGGTTCCCGGGCTACTTCTTACCGCGCCAGCGCTTGATTAACTCGTCGAGGATTGCGAGCACTGCAAGCCCTGCAATGAACCCGAGAAAGATCGGGTTAGAACCGTTCCAACCTTCCATCTTCCCCGCCCGGCCTAGCGCCGGGTTTTTCGTTTCGAGGACCCGATGATATGCCCGTCCCTACCGCGATAACAGACCTGTCGACGACGGCGAGCGCGAATTCGCCGGCGGGATCCGATGCTGTGTTCCCGAGCCTGGACGACTACCTGCGGGCGCACGCATCGTTCATCGCGCAGCTGAATGCCGCGCTCAGCGCGATGAGCGGGATGATCGTCATGTGGTCGGGGTCGGTCGGATCGATCCCGTCCGGCTGGAAGCTGTGCGACGGCACGAACGGCACGCCTGACCTGCGGGACCGCTTCGTTGTCGGTGCCGGCGGCGGATATGCGGTTGGCGCGACAGGCGGCGCAGCATCGACGACGCTTGCGACTGCGAACCTGCCGTCGCACTCGCACTCGTTCTCTGCAACGACAGGGGCGGCGGGGAGCCACTCGCATACGGTGCCAACGACGTCTTGGACGTCCGGCGGCGGGCTCGTCGCTGCATATCGGCCGGACTCCGATGTTGCCCACTCGACCAGCCTGAACACTGGCGGCGTCGGCGATCACACCCACTCGGTATCCGGCACCACCGGCAGCGCCGGCAGCGGAAGCTCATTCGAGAACCGCCCGCCGTACTACGCCATGTGCTACATCATGAAGACCTGACGCCATGCTTCTCCGCACCCTCGGGGCCGCTGCTGCGGCCCTTTTCTTTTGTGGCCCGGCGAACGCGCAGACCCTCCTCTCCGGCTTCGTCTCGCGCCACTCGAGCGGCGATTACTGCGAGTCCAACCCCGGCATCGGCATCCGCATCGACAGCGGGGCATGGGCTGGATGGGCGGCCGGCGCGTACCGCAACAGCCTGTGCCGCACGAGCGTCTACGTCGCACGCGAGTGGACGCGTCAGGTCGCCGGCCCGCTGCACGTCGGCGTGCTCGGCGCTGTGGCAACCGGCTACCGCTGGGCCGTGATCCCGGCGGTGCTACCCGAGGTCGTGCTGCGCGCCGGCCGCATCGAGGTCGCGCTCCTCGTGCAGCCGCTGGACATCGAGCAGTCGCCGGCGTTCGCGGCGCTGCAACTGCGCTGGAGGTTCTGACGTGGCGAGGCTCGGATGCCCGAAATCGAACTGAACGAACGTGAGATGGCGATCGCCCGAAAGGCCGCCAAGCTCGCCGTCGAAGAGGTGATGAACGAGTTCTATCGACAAGTCGGCAAGGGAATCGTGCACCGCGTACTGGTGTACATCGGCATGATCGCGATCGGCTTCGCCGTGGCACGCGGGTGGATCACGTGGAAGCCGTGATGCGCCTCTCCGACGTCGGCCTCGCGCACCTGAAATCGTTCGAGGGCTTGCGGCTCGACGCCTACCCCGACCCCGGCTCGAAGGACGGCCTGCCCATCACGATCGGCTACGGGTCGACCACGACGATGGGCGGCGCGGCGTGGCACCTGGGCGACCGGATCACCGAGGCCGAGGCTGCGCAGCTGCTGCGCCGCGATGCCGCGATCGCCGAGGCCGCCGTCAACCGCCTGGTGCACGTGCCGCTCACGCAGGCGCAGTTCGATGCGCTCGTGAGCTTCGCCTTCAACGTCGGCGCCCTCGCTTTCGAGTCGTCGACGCTGCTGCGCAAGCTCAACGCCGGCGACTACGACGGCGCGGCGGCCGAGTTCGATCGGTGGCGCTTCAACGATGGCGTCGAACTCTCCGGGCTCGCGCGTCGCCGCAAGGCCGAGCGCGAGATGTTCGAGAGCATGCCTGCGCCGGCCGAGGCCGCGACCGAGCTTGTCGCCGAAGCCCCAACCCCGCAGCAGATCGCCGCATCCCCGCAATCCGTTCCCGTGGAGGCTCAGCCCATGACCCCGTTCATCGCCGCCGCGCTGCCAGCGCTCGTGCAGTCCATCCCCGAGTTGATTCGCAGCTTCGGCACCGGCGCCGTCACCGAGCGCAACGCCCGCGCCGCCGAGGCCGTGCTGCAGGTCGTCCAGACGGCCACGGAAGCGCCGAACGCGCAGGCGGCCGTCGAAGCCATCCAGAGCGACCCTGCGGCGCTGCAGGCGGCCCGTACGGCGCTCGAGCGCGAGATGTGGTTCGAGGCGACGGAAGCCGGTGGAGGCGGCATCGACGGCGCGCGCAAGGCGGATGCGAAGTTCGTCACGGAGGGGCGCAACCCGTCAGACTCCCCGGCGTTCATCATCAGCTGCCTGCTGCTGATCTTCCCGGCGATGCTGCTGGTGGACGCGCTCTTCATCCACGGCAACGCCTACGACGGGAACCTGCGCACGCAGATCGTGACCGGCGTGCTGATGGTCATCAGCATGGTCGGCGGGTTCTACCTAGGATCGAGCTTCGCCGCGCGGAGGCAGCAATGAGCCGCGAGACCGCCATGCTGCTGCGCGGCGTCGTGTTGATCCTGCTGTTCGTGCTGGGCGGGTGCGCAACCACCACGCCGGCGCCAGCCTTCCCCGGCGACATGCGCCTCGTGTGCTGGCAGGGCAGCTACTACCTCGGCTCGGTCAGCGCCGGCGAGGTCGTGCGGCTGCCGCTGTCGTGCAGCTGATCGCGGCCCTCCTCGACTGGTGGGCCTGGTGGCTGTCGCGCTACCTGCTGATCGTGCTGTGATCTATCTGCACGCCGAGCCCATCGGCTGGACGCTGCGCCTGTACGACGAGCCGGACGGCTTCGCTCGACGCGTGCCGTATCAGACGCTCGTCGCCACCGTGACGATCATGGGCGCCCGTGCATCGATCTGGGGGCTGCACGGCCGCTTCGACCGCGACACCCGGCGCGCCATCGCACAGTGGCTGCACGAGCAGGGCGTCACGTCGGCAGAGATGGAGCGCCACGGCCGAATCATCACGCTGACCGACGAGGAGCAGAGGTAGGCATGGCACAGGGCTACGTCTCCGTCATGGACCCGGCGTATGAGCCGCCAGACGACCGGCGGTTCGCCACGCTCGGCGCGCTGCGCGGGCTGCTGGACATCTCGCCCGTCGGCGTGGGCGACCTTCTGCACCAGGTCATCGCCAACCAGTCGCGGATGACGATGCCCGGCGTGATCGGCGGCCTGCTCGGCGTGCCGCGCACGCCGCCGCCCGGCGAGGCACTGTCGTCCCTGCTCGGGATCGGCGCGCCCAATGCGCCATTCACCGGCCGAGACGCGGCCTACGGGGCTGGGCGGGCGCTGACGAATGCCGTGCCGCTGTCGCTGCTGGGGGCGACACGATTCACGGCGCCATCGCGCGGCGGCGGCTCGCTGCTGGGGGAGCAATCCGGGGCGGTCAAGCCCGAGGCTATCCGGCAGGCGCTCGAGCAGTGGCTGGCGATGAAGTCCGGAGAGCCAGCGCGGCGCGTGGTGCGCGGCGGCCTTGTGCTCACGGACCCACAGCTGAAGGAAGTGGACCGCGCCTATCAAGCGCTGACCCATGGCAAGCAGCCGCCGTATCAGCGTCGCGAACTCGATATCGCAACCGGGCACATCTACGATGCGCGGATCTCTGGGCAGACCAAGCCGAGCGGTCAGCAGGCCGATGCGTTCGCACCAGAGGAAGTCGCCCGCTGGCTACCAGTTGCGGGCGCAGATGATGCCGCGGTTCGACGAACTATCGCGGGTCGCCCGTTTCTCGAGAAAACCTTCGTCGACCCCATCACCGGAGAGTCCTATCCGGTGCAGATGCCGATCCACGGGGATTTGACCACTGGCCGGCTGTGGGCCGGCGGTCTCGTGCCGAAAGGCAAGACCAGAAAGCCAAACCCCTAGCCAAGATTATCCGCATCATGACCACCCTTTCGGGTGCGAGCTGCCGACTCACTGCACTAGGGGTCTGAGCAGGTAGGATAGCCCGCGCGGCCGGAAATGAAAAGCGCCGCATTTCAGCGGCGCCCATAGCCGGTTCCAGCGGTTTCAGCGTCCGGCCGTCAGGCGATCATCAGCCTCCGGGTGTGGAATCGCGCCCCCGCAACCACCATTACATGAACCGGCCGGCCGCTGCTTGCAGTGCCCGGCCGGTTTCCATCTGGGGCCCAGGAGTGCCGGCAGCGCGCGTCCTGAATGCCTTCTCGCCGTCCGCTCGCTCGGCCATCAGCGTGGGCGCTCGAGTTCCAATCGAGGTGCGCGGGAGGGCGCTGGGCTACGCATCGATCCCGATGCCATACAGATATGGTATTTTTGTCTGTATGAAGAAAACTCTCCACATCGATGAGCGCCTCCTCCGTGACGCCAAGGCGGCAGCCGGGGCGAAGACCGACACCGACACGGTGCGACTCGGTCTGGAGGCTCTGGTGCGCCGCGCCGTCTACGAGCGCCTACGAGCGTTGCGCGGCTCCGAGCCGCACGCAGCGGACACGCCTCGGCGCCGTGAGGATCCCGTCTCGGCCGACCACTCGGCGGCGTGAGCGTCCTCGTCGACACGTCCGTCTGGATCCGGTTCCTCTCGAACCGGGCGCCCTTTGCTGCGGAGATGGACAGTCTGTTGGCCGACGACGCCGTCGTGGGCCATGAGTTCGTGTACGGCGAGCTGCTCGTGGGCGACCGCGGCGGCCGGCAGAAGCTGCTGAGCAGCTACGAACGGATGGAACAGATCCCGCCCGTGCCTCACAGCGAAGTCGTGGCGTTCATCCGGGCGCGCAGGATCCATGGGCGCGGCATCGGCTGGATCGACGCGCACCTGCTGGCTTCAGCGCTGGTGGCAGGGGTTCGACTCTGGACGGCTGACGGGCCGCTTGCTGCAGTCGCCGACGAACTGGGCATCGCGTATCGCGTCGAAGACTCGGGTTGCGCCTGACGCCGCAGCGAGCGAAAGCCCGCTCACCACACGAAATACATCAGGTACCACGTGCCGCCGAAAACGGCCACCGGCACGAGGTAGAGCAGGCTCGCAGCCGCACGACGCGCGAACGCCGCCGGCGAACGCGCGACGATGCGCAGCCCGAGCCAGACCGACCAGAGCACTGCCCCGCCCAGCAGCAGCGCGCGCAGCAGATCGACCCCGGCCGGCAACCATCCTTCGGCGCGCAGTTGTGTCGTCGTCGTCATCGACAATCCGACGAACAGGCCCGCTCCGGCCATCGGCACCAGTCCGAGCGCGAGCGTCTTCCAGTCGAAGCGCGCCGCGCCGGCCACGCGCGCCGCCGCACGCAGCGCCAGCCAGCTCAGGCCGCCGGCGAGCAGCGCGTAGCCGCCGATGTAGACGAGGATCGCGATGCCGTCGAGCCAGGTGAAGACGTCGCTGGCCTCGGGGTAGTGCGTCAGCAGCCACCAGGGCGCATCGTCGCGCAGCAGCAGGAACGAGTCGTGCTCGACCAGCCATTGCGCGGCCCCCTGGCGCATCGCGACGAACCAGGGGCTCAGCGTCCACTGGAAGGCGCCGGTGGCCAGCCCGAGCATGCCGAACAGGAGCAGGATCGCCGAGCCGTTGCCGATCTGCCGCGGGCCGGCGGAGAGGATCTCGGCGTTCGGCCGGCGCAGCTCGAGCGCGACCGCGTCGCGATGGCCGCTGCAGCGCCCGCACGAGTGGCAATCGGAGGCGCTGGTCATGTGCCGCACGTCGATCAGTGGCGCGCAGTCGATGCGCTCGGCGCGCCCCGGGTGGCGTTTCCACTGCTCCGGATCGACCGCGAAGTGCACCGGCGCGACCTTGGCAAGCAATCCGAACACGCCGCTGACCGGACACAGGTAACGGCACCAGACGCGGTTGTTGCGCCCGTAGACGAGGCCGACGGCGACCGCCAGCACGGTCGAGCCGCCGAGGATCAGCAGCGCCGCGTGCGAATACTCGTAGACGCTGATCAGCTGGCCGTAGATCGTCGTGCAGGCGAAGGCGACGAAAGGCCAGCCGCTCCAGCGGATCCAGCGCGGAATGCTGCGCCCCAGGCCGTGCCGGCTGGCGAACTCGGTGAGTGCGCCTTCCGGGCAGAACACGCCGCACCAGGCGCGCCCGACGACGAACATGCTGGCGATGACGAAGGGCCACCAGATACCCCAGAAAGCGAACTGCGCGAACAGCGCGAGATTCGAGACGATGCGCTCGCCGCTCTTCGGCAGCGGCAGGAACGCCGGCACGACGACGAGCAGCAGGTAGACGCAGACGACGACCCACTGGATGCCGAGAATCACGCGCCGGTGCTGCTGCATCGCGTCGCCCAGACGCGCGAGCGCGCTGCGTCGACGCCCGGGGCGCCTCGGTGCCGGCCCGAAGGCCGCGCTTCGGCGCGCGTCCAGCAACGGCAGCGGCGTCGGGGCGTTCATCGCGAGGCTCCGCGCGCTTCGGCCCCCGAGCCCTTCGCCGGCTGTTCCGGCTGTTCCGGCTGTCCACTACGCGGGGCGGGCGCGATCGGGCTGGCGCTGCGCCGCCAGCCGACGAATACAGCGAGCCAGAACAGCGCATAGGCGACGAGCAGCGTGGCCGAGGGCCGCGCGCGGTAGCCGAGGAAGTCCGCCGCGACGCGGCCGATGCCGACCCGGTCGTCGAGCAGCGCCGAAGTGTCCCAGACCGGATCGAGCATCGGCGAGAGCCAGTCCATCGCGATCATGCGGTCGATGCCGTTGGCCAGCAGCGAGGCGGCGATCAGCAGCAGCAGGATCTCGCTGACGCGGAACACGACCCGATAGCTGAGGAAGCGCGCGCCGCGCGCGACCAGCCAGGCGGTGGCGGCGGCCAGTACGAAGCCGGCGATCGCGCCGGCCACCGACATCAGGCGACCGCCGCCGGCCTCGAAGCCGATCCCGTAGAGGAAGACGACGGTCTCGGCCCCTTCGCGCGCGACGGCGAGCGCGGCGACGATCGCCAGCCCGAGCCCGCCCGCGGCCCGCGTGGCCTGCTGCTCCAGTTCCTGGCGCATCGCGCGTCCGTGCCGGCGCATCCACAGCACCATCTGCACGATGAGCACCGCGACGAACAGCACCATCGCGATCTGGAAGATCTCGAGCGCCTCACCCTGCAGCTGGCTCTGCACGAGGAAGGTCGCCGCGCCGAGCAGCGCGGCCAGCGCGATGCCCGCTGCCACCCCGCCCCACAGCGAGCGGCGCAGCGGCTGCGGCGCGGGCTGGCGCGCGATCCACGCCAGCAGCACGCCGATGACGAGCATGGCCTCCAGGCTCTCGCGCCAGACGACGATCAGCGCATTCATTCCCGTTGTGGCCTCACTTCGCGATCAGCAGCATCTCCGACGTGTCCGGGTGGAACTCGTCGAAAAAGCGGTAGCTGCCCGGTCGCAGCGGATGGATGACGACGAAGGAACTGGCCCCCGGCGCGAGCACTTTCTCGACGCGCAGGTCGAGATTCTCGAACTCGCAGGGGCCCGGTCCTTCGTTGCGGATGGTCAGCTTGATCTTCACGCCGGCCGGCACCTCGAGCCGCGCCGGCTCGATGCGTCCGTCGCGGACGACGACCGGGTAGGTGGCGGTTTCGGCCGCCCACGCGCCGCCGGCGCCGGCAGCCAGCGCGAGGCCGAATGCGGTGGCGAGCACGATGCGCATCGGTTCAGATGCCCACGCGGGCGCGCAGCCCGACGATCATGCGCGTCGAGCCGCGCGGGTCGCCGCCGGCGTGACGCAGCCATTGCAGATCGGGGGTGATCTCGACCCGGTCGTTGAAGCGATAGCGGTAGTAAAGCTCGGCGATATGCGCGTAGCTGCTCGGCCTGCCCGGGAATCCGGGCACTTCGCCGGCGGCTGCCGCGCGGCGGAACTCGTCGCTGATGCCCAGCCAGCCGACAGCGAACCCGATGCCGTCGGCGGCGCGCCGCCAGACGTCGCCGTCCAGCTCGCTGCCGAGCGTGAGCGCGCGGTCGAAGGAGCCGTGCCCGGTGGTGCGCTGGCCGAAGCGTCCGAACAGCGTCAGATCGTCGGTGACGCGCTGGTCGATCGAGGCGCCCCAGCCGGCATGCAAGGCCTCGTTGTCGTCGAAATCGACGGCGCGCGGATTGCGCCACGCGTAGATCCAGTAGTTGCCGACCAGTCCCTGGAACAGTCGCGGCGAGGCTTCGAGCTGGCCGATCAGGAACGGCCGACCGGGCGAGCCTGAGAAATTCGCTGCGCTGCCCGCGCCGAAGGCGCCGACCGAGGCGCGCCACTTCAGCCCCGCGTCGCTTTCGTCGATGTAGGCGACGCGCACGCCCGGCGAGAAGCCGTATTCGTCGGCGCCAACGTCGCGGCCGGCATCGAGCAGCGGATTGTGGACGAAGGCGTTGTTGGCGAAGCGAACGGTCTCGTCGTCAGCGATCGCGTTCTGGTCGAAGAAGACGAAGGGGTCGATCTTGCCGACGTTGAAGAACAGGTGTCGCCGCGCCTGCGCAGGCAGGCCGTCGTCCCCCAGCGGCACCGAGAGCTGGTACCACGCCTGCGCGAGGATCGCGAAAGACGAATCGGAGTCGGAACCGACGCCTGCGACTTCGAACGCGGTGGAGTTGGTGCTGGCGAACGCGCGGCGCACGCCGATTCCCTCGCCCTGACCGAAGCGCAGGTGCGTGAAGATCGAGCCCTCGGCGCTGCCGAAGGTGCCTCCCGGCAGCGTCACCGACAGGTCGCCGCGGTAGCCCAGGCGCGACTGCGGGGCGCCGGTGTCCGAGCCGCCGGCGCCGACGTGCTGCGCCATGGTGGTGAGGCTTCCCGCCACGGTGATGCCCTCGAGCGCCTCGATCTGCCGCGCCTGCTTCTGCATCGACGAGGTCTGGGCTTCGAGTGCCTTCAGCCGCGTCACCAACTCCGGCTCGGTTTCGCTCAGCCGGTCGGTGGCGAGCGACTGCTCGGTGCGCGCCTGCGCCTCCTCGAGCGCGTGCACGCGCGCCTCGAGCGTGGACGAAGACCCGGCGGCCTGCGCCGCCGGGGCTGCCGTGGCCGCCGGCACTGCCGTGGCCGCCTGCGCCCCACCGCGGCGTCTCCACTCGGCGACTTCGCGCTCCAGCTCCTGGTTGCGCTGCTCGAGCCGCTCCATGCGCTCGGCGAGCGCGTGCACGCGCGCTTCGAGCGCAGCGCTATCGTCGGCTGCCTGCACTCCCCCGGCCAGCGAGCCGAGCGCCAGCACCACGCAAGCGAGGCCGCGCACGATCAGTAGCCGCCTTTCTTGCCGATCCCGGCGTAGGTGAAATCCCACTCGAGTTCGAAAGGCCGGAACCACGGCCGCACGCCGGTGGCGCGATCGGTGTGACGCCCGAAGTGCATGCCGAGCGCGTTCTCGGGCGCATTGGGCGGAAACACCGTGTACTTGACGTGGTACTTGCCCGGGCCCAGCAGCTTGACGTTGTCGCCGTAGTGCGGCCCGTCGCTGGCGACCATCGGCATCATGTCGCCGCGGATCGTCTCGCTCGAACCCGCCTTCGTGATCTCGTAGCGCACGAGCAGGAACGGAATCCACGCCCCTTCGGGAAAACCGTTGACGTTGGTCGACAGCGCGTGGATGTCGGCCTCCAGGTGCAGGTCGGAATCAGCGGCCTTGCGCATGTGCCCTTCGGGCTCCATGTCGATCGGCTGCAGGTAGACGGCGCCGATCTCCATGCCGGCGGCATTCCGCGGCGAGCCGATCGGATACTCCAGGGCCGACGCGGTCGATGCGAAGAGCAACAGCGGCGACAACAGCAGCGGACCGGCGAGCGCCGCCGCGGGTTTGTCGAGAAGCATCGGAATTCCTTGCGGACGGGAAAGAATTGCGGGATGGAGGGCGGGAATTCGCCTCAACGAGAACGAATTTGCCTTAACGAGAACAGTTCTCACTTTCGTTGGTGATGATGCGCTCGTCCTTGACGCGAATCAAGCGCTGTTACACTGGCCGCACGCGATGAAGTTCTGCTCGGTTTGCGGCCATGAGGTCCACTCGACCGTCCCGCCCGGCGACAACCGGGCGCGCTTCTGCTGCGCCCGCTGCGGAACCATCCATTACGAGAATCCGAACATGGTTCTCGGCACGGTGTGCACCTGGGAAGACCGCGTGCTGCTGTGCCGGCGGGCGATCGAACCCCGCTACGGCTTCTGGACGCTGCCCGCCGGCTTCATGGAGAACGGCGAAACCACCGCCGAGGGCGCGCAACGCGAAACCGTCGAGGAGGCCGGAGCCCGCATCGAGCTGGGCCCGCCGTTCGCAATGATCGACGTGCCGCACGTAAACCAGGTGCACCTGTTCTTCCGCGCGGCGCTGCTCGACCCGTCCTTCGAGCCCGGCCCCGAGAGCCTCGAAGCGAAGCTGTTCCGCGAGGACGAGATCCCCTGGGACTCGCTCGCCTTCCGCAGCGTCGCGCAGGCGCTTCGCTGGTTCTTCGCCGACCGGCGCGAAGGAACGCGGTCGATGCACACCGGAGCGGTCGGCCCGCGTCGATCGCCTTCGTGAGTCTGCCGGGGAGCGAGTGCATGCAACGCCGCGATTTCCTGTTCGGTTGCGCAGCCGCCGCGGCCGCCGATCCCGTACTGCACGCGCGCCGCGCACTGGCCGCGCAGCAGGCCTCCTCGGCCAGGCCGCGTAGCTGGCCGCGGGCGCGTCTGCTCGGCGCCGACGGCCGGCCGCTCGCGGCCGCATCGATCCCACTCCGCAAGACGCTCGTCTTTCCGTACCCCTTCATCGGCACGCCGGCCTTCCTGATCGACCTCGGCAAGCCGACCCGCCGATCGGTCGCGCTCGAGACGAGCCACGACGAAAGCTACACCTGGGACGGCGGCGTCGGTCCGAAGCGCTCGATCGTCGCCTATTCGGCGATCTGCGCGCACCGCATGGCGTATCCGACGCGCGAGATCAGCTTCATCAACTACCGCGACGAGCCGTCCGCGATCACGCATCGCGCGCAGGTCATCCACTGCTGCTCCGAACACAGCGAATACGACCCGGCGGCCGGTGCGCGCGTTCTCTCGGGCCCGGCCACGCAGCCGCTGGCCGCGATCGTGCTCGAGCACGATCCCGCCGACGACAGCCTGCACGCGGTCGGCACGCGTGGCGGCGAACTGTTCGATGCGTTCTTCGACCAGTTCGCGATGAAGCTCGCGCTCGAGCACGGCGGCGCCGAGCATCGGCCGGTCGGCGAGTCGACCACCGTCGTGCCGATCGAGCGCTATTGCCGACAGCTGATGCAGTGCGGCTAGGGCCTGTTCACGCTACGATCGTCCCCGCAACGTCGTGTCCCGCTCCCCGCGTCGCATGCTCGCCTGGCTCGGCACCGAAGATCCGCTGCCCGATCCGGCGCGTGCCTGGCAGGTGCCCAACGGGCTGCTCGCGGCGAGCGCGCAGCTGTCGGTGGCTCGCCTGCTCGAGGCGTACCGCCGCGGCATCTTCCCGTGGTACACGAGCGGGCAGCCGGTGCTGTGGTGGTCGCCCGACCCGCGCATGGTGCTGCACCTGCCGGAGCTGCGCGTCTCGCGATCGCTGCGCAAGACGCTGCGCACCGCGCAGCGCGAGGCGCGCTGGCGCGTCACGCTCGACGTCGGCTTCGATCGCGTGATGCGCGAATGCGCGGCGCCGCGCGCGGGGCAGGACGGCACCTGGATCACCGAGGACATCCGCGCCGGATACGGCGCGTTGCATCGCCTGGGCTTCGCGCATTCGGTGGAGGTGTGGAACGACGAGCGGCTCGTCGGCGGCCTGTACGGCGTGTCCATCGGGCGCATGTTCTACGGCGAATCGATGTTCGCGCGCGAAGCCGACGCTTCGAAGGCAGCGCTCGTCGCGCTCGCGCGGATGCTCGAGGCGCACGATTTCCGCGTGATAGACTGCCAGCAGAGCACTCGCCATCTCGCGTCGCTCGGCGCGCGCGAAATTCCGCGCGCGGCATTTCTCGAGAGGGTCGACGAACTGGTTCGACAGCCCGCTCCGGATTGGCGAACGATGCGCATCGCATTGCCGCACGCATGACGCACCTGAAGGAACTGCCGTTCTCGGCACTGCAGTTCTACGCCACGGCACCGTACCCGTGCAGTTACCTGCCGCAGCGCCAGGCGCGCTCGCAGGTCGCCACTCCGAATCACCTGATCAACGCCGACGTCTACGGCGACCTGGTCCGCGCCGGCTTCCGGCGCAGCGGCATCTTCACCTACCGTCCGCATTGCGACGCGTGCCGCGCCTGCGTGCCGGTGCGCATTCCGGCGGCTTCCTTCGTTCCCGATCGCAGCCAGCGGCGCGCGCTGAAGGCGCACGAAACGTTGCGCACGCTGATCGCGCGCCTGGGCTTCTCGCCGGAGCACTACGCGCTGTACCTGCGCTACCAGGCCAGCCGGCACGCCGGCGGCGGAATGGACCAGGACAGCCGCGAGCAGTACGCGCAGTTCCTGCTGCAGAGCAAGGTCAACACGCGCCTGGTCGAGTTCCGCGAATCGGACGGCACGCTGCGCATGGTCTCGATCATCGACGTGCTCGACGACGGCCTGTCGTCGGTCTACACGTTCTTCGACCCCGACGTCGGGTCGGCGAGCTACGGCACCTACAACATCCTCTGGCAGATCGACCAGTGCCGCCGCCTGGAACTGCCGTACCTGTACCTCGGCTACTGGATCGAGCAGAGCCCGAAGATGTCGTACAAGTCGCGCTTCCGGCCGCTCGAATGCCTGCAGGACGGCGAGTGGGTGCGGCTCGAAGAGCGCGAGGCACCCGCTTCGCGATGATTCCGTACGCGGCCGCCCGACCGCTGCTCTTCGCCCTCGATCCCGAAACTGCGCACGAACTGTCGCTGCGCGCGCTCGACGGCGCCGCCGCCTTCGGCGGCGCTCGCCTGCTCGCCGGCTGCCCGGTGGACGATCCGGTCGAGGTGATGGGGCTGCGCTTTCGCAACCGCGTGGGCCTGGCCGCCGGACTGGACAAGAACGCGGCGCACGTCGATGCGCTTGCCGCGCTCGGCTTCGGATTCCTCGAAGTGGGCACGGTCACGCCGCGACCGCAGCCCGGCAACCCGCGCCCGCGACTGTTCCGGTTGCCGCAGCGCTCGGCGCTGATCAACCGGATGGGCTTCAACAACGACGGCGTCGACGCGTTCATCGCCAACGTGATGCGGGCGCGCTGGCGCGGCGTGCTCGGCATCAACATCGGCAAGAACGCCGACACGCCGCTCGAGCGCGCGGTGGACGACTACCGCATCGGTCTCGAGCGCGTCTACCGGCACGCGAGCTACGTCGCGGTGAACGTCTCTTCGCCGAACACGGCGAAGCTGCGCGAACTGCAATCGCACGATGCGCTCGACGAGCTGCTCGGTGCGCTGTGCACCCGCCGCGACGAACTGGCGCGCGAGCACGCGCGCCGCGTTCCGCTCGCGCTGAAGATCGCGCCCGACCTGGACGACGCGCAGATCGAGGCGATCGCCGAGCTGCTCGTCCGGCACCGCATCGACGCGGTAATCGCGACGAATACGACGATTTCGCGCGAGGCCGTGGCCGGCCTGCCGAACGCCGCGCAGTCCGGGGGGCTGTCCGGCGCGCCGGTGTTCGAAGCCTCGAATCGCGTGATCCGCGCGCTGCGCGCGGCGCTGCCGGCCGGCTACCCGATCATCGGCGTCGGCGGCATCCTGTGCGCCGACGACGCGCGCGCGAAGCTCGTCGCCGGCGCCACGCTGGTGCAGCTCTATACCGGCCTGATCTACCGCGGACCGATGCTCATCGGCGAATGCGCGCGCGCCCTGCGCGACGCCACGCGCGTCGCCGCACGCGCAGAATGAGGCTCGAGCGCGCGGGGCTCGGCTGCGCGGCGCTTGACTGCGCTAAAGCATCATTTTAGATTCCGCTTTCGGCGAACGAGCCCGTCACGCGGCCAGCGCCATCGCTCACCGGAGCAAAGAACATGTCGGACAACTCCCTGCGGATCCTCGGCGAAACCACCTATCCCTTCGATGCGCGGGGTGTCGCGCGGCGCTTTCGCCACTCGGCGATCTTCGGCGCGCTCGGCGCGCTGCAGCCCGGCGAGACGATGCGCTTCATGAACGACCACGACCCGCTGCCGCTGCTCGACCAGATCCTCGACCGTTTCGGCGAGCACATCGAGATCCAGTACGTCAGCCGCAACCCGGGCGAGATCGTCATCGACTTCACGATCCGCTGATCCCGCGGATGCCCTCGGCGCTCCTGCTCGACCTCTACCCGCAGATCCGCCTCGCCCATATCGGCTTCGTCGCCGCGAGCGGCACGCTGTTCACCGCGCGCGCGATCGCGACGATGGCCGGGGCGCGCTGGAGCGCCTCCAGGGCGGCGCGCCGCGCGAGCTGGCTGATCGACACCGGCCTGCTCGCCGCGGCGCTGCTGCTGCTCTACGTGCTGCAGCTGAACCCCTTCGTCGTGCCGTGGCTGGCGGCGAAACTCGCGCTGCTGCTGGTGTACATCGGCCTGGGCACGATGGCGTTGCGGCGCGCCCGCTCGACGACCTCGCGGCTCGCCTGGTCGATCGCCGCGCTCGCCTGCTTCGGAATGATGGTGTCGATCGCGCGGGCGCACGACCCGCTCGGCATCCTGCGCAGCTGGCTGGGCTGAGCGCTCAAGCCTCCGGCCTGCTCCACAGCCAGATCGCCACGATGGCCATCATCGACGGGGCGGCGAGCTTCACCCATGGCGGCACGGCCATCATCGCGAGCGTCAGCGCACTGAGCACCATCATCGTCGAGGCCGCCCACTTCGCGCGGCGCGGAACCGCGCCATGATCGCGCCAGCGGCGGATCGCCGGTCCGTGCCGCGGATGCTCGAGCAGCCAGGTTTCCAGCCGCGGCCACCCGCGGCTGCCCGCCCATGCGGCGACGATCAGGAACGGAACGGTGGGCAGCACCGGCAGCACCATGCCGAGCACCGCGAGTCCGACGCTGACGAGCGCAAGGACGCGCCACAGCGTGACGGCGACGGATCGACGGATCACGGCGCGCGCCCGGTCCGATCTTCGATCGGCGGCCGGCGTTCCGTCGCGGGACGTTGGAGGTTCGACGGGATCATCGAGGCAGGTGCGATACCGGGTGCCGTGCGAGTGTACCGACGCGGCTGCGCGACGCGAAAAAGCGTGCGGCAGGAAGGCCGGCCGCCAAGACGCGGGCGACCATGGTGTCCAGGCTCCGCCATGTTTCACATTGCAGGATGCGCTCGCGCATCGTGCTACCCTTGCGCCCAGGTCGCTCGGAACCCGACATAGCCGATGCCCCGCCCCCGAAGCTCCGCGAACGAAGAAGGTCGCACCGCGATCCAGGTCATCGAACGCCTCGTCTCGCTGCTCGATGCGCTCGCCGGGCAGCGCGAACCGGTGAGCCTGAAGGAACTCTCGCTGCGCACCGGGCTGCATCCGTCCACGGCGCATCGCATCCTGAACGACCTGGTCACCGCACGCTTCGTCGACCGCGCCGAGCCCGGCGCCTACCAGCTGGGCATCCGCCTGCTCGAGTTGGGCAATCTCGTCAAGGCGCGGATGAACGTGCGCGACGCGTCGCTCGATCCGATGCGCGAACTGCATCGCAGCACCGGGCAGACGGTGAACCTGTCGATCCGCCAGGGCGACGAGATCGTCTACATCGAACGCGCCGTCTCCGAGCGTTCGGGCATGCAGGTCGTGCGTGCGGTCGGCGGTCGCGCGCCGTTGCACCTCACGTCGGTGGGCAAGCTGTTCCTCGCCGCCGACGAGCCGCGACTGGTGCGCGCCTATGCTGCGCGCACCGGGCTTGCCGGGCATACGCGAAACAGCATCACCGATCTGCAGCGGCTCGAGCGCGAGCTGGCGCTCGTGCGCGCGCGCGGCTACGCGCGCGACAACGAAGAGCTGGAGCTGGGCGTGCGATGCATCGCCGCCGGCGTGCGCGACGACAGCGGCAAGCTGGTCGCCGGGCTGTCGATCTCGGCGCCGGCCGACTTCATCCAGGACGACTGGATCGAGCAGTTGTGCCGCACCGCCGACGGCATCTCGTCGTCACTGGGCTACGACGCCGACGAACGGGCGATTTCCTGAGCCTCGGGCGCATCGCGCCGGCCCGCGAGCGCCTCGCTCGCGCCGAACGGCGCGCACCCTTCGGCGTTCAGACGTTGTGCGCGCCGGGTTCGCGAGCCGGCTGCTGCGCCTCGTCGTCGGGATGCGTCACGCGACGCACGCCGCTCGTGCCGAGTCCTTCGACCCATTGGCGGATACGCAGCGAATCGCTGACGCGCGCGGTGCGCTGCTCGGCGTCGAGCAGCACCATCACGACCGGCCGCGATGCGATGCGCGCCTGCATGACGACGCAGTTGCCCGCCTCGGAAATGAAGCCGGTCTTCTGCACGCCGATCTCCCAGTCGCTGCGATCGATCAGCCGGTTCGTGTTCCGGTAGCTCTCGGTGCGACGTCCGGTGTCGACCGACAGCGCGCTCGCCGTCGAATATTCGCGGATCAGCGGGTAGCGCGACGCCGCCTGCACCAGCAGCGCCAGGTCTCGCGCGCTCGACACGTTGCTGCTCGACAGGCCTGTCGGCTCGACGAAGCCCGAGCTGGTCATGCCCAGCTCCTGCGCCTTGCGGTTCATCTGCGCGACGAAGGCGGGCATTCCGCCCGGGTAGTGGCGGCCGAGCGCGTGCGCGGCGCGATTCTCCGACGACATCAGCGCCAGGTGCAGCAGTTCGTCGCGCGTGAGCCGCGTGCCGGTGCGCAGACGCGAGCGCGTGAAGCGCTCGGTATCGACGTCGGCCTCCGAGATCTCGAGCATCTCGTCGAGCGGCAGCTTCGCGTCGAGCACGACGATCGCGGTCATCAGCTTGCTGATCGAGGCGATCGGCAGCACCGCTCGCGAGTTCTTCTCGAACAGCACCTCGCCGCTGCGCTGGTCGAGCACGAGGGCGACGGCCGACTCGAGCGACAGCGGATCCTCGACGTCGTGCAGTCCGAATGCGTGTCCGATCGACGGGCGCGCCTGTCCGGCGCGCGCGCTGTCGGCGACCGGTGCGCGCGCCTCGGCGGCGACCTTCGTGCGGGTGTCGACGAAGACTTTCACCCGCTTTGCCCCCGACTCGACCGGGGCGCGGGCGGCCTTGCGCCTGGCCGAGCTGCCCGTCGGCGCCGCTGCCCGGGAGGTGCGGCTCGCGGCCGCAGGCTTCTTCGCGCGCGCCGGCTCGTCGTTCGCGGTGGCGCGTTTCCCCGATGCGATCGCGAGGGTCGGCTGGAATACCCCAGCAAGACCGAAGGAAATCAAGAACGCGACACACGCGCGCCGCCAGCCCCGCCGCGATCCACCCGCCATTTCCCTCTCCGAAAACCCCGACTCCCCCCGAGCCGCGAGTCTACAGAAAAGGCAAGGAATTGAGGGACTTGCCCGTGAACCTTGAACCCGTTTCTCGATGATCGGTCGCTTTTATGCGACGGAAGGTCCTTTCTCCCTTGACAATCGACCGACTTTCGCGTGGCGCCCGACGGGCGTTCGTTGCATTGCAGCAAAAAACGCTTGACACCGCCGGAGCGCAACTTAAACTACCGAATGTTGCGTTGCAGCAAAGCTGCTCCGCCCTTCTCCCTCCCCCCGACAACGACACCGGAAACACAGGAGCTGACTCATGATCACCAACCCCGAACAATTCGCCCAGATCCAGAAATCGGCACTCGAGGCCTTCCAGAACGCCACCGCCGCCTCGATCGCCGGCTTCGAGAAACTCGCCGCGCTGAACGTCCAGGCGACCAAGACCTCCTTCGAGGAGTCCGCCGAGACGCTGCGCACGCTGGTCGACGTGAAGGATCCGAAGCAGTGGGCCGACCTCGCCACGACGTCGGTGCAGCCGACGACCGACAAGGTCGCCGCGTACTACAAGCACGTCTACGAGATCGCCAATGAAACCGGCAGCGAACTGGCCCGCCTGTTCGAGCGCCAGTACGCCGAGAACAACCGCCAGATCTACGCGGCGATCGACGCGTTCGCGCGCAACCTGCCGGCCGGCAGCGAAGGCGTCGTCACGCTGATGAAGCAGGCGGTCAGCGCGGCGAACACCTCGTTCGACCAGCTGAACAAGGCGACCAAGCAGGCCGTCGAAGTGGCCGAGGCCAACATGGCCGCGGCGGCGAAGACGACCTCGACGGCTGCCGCCACCGCAGCGACCCGCGCCGCGCAGCCGCAGCAGCGCAAGACGGCCTGAGCGACCTTCCGGTGGCCCCCGACGGGGTCACCCGGTCCTTACCCGACCTCGACGGGCGACGGCGCCGCGTAGCCCGCCATCTCCTCGGCCCAGCGCCTGCGCGCGGACGCGAGGTTGCGCGCCTTGACGTGGCCGAAGCCGCGGATCTCCTCGGGAATCGACGCGATCCGCACGGCCAGCGGCAGCCGTTGCGCATCGAGCGCTTCGAGCAGCCGGTCGATGGTGGCCTCGTAGTCGACGACGAGTTGCCGCTCGGCGCGCCGCTCCTCCGTGCGCCCGAAGGGATCGAAGGCCGTTCCGCGCAGGCGGCGCAGGCGTGCGAGGACGGCGAAGGCATGCATCATCCACGAGCCGTATTCGCGCTTGACCAGCTCGCCCTTCGCGTTGCGCCGCGCGAGCAGCGGCGGCGCCAGATGGAAGCTCAGGCGGAAATCGCCTTCGAACTGCTCGTTCAGTCGTTTGCGGAACGCGCTCGCCGTGTACAGCCGCGCGACCTCGTATTCGTCCTTGTAGGCCATCAGCCTGAACAGGTTGCGCGCGACCGCCTCGGTCAACGCGAGCGGGCCCTCGCCGACGAGCGCGCGCTCGGCCTGGCGCACGCGCTCGACGCGCTCGCGATAGCGCCTGGCGTAACGCTCGTCCTGATAGTCGACGAGATGATCGACGCGTCGCGCGATCGTCTCGTCGAGCGAGGCGGACAGGCGGCGCGTCACCGGCGTGGGCGCGCTCCTGCCGAGCCCGGCGACCGCCGCGGCTTCGACGCGCTCGCGATCGAGCGCGGCCGCGCGCCCCCAGGCGAAGGCGGCGCGGTTCTGCTCGATCGCCACGCCGTTCAGCTCGATCGCCCGATCGATCGCCGCGCCCGACAGCGGCACCAGCCCGCGCTGCCACGCATAGCCGAGCAGGAACAGGTTCGATGCGATCGCGTCGCCGAGCAGCGCCGTCGCAAGCCGGGTGGCATCGACGAACTCGGCGTTCTCCCTGCCTGCCGCGTCGGCGATCGCCGACTGCATGCCGTCGGCGGGGAATTTCCAGTTCGGGTTGCGCGTGAAATCGGCGGTGGGCGTTCCCGCGACGTTCGTCACCACGCGCGTCGCCCCGCTCATCCGCGCGAGCGCCTCGCGCCCCGCGGTGACGACGAGGTCGCAGCCGAGCACCGCGTCGGCGCCGACGATGCCGATGCGCGGCGCGTACAGCGGCTCGCCCGCCCGCGCGAAGCGGACGAAGCTCATCACCGCGCCGTTCTTCTGCGCGAGGCCGGCCATGTCGAGCACCGTCACCTGCAGCCCTTCGAGGTGCGCCGCCATGCCGAGCAGCTGGCCGATGGTGACGACGCCGGTGCCGCCGATGCCGGTGACGAGCAGCGACCACGCGCGGCCGAGCCCGGGCAGCGCCGGTTCCGTCAGCGGCACGTCGGGCAGCGCGACTGCGGAACGCGCGCCCGCACTCGAGGCGCCCGGGGCGCCCGAGGCAACCGCGGCGCCCGATAGCGCCGCCCCGCCCACCCTCGCCCGGCGCACCCGCCCGCCGTGCACGGTGACGAAGCTCGGGCAGAAGCCGTTCACGCAGGAGAAGTCCTTGTTGCACGACGACTGGTTGATCGCGCGCTTGCGGCCGAACTCGGTCTCCACCGGCTCGATCGACACGCAGTTCGACTGCACGCCGCAATCGCCGCAGCCCTCGCACACCGCCTCGTTGATGAACACGCGCTTCGGCGGATCGGGATACTCGCCGCGCTTGCGCCGGCGCCGCTTCTCGGCCGCGCAGGTCTGGTCGTAGATCAGCACCGAGACGCCGTCGCAATCGCGCAGCTCGCGCTGCACGTCGTCGAGCCTGCTGCGGTGATGCACGGCCACGTCGGGCTCGAAATAGCCCGCCGGGTACTTCCCGGGTTCGTCGGTGACGACGACGATGCGGCGAACGCCCTCGGCGCGCGCCTGCTGCGCGATGCGCTGCGGCGTGAGCGCGCCGTCGTGGCGCTGGCCGCCGGTCATCGCCACCGCGTCGTTGAACAGGATCTTGTAGGTCATCCGCGTGTTCGTCGCCACCGCATGGCGCAGCGCGAGCGAGCCCGAATGGAACCAGGTGCCGTCGCCGATGTTCTGGAAGACGTGCGGCGTATCGCTGAAGGGCGCCAGGCCCACCCAGGTCATCCCCTCGCCGCCCATCTGCGTGAACGTGGCCGTCGAGCGGTCCATCCACTGCGCCATGTAGTGGCAGCCGATACCGGCGAGCGCGCGCGAGCCCTCGGGCACGCGCGTGGACGTGTTGTGCGGACAGCCCGAGCAGAAATACGGAATGCGCTCGATCGTCTCGAAGCGCTTCGCCGGCGCGCGCTCGCGCGCCTCCAGTTCGGCCAGGCGCGCGTCGATCCGCGCATGCACCGCATCGGCGCGCGCGCCTCGCGCATCGTCGGGCGCCCCGCGCCAGCGGGCCAGGCGCTGAGCGATCAGGCGCGCGCAGAAAGCCGGCGTCAGCTCGCCGTAGTCGGGCGCGAGCGCGGCGCCGTTCTCGTCGGTCTTGCCGACGACGCGCGGGCGTTCGGCGAACGCATACAGCAGTTCCTTCAGCTGCGCCTCGATCAGCGGGCGCTTCTCCTCGACGACGAGCAGCTCCTCGCAGCCTTCGGCGAAGGCGCGCACGGCCCGCGGCTCCAGCGGCCACGGCATCGCGATCTTCATCACGCGCAGCCCGAGCACGCGCGCAGCCGCCTCGTCGATGCCGAGGTCGGCCAGCGCCTGCATCACGTCGAGCCAGCTCTTGCCGCTCGAGACGATGCCCAGCCGCGCCGGCTCGCCGTCGGCGCGGCCGAAGACGTTGCGATCGAGCCGGTTCGCACGCGCATAGGCGAGCGCCGCCGGCAGCTTGAAGCGCGACAGGCGCTCCTCGAGCTTCGGGAACGGCTCCTCGGGCCAACGCAGGCTCAGGCCGCCGGGCGGCATGGCGAAATCGTCGGGCAGCACGATGCGCAGGCGATCGGTGGACACGTCGACGATGCCGGCCGACTCGATGGTGTCGGTGACACACTTCAGCGCGACCCACAGACCGGCGAAGCGCGACATCGCCAGGCCGTGCAGGCCGAGGTCGACGTAGTCCTGCACGGTGGCTGGCGAGAGCACGGGAATCGACACCGCCTGGAAGACGAAGTCGGTCTGCGCGGCGACGGTCGACGATTTCGCACCGTGGTCGTCGCCGGCCAGGGCGAGCACGCCGCCGTGGCGCGCGGTGCCCGCCTGGTTCGCGTGGCGGAACACGTCGCCGCTGCGATCGACGCCCGGTCCCTTGCCGTACCAGATCGAGAACACGCCGTCGTAGCGCCCGCCGGGCAGCGCATCGATCTGTTGGGTGCCCCAGATCGCGGTGGCGGCGAGATCCTCGTTCAATCCCGGCACGAAGCGCACGTGATGCGCATCGAGGTGCGCGCGCGCCTTCTCGAGCGCCTGGTCGTAGCCGCCCAGCGGCGAACCGCGATAACCCGAGATGTAGCCGGCGGTGTTCAGGCCGGCGGCCGCGTCGCGTTGGCGCTGCAGGATCGGCAATCGCACCAGCGCCTGCGTGCCGGTGAGGTAGACGGCGCCTTCGGTCGCCTGGTAGCGATCGTCCAGCGATGCGCGCCGCAGCGCGGCTTCGGCGGGGGCATTCATCGCCGCCTCACCGGATCTCGCCGCCGAGCGCCTGCACGCCGGCGCGCAGCGTCGCGAAGGCCTCGTCGACCGTTGGCGCCGGACCGCGCACGCCCAGTTCGATATGCCTGCGCCCGCCGTCCTCTCCCACCGACGGAAGGCTGAATACGCGCACCTCGGCGTAGTCGCGCTCGATTTCCTCCATCAACGGCGTCACCGTCGACTCCGCCAGCCCGAACACGAGGAAGGAACGCTCGCCGCGCGCGTCGCGGTGGAAGCAGCCAGCGAAGCGTGTATCGAGCACGGCCTCGATCATCGGCCAGGCCATCACGGGAAAGCCGGGCACGAAGAAATGCCGCCCGAGCGCGAAGCCGGGGATGCGGTTGAACGGATTCGGCAGAATCTCGGCGCCCGCCGGAAACTCGCCCATCTTCAGCCGCTGCCGGTTCTCCGGCAGCGACAGGTCGGCGCTGCCGCCGCTTTCGGCCGCCATCTCGGCGATCCGCTGCGCGATCAGTTCGGCCGCCTGCGGGTGCAGGACGAGATCGACGCCGAGCGCCGCGGCCGCCGCCTGGCGCGTGTGGTCGTCGGGCGTGGCGCCGATGCCGCCGCAGCAGAAAACCACGTCGTCGCCGGCGAAGGTGCTGCGCAGCAGCGCCGTGATCGCCGCGCGATCGTCGCCGATGAAATGCGCCCAGGCGAGCGACAGGCCGCGTCCGCGCAACATCTCGACGACGCGCGGGAAGTGCCGGTCCTGGCGCTTGCCGGAGACGATCTCGTCGCCTATGACGATGAGTCCGAAGCCCATGCGGGACGTACCTCCATGGCCGCGCGCTGCCGCCGCAGCAGCGCGAGCGAATAGTGGGCGAAGGCCAGCGCCGACAGCACCGGCGTGATCAGGAACAACGGCGGCACGTAGTTCAGCAGCGTGACGAGCAGCGCGAGCAGGAAGTAGTCGCGCTTGCGCCCGGAGATCGAGGCGCCGCGCTCGGCGGCGCTCGCGTGCTCGACCAGGCTGTCGAAACGCATCACGCGCGCGGTGAGCCAGCTCCACCACAGCCACGGCACGACGAGCGCGAGCGGCGGGATCAGCCACAGCGGCAGCGTGACCAGGTAGCCGACCGCGAACAGCACGGTGCTCGACACCGCGTTCCACACGCTCGGCGCCAGCGCCATCGAGCCTTCGCGCGCGACGTCGCGGTAGGGTCCGTTGCCCAGATGCCGGATGACCATCGGCATCGCGAACACGGCGATGATCACGACGGCGCTGGCGAACATCACGGGTACGACGACGAGCAGCGCGAGCAGCGCCACCGTCCACTGCGCGAAACCC
Organism: Burkholderiaceae bacterium; assembly: GCA_021166835.1. The sequence goes on along the minus strand of JAJPEN010000073.1, from coordinate 101,636 downwards.
GAGAAGCCGTGCGAGGCCGCCCACGCGTCGAGGCTGCTCATCCAGCCGCCGCCGAACAGCCAGCCCTGCAGCCAGCCGGTAATCGGCGCCCACAGCCACCAGGCGGTGATCACCCAGAAGACGATCGCGAGCACGAAGGGCACGACGAGCAGCGCGAGCATCTTCGGATGAAGCTGGCTGACGATCGCGCGCCCGAATGCGGTCAGAACGGGCTGCATCGAACCATCATACCGGCGAGCGGGCGCGTCGGCCGCGTCGCGCCTGGCCCGCCACCCGTCTCTGCGCGGCTGCCGGATGCCGGGGCATCGCGCTATGCTGGCGAACGGCCATGCTCAATCTGCTCGTCCTGTTGCGTTTCGAATCCGCGGCGCCCGGCGCGAGCGCGATTGAACGCGTCATCGTCGAGTATGCCGCGCGCGTGCGCGAAGCCGGCGGCAGCATCGTCGACCGCGAAGCCGACCAGCTGCTCGTGTGCCTGACCGACATGCGATGGGGACTGCAGTCGCTGCGCAACCTGCTGTCGCAGGCGCGACGCGAGGGCTTCGTCGTGCGCGCGGCGATGGTCCAGGCGGTGCTCGCGCGCGCCGATCCTTCGGGCGCCCGCCCGGGCTTCACGAAGCGTACGCTCGACACGCTGCTGCGACTGGCGGCGCACGTGGACCGCCAGCAGGTGGGAATCACGCCGAAGCTGCTCAGCCTGATCCAGCTCGGCGCACCCGAGTACGCGGAGCTGTTCGAGAGGCTGCCCCATCCGATCGGCTCGCTGCCCGGCGAGACGACGCCGCAGCCGGTGCTGGTGATGGCCGGCTGAGCCCGTCAGGCGCGCAGCGCATCGATCGCCTTGCCCAGCCGCTTTGCGGACACCGGAACCGGCGTGCGCAGCTCCTGCGCGAACAGCGACACGCGCAACTCCTCGAACAGCCAGCGCACCTCGTCGAGGCGCGCATCGCGCTGGCCACGCCGCTGCTGCACGATCCGGCGCCAGCGCACGAGCAGCGGCTCCAGCTCGGCGCGCGCCCGCGCGTCGCGCGTCGGCGCCTCGCGCAGCTTGTCCAGGCGCAGCGCGATCGCCTTCAGGTAGCGCGGCAGCTCGCGCAGGCGCGCGGCCGGCGTGCGCGAGACGAAGCGCCTGGGCAGCAGCGCCTCGAGCTGCGCGCGCAGATCGTCGTGGACCTCGGCATGCGCCTTCGCCGCGGGCAGCTTCTTCTGCACCAGCGCCCAGGCCTCGAGCACCTCGGCGAGCGTGCGCGCCAGCTCCTGTCCGACGAGATTGATCCGCGTGCGCGCGTCGGCCACGCGCGCGGCGAAGGACTGCGCGTCGACCGGAAGCGGATCGACCAGGCAGGTGCGCTCGACCACGGCGGCAACCAGCTCGTCGCGCAACTCGTCCGCCCCGCCGAAGGACGCATACAGCAGCGACATGCGCTGGAAGTCGGGCACGTTCTTCGCGAAGAACTTCAACGGCTCCTTCAGCGCGATCGTGAACAGGCGGACGAGACCGGCGTGCGTCGAAGCCTCGGCCTGCGCCGGATCGTCGAAGACCTGCACTTCGACGGCGTCGCCCAGATCGACCAGCGCCGGATAGCCGACGAGGCCGGCCGCGCCCGCACGAGCGCCTTCGAGGCGATCGGGCAGCGTGCCGAACGACCAGTCGACGAAACGTTCGGCCGGGACCGCCGCGAGCGGCGAGCGCTCGAAAGCCTGCTGCAGCGCGCCCTTGGCGCGCGCGCCGTATTCGGCACGCAGCGCGGCGAGCTGGCGCGACTGCCCGAGCACGCCGCCGTGCGCATCGACCAGCCGGAAATTCATCGACAGATGCGCGGGCAGCGTCTCCGGCCGGAAGTCGGCCGGTTGCGCGCGCAGGCCGCGCTGCCCGGCGAGGTCGTCGACGATCGCCTCGACGAGCGGGCGCGAACCCGCGCGCTCGCGCCAGCGCTCGACGAAACCCGCCGCGTATTCGGGCAGCGGCACGAGATGCCGGCGCAACCTTTGCGGCAGCGACTTCGCCAGTGCCTGCACCTTGTCGCCGAGCATGCCGGGGACGAGCCATTCGCAACGCGTCGCATCGACGAGGTTCAGCGCCGCGATCGGCACCGTCATCGTCACGCCGTCGTCGGCGGCGCCCGGATCGAAGCGGTAGTCGAGCGCGAAGGCGGCGCCGTGCAACTCGAGCGAGCGCGGAAAGGCCTGCGCGTTCACCGCGTCGGGGTCCTTGCGCAGCAGCGCTTCGCGCGACAGGAAGAGCAGGCGTGGATCGTCGCGCGAGGCCGCCTTCCACCAGCGCTCGAGCGCCTGCGTCGAATGCACGTCCTCGGGGATGCGCGCGTCGTACCAGTCGTGGAGATCGCGCTCGTCCACCAGCAGATCGGGACGGCGGATGCGCTGCTCGAGCGCCTCGATCCCGGCGACCAGCTTCCGGTTGTGCACGAAGAAAGGCAGCTTCGTCTCCCACTGCCCGGCGACCAGCGCTTCGCGGATCAGCAGCTCGCGCGCCTGCTGCGCGTCGATCGGCGCAAGCGGCACGCGACGCTGCGCGTAGAGGGTCAGGCCGTACAGCGTGCCACGCTCGTTGGTCATCGCCTGGCCGGCGTTGCGCGACCAGAACGGATCAGAAGTGCTGCGCCGGATCAGGTGCGCCGCCGCGCGCTCGATCCACGCCGGATCGATGCGGGCGACGGTGCGCGCGTAGAGCTTCGCCGTATCGACCATCTCGGCGGCCATCACGCACGGCGGCGGCTTCTTCGCCAGCGCGCTGCCCGGGTGGATCGAGAACTTCGTCTGATGCGTGCCGAGGTACTGCGCGTCGTCGGGCGACTTCGTGCCCAGGTTGCCGAGCAGCCCGGCGAGCAGCGCGCGGTGGATCGCTTCGGCCGTGGCGGGCCGCTCGTTCTCCTTCCACTTCAGCGTGCGGCACGCATCGAGCAGCTGCTCGCGCACGTCGGCCCATTCGCGCAGCCGGCGCACCGACAGGAACTCGCGCTCCAGGCGCTGCGCCAGCCTGCGGTTCGATTCGCCCTCGGCGTGGCGATCGCGCTGCGCGGCGCTCCAGTAGTCCCACAGCTTCACGAAGGAAACGAAGTCGGACTTCTCGTCGACAAAGCGCCGGTGCTGCTGGTCGGCGGCCTGCTGCGCGTCGAGCGGACGTTCGCGCGGATCCTGCGTCGACAGCGCAGCGGCGATCACCGCCACCTCGCGCAGGCAGTCCAGCTCGTGCGCGGCCAGCAGCATGCGCGCCACGCGCGGATCCACCGGCAGCTTCGCCAGCGTGCGCCCCACCGGCGTCAGCTCGTTCCTCTGGTCTACCGCGCCCAGCTCGTGCAGCAGCGCATAGCCGTCGGCGATCGCCTTGCGCGGCGGCGGATCGACGAAGGGAAAGCGCTCGACGTCGTCCAGCCGCAGCGCCTTCATCCGCAGGATCACGGCGGCCAGCGACGAGCGCAGGATCTCCGGATCGGAGAACTTCGGCCGCGAAAGGAAATCGGCCTCGTCGTACAGCCGCACGGAAACGCCGTCGGCGACGCGTCCGCAGCGACCGGCCCGCTGGTTTGCCGCCGCCTGCGACACCGGCTCGATCTGCAGCTGCTCGACCTTGCCGCGATAGCGGTAGCGCTTCACGCGCGCGAGCCCCGGATCGACGACGTAGCGGATGCCGGGCACCGTGAGCGAGGTCTCGGCGACGTTGGTCGCGAGCACGATGCGCCGTCCGTTCGAGGCGCCGAACACGCGCTGCTGCTCGGCCGCCGACAGCCGCGAGTACAGCGGCAGCAGCTCGATCGGGCCGCGCGACCACGGCGAACCGCTCCTCGCCGCCATTTCGCGCGCATGCAGCCGGCGCAGATGCTCGGCAACGTCGCGGATCTCGCGCTCGCCGGGCAGGAACACGAGCACGTCGCCCGGCTTCTCGCGCCACAGCGTCTCGATCGCCTCGTCGATGCGCGACGGCAAATCGGATTCGTCGTCGTCGTCGCGATGCGCGTCGTCGAAACCGCGGTAGCGGATCTCGACCGGATAGAGCCTTCCCGAGACTTCGACCACCGGCGCCGGCTCGATCACCGCCTGCCCGTTCCCGTCGAGACGATCGGTCGTACGCCCGAAGTGGCGCGCGAAGCGTTCGGCGTCGATCGTCGCCGACGTGACGACGAGCTTCAGGTCGTCCCGCCGCGGCCCGTCGAGCAGCTGCTTCAGGTAGCCGAGCAGGAAATCGATGTTCAGACTGCGCTCGTGCGCCTCGTCGACGATCAGCGTGTCGTAGGCGCGCAGCAGCGGGTCGGAGGCGGTCTCGGCGAGCAGGATGCCGTCGGTCATCAGCTTGATCGTCGCGCCGCGATCGATGCGCTCGTCGAAGCGGATCTTGTGGCCGACGTGCGTGCCGAGCGGCGAGCCGATCTCCTCGGCGATGCGTCGGGCAACCGATGTGGCGGCGATGCGCCGCGGCTGCGTGTGGCCGATCAGCCCCGCCTGGCCACGGCCGGCGAGCGCGCAGATCTTCGGCAACTGAGTCGTCTTTCCGGAGCCGGTCTCGCCGCAGACGATGACGACGCGATGGCGGCGGATCGCCTCGGCGATCTCGTCGCGACGCGCCGAAACCGGCAGATTCTCGGGAAAGCGCAGCGGCGGCAGCGGTCGCAGGGGCGGACGCTGCTGGGAATGCATGAGAGCGAAATTATAATGCGGCGATGAACGCCACCCGCGAGCCGGACTCCCCCGCCGAAGCCTCGGCCCCGATCGATCCTTCCACCGAGGACGAAGCGCGTTTCGTCGCCTGGCTGCGCCAGGTCGCCCCCTACATCCACGCCTTTCGCGGCAAGACCTTCGTCGTCGCGGTGCCCGGCGAGCTGATCCAGGCCGGACGCCTGAATGCGCTCGTACAGGACCTAAGCCTGCTGCACGCGATGGGCATGCGCATCGTCGTCGTGCACGGCTCTCGTCCGCAGGTCAACGAGCAGCTGCGCCTGCGCGGCGTGGAGGCCGCCTATGCCGAGGGCCTGCGCATCACCGGGCCGGTGGCGCTCGAATGCGCGAAGGAGGCATCCGGCGAGATCCGCCTCGACCTCGAAGCGGCGTTCTCGCAGGGCCTGCCGAACACGCCGATGGCGCATTCGGCGGTACGGGTGGTCTCGGGCAATCTCGTCACCGCGCGTCCGGTGGGCATCGTCGACGGCGTCGATTACCAGCACACCGGCTTCGTGCGCAAGATCGACGTGCCGACCATCCGCTTCGCGCTCGAAAGCGGTTCGATCGTGCTGCTGTCGCCGCTCGGCTACTCGCCCACCGGCGAAGCCTTCAACCTGAGCATGGAAGACGTGGCGGCGAGCACGGCGATCGCGCTCGACGCGGACAAGCTCATCGTTCTCGCCGAGACGGCGATCGAAGGCGCCGACGGCGTGCTGCACGGCGAGATCTCCGAAGCCGACGCGCAGCAGCTGCTCGATTCCGGAACCCTCGCCGAAGACAGCGCGTTCACGTTGCGCCACGCGCTGCGCGCCTGCGAAGGCGGCGTGGCGCGCGCGCACGTCATTCCCTTCGGTATCGACGGCAGCGTGCTGCTCGAGCTGTTCCAGCACGACGGCGTAGGCACGATGCTCGTCGAGGAAACGCTCGAATCGGTGCGCGAAGCCACGCCCGACGACGTCGGCGGCCTGCTCGCGCTGATCCGTCCGCTCGAGGACGACGGCACGCTGGTCAAGCGCGACCGCGCGCTGATCGAGCGCGAGATCGGCAACTTCACCGTCATCGAGCACGACGGCGTCATCTTCGGCTGCGCCGCGCTCTACGCGTTCCCCGAATCAGGCATGGGCGAGATGGCCTGTCTGGCGGTGAACCCGAACGTGCAGAACCGAGGCGACGGCGAGAGGCTGCTGCGTCGCATCGAGCAGCGCGCGCGAGCGGCCGGCCTGAAGAAGCTCTTCGTGCTCACCACGCGCACGATGCACTGGTTCCTCAAGCGCGGCTTCGTCGTCGCGTCGGTGGACCAACTGCCCGCCGAGCGCAAGAACCTGTACAACCTGCAGCGCCGCTCGCTGGTGCTGATCAAGAACCTGTAGGAACCGGCATGGCGCGCACCGTCCACTGCATCAAGCTGAACCGCGAAGCCGAAGGGCTCGACTTCCCGCCCTACCCGGGCGAACTGGGCAAACGCCTGTACGAAAACGTCTCGAAGGAAGCCTGGCAGGGCTGGATCCGCCACCAGACGATGCTCGTCAACGAGAACCGCCTGAACCTGGCCGACGCCCGCGCGCGCAAGTATCTGGCGCAGCAGATGGAGAACTATTTCTTCGGGGAAGGGGCGGATCGGGTGGCGGGGTATGTACCGCCGAGTGAAGGGTGAAGGGTCAAGGGTGAAGGGGCAACAGACAGCGGCCTTCGAACGGAGCCGCGTTGAATTTCCCCTTCACCCTTGACCCTTTACCCTTCACTGCTCAACTCTTGCGCCACCGATAACAACGCATGGGCGGAATATTGACCAGCTCGAGCGACACCTCCGGCTCGCCGAGGATCGGGCGGGCGCGGTCGGCGACGGCGCCGCGGAACTGGTAGGCGACGAAGCAGCCGCCGGGGGCGAGCACGTCGCGGATCGCTTCGATGATGCGGGTGCCCACGTCGACCGGCATCGTCGAGAAGGGAATGCCGGAGAGAATCGCCTTCGGTGGCTTCAGCCGGTGCGTGGCGATCAGCTCGCGCAGATTCTCGGCGCTGCCCTGATGCACCATCAGGCGCTTGTCGTCGAAGCCGCGAACGAAGTCGGCGAACACCGGGTCCAGCTCGACGGCGAGCAGCGTGGAATTCTCCGGCATGGCGGAAAGGATCGCGCGCGTCGTTCCGCCCGTGCCCGGTCCCAGCTCGACGACCGAATCCGCTTCATTCACGCCCGCCATCCGCACCATGCGGCGCTCGAGGAAACGGGAGCTGGGGATGACCGACCCCACGTCCCGGGGTTCTCGAAGGAACCCCTTCAGAAAGGCCAGGCGGTCATCCTGCTGCGGGCGCAGCGCTTCGAGACGAAACATCGGGCGATCTCCTCCGGCTGACACAATTCGTTCCGATGGCCGGAGGGGGCGATGGACCTCATCCCCGCGCCCCGGTCGCCTTGCGACGCTCGACTCCGTCGGGCGCCGCGATGATTGCAACGTCGGCCCCGTGCACGGCGAACAACCCCGCCGCGACCACCCCGGGCCATTGTTCGATGCGCGCCTCCACCTGCTCGGGATCGGCGAGGTCGAGACCGCGTACATCGAGGATTTCGTTTCCGTTGTCGGTGAGCCCGCTCTCGCGCAGGCTCGGCTCTCCGCCCAGCGCGCGCAGCCGTTGCGCCACCAGTTCGCGCGCCATCGGGATCACTTCGACCGGCAACGGAAAGGCGCCCAGCCTGCGGACGCACTTCGACGCATCGACGATGCACACGAAGTGCCCGCTGGCCGATGCGACGATCTTCTCGCGCGTGAGAGCGGCGCCGCCGCCCTTGATCATTCGCAGTTGCGGGTCGATCTCGTCGGCACCGTCGACGTAGACGGGAATCGACGCGCCGCTGGCGAGCACCTCGTTCAGCCCCAGCACCCGCAGCCCGCGAGAACGGGCGCGTGCGGCGGTGCGCTCGGAAGCGCAGACGAGCGCCGGCGGCGGTGAAGCGAGCGCGGCAAGCTCGTCGACGAAGAGGTCGACGGTGGAGCCGCTGCCGACGCCGAGAACGGCGCCGACGACGATGTCGTCGAGCGCCGCGCGTGCGGCGGCCCGCTTCAGTTCGCTGGAATGCATCGGCGGGAGTTTACACATTCCCCGGCCCCGGCCTGCAAGCCCGGCCGGGGTGCGCCGCGTTGCTTTCCGGGCTGCGCTCGCGCTCAGAGAACGTTTGCGCCCGCGCTCAGGCGCTGATCAGATCGGGAGCGGTCAAGGCGCGCAATACCGCCTGGTTGCATTGCCCGAGCGACATCACGCAGTCGTCCAGCCGCGAAGGCAGCTGCGGATCGGGGCCGTTCTCGATCGACTCGATGACCTTCAGGTACGGCATGTAGGGGCCGCGCCGTTCCACCAGCGTTTCGTGCACGCGCTCGGGCACGTGCAGATTGCGGAACAGCTCCGCGAACGGACGCTTGAGCAGCTTGTCGAGCAGCGACAGCACGCCGAGAATGAACACTTCGTCGCGCAGCTGCTCGTCCTGCCCGGCGCCGATCAGGTGCTCGAGGAAGACGCCGCGCCGGAACGACGCGACCATCGCCGGGCGCAGGTTCGAGTCCCTGCAGGCGGTGGCGAGCAGCAGTGCGCACCAGCGCTTCAGCCGTCCGTAGCCGAGCATCATCACGGCGTGGCGGAACGACTGCACTTCCACCGAAAGGCCGAAGCCGGGCGAGTTGATGTAGCGCAGCAGCTTGTAGGCGAGCGCCGCGTCGCGGCGGATCACCTTCTCCATCGCCACCGGGTCCTCGTTGCGATCGATCATCGACATCATGTCGACGATCGTCGTGTAGTTCGGATTGCCGTTCTCCCCGCCCACGTGCTGCAGCGCGTCTTCGGTAGGCCAGCCGACCACGGCCACGGCTCCCCGCTCGAAGCACTTCTCCATCATCGCAATCGTTCGCACGCCGTCGTTCACATGCGGGATCGAGCGCTTCGCCTGCGCCTGCATCGCCTGCAACAGCGGCTGCTGCAGCCGACGGTCGGCGTCGACGTGGATGATCGACATGCGAAACGCGGGAACGAGATCGGGCGTCAGCGGCCTCTCGGGACGCCCGCCGAGCATCAGCGGAAAGCCCGCCTCGTGCAGCTTGGCGGCGAGCGCCCTGCCCTCGTCCGCATCCATCATCGCGCCGGGCACCTCGATCCACAGCGTGGGCGACGGCTCGATCGTCAGCAGCTCTTCGTCGATCGGCGCCGACGAGCGCAACGCGATCGTGCCGCCTTCGCCCGCGCGCTGCCCGGTGAATTCGCGATACAGCGCCGCCATGTTCACCTCCGGCCCGCCCGGGGAGACGCTCACCCGCATCGCCAGCGCATTGCGTTGCCGGTCGACGATCGGCTCGTAGCCGATCAGCGCGCTCATGAACAGGGACGTCGGGCTCATGTGCCTCAGAGGTAGTCGAACAGCGACAGGCGCGCGATCTGCGCGTAGGTGGTCATCGCCGCTTCGAGCGATGTGCGGTTGTTCTGGAAATTCGAGATCGCCGCGGCGTAGTCGAGATCGACGAGGTCGGACAGCCGCTCGCGGGCGTCGAGATCGCCGTTCGCCAGCGCCGTCTCGTGCGCGTCGATCGCACGCAACTGTTCGCCGGCGCGCGTGCGCGCCATCAGCACGCGCTCCAGGCCGGCATCGAGCGCATCGGTGGTCGTCGAGAGCGCGGCGCTGACGTCGGCCGCGCTCGCATTGGCGTCGCCCAGGACGCCGACGATCGTGTCGAGCGCCGTGAACAGCGTGTTCCCCGCGGCGTCGGCGAAGATCGCGCGGCCGTCCTGGCTGGTCGTGTACTTCGCGTCCAGTCCGGTGTACTGCTCCCCGGGATGGGATCCCTGCGCCGTGGGCGCAGGCGCGGGCGCGACCGGCTGGCCGCTCGACGCATCGAACGGCGCCGTCGTCGCGCCCTGGCCGCCGAACACGTAGCCTCCGGCGCCGTCGCGACTGTTGGCGAGCGACACCAGCTGATCGCGCACGCCGCTCAGCTGCTGCGCGATGAGCGCGCGGTCGGCCGATGACCTCGCTCCGTTGCCGGCGGACACTAGTTCCTCGCGGGCGAACTGCAGCGCATCGCTCACCTGCCCGAGCGTGCTGTCGGCGGTGGACAGCATCTGTCGGGCGAAGCCGATCATCCGGTTCTCGATCGAGATGCGCGCGAGCTGGGAGCGCAGCCGCTCGGCCTGCGCCGCGGCGAGCGGGTCGTCCGACGGATCGTTCACGCGCCTGCCGGTGGACAGCTGCAACTGGTCGCCGTTCAGCGCCGAACGCCGCTGCGCCATCGCGTCGAGCGCCCGCTGGTGCGCGTACATGGTCGGAATGCGGGTCATCGCATGCGGCTCCTCTGCGGGACTCAGCGCGCCGTAGCGGCGAGCAGCGAATCGAACATCGCCTGCGCCGCCTGGATCACCTTCGCCGCGGCCTGATACATCTGCTGGTACTGCATCAGGCGCGCAGCCTCTTCGTCGAGGTTCACGCCCGAAACTTCGGCCTGCGCGGCCTGTGCGTTCGACAGCAGGCCGGCCGATGCGGTGCGGCTCGCCTGCGCCGACTGCGTGCGCGCGCCGATCTCGCCGACCATCGTCGCAAAGGAATCGGTGAGCGGCGCGGACTCCGTGATCATCGCGCGCGCATTGCGCCCGTCGGTTCCGGGGCTGGCGTTGGGAACGATCTCGACTTCGTCGCCGACGACGGGTGTGCCGCGCAGCGTCAGCGACCAGCCGTCCTGCGCGATCGTCGCACCGGACACGTAGCTGCCGGTTACCGTGCCGCCCGGCAGGCCGTCGATGCGATACGTAGCGGCGGTGTCGAAAGTGATGGTCACCGCGCTTGCCGACGTCGCGCCGGCGAGGTCGAAGGACGAGATCTTCAGCTGGCCCTTGTTCCCCGCGCCGAGCTGCGCCGTCACCGGCCAGGCGGCGGCCAGCTCCGAGCCCGAGTCCAGTGCGCTGCGGAAATCGACACCGGAGCTGCCGATCGCGAACATGTCCTTGCCGGCGGCGCCGGCCGCGTCCACGCCGAGCTTCTGGCGATCGTTGTACGTCTGCGCGATGTCGCCCGCCAGCTTTGCCAACGCCCCGCGCGTCTGCGCGAGATCCTGGTCGCGAAAATTCATCCAGCCGGCGATCGACCCGCCGCCGAAGGAGTCGGCGCTCATCGGCATGGTGGCGGTGCCGTTCTGCAGCGAGACCCGCTGCTTCGACGGATCGGACGGGTCGGCGCCGACGACGAGCGCCGCCGCCCGCGTGCCGACCAGCAGCCCCTCGCCGTCCGCGGCGAACAGGTTCACCGTCCCGTCGTCCTGTGCGAGCGCGGTGACCTTCATGTATTCGTTCAGCTGCAGCAGCACGCGGTCGCGCTCGTCGAGCAGATCGTTCGGCGCATGGCCGCTCGCCTGCACCGCGGAGATCCGGCCGTTCAGTCCGGCGAATTGCGTGAGCAGCTCGTTGACGCGGCCTGCCGCGTTCGCGATCTGATCGTCGGCGTCGCGTCCGAGCGCGGCCATCTGCGAATCGGCGTTGCGGATGCGCTGCGCGAGCGTATCGGCGCGCTGCACGACGACCTCGCGCGCGGTGGGGTCCGACGCCCGGTTCACGACGTCGGCGAGCGCCGCATTCAGGTCGTCGATCGCCGCGCCGATTCCGTCGTCGCCGCTGGCGAGCACCCGCTGCAGGCGCTCGAGATACGCCGCGCGCGTGCTGTCGGCCGCCGAAGCGGCCGTGCTCGACGCCAGTTCGCCGGCGAGGAAGCGGTCGTAGCTGCGCTGCACGGTGACCAGGTCCACGCCCATGCCGAGGAAGCCGCCGCCGGTGTACGTGCCGCCGGCCGTGGCGAACACCGCTTCCTGCCGGCTGTAGCCCGGCGTGTTCGCGTTGGCGATGTTGTGCCCGGTCGTCTGCAGCTGCGCATAGGCCGCCATCAGGGCGCTCTGCCCGATTCCCAGCAGGCCTGCCATCGGCGTCTCCTCAAACGCCCGAGCGCGCCAGGCGCAACGTGCGCTGGATCGTGCTCTCGAGCTTGTCGGCGTAGTCCGGATCGGTGGCGTAGCCGGCGCGCTGCAGGCCCTGTGCGAAGCCCTCGGGCGATTTCGCCTCGCGCAGCACGCCGCCGTAGCGCGCGCTCGTCGACATCAGCGATGCCCAGTCGCGGAACGCCTCGGCGTACGAGCCGTAGGCGCGGAACTTCTCGACCGCCTTCACCGGCTTTCCGTCCACGTATTCGGTGGTCGTCACGTCCACCGTCGGCCCGCTCCATCCGCCGGTGGCCTTGACGCCGAACAGGTTGTGCGCGCTGCGGCCGTCGGCGTGGCGGATCTCGTGCCGTCCCCAGCCCGACTCGAGCGCCGCCTGGCCGACGACGAACGCGGCCGGAACGCCGGTCGTGCGCTGCGCGGCGATCGCGTGCGGCCACATCCGATCGACGAACGCGGCCTGCGGCGCATCGAGGCGCTTCTCGAGCGATTCCTTCAGCGCGCGCGAGGCTCGCGGATCGAGCGACAGCGTGCTCGGCGCTGCCTTCGTCGCGGCGTCCCGCGCGGAGCTCGCCGCGTTCGCGACGTTCGACGCGGTGTCCGCCTTCGCGGCGGGGGCGAGATTGCGCTCGAGCTGCCTGGCGATGATCCCGGCCAGGCCCCCCGGCCGATTCGCCATCGACTGCGACAACTGCTGGTCGAGCATCGCGACGTAGGTCTCCTGTCCGGGGCCGTCGAACATGCCGCTCTTCGGCATCGCATCGCGCATGCTCTTGAGCAGCTGCTGCAGGAACAGCGCCTCGAACTGACCTGCCGCCTGCTTCAGCGCGGCGCGAGGATCTCCCGCGGCATTGCGGCGCAACGCGTCGAGCGACCTCGCATCGAGCGCGAGTCCGTTCGTCGACGTCGACCCCGCCGCCATCAGATGATCTCCAACTCCGCCTTGAGGCTCCCGGCGGCCTTCAGCGCCTGGAGGATCGCGATCAGGTCCTGCGGGGTGGCGCCGAGGCTGTTCAAGGCCTTCACGACATCGGGCAGCTTCGCCGACCCCTCGAGCATCATCATCGACCCGCCGTCCTGGCGGATCTCGATGTCGGCTCTTTCGGCAACGACGGTCGAACCTTTAGAGAAAGGCCCCGGCTGGCTGACCATCGGCGTCGACTGCACGGTGACCGACAGGTTGCCGTGCGCCACCGCGCTGGGCGCGAGCGTGACCGACTGGTTCATCACCACCGAGCCGGTGCGGGCGTTGACGATCACGCGCGCGAGCGGCGCGGCCAGGCGCACGTCGAGGTTCTCGAGTCCGGCGAGGAAAGGCACGCGCTGCGCGGGATCGGACGGCAGCGTCACGCGGATCACCCGCGCATCGAGCGGCTGCGCGATCGGCACGGCGGCGCCCGATCCGGGCAGCACGCTCGCATTGATCGCTTCGGCGACGCGGTGCGCGGTGGCGAAGTCGGTCTGGTTCAGCTCGATGTGGATCGTATCCGAGGCGAGCGTCTGGTTCGGCACGACGCGCTCGACGGTCGCGCCGCCCGGCACGCGCCCGGCGCTCAGGTGGTTGATCTGCACCTTGCTCCCGGCGGCCGAAGCACCGGCGCCGCCGACCACCAGGTTGCCCTGGGCCATCGCGTACACCTGCCCATCGGCGCCGCGCAGCGGCGTGAGCAGCAGCGTGCCTCCGCGCAGGCTCTTCGCGTTGCCCATCGACGAAACGGTGACGTCGATCGCCTGGCCCGGCTGCGCATACGGCGGCAGCTGCGCGGTGACCATCACCGCGGCGGCATTGCGCAGCTGCGGCGTGATGCCGGGCGGCAGCTGAACGCCGAGCTGCGACAGCATCGACTGCAGGCTCTGCACGGTGAACGGCGCCTGCGTCGTCTGGTCGCCGCTGCCGTCGAGCCCGACGACGAGCCCGTAGCCGATCAGCTGGTTCGCGCGCACGCCCTGGATCGAGGCAAGCTCCTTCACGCGTTCGGCGTGGGCGGGCGCGTGCGGCGCGAGCGCCGACGCGGCGACGAACGCGACGGCGAGCGCAAGGCAAGCCGCGCGGCGCGGGATGCGCGAGAGGCGCCGGATGCCCGGAAGACCGCAGGCGGCACGGGAACGCAGGGGTCGGATCATGTCGGGTCTCCGGTTCGCACGCCGGGTTTCAGATCGGCAGGAAACTGAGGAAGAAGCGCGCGAGCCAGCCGACCGTCTGCGCGTGGTCGATGTCGCCGCGGCCGCGCGCTTCGAGTCGCGCATCGGCCACGCGCGTGGACGACACGAGATTGCCGGGCAGCAGGCTCACCGGGTCGACCACGCCCGAGAAGCGCAGCACCTCGACGTTCTGGTTGATGCCGACCTGCTTCTCGCCGGAGACGACGAGGTTGCCGTTGGGCAGCACGTCGATGACGGTGACGGTGATCGTCCCGGAAAATGCGTTGTCCGACCCCGTCTCGCCCTTGCCCTCGAAGGTGTTGCTCGAGCTTCCCGCGACGCCGAGCTTCGGAAGGATGCTCGACGTGGGCGACTTGAGCGGCAGCCGGGTGAGGCTCGCGTCTACCGAGGCATTGCGGTCCACCGAGCTGTTCGAACTGCTGCGCGCGGAGGTCTTTTCCTGGATCTGGATCGTCAGGATGTCGCCGACGAGCCGCGCGCGCCGGTCCTCGAACAAACCGCGGAAAGTCGACGGATGGAAGATCGCGCCGTCGGCCGCCTGCGGGCGCGGCGCGTTGGCCGCGGCCACGGCGGTCGGCGTCGGTTGCGGCCGCGCGGAAGTCGGCTCGAGCACGTGCACGGTCGGCGTTGCGGCGCAGCCGGCCAGCGCGACCAGCGCGAACGCCGAAGCGATTCGCGCGAAGCGGGCGCCGCTCACAGCTGCGACAGCCGCGCGAGCATCTGGTCCGAAGTCTGGATCGACTTCGAGTTGATCTCGTAGGCGCGCTGCGTCTGGATCATCGCGACGAGTTCCTCGACGACGTTGACGTTCGAGGTCTCGACGTAGCCCTGGTTGATCAGGCCGGCGCCGTTGTTGCCCGGCGTGCCGATGGTCGGCGCGCCCGAGGCGGCGGTCTCGAGGTAGAGGTTCTGTCCCTTCGGATCGAGGCCGGCCGGATTGACGAAGGTGGCGAGCTGCACCTGCCCGACCTGCGTCGGATTGGCCTGCCCCGCCTGCATCACCGACACGACGCCGTCGGCGCCGATCGTCACGCTGGTCGAATTGGGCGGGATCACGATCGGCGGCGACATCGGCATGCCGTTCGAGGTGACGAGCTGGCCGGTGGCGTCGACGCGAAACGATCCGTCGCGCGTGTAGGCAACGCTGCCGTCGGGCATCTGCAGGCTGAAGAAGCCGTTGCCGTCGATCGCCATGTCGAAGGTGTTGCCGGTCTGCTGCAGGTTGCCCTGCGTGAACAGGCGCGCCGTTGCCACCGGGCGCACGCCGGTGCCGACCTGCAGGCCGGTGGGCAGCTGGTTCTGCTGCGTTTCCTGCCCGCCCGCCTGGCGCATGTTCTGGTAGAGCAGGTCCTCGAACACCGCGTGCGAGCGCTTGTAGCCGTTCGTGCTGACGTTGGCGAGGTTGTGCGAGATCGTGTCGAGCTGCATCTGCTGCGCGTCGAGCCCGGTCTTGGCGATCCACAGCGAACGAATCATGGTTTCAGCCCTTCAGCGAAAGAAGTTGCGAGGCCTTCTGCTCGTTGCCCTCGGCGGTCTGCAGCATCCGCATCTGCATCTCGAACTGGCGTGCGAGCGCGATCATCCCGACCATCGACTCGACCACGTTCACGTTGCTGCCCTCGATCGAACCGGGCACCACGCGCACCGATTCGTCCATCGGCGCCGTGTCGCCCGCGCGCATGCGCACGAGCCCGTCGGCGTCCTTGCGCAGTTCCTCGGCCGGCGGATTCACCAGCTTCAGTCGTCCGACCTGGAACGGCGGCTGATTGCCGATGCGCGCGCTCACCGTGCCGTCGCCGCCGATCGAGACTTCGGCGCCGGGCGGAATCGCCAGCGGACCGCCGTCGCCGAGCACGATCTGTCCGCGCCGGTTCTGCAGCGTGCCGTCGGCCCCCACTTCGAGCGCGCCGTCGCGCGTGTAGGCCTCGTCGCCGTCCGCGCCCTGCACCGCGAGCCAGCCGCCGCCGGCGACCGCGAGATCGAGCGCGCGTCCGGTCTGGCGGATCGGACCCGACGAAGCGTCGAAACCCGCGCTCGCCTCCAGCGCCCAGACGCGCGTCGTCGCCGCGTTCGGCTGCTCGCCGGGCACCGCGCGAAACGCCATCAGGTCGGCGCGAAAACCGTCGGTGCTGCCGTTGGCGAGGTTGTGCGCGAGCGCGTCCTGGCGCTGCATCAGCGCCTTTGCTCCGCTCATCGACTGGTAGATCAATCGGTCCATCGTGCCTCCCGCGGCGCGCGGCGGCGTTCAGCGCGTCGCCGGCGCGCGAACGAGTGTTCGGTCAACGCAGGTTGACGATCGTCTGCATCACCTGGTCCTGCGTGCGGATCGTCTGCGCGTTGGCCTGGTAGACGCGCTGCGCGGTGATCATGTTGACCAGCTCGGCCGTGAGGTCGACGTTCGACTGCTCGACCGCACCCGACTGGATGACGCCCAGGCTGCCCGCGCCCGGCGTGCCGGACATCGGCGCGCCCGAATCCGCGGTCTCGGCCCACTGGTTTCCGCCCAACGGCTGCAGGCCCTGCGGGTTCGTGAAGTTCGCGAGCACGACGCGCCCCTGCGCGAGCGTCGTGCCGTTGGTGTAGCGCGAGAGCACCGTGCCGTCCGAAGAGATCGAGAAGCCCGACAGGCGACCCGCCGCGTAGCCGTCCTGCGACAGCTGCGAGACCGAGAACGCGGAACCGAACTGCGTGATCTTCGACAGATCGAAGGGGACGGTCAGCGCGCCCGCTCCGTTCGACACCGGCACCGTCACCGGAAAGCCGGTCGGCGAAGTGGAGGTGAGCTTGCCGTCGGCATCGAATTCGAAGGTCGCGAACGGCGAGCCGGGTCCGCCGGGGCCGTCCAGCTGCGTGCCGTCGGCGGCGACGTAGGCGTTCCACTGGTTGGCCACCGTGTCGCTCTTGCGGAAGTACACGGCGACCGTGTGCTCGGTCCCCTGCGAATCGAACACCGCCAGCGAAGTCGCGCCGTTGTAGCTGGCGCCGTCGGCGATGCTGAACGGCGTCTTCGTCGAATCGGGCGCCTTCGCGCGCGTGTCCAGGTTCGCGGTGATGGAGGCCGAGGAAGTCATCTTCGGCGCCACGTCGCCGGTCTGCAGTCGCAGCTCGACCGGCGTTCCGGTGGTCACCTTCCCGTTTGCGTCGGCCGGATACCCCGTCAGCCGCCCACCCTGCGCGTTGACCAGGTAGCCGTCCTTGTCCAGCTGGAACTGCCCGTTCCTCGTGTAGGTGACCTCCCCGTTGTTCGACATGCGGAAGAAGCCGCGCCCGTTGATCGCCATGTCGAGCGCGTTGTTCGTCGTCGCGATGTCGCCCTGCGTGAACTGCTGCGTGATCGCCGCGACCGTCACGCCGATGCCGTTGTAGTGCGTGCCCGCGCCGTAGAGCGACGTTGCGTAGATGTCGGCGAACTCGGCGCGCGAGGCTTTCGCGCCCACCGTGTTGCTGTTGGCGACGTTGTTGCCGATGACGTCGAGGTTGCGCGCCGCGGCGTTCAACCCGCTCAATCCCTGCTGGAAAGACATTCGTGGCTCCTGGTGGAAATGCTGCGGGTTCAGAGAACGGCGCGGATCGCCGATGCGGCGACGGCGTCGCGTCCGACGAGATCGAGCCGCGCGCCGCCCGGCGCCTGGCTCACGCCGTTCACGCGCGCCGGCACGAGCGCGACGACGCGCGACTCGCCGCCGTTCTCGTCGACGCCGTAGGCACGCAACGTGTACTTGCCCGAGGACACGGCACGCCCGTCGGTGTCGATGCCGTCCCAGTCGAGGGTGTGCACGCCCGCTTCGGGCTCGGAGAAATCGCGCGCATGGACGACGCGCCCGGCGGCATCGACGATCTCGACGCGCACCGCGCGTGCCGCGGCGGAAAGCTCGAATCCGACGCGAACCGATTTCGAGTCGCTCAGGTCGACGTTCGGCATGGTCGGATCGTTGTTCACGATGCCGGCATCGGGGTCGGTCCATTCGAAGCGATTGCCCTCCACCAGCACCTGGCGGCCGAGCAGCCCCACCGCCGACAGCGGCGATACGGCGGTCGATGCCGTCGCGACCTTCGTCATCGAAGCGTTCAGCTGCTCGATCCCGCGCACCGTGTTGATCTGCGCGAGCTGGCTCGTCACCTCGGCGTTGTCCAGCGGATTGAGCGGATCCTGGTTGCGCATCTGCGCGACGAGCAGCTTGAGGAAGCGGTCCTCGGTGCCGTCGGCGGTGTCGGTTCCGTCGGCCGGCGCGCCGTAGGCGGCGGCCGCCGCGTTCGCCGCGGCGTTCGCGGCACTCGTCCGGCTCGCGGTGTCGTTCTGCGTACTGCTGACCATCGTCGTTCTCCCTCGCTCACTGGCCGAGTTGCAGCGTCTTCAGCGCGAGCTGCTGGGCGGTGTTCATCACTTCGACGTTGTTCTGGTACGAGCGCGACGCCGAGATCATGTCGACCATCTGCTCGACGACGTTGACGTTGCTCTGCGTGACGTAGCCGTCGGCGTCCGCCAGCGGATGCGACGGATCGTGCAGGCGCTTGCCGGGCGTCGTGTCCTCGATCACGTCGGTGACGCGCACGCCCACCTGCGCTGCGTCGGCGCCGGCCGCCTGCGCCTGGAACACGACCTGGCGCGCGCGGTAGGCCTTTCCGTCCGGCCCGGCGACGCTGTCCGCGTTGGCCAGGTTCGACGCGACGACGTTCAGCCGCTGGCTCTGCGCGGAGACCGCGCTGCCGGAGATTCCGAGAATGTTCAGAAGCGACATCGTTCGACTCCCAGGTTCATTCGCCGCGGATGGCGGAGAGCACGTTGCGCACGTTGCCGTTGATGAAGCGCAGCGTCGCCTCGTAGCGCAGCGAGTTGTCGGCGAAGTCCGCGCGCTCGCGGTCGAGGTCGACGGTGTTGCGATCGAGCGTAGGCTGCTGCGGCGTGCGCCACAGCATCGCCGGCTGCGAGGACGCGGAAGCACCGCTCACCGGCAGGAAGGCCTTGCCGGCCGCGCCCACCGCATCGGGCTGCGCCAGCGCGACGCGCAGCGGCGAGCCGCCGGACGAGGTCAGCGTCACGCTGCCGGCGGGCACGCCGTCGATGCGCGCGGCAGCCTGCGCGAGCGCCTGGCCGAAATCGAAGTCGCGCGCCTGGTAGTTGGGCGTATCGGCGTTCGCGATGTTCGACGCCAGCACCTGCTGGCGCTGCGCACGCAGCGCCAGCGCCTCGCCCTGGAACTGCAGCGTGCCGGTGAGCCGATCGAGCATCGCTCCCTCCTGTTTTTCCGATCGCTGCCGATTATTCGTCGGGGCTCTCGCGCGGATGAGGCGAAAAACGCCGGCTTTGTCCCGCATCTCGCGCCACCGGCGGGCAGGCGCCGGCACTAGGCTGCGCGAATGGACCCGTCGATCGAGACCTTCCGCCCGCAGCGCGCTTCGTGTGTGCCCGCCGCGGCCGCACGCATCGCTTCGGCACGCATCGTGCTGGCGCATGCGCTCGCCGCCGGCGTCGCCGCGTGTTTCGCCGTCTCGACCGGCGCCGCCGCTGCGCCGCCCGCTTCGCCGGCCTCGCCGGTCACTACGCCGCAGGCTTCCACCCGGGTGGAAACGGACGAAGCTTCGCCGATGGCGGACATGGGTCCGCAGCTTCAGCGCTGGATCGAGGAGTCGGCGGCATCGACCTGGACGGTGCGCCTGCCGGCCGATTCGGACGCTTCCGCCGCCGACGACGAGGCCGGCCGCGCCGGCCTGCGCGTCGAGGTGCAGGTCGGCAAGCTGAATCGCGGAATGCGGCTCGCGCCCTGCGCGCGCATCGAGCCGTTCCTGCCGCCCAACGCGAAACTGTGGGGCCGCGGCTTCGTCGGCGTTCGCTGCGCCGAAGGCGCCTCCTGGTCGACGATGATTCCCGTGACCGTTTCGGTGTTCGGACCGGCGCTGGTGGCGAATCTCCCGTTGCCGGCGGGCGCGATGCCGAGCGCCGACGACTTCCGGATCGAGGAGGTCGACTGGACGCGCACCACCGGCGTGCCGGTATCCGATCCGGCGTGGCTGGCCGGCCGCTCGCTGGGCCGACCGCTGTCGGCCGGACAGGTGCTGCGCGCCAACGACCTGCGGATTCCGCAGACGATCGCCGCCGGCGACCCCGTGCGCATCCGGATGGTCGGCTCGGGTTTCAGCGTCTCGGCCGGCGGCTTCGCGCTGTCCGGCGCCGGCGAGGGACAGTCGTTGCGCGTGCGTACCGAAACGGGCAGGATGCTCGTCGGCACGGTCCGCGAGCGTACGGTCGAAGTCCGCCTCTGATGCGATCTTCGGCAATCGAACGCGGGCCGCGGCCCTCAAGTTCGGCGCAACGCGGCCGATACTCCCGGCATCCGGGCTCGTACCCGGGTTCGAAAGGGGAATCGCCATGAAGATCGGCAAACCCACGGAGCCGCAACAACCCGATGCACTGTCGCGTGCCGGCCACGGCGCGCCCGTTGCCGGCGCCGCCGGTGGCGCACGCAGCGACGCCGTCGAGAAGACCGCGCCGGCCGATGCCGTGCACCTGTCGCCCGCCTCGAAGAGCCTCGCGACCGAAGCCACTGCCGAGGAACAGATGCGGCTGCACAAGGTCGAGGAAGTCAAGGCGGCGATCCGCGAGGGACGCTTCCAGGTGAGCGCCCACGCGGTCGCCGACAAGATGATCTCGCAGGCAGCCGAGCTGCTCGAGACGCTTTCACGAACGAAATGACGGCAGGCGTTCGCGCCGCAGCGCCGTCGCTCGACGACGGTCTCGCGCTTCTCGAGGAGCAGCGCGAGGCGATGCTCGCGCGCGATGCGGATCGGCTCGAGGACATCAACGCCCGCCTGTCGGGGTGGATCGCCGCCTGCCGGAAGGCTCCGGCAGCGCCCGATGCCCGCATTGCCGAACGTCTGCACGCGCTGCGCGCGGCGCTCGATTCGAACTCGACCCTCGCACGCCGCTCGGCGCTGCAGGCCTCGCGCGCGCTCGGTGCGCTGCTCGGGCCCGCGCCCCGTCTGTACACCGACGAAGGATTGACGAACTCCCCGGCGCATCGCCGGGGAGTTCGTTCCGCCTGATTCGGCGCGTCGGCGGGGATCGCCCGCCGCGCCCCTCGCCGGCCCTAGAAGCTCTCCCATCCCTCTTCTGTACCCACCGCGGCCGCAGCACCGACCGCGGCCGTACCTGCGGCCGTACCTGCAGGCGCCTGGCGCGGTGCAGCCGCCGCGCCCCCCGACGCGGCCCTGGCCTTCGGCGCGTGCTGCCGAGCCGCAGGAGCCACGCCCACGGTGCGCACCGCTCCCCGCTTCGCCGAGTCGCGCGCACGCGCGATCGCTGCGCGAGCTTCGTCGGGCGTGGCGGCCTCGCTGGAACGCGAGGCACGCGCCGACGCACGCGCGCCGTTCGGCTCACGCTCGTCCACCTGGAACACGCCTACCACGGCGGCGAGATTCGTCGCCTGCTGCTTCAGGCTCTCGGCTGCCGCCGCCGACTCCTCGACCAGCGCCGCGTTCTGCTGCGTCATCTGGTCGAGTTGCGTGACCGCGAGATTGATCTGATCGATGCCGCTGCTCTGCTCGTTCGCCGCCGCGGTGATCTCGCCGATGATGTCGGTCACGCGCTGCACGGAAACGACGATCTCGCTCATCGACTCGCCCGCGTCGCGCACGAGCCGCGAGCCGGCCTCCACGCGCTCGACGCTCGTGCCGATCAGGTCCTTGATCTCCTTGGCCGCGTCGGCGCTGCGCTGCGCGAGGCTGCGCACCTCGCTGGCGACGACCGCGAAACCGCGACCCTGCTCGCCCGCGCGCGCCGCCTCGACCGCCGCGTTCAGCGCGAGGATGTTCGTCTGGAACGCGATGCCGTCGATCGTGCCGATGATGTCGGCGATGCGCCGGCTCGATTCGTCGATCTCGCCCATCGTCGCCACCACCTGCTCGACGACGTTGCCGCCACGAGCCGCGACGTCCGAGGCGGTCGATGCCAGCTGATTCGCCGTGCGCGCCGAATCGGCAGTCTGGCGCACGGCGCCGGTGATCTGCTCGAGCGACGAGGCCGTCTGCTGCAGGTTCGACGCTGTCTCCTCGGTGCGCTGGCTCAGGTCGAGGTTGCCCACGGCGATCTCGTCGGCGGCGGTGCGGATGCTCTCGGTGGAGACGTGCACCTGCTCGATCGTTTTCCGTAGCGCGGCGATCATCGTCTGCAGCCCGTCGAGCAGGCTGCCGCGCGCCGCGCGGTCGAGTCGCGCGGCGAGGTTTCCGCGCGCCACTTCGTCCATCACGCGCATCGCCTCGACGGGTTCGCCGCCGATCTGGCGCAGCACGCTGCGCACGACGAGCCAGCCCATGCCGGCGACGATCGCCAGCAGCACGAGCGCGGTGGCGGCGTCGCGCACGCGCTGGCTCTGCACGAGCGCATCGAGGTCGTCCAGGTACATGCCGGAGCCGACCACCCAGTTCCAGCCGTCGACGCGCGTTCCGTATTGCAGCTTCGGCACCGCCTGCGTCTGTCCGGGCCTCGGGAAGTAGGCCTGCGCGAAGGCGCGCCCGTTCGGGCTCGCTGCCACCGCGTCGAGCAGCCGCTTCAGCGTGTCGCCACCGGTGGCGTCGAGCAGCTTGCCGAGCATCGGCTGCCCGGTCCATTCGGGATGGGTCGGATGCATCACCGTCGAGCCGTCGACGGTCCAGATGTAGAAATATTCGGTCTTGCCGTCCGCGCCGCCGTAGCGCGCCAAGCGGATTGCCTCGATCGCGGCCTTCTGCGCCTCCTCGACGGGCATCGCCCCGGAAGCGGCGCGTGCCTGATACGCCGCCGCGATGTTGACCGCCGACTGGACGGCGGTAACCAGTTCGCCGTGGCGCGCATCGACGGCGAGCCGTTCGTTGCGCAGCGAGGAAACCAGCGAGAGCACGATGAAACCGAGCAGCGCGGTTGCGACGAGCAGGAGGATCTTGTGCTTGAACCCTAGACGGCGAAACATCTTGAAACTTCTCTGTGAAGGTGGGAGGGAAGGAAAACGGCGGACAGCGCTTCGCACGTGAAGCGACACGCGTCATAGATCTTCTTCGGCAAAAGAAAGCCGGACCTGAGTCCGGCTTTCTTCTTTCTTCTTTCAGAACTGGTAGGCGAGGCGCAGTCCTCCCCAATGGCGTCCGCGTACGAGAATCGGCGCCGACAGGTCCTTCATGTAGACGAACTGCCCGCCGCCCATGTCGCGCCGGTATGTCTGCAGCAGGAAGCGGCGGCGGCTGCGACCGGCAGCGAGCCCGGTGCGGTCGTTGAACATGCGCCGATTCCGGCAATGCGCCGCGTTCCATATCGGGTCCGGCCCCTGCGGGCGCGAGTAGCGCGTGTTGTGCGTGGGCAGATAGCCGTTGCGATCCACCGCCGCGCACAGCGACGCCTTCGGCGAGCATTTCAGCATCGGCTCCTGGACCTGCGGCAGCAGCCGGTCGGCGAGCGCGGTGAAACGCGTCGTGTACTGCTGCGGATTCGTTCCGGGCAGCGGCACGTAGTTCTCGTCGAAGAGATCGGCCATCGTGATCGCACCGCTGTCGAGCGCCTCCTCGAACAGGCGCGAGACCTGCGCCGCTGCGTCGGTCACCTTCTCGATCAACGGCGTGTCCTCGGTCTGGATTCCCGACTCCACGGTAAGCTCGATCAGCGACTCGGAAAGCTCGAGGAACTTCTCGGCCTTGCGCCGCGTTCCGGCGATCGCATCGGCGCTGGCGTGCGAGTCGGCGGCGAGCTGGCGCACCGACTCGAGCACCTCCTCGCAGCAGCGCACGTTGCGCACCGCGGCCTGCACGACTTCGCCCGCCTGTGCCTCCGAACGCGCGAGCGCCGCGCGGAAGCTGCCCTCGCGCTTCGCGTCGTCGTCGATCTCGCGCGACAGTTCGGTGAGCCGGGCATCGAGCATCGACACCGTCTGCATGATCTGCCGAGACGCGTCCTCGACGCGCGCGGCGAGGTCCTTGACCGCCTCGGCGACCACCGAGAAGCCGCGCCCGGCCTCTCCGGCGCGCTTGGCCTCGACCGACGCATTGAAGGCGACCAGCCGCGTCTGCAATGCGATCTGCGTGATCTCGCGCGCCGACGAAGTGACCTGCGACAGCGTGTCGGTCGTCTCGCCGAAGCCCGCAACCACCTTGGCGACCGCCGCGTGCGCTTCCACCAGGCATTGCTGGCCGGTGCGCGACGCATCCCCGATGCGGCGGTTCGAATCGACCATCGTCGCGATCGTCTGCATTGCGCCGTCGAGCGTCTGCGCCTGCGCCGCCGCGCCGCAGGCAATCTCCTCGAGAACGCCGTTCACTTCGGCCGCCTCGCGCCCGAGCCCGGAAGCCTGCAGCGCGATACCCTCGAAGACATCGCCGCTGCGGCCCGCAACGGCGGCCGGCCTGGTCGCCCCCGTACCCGCGCTCGCACCCGGCCCGGACGGCGCCCGGGCCGCTTCGCTCCCCGGCGTTTGCGCACGCCGGCGCGTCGTGAACATCAGCATGGCGTCTCCCTCCGTAGCTTTTCTTTTCCGCGCTTTTCCGCGGATCGCCTCAGATCCACTGCTTCATCTGCGTGCGCAGCCGCGCGACCGCCTGGCTGTGCAGCTGCGAGATGCGCGACTCGGTCACGCCCAGCACCGCACCGATCTCCTTCAGGTTCATTTCCTGCTCGTAGTACATGCCCATGACGAGCCGCTCGCGTTCGGGCAGCTTCCCGATCGCCGCGACGAGGGCGTGACGGAAGCGCGAGTCGCCGAGGATCTCCTGCGGATCGACGTCCGGCGCCGCGACGTGCCGATCGAGGAAGCCCTCGTCGCCGTCGTCGTCGTAGTCGTCAAGGTGCACCAGCTGCGCGCCGCGCGCGTCGTCGAGCAGTCGCTGGTATTCGGCGAGCGGCAGGCCCAGCTCCTCGGCGATGTCGGCTTCCGCGGGCGCTCGCCCGAGGCGCTGCTCGGCGCGATGGATCGCCGACTCGATCGTGCGCTGGTTGCGGCGCACCGAGCGCGGCAGCCAGTCGCTTCCGCGCAGCTCGTCGAGCATTGCGCCGCGCACGCGCTGCGTGGCGAAGGTCTCGAACTGCGCGCCCCGGTCGGTCTCGTAGCGCGTCATCGCGTCGAACAGCCCGATCATCCCGGCCTGCACGAGGTCGTCGATCTCGACGTTCGCCGGCAGCCGTCCGATCAGCTGGCTCGCCATGCGGCGGACCATCGGTCCGTAGCGCTCGATGGCGCTGGTGCGATCGAGGGTTCCTTGCGCGGTATACATGAGCGTGGATCCGGAATCGACTCGTTTCAGTGCGCTCGTGCGCGCGGGCGCACGGCGATCGGCTGCAACCAGCGCAACGCATCGCCGGCGAAGCGTTCGGCATCGATGGCGTCGTGCGTGCCGCCGAACTCGATCGCGGCACCGAGGAAGCGTGCCGCCGTGTCGGCGAGCCGGCGATGCGAAGCGAGCGCCGCCGCGCGCGAGCCGGCATCGAGAAACACCGTGCAGTACGCGCGAAAGCCGTGCGCCAGGTGCATGGCCTTGATCTGCGAATAGATGCGCGCCAGGCCGTCGCCGCGCGTACGCGCGACCAGCACGATCCGCTCGGCGAGGCCGGCCGTGAGATCGGCCAGCCGCAACGGATCGGCCGCGACGAGCGCGACGTCGAAGGCGCCGCGACCGTCGCTCACCGAGCCCGCGAGCGATTCGACGAAGCGCGCGAAGTCGCGTGCCTGTGCGCCCTCGGGCAGCAGCGCATCGGCGTCGATGCGGGCGAACGAAGAAGGCGGCGCGCGGTTGGCTCTGCCGAGCAGATCGACGAACAGCGGACGGCGCCCGGCGCGCGCGAGCGCATCCGCGATCGCCTCGACGCCGGCGCGCTCCGCTGCGTCGCCCACGGTACAGCCGAGCGGCAGCAGGCTCGGCTGCTGCGGCCGGAACAACCGACGCAGCCCCGCGGCCTGGTCGCGTGCAACTTCAAACACGCCGCGCCTCGCGCGCGCGCTGCGCGGCCGTGCGCTGCCCCGCGGCGAGCAGCATCGCCAGCTCGGCTTCCTCGAAGGAGAACGAAGCCGACGCCCGCGACTCGGTGGCCAGCGCCCGCTCGACGAGCATCCTGGGCTCGGGCCGATGCCAGTCCTCGGGAACGCGTTGGCCGTTGGCCACGCCCTGCAGCGTCAGCCGGTGCCGGATCAGGCAGTCGAGCGCGCCGCCCAGGCGCACCGCCTCGTCGACCTTCGACAGCACCACGCCGGCGGCGTTGCGTCCCTGGTATGCCTCGACGGTCTCGTCGATCGCCTCGGCCTGCGAGGCGGCGTTCACGACGAGCACCTTGCGCACCTGCGCCGAGGACAGCGCGGCGAGCAGTTCGCCGACGCGCTCGTCGCGCTGCGCCACGCCGGCCGTGTCGATCAGCACGAGCTTGCGGTTCATGTACATCTGCAGGAAGTCGGCGAGCGTCGAGACGTCGTGCGCAACGTGCACCGGCACGCCGAGCAGCCGGCCGAAGGTGCGCAGCTGGTCCTGCGCGCCGATCCGGTAGACGTCGGCGGTGATCAGGCCGACCGACTGCGCGCCGTGCTTCAAGGCGAACTGGGCGGCGATCTTGGCCGCCGTCGTCGTCTTGCCCACGCCGGTCGGTCCCAGCAGCGCGTAGGTGCCGCCGGCGTCGAAGATCGTCTGCTCGGGCGAGTCGATGCGCAGGTTGCGCACGAGCGCCTCGCGCAGCCAGCGCTCCGCGTCTTCCTCGCCGAAATCCGCCGGCAGGTGATTGGCGAGCGTGCGCGACAGCGACGGCGAGAATCCGGCCTGCAGCAGCCGGCGCAGCATGCGGGACTGCCCCGGGCGGCGCCGCACGCCCTCGAACCAGCTCAGCGACTCGAGCTGGTCCGACAACGCGCCGCGCATCTCGCGCAGCTCGTTCATCAGCATGCCCACGTCCGGGCGGTCGTCGGCCGACTGCGCGTCCCGCACGAAGCCCGGCGAGACGTGCACGGCGGGCGCTTCCACGCGCGGCGCGCGGCGCTCTTCGCGCGGCGGTTCGTCGCCGAAGCCTGCGGTACTCGCCCGTTCGTCGCCCGGCCTTTCGTCGAGCGTCCCTGCTGCGTCGCTCGCCCCTGCATCGCCCGGCTCGTCGCGCCTGGAGGCCAGGCGCCGCTGCTGGCGCTCGCGGACGTAGTTCTCGAAGTTCACCGTGCTCATCGGCGATGCGGGCGCGGCGTCGCCCGCGCCACGCGGCGGCGCCGACGCAGCCGGCTCGGCGGCGGAGAGCTCCGAATCGGCCAGCGCCAGGATCTCGACACCGCCGTCGACCGGCCGGTTCTTCAGCACGATGGCGTCCTCGCCGAGTTCGGCGCGCACGCGGCTCATCGCCTCGCGTGCAGTGCGGGCGAAATAGCGCTTGACGTTCACTTCGCTTCTCCGATCAATCGTCCGATGCGGATCGAATGGGTATCAGGAATCTCGGCGTGCCCGAGCACGCGCAGGCGCGGCGCGGCTTTCTTCAGCAGGCGCGCCAGCGGCACGCGGATGCGGTCGGGAACCAGCAGGCACGACGGGTTCCCCTCGTCCTCCTGCTTGCGGGCGGCTTCGGCGCCGGCGGCGAGCAGGTATTCGGCCACGCCCGGCTCGAGCGCCGAGGCCGCGTTCGGCGCGAGTGCCTGCACCAGCAGGTTCTCCAGGTTCGGCTCGATGGCGATCACGCTCAGCTCCTGCGTCGGACCGAAGGTCTGCTGCACGATCGCCGGCGCGAGCGCGATGCGCACCTCGCGCGTGAGCTCGGCCGGATCCTGCGTGCGCGCGCCGTGCTCGCCGAGCGTCTCGACGATGCCGCGCAGGTCGCGCACGTGCACCGCTTCGTCGAGCAGGTTCTGCAGTACCTTGTGGAACACCGCCATCGGCACGAGCTTGGGAACGATCTCGTCGGCGAGCTTCGGCGCATAGCGCCCGAGGTGCTCGAGCAGCTGCTGCGCTTCGCTGCGCCCGAGCAGGCGCGAGGCGTGCGTCTGCATCAGGTGGTGCAGGTGCGTCGCGACGACGGTCGCCGCATCGACCACCGTGTAGCCGGCGCCCTGCGCCGCGTCGCGCTGGTTCGCGTCGATCCACACGGCGGGCAGGCCGAAGGCCGGATCGCGCGTCGCGGTGCCGGCGAGCGGGCCCGAGGCCGACCCCGGGTCGATCGCGAGCATCATCCCGGGGAACGCCTCGCCCTCGCCGACCACCACGCCCTTGAGCAGCACGCGGTACGCCGAGGGCTTCAGCTCGAGCTGGTCGCGGATGTGCACCGGCGGCGGCAGGAAGCCGACCTCGTGCGCGAACTTCTTGCGCACGCCCTTGATCCGCGCGAGAAGGTCGGCACCATTGTCGCGATCGACGAGCGAGATCAGCCGGTAGCCCACTTCGAGCGCGAGCATGTCCACCGGCTCGACGTCGTCCCAGCTCGCCTCGCTGTTCGCCGGTGCCGGCTCGGCGCTCGCCGCCGGCTCGGCTGCGCGCTTCGTCTGCTGCTGCGACACCCACCAGGCGAGCCAGCCGACCGCGGCCGCCAGGACGAGGAAGGCGAAATGCGGCATGCCGGGCACGATGCCGAGCAGCGCGACGACGGCGGCGGTGAGACCGAGCGCGCGCGGCAGCGACAGCAGCTGCTTGACCACCTGTCCGCCCATGTCGTCGTCGTCGGCTACACGCGAGACGATCAGGCCCGCGGCCACCGAGATCACCAGCCCCGGCACCTGCGCGACCAGCGCGTCGCCGATCGCCAGCAGCACGTAGTTGTTCGCCGCCTGCTCGACCGACAGCGAATGCTGCGCGGTGCCGATCAGCAGCCCGCCGATCAGGTTGATGAAGACGATCAGGATCCCGGCGATCGCGTCGCCGCGCACGAACTTCGAGGCGCCGTCCATCGAACCGAAGAAGTCGGCCTCGCGCGCGACCTCGCTGCGCCGGCGGCGCGCCTCGGCCTGGTCGATCTGCCCGGCGTTCAGGTCGGCGTCGATCGCCATCTGCTTGCCTGGCATCGCGTCGAGCGCGAAGCGCGCCGACACCTCGGCGATGCGCCCCGCGCCCTTCGTCACGACGACGAAGTTGATGACGGTGAGGATCGCGAACACGATGATTCCCACCGCGAAGTTCCCGCCGATCAGGAAGTTCGCGAAGGACTCGATCACCCTGCCGGCGGCGTCGGTTCCCGTATGCCCGTGCATCAGCACCGCGCGCGTCGAGGCGACGTTCAGCGACAGGCGCAGCAGCGTCGTCACCAGCAGCACCGAGGGAAACACCGCGAAGTCGAGCGGCCGGATGCTGTAGGAGGCCACCAGCAGCACGAGCAGCGACAGCGCGATGTTGAAGGTGAACAGCAGGTCGAGCAGCAGCGCCGGAAGCGGCAGGATCATCATCGCCAGCACGAGCACGATGACGACCGGCGCGCCGATCGCCTTCACCGGCGGAACGACCAGCGTGATGCCGCCGATCTGCAGCGTGCGCACGCCGGCGGCGTTGACGGGTCCGAGGAGAGTCATCGCGCTGCGGCTCCGCGATCCGCGTTCGCCGGATCGAGCCACGCCGGCACCTCGATCTCATCGGGCATGCCTGGCGCCGCGCCGCGCCCCGGCACCCAGCGACGCAGCTGATAGACATAGGCCAGCACCTGCGCCACCGCGTTGTACAGGGCGAGCGGAATCTCCCGGTCCAGTTCGACGTGCGCGTACAGCGCGCGCGCGAGCGGCGGCGCCTCGACCAGCGGCACGCCCGCCGCGCGCGCGATCTCGCGAATGCGGCCGGCGACGAGATCGACGCCCTTGGCGACGACGCGCGGCGCGCCGCCCTTCGTTTCGTCGTAGCGGATCGCCACCGCGTAGTGCGTCGGGTTCGTCACGACGACGTCGGCCGCGGGCACCGCCGCCAGCATCCGGCGCGAGGCGATCTCGCGCTGGCGCTGCCGGATCCGGCTGCGCAGCATCGGGTCACCGTCGGACTCCTTCGCCTCCTGTTTCGCCTCCTGATGGGTCATCCGCAGCTCGGCGCGGTGGCGGAACCACTGGAACGGCAGGTCCACGAGCGCGACCGCAGCGAGCACCGCGAGCAGCGTCGTCAGGCCCGCGCCCATCAGGGCCACGCCGCTGGAGAGCGACTGCGCGGGCGGCCGGATCGCCAGCGCGGCGAACTCGGGAAGGCTCGAAGAGACGAACCATGCGCTCACCGCGATCAGCGAGATCGCCAGCACGATCAGCTTGAGCAGCTCGACGCTGCCGCGAATCGAAAAGATCCGCTTCAGTCCCTTGAGCGGACTGAGCTTCGAGGCGTCGAGCTGCAGCGCCTTGCCGGAAAAGACTACGCCGCCGGGAATCGCGCTCGCGGCGATCGCGGCGAGTGCGAAGGCGCCGAGCAGCGGCAGAAGCGCGACGAAGGCATCGAACCCGATCGAAGCGAAGAGCTGCGGCAGCCGGTCGGCGACGAGCGCCTCGGGTCGCCCGAAGCGCAGCGCATTGCGCAGCATCCCGATCGAGGCCTGCGCCAGGCCCGGCCCGAGCGCGGCCGCGGCGAGCAGCGCGCCCCCGAGCATCGCGAAATGACCGAAGTCGCGCGACTTCGGGACACGCCCTTCTTCACGCGCCTTCTGCAGCCTGCGCTCGGAGGCTGGGAGTTGCCGGTCTTCGCGGGATGTATCCTGGTCGGCCATTGCGCCCGGAATCGATGCGTCGAGGTACTGCTGCGACGCCGATTATTCGCGCGCGATGCCGCGCGCTTCCGGGGATAAGCGGCAGTTCGGCCGCGCTGTTCAGCGAGGCCCTCCGGCGGATTCGGACGACACCGCGCCGATCGCGGCCTGCGCCTCGGCCGCGCCCTCCGAAGTATCGACCTCGGTGCCCGAGAACACGCGCTCCTCGGCCTCCGAGTTCAGCACGACGATCGAGATGCGCCGGTTCATCGGGCTGCGCGGGTTTTCGGGGTCGTACATCACCGTCGCGCCGAGCCCGATGACGCGCACGACCTTCGATTCCTGCATTCCGCCGGCGACCAGCTCGCGGCGCGAAGCGTTCGCCCGGTCGGCCGACAACTCCCAGTTCGAGTAGCCGCGCTCGCCCGACCCGTAGGGCGCCGAATCGGTATGCCCCGAGATGCTGACGCGGTTCTCGACGCTGTTTAGCACGGTCGCGATCTCGCGCAGCAGCTCGCGCATGTACTCCTTCACCGTCGCCCGCCCGTTGTCGAACATCGGCCGGTTCTGGTCGTCGACGATCTGGATGCGCAGCCCGTCGGCCGTGAGATCGAGCTTGATCTGCGAGCGGAACTCGGCGAGCTTCATGTTGCGGGTGATCGCCTCCTCGAGCTGCGACTTCAGCTTCGTGAGCCGCTTCGTCTCGGCCGCGCGCAGCTCGGCGCGCAGCGCCTGCAGGTTCAGCTTGCGCTGGCGCTCGTCGACGTCGCCGCGCGGACGCGCGCCCGTCGTGCGCGTGAGGTCGGTGCCCCCGCCGCGGATCAGCGACGACGCGTCGCCCGAGCCGGAGCCACCCGACAGCGCCACCTTCAACGGCGTGCGGAAGTATTCGGCGATCCCCTGCAGGTCGCCCTGCGTCGTCGAGCCGAGCAGCCACATCAGCAGGAAGAACGCCATCATCGCCGTGACGAAGTCGGCATAGGCGATCTTCCACGCGCCGCCGTGACTCGCGTGCTGTACCTTGCGCACGCGCTTGACGACGATCGGCTGCAGCTTGCGTTCGGCCATTCGCGCTCCCGGCTGGCGTCAGCGACCTTCGATCAGGCCTTCTTCTGCTTCACGTGCGCCTCGAGCTCGACGAAGCTCGGCCGTTCCGTGGAGAAGAGCACCTTGCGGCCGAACTCCACCGCGATCGTCGGCGCGTAGCCCTGCATGCTCGCCAGCAGCGTCACCTTCACGCACTGCAGCTCCTTCGTCGTCTCGTCGGCCTTCTGCTCGAGCAGCGTGGACAGCGGCGCGACGAAGCCGTACGCGAGCAGGATCCCGAGGAAGGTTCCGACCAGCGCGTGCGCGATCATCTGCCCCAGCTCGGCCGGCGGCTTGCCCACCGAGCCCATCGTGTGCACCACGCCCATCACCGCGGCCACGATGCCGAAGGCCGGCAACCCGTCGGCGACCTTCTGGATCGCGTGCGACGGCACCATCGCCTCGTGATGATGCGTCTCGATCTCGTTGTCCATCAGGTTCTCGAGTTCGAAGCTGTTGAGGTTGCCCGAGACCATCATCCGCAGATAGTCGGTAACGAACTCGACGACCTCGTGCTCGGCGGCGATCGTCGGATAGCGCTGGAAGATCGCGCTGTCCTGCGGCGCGTCGACGTCGGCCTCGATCGCCATCAGCCCTTCCTTTCGCGCCTTCTGCAGCAGGTCGTAGAGCAGCGCCATCAGCTCCATGTAGCGCGCCTTCGTGTACTTGGAGCCCTTCAGCAGCCCGGGCAGGCTGCGGAAGACGGCCTTCAGGACCTTGATGTTGTTCGAGACGACGAAGGAGCCGATCGCGGCGCCGCCGATGATCAGCAGCTCGAGCGGCTGGAACAGCGCCCCCATGTGGCCGCCGGCGAGCGCATAGCCTCCGAGGACCGAGCCGACGACGACGAGATAACCGACGAGAACGAGCATGCGCGGCTGGAACCGGGAGGCAGGGGCGTCGGCACGAGCCGACGGGGGCTACCTTTGCGTTTTCGGACTTCCGGCCGGCTTCTTGAATCGGGAGGCGGAATCCGACGGCGCTTCGCGGCGGCGACTCAGTCGGGAAAGACGTCGCCCGGCATGCCGAGCAGCGAGACCCCGAGCTGTCGCGCCGCCATTCGCAGATCCTGGTCGAGGGTCGCCAGCGGCAGCGCCAGGCGGCGCGCCAGCTCGAGATACGCGGCGTCGTAGACGGTGAGATGGAAACGTGCCGCCAGCTCGGCGATCACGTCCCACGCCAGCGCGGGCGCCTCCGTATCGATCGAGACCGGCAGGTCGCGCAGAAAGCCGGCGAAGCGTTGCCGCGTCGCCGAATCGAGACGACGCCGGCGTTCCGCCATCGCCAGGCCGTTCAACACCTCCAGCGGCCAGAGGACAGGCGCAACGGCGCCCGATGTCGCGACGCGTCTCAGCGTTTCGTCGCCTGCGTCGGTACGCTCGTCCTCGAAGCACCATGACAGAGCGACGGAACTGTCGAGCACGAAGGTCATGGACGGCCTTCGTTCACCAGCTCCTTGATCGAAATTCCGCCGAGGCTGACGCCTCTTCTCGTCTGCAGGATGCCGTCGACCGCGCGCTGCGCACGAATGCGGTCGAATCCGGACTCGGCCGGCACCAGCCGCGCAACGGCCCGCCCTCTGCGCGTGATGAGGATTTCTTCCCCCCGCTCGACGCGATCGAGCAGCATTCCGAGCTTGCTCTTCGCCTCGAAAGCACCGACTTCTCGCATCTGGAACTCCAACCAACCAGCCTGTTGACTAGACCACACGGTACCACGTCGACGGCTGGACGCAAGAAGGGCGAATCTCGATTCCTCCAACGAACGCATTCGCGGCGTGTCGACGGTCGCGAACGATGCAACGCGAAAGCAATACAATCCTCGTCATGAAGACCGCCGTCATCCCTCAGGTGCGCGTGGACCCCGAACTGCGCGCCGAACTCGAAGCCGTGCTGCAACGGGGGGAAACGCTCTCCGGGTTCGTCGAGGCGTCCGTACGCAGCGCCGTGGAATTCCGGCGGGCGCAGATGCGCTTCCAGGAACGCGGCGAAGCGGCCTGGGAGCGCTACCAACGCATGGGGTCGTCGGTGCCCGCCGACGAGGTTCTCGCGAGACTGCAGGCGAAAGTGGATGCCCGGCGAAAACAGCTGAGCAAATGAACTTCCAGGTTCGCTTCAGCATCGAAGCCGAAGCCGACCTCGATCGCCTGTTCGAATTCCTGCTGGCGAGAGCCGAGACCGTCGAAGACCTCGATCTGGCGCAGAGCGCGGTCGAAGCGATCCGCTCGACCGTTCTGAACCGGCTGGCGGTGACGCCCTAATACCACTGAATCAGTGAATCGCCCCGCTGCGCCGCCCCTTGCCCGCGCGCGCCGGCGGCGCGCACAGCCCGCAGACGTAGTTGCGCTCGATCTCGTGCGGGTGCGTGACGAAATGCCCGCCGCAGCGGCTGCATCTCGTCGTCGCGAGCATCCCGGCGTCGACGAAGCGGACGAGCCGCCAGGCGCGCGTGATCGACAGCAGCGGCTCCACGCCGAGCGAGTCGATCTCGGCCGCGTAGAGCCTGTACGCCTTGACGATCGCCTCGACGTCGTCGAGCGGACTCGTTTTCAGCAGGTAGCCGTAGAGGTTGTAGAAGAGCGACGCGTGGATGTTCGGCTGCCAGGCGACGAACCAGTCGGTGGAGAACGGCAGCTGCCCCTTCGACGGCGAGCGCCCGGCCACTTCCTTGTACAGGCGCAGCAGCCGCTCGTACGGCAGCTCGGTTTCGGACTGCAGCATCTGCAGCCGCGCGCCGAGTTCGATCATCTCGATCGCGCGTGCAACCTGGCGATTGTCCTCGAGCAGGCTGCGCCGCACGGCGTTCGTCGCTTCGCCCACGCTCACGGCTGCGCCTCGGCAAAGTTGCCGGCCATCAGGATGCTGGCGTGCAGGCGGCGCGCGCTGCCCTCGTCATGCTCGGTAGTGCGCGCGTGGTCGGCGAGCAGCGACCAGATCGTCTCGTCGTCGAAGCGGAAGCGGCACATCAGCTGGTTGCCGGTGGCGATGCGCAGCAGCTGGCTGGGGGCGAGCGCATCGAGCAGTTCGGCCACTTCCTCGGAGATGCCCAGCCGGTACAGCGCCTGCGCGCGATCTTCGCGGATCAGGCGCTGGGCGAGGATGAGGTACGAGAGATTCGTCTCGCGGATCTCCGACATCCACCGTTGTTCGCGTTGTTCGTTCTGCATTCCCGTTACCCCTGTCGTTCTTCGGCGTCGCGCCGGCGGCGGCGGCGCGCGGTCTTCGTTCGTTTTCGACCGTGGCGCCAGTGTCGGCCGCGGGCGGGGGTTCTTGAATCGGAAAAGGGAGGCAGCGCAGGACGGAAGAATTCCGTAACAGATAGGAAGAGTTCCTACAACGGCTCCGACGGGGCGAACATGCGCGTGCCGAAGTACAGGCTCACGCGGAAGGCCGTCTCCGCCTGGCGATAGAAGAGGACGTACTTCTTGCGCGGCCCACCGCGTGTCAGTCCGATCTCCGGGGTCCGGAAATCCACGAAGCAACGCGCGCTGGCCGCCATCTGTATCAGGGACAGCGGTGTCCAGTAGGCGACGTGGCCGGGCACGAAGGGGTACATGTGACGGCGGATGTCGGTACCGTCGTAGATGTTGGAGCTGCAGATCAGGATGCCGTCGTCCTCGAGCAACCGGAACAGCGACTGGAAATGCGCAACCGGATCGGAAAAATGCTCGATCACTTCCGAGGCAACGACGATGTCTGCCGGAGTCGCCCGGGAAATCTCCTCGAAGTTGGGCACCCCCTGCAGGTTTTCGAGATCGACGAGCGTGGTGCGAACCCGCGGATGAACGCGCTGCAGCCACTGCCAGTCGGTATTGAGCCCGGCGCCGAAAAAGATCACACGGGCATCGGCCCGATCGAGCATTTCGAGGCCCATTTGAGCCATGTGAAATTCACGTCCCGGCCGTTCGTCGTTCGCGTTGCGAAAGCTTCTCAGATCACTCTCGCAGCCCGGGGTGGGCCGAACGTTGAAATGGCCGACGTTCTCCGGAAAGCGCAGCAATCCGCAACCGAGGCAGCGTGTGCCGCGCTGGTTCTTGCCCACGTAAGGACTGACCTCGCAGACGAACTCGACGCTTTCGGTCGACGTGGCGCACACCGGGCAAGCCTCGGGAGACGGCGACGCGGGTACTTCGACGGCGGACATCGACGATGGATCAGACACGGGCAATGACTCCTGTATCGTTGGTGCTCATCAGCTTGGCCGCGACGAGCGCGACCTCGTAGGGACTGAGCAGGGTTCGGCTGTTCTCGCCGGCGAAGTTGCTGCGGCGCATGGCGGTGTCGGTGCGTCCCGGAACGATGCAGTTCACCCGAATCCCGTCGGGCGTCCATTCGTCGGCCAGCGCCTGGGTCAGGTTGACCACGCCAGCCTTGCACGCGGAGTAGGCCGCGTATTCCGCTCGGCCGCGCGTGAACGACGACGACGAAAAATTCAGCAGCATGCCCTGCGAGGCCTTGAGCGGCGCGTGGCTGCACTGCACGATGTTGAGCGCGCCCAGCAGGTTGACCGAGACCTGCCGCGCCACGTCTTCGGGCGCCTGGCTGGCCAGCGTGCCTTTCATCAGCAGACCGACGGCGTTGACCACGTGGTCGATGCGGCCCCACGTACGTTGCGCATCGGACACGGCGGCGGCTACCTGGCCGTGATCGGCCACGTCGCAGCCGCTGCTGCGCGACAGGCTCCTCACCGTGCAGCCGGCCTCTTCGAGCACCCGCACGACGGCCTTGCCGATCCCCATGCTGCCGCCGAAGACCAGCGCGTGGCGGCCCTGCAGGTCCAGGCCGTTCAGGTGCGGGGTGAGCCGCTGCTGGCGGATGCGGAACAGCTCGTCGGCCAGGATCAGGTCCGCCGCATCGGTGATCTTGATGTTCTCGGCGCTGCCCTGGACGATGCGCACCCGATCCAGCGGGTTGCACGCCAGATAGATGCCGCAGTCGTCGGTGAACTCGGCCAGCCGTTCGACCCCCAGCTCTTCGTAGCAGCGCAGCAGCGACGAATACCGGAAACCCTGCGGCGTCTGGCCGCGATACAGGCGCTCACGCTTCGGAATGCTCTGAACGAAACCGTCGCGCTCGACGATGATCGTGTCGGCGGTCTTGATCGCGACATCGACGGCATCGCAGCTGCGCAGCGCGTCGATGACGTCGTGCAGGATCTGGTGATCCAGAAACGGGCGCGCGGCGTCGTGCAACACGACGTAGTCCGGTGCCGCGGCCTTCAGGTGACGCAGCGCTGCCCACGCCGATTCCTGGCGCGAAGCGCCGCCGACGATGATCTCGGCCGGGCTGCCGCGGAACAGATCGGACACGAAAGCCAGCGAATCGGCGGGCACCGTGATCACGATCCGCGACTGCGGCGCAAAGCCCGACAGGCAAGCGTAGCTGTGCTCCAGCACGGTCTTCCCCGCCACGCGGACGAACTGCTTGGGCACGTGAGCGCCGAGCCGGGTTCCGTTGCCGCCGGCCAGCAGGACGAACGCGGTCTGTTTCAGCACGGCATCGCCTCCTTCTGCAGCGGCGCGGGTTCCGATCGATCGTCGTCGAGCGCGCGGCTCAGCTTGTGCAGGTCCTCGATCAGCGCCGGGCTCATGCCACAGGCCCGATCCCTGTGCCGATCCAGCAGGTGCAGCGCGCGGCGAAGCCTCTCCGGCTTGGCCTGGCGGACGGCGCTCAGGCAGGTCAGGCGGCCCACCAGCTGATACACCACGCCTCCCACGTCGGTCGTGGACGGCGATTCCAGATGCGAGATGTAGTCGGGATCCGGGACGCGCCAGTTGCCGAAGTTCTCGCTCAGGTTCCGGTCCACGTCGTCGGGCACGTCGATCCGGATGCCGAGAAAATCGACCGGCCGCAGGCGGAAAGGACTGAACGCGAATTTCTGCAGATAGCCGAACCTGCTCTGCACGCCGGTGACCAGCTTGCCGTCCTCGGGGTGATAGATGAAGACGTCGATGTCGGTATTGGTGGGCAGATGCTTGGTGGGGATGTGATAGGTCTGCTCGCCGCGCAGGGTGCGCGTATCCACCGCGAACTGCCCGCTCTCGAGCAGCGCCAGGACGACGTCGAACTGGCTCTCCCATTCGACGACACCGACGTCGATGTCCTTGTCGTGCGCGAGCAGTTGCCCCTCTCGCGCGTAACCCAGCAAGGTCCCCGACACCAGGAACGCCTTGTGACCGCGGGGCTCGAGCGTCTCCTGCAGCGCCACCAGCGCCCGGGCGGCGGCGACCGGATCGAAGGGCGGATTGAACTGTTTCCGCAGTTCGGCCGTTTCGCGCGCCTGCCTGAACTCCTCCTGCTGATGCGCCAGCCCCGCCACGCTCAGCGCCTCGTCGGCCCACTCGATGCAGCGCGGCAGGTCGCCGGCGTGGCAGTGAGCTTCCGCGAGCGTAACCGCCCGCAGCCAACGGTGGGAGGGTGCCGTCGCGAGCCCGCCTGCGACGATGGCCTGCGCGTATTCTCCCGACTGCAGGAAATACTGCGCAGCGTGGGCCGCGAGCGCGCTGCGGGCGACCGCGGTAGCGGGAACGGCGGGCAGGCCCTTGCGGATGCGCTCGATGCTCCGGGCCAGCGGCGCGGTGTCGCGATACGTCTCCAGCAGCGGACGACGTTCCATCAGCATGCGAACGACGAGCAGCCACTCCTCGGCGGAAGCTTTTTGCGCGAGCCGGTGCGCGGTCAGGTGCTCCACCAGATCGAAGCGGCGCTGATCGACGGCGAGCTCGAAGGCCGACACCCACGCGCGGGGCTTGCCCTTGCATCGACTCAGCGACCTGGTCTCCGGGGCGCCGTCGGCCATCAGATTGCGCACGACCCACCTGATCGGCAGCCCTTGCGGAAGACGGCGAAAGCCTTCGGTCTCGGCTTTCCTGCCGAGTGATCGATACGTTTCCAGCCAGGTTGCGCAGTCGCCGGGAGCCGGCAGGTTCTCCACGCCCAGCGTAGCGAGCAGGATTACCGTCGGCGCGAGATTCAAGGCGCGCGCCGCATCGAGCGATGCGGTGTTCAGCAAACCGTGATCGAACAGCTCGCCGACCACGCGCTCGAGCTCTTCGTGACGCTGTTCGCGCAGCAGCTGATCGATGAGGGACAACCGTTGCCGGTCACCTTCCGTCACGTACACGGCCTTTCCTCCAGAGTGGGCAGCGGTGCGGTCGTGCCGATCATCCGCCGGGTCGGGGCTCCGTGGTCGCCTGAACAGGCGCGGTTTCGAGCCGCTTCTTGAAGGCCCCTGCGCCGTTTCTAAAGTCGCTGCCGGGACCGCCGATAACGCAGGGACCGGGGACATCCCCGCAATCCCGGCGAGGCCGCAACCCCGCCGAACGAAAACTTCACGATCACGGCAGGAGTTCGGCAAATGGCTCAAATCAACACGAACGTCATCTCGCTCAACGCGCAGCGGAACCTGAGCACCACGCAGAACGCGTTGGCCACTTCCATTCAGCGGCTGTCGTCCGGTCTGCGCGTGAACAGCGCGAAGGACGACGCGGCCGGCCTGGCGATCGCCGAGCGGATGAACGCGCAGGTGCGCGGAATGAACGTCGCGATCCGCAATGCCAACGACGGCATCTCCCTGGCACAGACCGCGGAAGGCGCGCTGGGCAAGGTCGGCGACATGCTCCAGCGCATGCGGGAACTGGCCGTGCAGTCGGCCAACGCGACGAACAGCTCCGACGATCGCGCCAGCCTCAACAAGGAGTTCGGCGAGCTCCAGAAGGAAATCGACCGGGTGCTCCAGGGCACGAAATTCAACGGCACCGCGCTGTTCTCCGGAAGCGCGTCGCTCACCTTCCAGGTAGGCGCCGGAACGTCGACGCTGGATCAGATCGAAGTCGCGGGCGCCAACCTCACCGGCGGCAGCGCCGGCACGAGCGGCGCGACCCTCGGAACTGCGCAGGTCGCTCTCAAGACGGTGACGACCACGTCGACGATCGCCGGGAGCGGAACGACCGGAGCAACGGCCGCCCGCAACGCGATCGCCGACATCGACAAGACGCTCGATTACGTCAACTCGCAGCGCGCGACCTACGGTGCCGTGCAGAACCGCTTCGAGTCGGCCATCGCGACCCTGCAGGTGAACGTGGAGAACCAGGCAGCCGCACGCGGCCGCATCATGGACACCGACTTCGCCTCCGAAACCGCGAACCTGTCTCGAGCGCAGGTCCTGCAGCAGGCCGGCATGGCGATGCTCTCGCAGGCCAACGCGGTGCCGCAGAACGTCCTGTCGCTGCTGCGCTGATCGGAGAACGGGGCGAGACGGTGAGGCCTCCTCAGCGGCCGCCCCGCTTTCCCGTCCGAACGCAAACGGCCGGCGCCGATAAGCGCCGGCCGTTTGCCGTTGATCGGCCGTTCGCCGCCGTCCACAGCCCGTAGAGTTCCCCATCGACGACCGCGCCGCAGGCTCCCGCCGGCTCGCACGGCCCGTCCTTCCAGCAGGAGTCGCCTCATGGCCACCATCAGCGGCACATCGAACATCGACGTCGCCAGCATCGTTTCCCAACTGATGCAGATCGAGCAGCGGCCGATGCAGGCCATCGAGACCAGGCTCTCGGGAATCCAGACCCAGCTCTCTGCGTGGGGGAAGATGCAGTCCGCGCTCTCCACCTTCCAGGACGCCGCGCGCAATCTCGCACGCAACGAGACCTGGAAGGCAGCCAGCGCGACGAGCAGCGACGAGAGTTACGTGAAGGCAACCGCGGGCAGCGGCGCGATCGCCGGCTCGTACTCGATCGAGGTGCTCTCCCTCGCCGGCCGACAGACGCTGGCAAGCTCGCCCTACGCGTCGGCCGACGCGGTCGTCGGCTCGGGCACGCTGCGCATCCAGATGGGAGCGCTGGACCCCGCCGGCACGAACTTCACCGCGGATCCGAAACGCCCCGAAACGTCGATCACGATCGCCGCGGGCTCGACGCTCGCGCAGGTGCGCGACGCGATCAACGCGGCAAATGCCGGCGTCACGGCGTCGCTCGTGGCGGACGGCTCCGGTCAACGCCTGATGCTGCGCAGCGCCGAGACCGGCGCCGCGCAGGCCTTCGCCATCGCCGCCGACGATCCGGGGGCCACCGGCCTGTCGGCGCTCGCGCACGACCCGGTCTCCGGCAGCGGCATGCAGCGCACGCAGACCGCGAGCGACGCCTCGGTCAGGATCGACGGACTCGTCGTCTCGGCCGCCGGCAATCGCCTCGAGGGAGTGATCGAGAACGTCACGCTCGAGCTGAAGCGACAGACGGCCGCACCGATCGACATCGGTGTCTCCAGCGACGCGAAGGCGATGCGCGCATCGCTCGACGCATTCGTCAAGGCCTACAACGATCTGAACAAGCTGATCGCCGACCAGACGCGCTACGACGCCTCGACGAAGACGGCCGGTCCGCTGCAGGGCAACCAGATCGCCGTACGCGTGCAGCAGCAGATGCGCGACCTCCTTCGCACGACGATCGGAGACGGATCGCCGAACAGCCTGAACTCGATCGGCATCGAGCTGCAGCGCGACGGCTCCCTCGCCGTCAACGAATCGAAGATCACGACGGCACTCGCCTCGCCCGACAAGCTGCGTTCGTTCTTTGGCGCGATCGGCAGCGCATCCGAGGAAAAGGGCCTCGCGCATCGGTTCGTGGAGCGCATCGGCCAGCTGCTCGATCCGGAAGGAACGGTGCCGAGCGCCACCGAATCGCTGAAGGCGCGCCAACGCAGCGCGGAAAAGGAACAGGAGCGCATGGAAGCAAGGCTTGCCGACATCCAGAAGCGCCTGACCCGCCAATACACCGCGCTGGATGCGAATCTGTCGCGCATCACCGGATCCTTCGCCGGCGTGGAAGGATTGCTGAACAACCTGAACAACAGCTCGCAGAACTGAGACGCGGGACGCGGTCCGCGGATTTCCGCGGGCCGGGCGCATCAAGACGGGCGACGAACGGCCGATAACGGAAACATCGGTCATCGCAAGGACGCCGCCGCATGTTCGCCTCCCCTCGCAGTTTCGCTTCCACCGCTTACGCCTCCTCGTATCGCAACCTCGATCTGGAGACTTCCGTGGCGCAGGCCGACCCGCACAAGCTCATCGAGATGCTGCTCGACGGCGCCGCCGACGCGATCGCCCAGGCGCGAAGCGCGCTGCGCGACGGACGCATTCCGGCCAAGGGCGAAGCCACCGGTCGCGCCGTGCGCATCCTCGACGAGGGCCTGAAAG
The DNA here is from genome assembly GCA_021166835.1 of Burkholderiaceae bacterium. Next base: position 59,969 of record JAJPEN010000073.1, on the reverse strand, counting down.
CTTCGCTCGATCCCCGCGGCGGCGAGCTCGCCGTAAACCTGAAATCGCTCTACCAGTACATGACCCATCGGCTGCTCCAGGCAAACCTGTCGAACGACGACGCGAAATACGCCGAGGTGAGCGGCATGCTCGATCAGTTGCGCGACGCCTGGAAACGCATCGCCTCGCAGGTGCGCGGCTCCGCTGCCGGCGGGGCGGCGGCTGCGCCCGTTTCCGCGGCTGCGCGTGGCGCGGCGCTGCCCGCGGCGTGAACGATCGCCGCCGCCGCATGCGCGCACGCAGCCGGCCCCCCCGCAAGCCGGCCGCGCTTCGCTCGCTGCCGCTGATCGATCGCTATCGCCAGATCGAGTTCGTCGCGCTCGAGATGCTGGAGGCGGGTCGCGCGGGCAACTGGGCACGCGTCGGCGACCTCGGTTCGACGATCCGCACGCTCGCCGACGGCGTCGCGCGCGCCGGCGGCCCCGATACGCTCGACGCGGAGCAGCGCCGTGAACGGCTTCGGATCCTCAAGCGCCTGGTGGCCGTCGACGCCGACCTGCGCCGGCTCTCCGACCCCGTCAGCGGCTGGCTCGACTCGATGTTCGACGGCGGCCGGCACGACGCACGAAACCGCCCTCTCTGACCGCGACACCGTCCGCGGCGCTTGACAGCGCCCCGACGAGCGGAAATGATCCGGCGCTCGTCGATCCCAAATGCCGCACGAAGCCCACTCGCCGATCGGCCCCGACGCACCCGATGCGCTGGAGCCGCAATTCCGCATCGAAGGCGCCTTCGCCGTTCGCGCGGTGCTGCGCGAACTGATGACGCGGCGCGCGCTCGTCACGCTCTACCCGGAAGACCGCATCGACGATGCGCTCGTCACGCGCATCGTTCACGTCGACACCGACGGCGTCGAGTTCGATGCTTCGGGCCAGGCGCGCAGTGCGCAGGCGCTGCGCGAAGCGCGCTTCGCGACGGGCGTGTCGTTTCCGGAGAACGTGAAGACGCAGTTCCGCCTCGAGCCGCTGACGCTGGAGGAAGGGCCGGCGCCGCCTGCGACGGACTCTCCCGCGTCGGCCGCGGAGTCCGCCTGGACGACTCTGCGCACGCCGGTGCCCGCCGAGGTCTATCGGCTGCAGCGCCGCGACGCATTCCGCGTGCGCCCGCCCGCCGGGGACGACGCGCATTGCGTGCAGCGTCTGGGCGCGGGACGCGAGCTGCGCCACCCGCTGATCGATCTCAGCGCGGGCGGACTGTCGATCCGGATGTCGGACGAGGAGCCGGCGCCCTCGCGCGGGCGCATCTGGCGCCACAGCCGGATCGAGGCGGCGGACACGCTCGTGATTCCGTGCGAGCTGGTGGTGCGCGGCGTCTACGAGGATCCGGCGCTCGAAGGCGCACGGCGCGTGGCCTTCGCTTTCCACGCGATGCCCAGCGACGTGCTGCGGCGCGTGCAGATGTACGTGATCGACATCGAGAAGCGGCTGCGGCGGGAGTAGTGCGCCTACCAGACGCACCGCCGCACGCGCTCATCGGTACCACGTCAAAGCAACGCGTCCAGACCCTTTCGCTTGAGCAGATCAAGGAGTTTGAGCGATGGACCGCTCGGCTTCTTGTCGCCGACTTCCCACTTCTGCACGGTCGATACGCTGGTATTGAGCACTGCTGCGAACACTGCCTGACTCAATCGAACTCCTTCTCGCAGCGCCTTGATCTGTTGCGGAGGCATCTCATGCACGTCGATGTGACACAACGCATCGAACTCGCTCATGCGTCGCCTGTCGATAAGTCCGGCGCCGTGAAGACCGCAGGCGGTCTCATGCATCTCGCTTAGAACGCGGCTCTTACGTCTGGTCGTGGTCACGACAAACCTCCATGATCTCGCCCGCAGCCAGCGCAATTGCCAGTCGGTGATCGTCGAACCCGATCAGTTCTGCCGCCACTTGCTGAAGCGCCTCCAACTCGTTCTTGTCGATGTCGGCTCGCTCGTTCTTGGCAAATCCGTACAGGAAGAACCAGCACCGCCCGTGGTTCGTCGCCACGATGGTTCTGGCGCCACCGCGCTTGCCGCGACCCGGTAATGCAACGCGCTTCTTCACTACGTGGCCGCCCAACTCGGCGTCGACGAGGCCCTGTGCCATCTCGCTGACTGCTTCAAGTAGTGCGTTGTCCGCAACGCCGGCCTTCACCATCCAGCGGGTGAAGGTTCGGGTGCGAAATACCCGCGGCAAATAATATACCACTTAGTGCGATAGTCGAACAACGAACGATCCGTTCTTATCGCCGACCCGCGGCGTTTCTGTCGATAGGACATTTGTCCGATCAGAGCCGATGTGCCGTCGGAACCAATGATCCGATCGGATGGCGAGCGACGCCGATTTACGCTGCACCTATCCCGGCGCGGCGTCTGACCTCACACCGGCATGTTCATGATGTCCGTATATGCCGACACCAGCCGGTTGCGCACGGTAAGCGCCGCCTGGAACGCCACCTGCGACTTCTGCATCGCCATCATCGTGCGCTCGAGGCTTGCGCCTTCGTCGCCCATCAGGAAGCGGCGTTGCAGCGCGGCGCTGTCTTCCTGCAGCCGGCTCACGCCCTGAAGCGCGTCGGTCAGCGCGCCGGAGAACGAGGCCGTCGATTCGCTCCCGCCGGTCGCGCCCGTCGGCGAGCCGATCGATCCGCGCGCGCCGACGCCGGCCACGCCCGTCGAACCCGACGTCGCGGTCGTGAGCAGGTTCTGGAAGGCGGGAAAGCGTACGTCCATCGTCGTCGAACTCCCTCGGCAGCGACGAACGCATCTTGACCCCGACCGCCCACGCCCGGGACGCGAAATAGCGGCATCGGCGCCCGCTTATTCGCGCTCGAGTTCGCGCCGCCTCGCCCGATACTGCGCGCCATGGAAGCCGCTGCCCGAAGCCTGACTACACCCGCCGCCCCGCTGTCCGCGTTCGCCGCCATCCCGCCGAAGCGCAAGTGGATGGCCGCCGCCGGTGTCGCCGCGCTGGTCGCGATCCTCGCCGTCGCGGTGCTGTGGTCGCGCGAGCCCGACTGGCGCGTGCTCTTCGCGAACACGACGGACAAGGACGGCGGCGCGATCATCGCGGCGCTCACGCAGATGAACGTGCCGTACCGCTTCGCCCCCGGCGGCGCGGCGATCCTCGTTCCGGAAGACCGCGTGCACGATGCGCGCCTGAAGCTCGCCTCGCAGGGGCTGCCGCGCGGCGGCACCGTCGGCTTCGAGCTGCTCGAGAACCAGAAATTCGGCGTCACGCAGTTCCAGGAGCGGCTGAACTTCCAGCGCGGGCTCGAGGGCGAGCTTGCACGCTCGATCCAGTCGATCGCCGCCGTGCAGAGCGCGCGCGTGCATCTGGCGCTGCCCACGCAGAACGGCTTCCTGCGCGAACAGCAGAAGCCGTCGGCGTCGGTGCTCCTGTCGCTGCATCCGGGCCGGCAGATCGACCGCGCGCAGGTGGCCGGTATCGTGCACCTGGTGGCGGCGTCGGTGCCGAACCTCTCGCCGAAGCAGGTGAGCGTCATCGACCAGAGCGGCGCGCTGCTGTCGTCCGACAGCGACGTCGCGGCGAACGGTCTCGACGCCACGCAGCTGAACTACCTGCGCAGCATCGAGTCGACGCTGAACCAGCGCGTGCTCGACATCGTCGAGCCGATCGTCGGGGCGGGCAACGTGCGCGCACAGGTCACCGCCGACATCGACTTCACGCAGAGCGAGTCGACCGCCGAGCAGTACCGGCCGAACCAGGGCAACGAGCCCGCCGCGGTGCGCAGCCAGCAGAAAGTCGAGGCGCCCACCGGCGACGCCGCGCTCGGACAGGGCGTCCCCGGCGCGCTGTCGAACCAGCCTCCGCAGGCGACGACGGCGCCGGTGAACGGGCCGGCACAGGCCACGCGCGCCGCCGGCGCGGCGGCCGGCGCCGACGGCACGCCCCCCGCAAACGCGCGCCGCGAATCGGTGACGAACTACGAAGTCGACAAGACGGTACGCGTCACGCGCAACGCCACCGGCACGATCAAGCGGCTGAGCGCGGCCGTCGTCGTCGACCATCGGCGCTCGGTCGATGCCGACGGCAAGGTGACGCGCACTCCCCTGACCGCCGAGGAGCTGCAGAACGTGCAGTCGCTCGTGCGCGAGGCGATCGGCTTCGTGTCCGAGCGGGGCGACTCGATCAACGTCGTGAACGCGCCCTTCACCGAGATCGAGGTGGCGAAGGAGGTCGAGCTGCCGTTGTGGCGCCAGCCCGACAACCTCGCGCTCGCACGCGACCTGGGCAAGCAGCTCGGCCTGGTCGCGCTCGCGCTGATCGTGATCTTCGCGTTTATCCGCCCCGCCCTGAAGGCCGCCGCCCGTGCGCAGCCGCGCGCGCACGCGATCGCCGCGCAGGTCGACGATCCGCTGCAGCTGCCCGAGCCGGCGTCCGCGCCGAAGGCGCTGCCGTCCGCCTCGCGCCAGGAGGACATCCTCAAGACCGCTCGCGAGAACCCGTCGACGGTGGCCAACGTCGTGCGCAGCTGGGTCAGTGCCGAGTCGAAGGGCGCGTGAGCGCATTGCCGCGATGAACGAAGCGGGAGCGCACGCGCGATGAACGAAGAAGGAGCCTTCGCGCGATGAGCGAACAGGGACTGGCCGACGCGGCGATCCTGCTGATGGCGCTCGGCGAGGACGCCGCCGCCGAGGTGTTCCGGCACCTAGCGCCGAAGGAAGTGCAGAAGATCGGCGAGACGATGTCGCGAACGCGCGCCACCAGCCGCGAGCGGCTGCACTCGGTGCTCGCGCGCTTCCAGAACGACGCCGGCGACCTGAGCACGCTCGTCGCCGATACCGACGAATACATCCGCGCGGTGCTGCGCCGTGCCCTGGGCGACGACAAGGCGGGGCTGCTGATCGAGCGCATCCTGCAGGGCGGCGACGTCTCGGGCATCGAGAGCATGAAGTGGATGGACCCGCAGTCGGTGGCCGAGCTGATCCGCAACGAGCATCCGCAGATCATCGCGTCGATCCTCGTTCACCTCGAGCGCGACCAGGCCTCCGCGGTGCTGATGCACCTCGCCGAACGGCTGCGCCACGACGTGATGCTGCGCATCGCCACCCTGGACGGCATCCAGCCGAATGCGCTGCGCGAGCTCAACGACGTGCTGACGAAGGTGCTGGCCGGCGGCGAGAAGCTCAAGCGCAAGAAACTGGGCGGGACGAAAGCGGCCGCCGAGATCATGAACTTCTTCGGCGGCTCGAACGAGACGGCCGTGCTCGATGCGATCCGCGAGCACGACGCCGACCTGGCGCAGCGCATCGCCGACCAGATGTTCACCTTCGACGACCTGAACCGCCTGGACGACCGTGCGATCCAGCTGTTGCTGCGCGAGATCGCGAACGAGTCGCTGATCGTCGCGCTCAAGGGAGCCGACGCCGAGCTGCGCGAACGGATCTTCCGCAACATGAGCCAGCGCGCCGCCGAAACGATGCGCGAGGATCTCGAATCGAAGGGTCCGGTGCGGCTCTCGGAGGTCGAGACCGAGCAGAAGGAAATCCTCAAGACGGTGCGCCGCCTGGCCGACGAGGGGCAGATCGTGCTGGGCGGCGGAGGCGAAGATGCCTTCGTTTGAGGCGCGCGGAACGAGCCGGATCATCGCTTCCGAGCGGCTGGACGGCTATGCGCCGTTCCCGATGGGAACGCTCGCCTCCGGCGCCGGTCGCCACGACGAGACGAGACGCGCTCCTTCGTCGGCGACGGCGCCGGACTACGCGGCCGGACGCAAGTCGGGGCTGTCCGACGGATTCCAGCGCGGCTTCCAGGCCGGCATCGCGCATGCGCAGGCCGAGCACGAAGCCGCGCAGAAGGCGGCCGGCGGCGCGCTCGCGCAGCGGATCGAGTCGCTCGTCGCCGCCTTCGCGCAGCGGATGCAGGCGATCGAACGCGAAGCCGCCGACGACGTCGTCGCGCTCGCGATCGAGATCGCACGGCACGCGCTTCGCGCGACCCCCGCGCTGCGCCCGGAGACGATCGTTCCCGTCGTGCAGGAAGCGCTCGCCAGCGTCGTCGACGAATCGGTGCGCATGCACCTGCACCTGAATCCATCCGACGCCGCGCTCGTTCGCGACGAGCTCGGTGCGCGCCTGGCGAACGCGAACTGCGAGATCGTCGCCGACGCATCGATCGCCGCCGGCGGCTGCCGCATCGAAACGCCGCGCGCTCGCGTCGACGCGACCGTCGAGACGCGCTGGCGGCGCACGCTGGCGGCGCTCGGGTTCGCCGATCGCGCCGGCGCCGCGGGCGACGCAGCCGGCGCGGTCGGCGTGGTCGGCACGCCCGCCGAAGGCGGCCACACGTGATCCTCGCGCCGGAGTGGGCGGCGCTGTTCGCGAACCAGCGCGCGCTGCTGTCGTCGGCGGCGCCCTTCGCGGTGCAGGGCCGGCTGGTGCGCGCGGCAGGACTCGTTCTCGAGGCCTCGGGGCTGCGCCTTCCGGTGGGGAGCCTGTGCCTCGTCTCGCAAAGCGACGATGCGCACGACGCAGTCCCGGTCGAAGCCGAGGTGGTCGGCTTCTCCGAAGACCGCCTGTTCCTGATGCCCACCGGCGAAACGCTCGGCCTGTCGCCGGGCGCGCTCGTGACGCCGGTGGAGTCGCCGGTACGCGCCGCGCGATTGCACGCGCTCTCGCATCCGCGACGCCGCGCGATCGACCGGATGCGCCAGCTGCCGATCGGCGACGGCCTGCTCGGCCGCGTCATCGACGCCGGCGGCGCACCGCTCGACAAGCGCGGTTCGCTCGCCGATGTCGCGATGCGACCGGTCAACGCGCGTCCGATCAACGCGATGGAGCGCGAGCCGGTGCGCCAGCCGCTCGACACCGGCGTGCGCGCAATCAACGCGATGCTCACCGTCGGCCGCGGCCAGCGGCTCGGACTGTTCGCCGGAGCGGGCCTGGGCAAGAGCGTGCTGCTCGGCATGATGGCCCGCTACACCTCGGCCGACGTGATCGTCGTCGGGCTGATCGGCGAGCGCGGCCGCGAAGTGAAGGAATTCATCGACGACATCCTCGGCGCCGAGGGACTGCGCCGCTCGGTCGTCGTCGCCGCCCCCGGTGATTCGCCGCCGCTGGCGCGCATGCAGGGAGCGGTCTACGCGACGGCGATCGCCGAGCATTTTCGCGACCGGGGACGACACGTGCTGCTGCTGATGGATTCGCTCACGCGCTACGCGATGGCCGCGCGCGAAGTGGCGCTGGCGATCGGCGAGCCGCCGGCCACCAAGGGCTATCCGCCGTCGGTGTTCGCGCGCATGCCGCTGCTGATCGAGCGTACCGGAAACGGCGCCAACGGCGTCGGCTCGATCACGGCCTTCTACACCGTGCTCGCCGAGGGCGACGATCCGCACGATCCGGTCGCCGATTCGGCGCGCTCGCACCTGGACGGGCACTTCGTGCTCAGCCGCCTGCTCGCCGATGCGGGGCACTATCCGGCGATCGACATCGAACAGTCGATCTCGCGCGTGATGACGAGCGTGACGACGCCTGCCGCGCAGGCGAACGCGCGCCGCTTCAAGTCGCTCTGGTCGCAGTACCAGCGCAGCCGCGACCTGATCTCGGTCGGGGCGTACGTGCCCGGAACCGATGCCGAGACGGATCGCGCGATCGCATTGCACCCGGCGATGCAGCGCTTCCTGCAGCAGGATCTGGCCGAGCGCTGCGATCTCGCCTCGGCCGGCGCCGCGCTCGCGGCGCTCCTCGATCCTGCGGCCGCATGAAGCGGCGCGCATTGAATACGCTGATCGAGCAGGCGCAGCGCGTGCGCGACGACGCGGCGCTGCGCGTGGCAGGCGCGCATCGCGACGCCGAAGCCGCGCAGCGCACGCTCGACACGCTGTCGTCGTACCGCGACGAGCAGGCGCGCGCCGCGGCGCAACGTGTCGAGATCGCCCCTGCCCTGCTGCGCGTGCGCGAGCGCTTCGCCCGCAGGCTCGACGGCGCGATCGACGAGCAGACGCGGGTGCGCAGCGGGCTGCAGGAGGCCATCGAACGACGCCGCGCCGAGCTCGTCGAGCGCCAGCAGCGGCTGCTCGCATTCCGCACCCTGCAGGCGCGGCGCGACGAGGCCGACGTGCGCCGGCGCGAACGCATCGCGCAGCGCGAAACCGACGAAATCGCCGCTCGCAGCGCCACGCGACGCAACGGAGGAGAGAAATGACGACCAATCCTGCCTCGCCACGAACGCCGGCCGATCGAGGCGTACTGCGCGATGCGCTCGCCGCCGGCAGCGCTCGTCCGGCCGGCGAAGCACGCGCATCGAAGACGCCGGGCGACGCCTCGCGCGCGCCGGGCGAACGCTTCGGCACGACGATGTCGCGCGCACTGGAGCGGGCCGCCGAAGCCGAAGCGCGGGACGATCCCGAGACCGAAACTCCGGACGACGCGAAAGCCGCAGCGCGCGACGACTCCGCCATGGACACCGACGCGGTGGCCGCGTTGCTCGCCTCGGCCGATGCCGGGTCGATCGCGATTCACGCGCCGGTTCCCGCATCGGTTGCCGAGCCGGTCCCCGCGGCCGTAGCGGGCGGCGATACGCCGGCATCCGCCGCCGCTGCGGACGGCGACGCGCTCGCGTCCGCGCAAGACGCGGCGTTGCGCGCCGCCTCGCTCGGCGCCACGCAGTCCGAAGGGCGCAATGCACCGCTCGCGGCAACGACGAAGGCAAGCGCGGACGCAGGCGCCGACGCCGATGCGGTCGACGCGGGCACGAACGACGCGCCGGCGTCGACCCTCTTCGGCGCCGATGCTTCGGTCGACTCCGCCGGCAACGCCTCCGCTGCATCCTCCTCCGATGCCGCCGCCGCGCGCGCGTCGCACGATTTCGCTGCACAGCTGGCTCAGGCGCGCGCCGCCTCGGCGAGCGGCGCCGGTCTTTTCGAATCGCCGCGCGGTGCATCGGCGCCATCCGCGCACGCGCCGACGCACGCGCCGACCCTGCACGCCGCCGCGATCGCGACACCGCTGCACGCAGCCGCATTTCCTGCCCACTTCGCGGCCGAGGTCGCGATGCTCGGCGCCGCCGGCATCGAACGCGCGGAGATCCAGCTGCAGCCGCCCGATCTCGGGCCGGTGCGCATCGAGCTCACGCTGAGCGGCGAATCGACGCGCGTCGCGTTCTCGGCCGTGCAACCCGAGACACGCCAGGCGATCGAACAGTCGCTGCCGATCCTGAAGGATCTGCTCGCCGAACGCGGGCTGACGCTCGGCGACACCAGCGTCTCCGACGGAGGCGCGCACGCCGAAGCCGGCGCGGACGGGAATGCGGGCGCGAGCGCCGACGGCGGTCTCTCGCGCAGCGGCGCCGCCCCGGCCACCGACGGACGCGACGCCGCCGGCGACGCACGGCGCATCGCGCTGCGCCGCAGCCTGCTCGACGTCTACGCCTGACGACGCGACGCGAATAGCGCCGCGGCGACCTCTCTTATCGCGCTTTGCAGCGCGGCTCCACGGCCGAGAATCGACTCCGTCGCGTCGGGCCTGAAGGGTCCGCGCGAACCGACAGATCGATTCCAGCCGGAGCACCGATGTCCGAAGCAGCGTCCGCAGCAGCAACCGTAGCCCCGCGCGCGAGCCGGGGAAAGAAATGGACGCTGATCGCCATAGTGGCGGTCGCGCTCGCCGGGGGCGGAGTCGCCGCCACGCGGTTCCTCGGCGGCGCCGACGCCGCACAGGCCGAGGCGCCGGCGAAGAAACGCGAGCCGATCTTCGTCTCGCTCGAACAGTTCACCGTGAACCTGGCCGACGAAGGCGGCGAGCGTTTCGCGCAGGTCGGGGTGACCCTCGAGGTCGCCGACGAGCACGTCGACAAGGCATTGCGCGCCGTGATGCCGTCGGTGCGCAATTCGGTGCTGCTGCTGCTGTCGTCGAAGAAGAGCGAAGAGCTGCTCACGCTCGACGGAAAGAAGCAGCTCGCCGCGCAGATCGCCGACAGCACGGCCGCCGAGCTCGGCTGGTCCGGCTCGAAAGACGCCGATCGGCCGAAGCCGATCGCCGCCGTGCACTTCTCGCATTTCATCGTCCAGTGAGCGGGACGAGGCGGGCCGCGGAGCACGAACGATGATGGCGGGACAATTCCTCTCGCAGGACGAAGTCGACGCGCTGCTCGAAGGCTCGAGCGACGCGCCCGAGACGGACGGCAGCGAATCGGCCGTCGGCATCCGGCCCTACGATCTCGCGACGCAGGAACGAATCGTCCGCGGGCGCATGCCCACGCTCGAGCTGGTGCACGAGCGCTTCGCGCGCAACCTGCGCGTGGGGCTGTTCAACTTCATGCGCCGCAACCCGGAGATCTCGGTCGGGCCGGTGAAGGTGCAGAAGTACTCGGCGTTCCTGCGCGACGTCGTAGTGCCCACCAACATCAACATCATGCAGATCAAGCCGCTGCGCGGCGCCGGCCTGCTGATCTGCGAGCCGCAGCTGGTCTTCGCGATCGTCGACTCGCTGTTCGGCGGCGACGGACGCGTGCATTCGCGCATCGAGGGGCGCGACTTCTCGGCCACCGAGCAGCGGATCATCGAGCGCATGCTCGAGGTGGTCTGCGGCGAGTACCGCAAGGCGTGGTCGGGCGTCTATCCGATCGAGCTCGAGTACACGCGCTCGGAGATGCAGCCCCAGTTCGCGAACATCGCGACGCCCTCGGAGATCGTGGTCACCGCCCGCTTCGATCTCGAGATCGGCAACGTCGGCGGCGCGATGCACCTGTGCATTCCGTACTCGACGCTCGAGCCGATCCGCGAGACGCTGTACTCGACGCTCGCCGGCGACTCGCATACGAGCGACCGTCGCTGGGTCGTCAAGCTCTCGCAGCAGATCCAGTCGGCCGAGGTCGAGCTGGTGGCCGAGCTCGGCCACGCGCGCGCGAGCGTCGCCGACCTGATCGATCTGAAAGCGGGCGACTTCATCGAACTCGACCTGAACGAGACGCTGGTGGCGAAAGTCGACGGCGTCTCGGTCTTCGAATGCCGCTACGGCGTCTCCAGCGGACGCTACGCGATCAAGGTGCAATCCTTTCTCACCGGCCAGGACGAACCCGGAGTTGCGCATGACGACCGATAACCCGCACGCAGCGGCGAACGCCGTCGACGACGAATGGGCGGCAGCGCTCGCCGAGCAGAACGGCTCGGCTGCTGCGCACGCCGCGAGCGCCAGCGCGTCCGCCGGCGTGACCACGGTGGAGAGCGCGGGCGACGCATCGCAGCTCTTTCCGCGGCTGTCGGGCACGACGAGCGATGCGCGCAACGACATCGACATGATCCTCGACATCCCGGTGCAGCTCACCGTGGAGCTCGGGCGCACGCGGATTCCGATCAAGCACATCCTGCAGCTCGCGCAGGGCTCGGTGATCGAGCTCGACGCGCTCGCCGGCGAACCGATGGACGTTCTCGTCAACGGCTGCCTGATCGCGCAGGGCGAAGTCGTCGTCGTCAACGACAAGTTCGGCATCCGGCTCACCGACATCGTCACCCCGAACGAGCGGGTGCGCCGGATCAACCGCGGCTGAGCCGATGACCTCCACGTGGCCGTCGCTCGTCGCGCTCGCGCTGATCCTCGGCGCGCTGCCGCTGGCTGCGTGGCTCGTGCGCCGCGGCCCCGCGTCGCCAGGCGCGCGCGGCGCGGCACTCGGCATCGTCGCGGCGGTTCCGGTCGGCGCGCGCGAACGCATCGCGCTGGTGCGCGCCGATCGCAAATGGCTCGTCGTCGGCATCACCGCGCAGTCGATCACCACTCTCGCCGAACTCGACGAGGCCCCGGCCGACATCGATCCCGAGGCCTTGCCGGTCGCGGGTACCGGCTTCGGCGACGTTCTTCGCTCCATCTCGCATCGTGCGACCCGCAACCGCTGAAGCCGCCGCCGCGCGCGTACGCGACGCGGCGCTCGCAGGCGCACGTCGCGTCTTCGCGGCGGCCCTGCTGCTCGCCGCCTCCGCCGCACAGGCGCAGCAGGGGCTGCTCACCCTGAACAGCTCGAGCGGCCCCACCGGCACCACGTATTCGGTGCCGGTAGAGACGATGCTGCTCTTCTCCGCGCTGTCGTTCCTGCCGGCGATGCTGCTGCTGATGACGAGCTTCACCCGCATCATCATCGTGCTCTCGCTCGTGCGCCAGGCGCTCGGCCTGCAGTCCAGCCCGCCGAACCAGGTGCTCGTCGGCATCGCGCTCTTCCTCACCTTCTTCGTGATGGGGCCGACCTTCGACCGCCTCTATGCCGACGCGTACAAACCCTGGTCGGAGCAGCGGATGAACATGGAGCAGGCGCTCGCCAGCGGCAGCGCGCCGCTGCGCGAGTTCATGCTGCGCCAGACGCGCGAGACCGACGTCTCGCTCTTCGCGCGCATCGCGCGCTACGAGCCGGCGTCGGACGACGAGGCGCTGCCGATGCGCATCGTGATCCCCGCCTTCGTCATCAGCGAGCTGAAGACGGCGTTCCAGATCGGCTTCATGGTCTTCGTGCCGTTCCTGCTGATCGACCTGATCGTCGCCAGCGTGCTGATGTCGATGGGGATGATGATGCTCTCGCCGGTGCTGGTCGCGCTGCCCTTCAAGCTGATCCTGTTCGTGCTCGCCGACGGCTGGAACCTGCTCATCGGCTCGCTCGTGACCAGCTTCGGGTGACGCCGCAATGACGCCCGAATCGGTGCTCGGCTTCGGCCGCCAGGGACTCGAGATCCTCCTCGCGGCGGCCGCGCCGGTGCTGCTCGCCGCGCTGGCGGTGGGGCTGGTCGTCAGCGTCCTGCAGGCGCTCACGCAGATCAACGAAGCGACGCTGTCGTTCCTGCCCAAGCTGGTCGCGATCGCCGTTACGCTGATGATCGCGGGGCCGTGGATGCTCGCGCTGCTCGTCGACTACCTGCAGCGCGTCCTCGTCGGAATTCCGACGGCCATCCTCGGCTCGCCGGTGCCGTGATCACGGTCGGCGAGACGCAGCTGCTCGCCTGGCTCGGCGCGCTGCTGCTTCCGTTCTTCCGCGTGCTCGGGCTGTTCACCAGCGCGCCGATCCTCTCGCAGCGCTCGGTGCCGGTACGCCTTCGCGTTGCGGTCTCGCTCGCCGTCGCCGCGCTCGTCGCGCCATTGATCCCGCCCGCCGCGGCGCTCGACATCGCGTCGCCCGCCGGCTGGCTCGCGGTGGCGGGCGAGGCGCTGGTCGGCTTCGCGATCGGCTTCGTCGCGCGCGTCGTGCTCGCCGCGGTCGAAGTGGCGGGCGAGACGATCGGCCTGCAGATGGGCCTTTCGTTCGCGGGCTTCTTCGATCCGGACAGCGGCCAGGTCAACGGTGTCAGCCGCCTGCTCAACACGCTGTCGTTGTGGGCCTTCATCGCGATCAACGGGCCGGTGCTGCTCGTGGCCGCCGTCGTGCACAGCTTCGACGTGGTCCCCCCGGCGACGATGCTCGGCGACTGGATCGGACGGATGCAGCCGGCCCCGCTCGGTGCCGGCGTCTTCGAGCTCGGCGTGATGATCGCGCTGCCGTTCATGGCGCTGCTGCTGTTCGTCAACCTCGGCCTGGGCGTCGTCTCGCGGATCGCACCGCAGCTGAACATCTTCGCGATCGGCTTTCCCGTGACGATCGGCTCAGGGCTCGTTCTGCTCACGCTGGCCATGCCGCTGATGCAGCAGCCCTTCGCGCTGCTGATCGAGCGCCTGCTGGTGGCGTGGGCGAGCTGAAAGCGAACTGAGGGCTAACTGAGGGCGAACCGAGCTACGCCCCCGCGAACCTGCGGTACGTCTCCTCGCCGATCAGCAGCTGGGGCAGGTGCCGGAAGCCCCACTGCGCGTTCGACTCGCGCGCGACGATGCGGTCTGCGACGCCGGGGGCCGACAGGTCGATGCGCTCGAGGCGCACGGGAACCGAACTGCGCGCTGACCAGAACACCTTGACGCAGGGCTGCGCCGGAAGGCGCGGATTCTGGTCGACGACGATGGCGAGCCGCTCGGACTTCATCCGCACGAGCGAACCGACCGGATAGATGCCGAGCATGTTGACGAAAGCGCGGAACACCGCGGGATCGAACTGCCCGGCCTTCGTCCACGCAGCCATCTTCGCGATCGACTCGGCGGGATCCCACGCCTGCTTGTACGGGCGCGCCGACGTGATCGCATCGTAGACGTCGCATACCGCGTTCAGCCGTGCAGCGTAGGGGATCGCCTCGCCGGCAAGGCCGGCCGGATAGCCGTTGCCGTCGAAACGCTCGTGGTGATGCAGGCACGCGAGCAGCACCACCTCGTTCGTCGCCGAGTTGTCGCACAGCATCCGGTATCCGATCTCGGAGTGCCTCTTGATCGTGACGAACTCCTCGTCGACGAGCCTGCCGGGCTTGTCGAGGATCTCCAGCCCGATGCCGGCCTTGCCGATGTCGTGCAGCAGCCCCGCCAGCGCGGCATCGCGGGTTGCCGCTTCGTCGAAGCCGAGCTGCCGCGCCAGCGAGGTCATCAGCGCGCAGACGGCCACCGAATGCATGAAGGTGTAGGTGTGGTGCGTGCGCACGCGCGCCAGCGAGACGAGCGCCGCCGGATGCCGCGTGGCCGATTCCGCGATCTGCTGCGCAACCTCGGCGCAGCGCTCGAGCTCGATCGCGCGGCCGAGCCGCGCCTCGCGAAACAGCGACTGCGTGGCGCGCGCGGCCTGCGCGCAGACGACCGCAGCACGCTCGACTTCTTCCTCGTAGCGCACGCGCGCAGCGGGCTCGTCGCCCGGGGTGCCGCCCGCCGGCTCGCCGGGGCCGCCGGCTTCGGCCTCCGCGACTTCGCCGGCGCCGTCGTGCGCGGCCTGCGAAGCGGTTTCAGCCGGGCGGACGGGGCAGGCAACGCCCTTCGACCGATCGATCCAGCACTCGGCCACGCCGCTGGCGCGCAGCGACGCCAGCTCGCGCTCGTCGCGAATCAGGAAGCGCGTGCGCCAGAAAGGATGATCGATCCATTTCCCGCACAGCGACTCGACGTACATGCCGATCTCGAGTCGGTCGACGCGAATCCTCTCGCGCACGCTCGAGCCTCCGGCGCCGTTCAGAACCCGAGACTGGCGAGCAGGTCGTCTACCTCGCCCTGGCTGGAGACGACGTCCGGAGCGCGCTCATCGACGACCGGTCCGGCGAGCGCCTCGGCGTCGGCCGGGCCCGAAACGGTCGCGGGCGCGACCTGGACGAGCAGCCGCACGAGGTTGTCCTCGAGATCGCTCGCCAGCGCGACGACCTTCGCGACCACCTGCCCCGTCAGGTCGTGGAAGTCCTGCGCGATCATGATGTCGGTGAGGTGCCGGTCCACGCGCTGCATCGCCTCGTCGATCTCCTGCACGAAGCCGAGCAGCGCGCCGCTGGCGACCGCGCGCACCGGGTCGACCTGGATCGACTCGGCGATGCGGCGCGTCGATTCGCCGGCCCGCGTGTTCTCGAGCTTGGCCTGATCCACCGAGTTGAGCACCCTGTCGGCCGCTTCGCCCGTCTTGCGCGCGATGTAGTCGAGCCGGCTGCGCGCGTCGGGCAGTCCGCTGACCGCGCTCTGCAGCCGCGACATCACGCTCACCTCCTGCAGCGAGTCGTGCAGCTCGCGCGTGAGGTGGCCGAGCTGCTGGAACACCTGCGAGGCGATCTCGGCAACGACTTCCGGCTCGACGGCCGGCCGGCTCTCGGTTCGCGCATGGTTCATGAGGGTTCTTCGCTCCGCTTCTTCGTTCTCGTTGTTGTGCCGGACGCCGGGCTCATGCCGCGGCGTAGCGCTGCATGATCTTGCCGATCTTCTCTTCGAGCGTCGCCTTGGTGAAGGGCTTGACGATGTAGCCGGCGGCGCCGCTCTGCGCGGCCTGCACGATGTCTTCCTTGCGTGCTTCGGCGGTGACCATCAGCACCGGCAGGTGCTTGAGTGCGTCGTCCGCCTTGATGGCCTGCAGCAGCTCGAAGCCGTTCATGTTCGGCATGTTGATGTCGGACACGACGAAATCGAAGGGCTGCGAGCGCAGCTTGGCCATCGCCGCCTGGCCGTCCTCGGCTTCGTCGGCGTTCTGGTAGCCCATCTCCTTGAGCAGGCTGCGCACGATCCTTCGCATCGTCGAGAAATCGTCGACGATCAGGAATCTCAGGTCGGTTCGGGGCATCGTTTTCCTCTTTCAGGCGCGCATTGCACGAGGGGATTCGTCGGCCGTGGCGTCGTCGTTGCGCATCGCGTGCTCGCCGTCGGCAGCCGCCGTGCGCGCCGGAAGGCGCGAGACGTTCGTCGCGCGGTCCGGTCCCCGGCGTTCGACGCCGATCGCGGCCGCATCTGCAGGCGGGCCGGCGAAGGACGCCGCGGCCGGACGGCCAGCGTGCAGCGGCGACGCGTCCGCGTCGAGACGGAAGACGGCGACCGCGCGCAGCAGTTCCTGCGCCTGCATCTCGAGGCTCGCCGAGGCCGCCGCGCTCTCCTCGACGAGCGCTGCGTTGTGCTGCGTCGCCTGGTCCATCTGGCTCACCGCTTCGTTCACCTGCGACACGCCGGCGCTCTGCTGGGAGCTCGCGCTGCTGATCTCGCCCATCAGGTCGGTGACGCTGCGGATCGATGCGACCACGTCCTGCATCGTCGCGCCGGCGCGGTCGACCAGCTTCGTGCCGCGCTCGACGCGCTCGACGCTGGCTCCGATCAACCCCTTGATCTCGCGCGCTGCGTCGGCCGAGCGCTGCGCGAGATTGCGCACCTCGCCGGCGACCACGGCGAAGCCCCGTCCCTGCTCCCCGGCACGCGCGGCCTCGACCGCCGCATTCAGGGCGAGGATGTTGGTCTGGAAGGCGATACCGTCGATCACGTTGATGATGTCGGCGATGCGCCGCGAGCTCTCGTTGATCTCCTTCATCGTGTCGACGACCTCGCCGACGACCTTCCCGCCCGAGACGGCGACCCCGCTCGCCCCGCGCGCGAGCTCGTCGGCGCGGTGCGCGTTGTCGGCGTTCTGCTGCACGGTCGTGCTGAGTTCCTCCATCGATGCGGCGGTCTCCTCGAGCGTGCTCGCCTGCTGCTCGGTGCGCGACGAGAGGTCGGAGTTGCCCTGCGCGATCTGCGCGCTCGCCGCGGCGACGCCTTCCGCATGCCGGCGCACCTCGGCAACCACCTCGCCGATCCGCTCCTTCATCGCGACCAGCGCCTGGACGAGCTGACCGATCTCGTTGTCGCCCCGGGGGCGCAGCGTCACATCGAGATTCCCCTCGGCGATCGAACGTGCCATCGACACGGCTTCGTCCATCGGAACCGTCAGGCTGCGGACGAAGACGATCATCAGCGCCAACGACGCAGCGAGAATCGCCAACAGCACGCCGACCACGACGAACGCGGTGCGGCGCAGCTCGGCGGCGCGCGCATCGAACAGCGCGGAAAGGGCCGCCGTCGCCGCCTCGTCGAAGGCGTACAGGCTGTCGATCGTCGAAGTGATCTCCCGCAGGTACTCGTCGCTCGGCAGATCGAGCTGCTGCGCGCCGATCAGGCGCTGGTCGACGACGGCGAGCGTGGCCCGCACCTTGTCCTTCATGGCGGAAACGACGCCGTCGAGCTGGCCCTTCAGCGCCGGGTCGGCGGCATAGGCGATCGCCAGGCTGTGCTGCGCTTCGGCCAGGCGCTCGTCGACCCGCTCTCTCATCGCGGTGAGCGCCGCGCGGCCGTCGTACGACAGACTCTTCTCGACGAGCGCGATCGTGCCGAATGCGCGGATCCGGCCCAGCGCCTCGGCGGCGAGAGGCACGTGCAGCAACGATGCGTCGACGAGTGCATTGCTGTCGCGCTCCGGCGCGAGCGTCAGGCCGAACTCCTCGAGCATCTGCCCGGAGAGCGCGAGCAGGGAACCGATCCACTCGATGTGCAGCCGCGTGCTTCTCTCGGCGGACTTCAGCTCGCCCGAGGCGAGCGCCCGATCGAGCGAGGCCCAGCGCTGCTGCCCCTCCTGCCACACCGCGGTGAGCGCCGACGAAAGCGGGGCCTGTGCCAGACGCGCCTCGAACGCTTCGATCGACTCGACGAGCGCGGTGCGCGCGGCCGGCCGCCGCGACTTCAGCGCCTCGTTGTCGTCCTGCCACAACGCGGAGAGCGAAGCCTCGGAGCCGAGCGACCCGGCTACGACGGCGCGGTGGATCTGGGCGCGCTGGATCACCTTCTGCAGCGCGATCGCGTATGCGGCACCGTCGACATGGCGCTCGGCGGTGCGGACGTCGTCGGCGACGCGAAGCAGGTACAGCGAGGTGGGCAGCGCCATCATGACCAGCGCGAGCGCGCCGAGCACGAGGAACTTCTGCCAGAGGCGGATCCGGTGCAGCCAGGACATCACGTTCTCCCGGACGAGGGCGGCGGGCTTGCTCTTACTGAATGGCGGGCTCGACGAGCCCCATGTCGGCGCTCGTCATCAGCTTCTCGATGTCGACCAGGATCAGCATCCGGTCGTCGATCGCCCCGATCGCGAGCAGGTGGTCGGCATCGACGCTGGAGGCGAATTCGGGTACCGGACGCAGCTGCTCGGGCGTCAGCGTGATCACGTCGGACACCGAATCGACCACCATGCCGACGACGCGCGAACCGATGTTCAGGACGATGACGACGGTGAAGTGGTCGTATTTCGCTTCGTCCAGCCTGAACTTCAGCCGCATGTCGACGATCGGCACGATGACGCCGCGCAGGTTGACCACGCCCTTGATGAACTCGGGAACGTTCGCCAGGCGCGTGGGCTCCTCGTACGACCGGATCTCCTGCACGCGCAGGATGTCGATCCCGTATTCCTCGTTGCCGAGCTTGAACGCGAGGAACTCGCGGATGCGGGACGCGGCTTCGCCCTCTCCCGCCGCGCCGTGCGCAACGTTCTGGACGGATGGGATCGCGACTGTGGCGTTCATCGGATGTCTTCCTTTCTTTCAGGGGAAAATGTGCGGGCTCAATGCACCCATTGGGACGCCCCGCGCAGCTCGCTTGCACGGCGCGCGAGCGAGCCGACGTCGAGGATCAGCGCGACGCGCCCGTCGCCGAGTATCGTCGCGCCGGAGATGCCGTCGACGCGCCGGTAGTTCGTCTCCAGGTTCTTCACGACCACCTGCTGCTGGCCGACGAGCGCGTCGACGACGAGCGCGGCGCGCCGGCCCTCGCTCTCGACGACGACCATGATCGGCATCTCGGCCGGCGCGCCGTGCGCCGGCACCGCGAAGACCTGCTTCAGGTCGACCACCGGCAGGTATTCGTCGCGCACCTGCACGACGCGCCCGCCGCCGCCGATCGTGCGCACCGTCGCATCGCGCATCTGGAACGATTCGACCACCGACGCGAGCGGGACGATGTAGCAGTCGCGACCGACGGCGACGCTCATTCCGTCCATGATCGCGAGCGTGAGCGGCAGACGCACCTTCACGCTCATGCCGCGCCCTTCGCACGAGTCGATCTCGACCGTGCCGCCGAGCGCGACGATGTTCTTCTTCACGACGTCCATGCCGACGCCGCGCCCGGAGACGTCGGTGACCGCGTCGGCCGTCGAAAAGCCCGGCGCGAAGACGAGGTTCCACACGTCGGCGTCGGGCATCGCGTCGGAGACCTCGATGCCGCGCTCGCGCGCCTTGGCCAGCAGACGCGCGCGCGAAAGGCCGCGGCCGTCGTCGCACACTTCGATGACGATCGAGCCGCCCTGGTGCGACGCCGCCAGCGAGATCGTCCCGGTCTCGGCCTTGCCGCTGGCCGCGCGCTCGTGCGGCAGCTCGATCCCGTGGTCGCAGCTGTTGCGCACCAGGTGCGTGAGCGGGTCGATGATCTTCTCGACGACTCCCTTGTCGAGTTCGGTCGCTTCGCCGCGCGTGACGAAATCCACCTTCTTGCCGAGGCGGCCGGCCAGATCGCGCAGCATCCGGGGGAAGCGGTTGAAGACGACCGACATCGGGATCATGCGGATCGACATCACCGATTCCTGCAGGTTGCGCGTGTTGCGCTCGAGGTCGGCCAGACCCGCCGCCATCTGCTCCTGCGCGGCGGCATCCCGGCGCGCGCTGTTCTGCGCGAGCATCGCCTGCGTGATCACCAGCTCGCCGACCAGATTGATCAGCTGATCGACCTTGTCGACCGACACGCGCAGCGTCGACGCCTCGCTGGCCGCGGCGCGCGCGGCCTGGGCGCCGGCCGGCGCACGCCGATCGACGGTGAGCTCCGCCGGCGCCGGCCCGGCGCCGCGCGCGCCGGCGAAGTCGGCATCGCTCGCATCGGGCAAGGTCGCTTCGGCGCCGGGGGCGAACGGCTGCGGATCGACGGTTGCCGCCTGCGGCGCCGGAGCGCCGGGTGCGCCCTCGTGAAAGCCGTAGCCGTCGGAGATCGGCTGCAGCCGCACCCGTTCGCGGTCGACGTGAAAAGTGAACAGATCCAGCAGATCGGCGTCGGAGCTCGTGGTGTGCACGCGGAAGCGCCGGATTCCTTCGGCCGCCTGTCCCGCATCGAGCCGCTCGATCGTCCCGAGATCCTCGATCTCGCGGAACAGCTCGAACAGCTGGTCGGCCTGCTCGGGCGCTTCGAGAGGCCCGACCACGAGCTCGAGCACGCGCGGCTCGGCCGCGGCGACCGGCGCGTCGACTTCCTTCGTGCCGGCGGCGTCGGGAAGCGGCGCCGCCACAGGCGCTGCGGCCGGTGTCGCGACCGGCGTCGCCGCCTTCGCCTGCCCGCCTTCGGCGAGCGAACGCAGGCTCGCGCGCACCCCCGCGTCGTCGACGCCGTTCCCCTCGGCGCCGGATCGGTAGCGGTCCAGGTGCGCGCGCATCGCGTCGCCCGATTGCAGCAGCACGTCGACCATCGCGACGCTGGGCACCAGCTCGCGACGGCGCAGCCGGTCGAGCAGCGTCTCCATGTCGTGGGTCAGATCGGCGAGATCGGAGAAGCCGAAAGTCGCGGCGCCTCCCTTCACCGAATGCGCACAACGGAAGATCGCATTCAGCGTCTCGTCGTCGGCCGCCTGCAGGTCGATCCCGAGCAGGAGCTGCTCCATGCGCTCGAGATTCTCGGCGGCCTCCTCGAAGAAGACCTGGAAGAACTGGCTGAGGTCGAGCGAGCCGCCGCCCGGCGTCGAAGTCGTCCCGCTCATTGCCGGTTCCCCGAATCGGGCATGACCTTGCGGATCACCTCGACCAGCTTGGCCGGATCGAAGGGCTTGACCATCCATCCGGTGGCCCCCGCCTCGCGGCCGGCGCGCTTCATGTCGTCGCCCGACTCGGTGGTGAGGATGAGGATCGGCGTCGAGCGGTACTGCGGCAGCCCCCGCAGCTTGCGCGTGAGTCCGATCCCGTCCAGACGCGGCATGTTCTGGTCGGTGAGCACGAGATCGAAGCTGCACGAGCTCGACTTGTCCCACGCGTCCTGGCCATCGACCGCGACGACGACGTCGAAGCCTGCGCCGCGCAGCGTGAAGGACACCATCTGCCGCATCGACACCGAATCGTCCACAGCGAGAATCGTCTGCATGTCTTTTTCTCCCGCACCTTCTCCGTCAGCTGAACAGCTCGACCGAGCCCGCGTCCATCTCGGCGCAGGTCACCGGATTGGCTCGAAGGCGAACCGGCTCGATCGCCGCTTCGCCGTCCTCGTCGAAGCCGAACGCATCCTGCGCAAGCCGGTCGGCGCAGAACTGCAGCCGCTTCCTGGTGTGCGCGATCAGCTGCACGCCGAGATCGTGGAACTGCATCGAAGTGACCGCCGTTCTCGTGTCCCCGCCCAGCGGCGCCACTTCGAGCGGAAGGATCGCCAGCAGCGATCCGAACGCGTCGTCGAGGAGGTCGCGCAGCCGATCGAGATCGTTGCAGGCGGCAACCAACCCTTCCTGTATATCGGCCACCAGCGGCAACGGCAGCGCGCCGCTCGTCGGTTCGTCGTCCATCGTGTCACTCCGCCTGCAAGGCAGCAGGCGCACTGGCGCGCCCGCTGCGGATCCGTTCGATCAGGCGCGCCGCGATTGCCGAAAGAGGCAGCACCTCGTGCACTGCGCCGTGCGCGATCGCCTCGCGCGGCATTCCGAAGATCACGCAGCTCGATTCATCCTGCGCAACGTTCCAGCTGCCGGCATCGCGCATCTCGCGCATCGCTCTGGCGCCATCGGCACCCATCCCGGTGAGCATGACGCCGATCGCGTTGGCGCCGACCACGCGCGCAGCCGAACGGAACAGCACCTCGACCGACGGGCGGTGCCGGTTCACCGGCTCGCTGTCGTCCACCCGCGCCACGTAGTTCGCGCCGCTGCGCTGCACCGAAAGATGCAGGCCGCCGGGCGCGATGTACGCGTGCCCGGGCAGGATGCGCTCGCCGTCCACCGCTTCCTTGACGGCGATCCGGCACAGCGAGTTCAGGCGCGCCGCGTAGCTCGCCGTGAAGCCTGCCGGCATGTGCTGCGTGACCAGGATCGCGGGGAAGTCGGCGGGCAACTGCACGAGCACTTCGCGCGTCGCCTCGGTGCCCCCGGTCGAGGCGCCGATGAAGACGAGCTTCTCGGTGGTCAACCAGCGCCGGGCTGCGAATTGCGGCGGCAGCGCCACGCCGGACCGCGCGGGCGCAGTGCCGTGCGCAGCCGGCGCAGCCGACGTCGCCGACCCCGCTGAAGTCGCCGGCGCCGCCGAGCCCGCCGGCGCGCCGGCGCCCGCCGCCCTTCGCACGGGCCGCAGCCTCGCGCGCGCCGCGATGCGCAGCTTCTCGACGATCTCGCCGGCGAGCGCCTCCAGCCCGCCGGCGACGCCGATGCGCGGCTTGGCGACGAAATCGACCGCCCCCAGCTCGAGCGCCTGCAGCGTGACCTCCGCGCCGCGTTCGGTGAGCGTGGACACCATGACGACCGGCATCGGACGCAGCCGCATCAGCCGGCCGAGGAAATCGAGCCCGTCCATGCGCGGCATCTCGACGTCGAGCGTGAGCACGTCCGGATCGAGCCTGCGGATCATCTCGCGCGCGATCAGCGGGTCGCCGGCGGCGCCTACGCACTCGAGATCGGGCTGGCGGTCGATGATCTGCGTGAGCAGGCTGCGCACGAGCGCCGAGTCGTCGACGACGAGCACGCGGATCCGGCGGACTGCGGGCGCGGTGCTCATTGGCGCCTGCCCGCGTCGGCATCGACGAAGAGATCGACGCTGCCCCCGGTGCTCGCCACCGGCTGCGCGTGCTGCGCCGCGGCACGGTCCTGCTGCAGCAGCGCCGCCGCGTTGGTCGGCCGCAGCCGCTTGACGACGACGCGTCCGTTGGCCGGCATGAAGCAGACCTTGCGCGGATGCACGTCGAGCACGTCGCGGCTGACGACCGGAATACGCTCGGTCTGCAGGTACTCGAGCACGAACCACGTGTTGCGCTCGCCGACGTTCAGCGTTTCCATGCCGGCGACGACCTGTGCGCCGCCGAACACCTTCGCCTCCAGCGCGGGGCGCGAGGCGCCCTGGCGCAGCATCTCGTTGATCAGCAGCTCCATCGCGTACGATCCGTAGCGCCCGTCGCTGCTCGCGCCCTGGGGCAGCATGAAATGGTTCAGCCCGCCGATGCGCCGTTCACGATCCCACAGGCAGACGGCGATGCACGAGCCGAGCGTCGTCATGATCAGGATGTCCTCGGCGTGCACGAAGTACTCGCCGGGCAGCACCTTGACCGCATCGTTGCCGAAATGGGAGTCGTACCAGAAGAACGATGCTTCGCCGGGCCGGCGGGCAGCCGCGCGCAGCCGCGTGAGCCGCGAGGAGTGCGAAGCAGGAGTCGGCGTCGATCGTTGCGGCAGCGTCATCGTCACTCGCGCGCGTAGACGGTCTTGCCGAGCGCGCGGAACAGATCGCGCGAGCCGGCGAAGTTCTCCGAGTGGCCGGCAAAGAGCCAGCCGCCCGGCGACATCGCCGCGTGAATCCGTTCGAGAACACTGCGTTGCATCGCGGCGTCGAAATAGATCATGACGTTGCGGCAGAACACGATGTCGACCGGCTCTTCGAGCCTCCAGCGGCCGTCGCTGAGATTGAGCAGGCGAAACGACACGAGCCGCGCGAGATCGGGACGCACACGGACGAAGCCCTGGTTCCCCCCGGTGCCGCGCAGGAAATGTCGGCGAAGCCGCTCGACGCTCAGTCCGCGTACGTCGGCCGGATAGACGCCGCGCGCGGCGGTCTCGAGCACCTTCGTGTTGATGTCGCTGCAGGTGATGTGCACGTTGGCGCCCGCACCGAGCGTCTCGACCACGGTCATCGCCAGCGAATAGGGCTCCTCGCCGGTGGAGGCGGCGTTGCACCAGATGTGCACGCGCTTTCCGGCGCGTCGCCGCAGCTCGTCGGCAAGCAGCTCGAAGTGATGCTCCTCGCGGAAGAAGGCCGTGAGGTTCGTCGTCAGGCAGTTCACGAACTCCTGCCATTCGTCCTGAGCCGCCGGCTCGGCGGAGGATTCGAGCCAGTGCAGGTAGCTCGCAAAGGACGGGTGGCCGAGTTCGCGCAGGCGGCGCGACAGCCGGCTGTAGACCATCGCCTGCTTGGCGACGCCCAGATGAATGCCGGCGCGCTCGCGGATCAGCGTACGCACGCGCTCGAAGTCGGAGCGGTCGATGATGAAATCGCCGCTGGCCGGCGGCATGGAGGCCGGCCGGGTCGAGGCGGGGGAAGCGGCGCGCATTCGGACTGGGAAGCAAGACGGTAAGGCAGCGGCCGAACGAGCGGGACGCCTGCTATCCCGTTATCGGCACGACACGCTGCGGCTGTAGGGCCGAGCGATTGTCGCGGCGACGCCGAAAACGGATGCGCCGAACAGCGCCGCGAAGACCGTACAATTCCGCTGTCGCGGCCCCACGCTCTCGCACCTTGAACGTCGACACCGCCGGACCGCTCGCTGCGGAGCGGCCGTTCCGCCTGCTCGTGCTCGAAGACTCGGAGCTCGATTACGAGTTGCTGGTGGCGACGTTGTCGCGCGATCGACTGCCGGTCGCCGCCCGTCGGATCGAGACGCGCGCCCAGCTCATCGACGCGCTCGAAGCGGACGAATGGGACGCCGTGATCGCCGACCATCAGCTGCCCGCCTTTTCCGGCACCGAAGCGTTGCAGCTCGTGCGTGCGAGCGGCCGCATCCTGCCGTTCCTCGTCGTCTCCGGCACGCTCGGCGAGGAAGCGGCGGTGGCGGCGATGCGCAACGGCGCCGACGACTACCTCGTGAAAGGACGCCTCGCGCGCCTTGCGCCCGCGCTGCTCAACGCAATGTCGCTCGCGCAGGCTCGTCGCGAGCGCGAGCGCGCCACGCGCGCGCTCGCGCATTCCGAGCAGCGGCTGCACGAGCTGTACGCGCACCTGCAATCGGTGGTCGACGACGAGCGCGCGGCGATCGCGCGCGAGATCCACGACGACATCGGCGGCATGCTCACGACGCTGCGCCTGGACCTGTCGTGGATCGAGCGCAACGGCGATGCGGCGTCAGCCGAGCGCGCGCGGCACGCGCTGCGCACGGTCGTCGGCATCATGCAGTCGGCGCAACGCATCCAGCGCAACCTGCGTCCGCCGGTGCTCGACGCGGGCCTGCTCGATGCGATGAACTGGCAGATCGCCGAGTTCCGGCGGTCCACGGGCGCCGACGTGAAGTTCTCGCACAACGTCGCCGCCGTCGAACTCGACGACGCCCGTGCGATGACCGTCTACCGCACGCTGCAGGAGTCGCTGACGAACGTGGCACGGCACGCGGACGCGTCCACCGTGCGTATCGACCTGATCGTCGGCGCCGGCGAGCTCTCGCTGGAGGTCGTCGACGACGGCGTCGGACTTGCGCCCGAGGCGCTCGCGAAAGCCGACTCCTTCGGCCTGCGCGGGCTGGCCGAGCGCGCGCGCCGCGTGGGCGGATGGATCGACGTCTCGCCGGGCGAACGCGGCACCTGCGTGCTGCTGTCGATGCCGCTCGCCGACCGGGCCGCCGCTGCCGAAACGGAGGTCGCGCGTTGATCCGCGTCGTGCTGGTCGACGATCACGCGATGATCCGCCGCGGGCTGCGCGAGACGCTCGCGGAGTGCGGCGACATCCAGATCGTCGGCGAAGCCGGCGACTACGCGTCGCTGCGCAGCCTGCTGCGCGAGACGCCGGTCGACGTCCTCGTGCTCGACCTGAACCTGCCGGGCCGCAGCGGAATCGACGTGCTCAAGGCGCTGGCCGGCGACGAGGACGCGCCCCGCGTCGTCGTGCTGTCGCAGTACCCCGAAGACCAGTATGCGATCCGGGCGCTGCGCAACGGAGCGATGGCGTATCTGAACAAGACGACCGAACCTCGCGAGATCGTCGCAGCGGTGCGAACGGTCGCCGCCGGCCGCAAGCACCTGACGCCCGAGGTCGCGCAACTGCTGCTCGATACGGTCACCGGCAGCGGCGGCGGCGCGCGTCACGAGCAGCTCTCCGACCGCGAACTGCAGACGCTGCTGCTGATCGCCTCCGGACGCCGGTTGTCCGAGATCGCCGAGGCGCTGACGCTGTCGCCGAAGACGGTCAGCGTCTATCGCGCGCGCGTGCTCGAGAAGCTCGGCGTCTCGACGAACGCGGAGCTGGCGTCCTACGCGCTTCGACACGGCCTGATCGAATAGAGATGTCCTCTCCCGCCCCCGTCAGCCCGGCTCGAAACAGCGCGTGGATCTTCGCGGCGCTGGCCGTGCTGGCCGCGTTCCTGTCGTTCCAGCCGATCCGCTTCGCGATCGACCGTCTCGGCGCGGACGCTGCCGCGGCGAATCCGGCGATCGAGGCCGGCTTTCCCTGGTTCGCCGTGCTCGCCTCCGGCACGCTCGCCTTCGTCGCGCTCGGCTTCGCGCTGGTCGCGTGGCTGCGCTGGACACGCACCGAAGAAGCGCTCGACGGCCTGGCCGCGACTGCGGCCCGCATCGCGATCGGCGAGCGCGGGCTTCGCGCCCGACCGCGCGCACCGGTCCTCGAACCGATTGCCGGCGCGCTGAACCGGCTGGGGGCGTTGAACGAGTCGGCCGAGGCGATGCTGGTCGACCGCAATCGCCAGCTCGCCGTCGTGCGGCGGCAGGCTCGCGTCGGATACTGGGAAACCGACCGCGACGGGCGCGTGCAGCGCATCGAGTACGAACCGTCGTGGCCGAATGCCGAGCGATGGGCGCCGATCGGCGGCCCGCACCTGGACGCGGCCCGGCCGGTCGATCCGCAGGCCTGGCAGGCGGCGCTCGAGGCGCTCGCCGCCCGACGACCGTACGACGACCTCGTCGTCGAACGCACGAGCGCCGACGGCCGGACGATCCGCGTCATCGAATCCGGCGAACCGCGTTTCGCTGCCGACGGCAGTTTTCTCGGCTACTGCGGCACGGTGCGCCGGATCGACGCCGCATCGACGACGCGACACGCGGCGTTGCAGGCGGCGGCCGACATCGCCAGCCAATGCGTCTTCATCGTCGCGCGCGCGCCCTGGCCGCCGCCGATCGTCTGGATGAACGCGGCCGCGCAGACGCTGGCCGGCGCCGGCGGGGCGCGCGACGGGCTCTGCACGATCGGGCCGATCCTCGAGGCGGCCGACGCCGACGCGGTGCACGAGCTGCAGCAGGCGCTGGCGCAGCGCAGCCCGCTGCGCCGCACGCTCGTCGTGCGCGACCGCTACGGCGCGCGCACCGAGGCGATCGCGCGCCTCGAGCCGCTCGACGACGGTTCCGGCGCCTTCGTGCTCGTGCTCGACGCGAACGCGGCGCAGGCCGAACGACTGCGCCAGGCGGCCGACGCCGGCGACGTCCTGCGCACGAGAGTCGCGGACCTCGAGCGGCAGGCCCACCAGCTCGACGTGCTCGCCTGGAGCGTCGCGCACGACCTTCGCGCGCCGCTGCGCGCCGTCGACGGATTCGCGCGCATCGTGCTCGAGGATCACGCCGCGCAACTCGATCCGAACGCGCAGTCGCATCTGCGACGGGTCGTCGCCGCCACCGGGCGGATGGAACGGATGATCGATGCGCTGATGGCGCTCGCGCGCTCGACCACGCAACCCATGCAGCGCGTTCCGGTCGACCTGGGCCGGCTCGCGCAGGACATCGTGCGCGACCTGATGCGCGCGGATCCGTCCCGCACCGCGCAGGTGCACTGCGAGCCTTCGCTCGTCGTCGAAGGCGACCCCGGCCTGCTTCGGCTGATGCTGCAGAACCTGCTCGAGAACGCGTGGAAATACACGTCGAAGCGACCGATCGCGTCGATCCGCTTCGACGCGGAAACCGACGAGCGCGGGCGTACGGTCTATTGCGTGGCCGACAACGGCAGGGGCTTCGATTCGGCGAACGCCGACCGCCTGTTCGCCCCTTTCCAGCGACTGCATCCGGACGACGACGTTCCCGGCACCGGCATCGGGCTGGCGATCGTCCAGCAGATCGTGCAGCGCCACGGCGGCACGATCTGGGCCGATTCGCGGCCGGGCGACGGGAGCCGGTTCCGCTTCACCCTCGGCCGCTGAGCGCGTCCGCGCCGCGGCGACGCGCCGCTCTCAGCTCTCCTCCTCGGCGAAAGCCTGCTCGCGCTTGCGGGCGATCGCCGGCAGCAGCACCGCCAGCAGCAGCGCCGCCGCGATCGCCAGCAGCGCCGCCGACAGCGGTCGCGTGACGAACACCGACCAGTCGCCGCGCGAGATCGTCATCGCGCGGCGCAGGTATTCCTCCATCAGGCTGCCCAGCACCAGGCCGAGCAACAGCGGCGCCGGCTCGCAGTCGAGCTTGCGGAACACGTACCCCAGGATCGCGAAGGGCAGCGTCACGTACACGTCGAAGACGTTGTTGTTGATCGAGTACGCGCCGATGCAGCAGAACAGCAGGATGGCCGGATAGAGCAGCCGATAGGGCACGGTGAGCAGCCGGATCCAGATCCCGATCAGCGGCAGGTTCAGGATCACCAGCATCAGGTTGCCGATCCACATCGACGTGACCAGCCCCCAGAACAGCGTCGGGTTGCTCGTCATCACCTGCGGACCGGGCTGGATGTTGTGGATCATCATCGCCGCGATCATCAGCGCCATCGTCGGCGTGGTCGGGATGCCCAGCGTGAGCATCGGGATGAACGAGGTCTGCGCGCCGGCGTTGTTCGCCGACTCCGGGCCGGCTACGCCTTCGATCGCCCCCTTGCCGAAGCGCTCGGGCGTGCGCGAGAGCTTCTTCTCCAGCGCGTAGGAGGTGAACGACGAGAGCACGGCGCCGCCGCCGGGCAGCAGGCCGAGGAACGAACCGAGCGCGGTGCCGCGCACGATCGGCGCGGCCGAGGCGCGCAGCTCCGCGCCGCTGGGCAGAAGACGCCCGACCTTGCGCGTGAAGACCTCGCGCGCCTCGCCCTGCTCGAGGTTCGCGATGATCTCGCCGAAGCCGAAGATGCCCATCGCGATCGCCGCCAGCTCGATGCCGTCGGTGAGTTCGGGAATGTCGAAGGAGAAGCGGGCGACCCCCGAATTGACGTCGGTTCCCACCATGCCGATCAGCAACCCGAAGACGACCATCGCCAGCGCCTTGAGGATCGAGCCGTGCGCGAGCACCACCGCGGCGATCAGGCCGAGCACCATCAGCGAGAAATACTCGGCCGGGCCGAACTCGAAGGCGACCTCGGCCAGCGGCGGCGCGAAGGCCGCGATCAGCAGCGTGGCAATGGTGCCGGCGAAGAACGAGCCGATCGCCGCGATCGCCAGCGCCGGCCCCGGCCTGCCCTGCCTCGCCATCTGGTAGCCGTCGAGCACCGTGACGACCGACGAGACTTCGCCGGGCAGATTCACCAGGATGGCCGTGGTCGAGCCGCCGTACTGCGCGCCGTAATAGATGCCGGCGAGCATGATCAGCGCGGTCGTCGGGTCGGCGAACTGGTAGGTGATCGGCAACAGCATCGCGATCGTCGCCAGCGGCCCGATGCCGGGCAGCACGCCGATCAGCGTGCCCAGCAGAACGCCGACGAAGCAGTAGAAGACGTTGGTGGCGGTGAGCGAAGCGGCGAAGCCGAGGCCGAGATTCGCGAGCAGTTCCACGGGCGTCTCAATGGACGAGGAAGACGGGCCAGACCGGGAACTGCAGGTCCAGTCCCTTGACGAAGACGAGCCACGACAGCGCGATCAGCACGACGATCGAGGCGAGCGTCTCCTTCCAGCGAAAGTCCTCGGCGGCCAGCGACGAGATTCCGACGAGCAATGCGATCGACACGACGACGCCCAGGCGCGGCAGGCCGGCCGCGAAGACGAGCACCGACAGCAGGATCAGCACGAGCGCACGCCAGCGCACCTTCTCCATCGGCTTGCGCTCGCCGGTGGCGAGCGAACGCACGACGATCGCGCCTCCCAGCAGCGCGAGCAGCACGCCGAGCATCGTCGGGAAGAAGCCCGGGCCCATGCGCGCCGGCGTGCCGAGCGCGTAGGACTGCGAGAAAGCGGCGAACGCGACGCCGATGGCGACGAACATCGCGCCCGCCCGGAAGTCGCGCTGATTGCGGATGCGCATCACTTACCCTCCTCCCCCCGATCGTTGTCGTCGTTGCCGGCCTGCCCGGGCAGGAAGCATACCGGTCCGTCCAGAATCCTACAGCCGTGCAGCGTCCGGTTCGGCGATCGCGTGCAGTGCCGACACTCCCGCAGACGGAAAGCGCGCCAATGCCTCCCACCACTGCTCGACGCGATCGCCATCGAGCGAACGACGCGCGCAGTCGAAAAACTTCTGCCGCAGATCTTCGTCGCTCAGCGGAAGCGTCGCGTGGCCCTTCGCCCGATGCACCGGCGCGGAGGCGAGCACCGAGCCGTCGCGCAGCGTCACCCGCAATCGATCGAAGGGCGCGAACAACGGATCCACCCGATCGCGCTCGTCGATCGGCCGCACGCGGACCCGTGCGGAGAGATCGCGCACCTGCGGCTCGTTCACCACCGCGTCCGTCAGCTCGGCGAGCCCGAGTCGTCCGAACACGAGCGCTGCGGCGACCGAGAACTCGACGCTGAACTTCGCGTCTGAAGCGTTCGTCGGCGAGTGCGAGCGCAGCATCGACGCCTGCACCACGCCGATGTCGACATCGATTCGTTCGACGTCGGCCAGGCGCGCAAGCAACGACTGGCGCATCGCCAGCGCCGCGTCCACCGCACGGTGCGCCGCGTAGCAGACGGGATAGCGCTTGATGCTCAACCCGGTCTCGAGAATCCGCCAGGCATCCGATCGCATCGGCCCGTCCAGACGCACGCGCCCGCGGGGCGAGAGCGCCGCGAGAAGCCCGCGCGGATGCTCGAGTGCGTCGATGGAGGCGGTAGCGCCCCGCCGCGCCAGCTCGGTCGCGACGAGCCCGTTGCTCGCCGCGAAGCCGACCTGCAGCGGCTTGGTCATCGAGCCGAAGTTGGAGACGACGCCCGCCGCCATCGACGCGGCGATGCCCAGGGCGTGCGCGGCACGTGAGGTGTCGAGCTGCGCGAGAGCGGCGCCCGCCGCTGCCGCCGCCACGGTGCCGAATACCGCCGTCGGATGCCAGCCCTTCGCGTGATGGCTGTCCTCGTCGCGCGAGACGAGTTCGGCCCACGTCTCGTAGCCTGCGACGTACGCAGCGATCGACTCTGCGCCGCCGGCGCCGACGAGGGCGGATTGTGCGACGACCGCGGGCACGAGCACTGCGCTCGGATGACCATCGAGCCCCGTGTCGTCATAGTCCAGCCCGTGCGCCGCGACGGCATCGACCAGGGCGGCGTCGGGCGCCGAACAGCGCGCCCGGTCGCCGAGAATCCAGGCCGGCCCCGCGTCCGTTTCGGCGACGAGCGACCTGGCGAGCCGGACGACCGGCTCGTCGCGCCCGGCGAACAGCACGCCGAAGCAATCGACGAGGCCGCGCTGCACGATGCGCGCCGCTTCCTCCGGAACGCGGGCGGGATCGAGCGCCGCGACGAATTCCGCCAGGCTCGCGGTGAGACCGGGCACGATTCAGTACGAGCGAGGCATGCCGAGCACGTGCTCGGCGATGTACGCCAGGATCAGGTTGGTCGAGATGGGCGCCGTGCGCTGCACGCGCGCTTCCCGCCACTTGCGCTCGATGTCGTACTCGCGTGCATAGGCGAATCCGCCATGCGTCTGCATGCACGCTTCGCCCGCCTCCCAGGCCGCCTCCGAGCTGAGCAGCTTGGAGAGGTTGGCTTCTTCCCCGCAAGGTCGTCCGGCCTCGAACAGCGCGGCCGCCTTGCGCAGCATCAGCTCGGCCGCCTGGGTCTGTGCGTAGGCCCGCGCGATCGGGAACTGGATTCCCTGGTTCATCCCGATCGGCCGGTCGAAGACGACGCGCTCGCTCGCGTACCGGGAAGCGGTACGGACGAACCATTTCGCGTCGCCCAGCGATTCGTGCGAGACGAGGATCCGCTCGGCGTTCATGCCGTCGAGGATGTAGCGAAATCCCCCTCCTTCCTCGCCGATGAGGCTGTCGGCGGGTATCCGGAGACCGTCGAAGAACACTTCGGTGGTGTTGTGGTTGATCATCGCCTTGATCGGACGGATCGTCATGCCGTTCCCGATCGCTGCGCGCATGTCGACGAGAAACACCGACAGCCCTTCGGTCTTGCGCCGGACCTCGTCCAGCGGCGTCGTGCGCGCCAGCAGGAGCATCAGGTCGGAATACAGCGCGCGCGAGGTCCAGATCTTCTGGCCGTCGATCACGTACGAGTCGCCGTCGCGCACGGCGCGCGTCTTGAGCTTCGTCGTGTCGGTCCCGGTGGTCGGCTCGGTCACGCCGAAGGCCTGCAGGCGCAGGCGGCCGGCGGCGATCTCCGGAAGATAGCGACGCTTCTGCGCCTCGCTTCCGTGACGCAGCACGGTGCCCATCGTGTACATCTGCGCATGCGTGGCCGATGCGTTGCCTCCGCCGGCATGCACTTCCTCGAGGATCACGCCGGCCGCGCGCAGCGGCAGCCCGGTGCCGCCGTATTCCTCGGGAATCAGCGCGGAGAGATAGCCCGCCTCGGTCATCGCCCGCACGAACTCGGACGGATAGGCCTCCATCTCGTCGAGCTTGCGCCAGTACGCGCCGGGAAAGTCGGCGCAGATACGGCGCACTCCCTCGCGGATCTCCGGGTAGTCTTCGTCGAGGTCGATGACGGCGTGCGTCGGGGACAGTTCGTCGTTCATGGCTTCGTACTCGCAAGATCTCGTTCTGTAGCGTCGACGCCGACGCCCGCGCGTTGCGCCGCCTGCACGTATCCCACCGGCAATCCCGCGCGTGCGAGCGCGCCGCGCAGTTCATCTGCGGGCAGGTTGCGCTCGAGCACTTCGCGAACGGCCAGCAGCCGCCCGAGATCGACACCCGTTCGCAGACCCATCGAATCGAGCAGGAAGCACAGGTCGTCCATGACGATGTTCCCCGTCGCGCCCGGTGCGAAGGGACAGCCGCCCAGCCCTGCGAGCGACGCGTCGAAGCGGCGTATTCCGCAGTCGAGCGCCGCGACGACGTTCGCCAGGCCGGTTCCTCGGGTGTCGTGGAAATGCGCGGCCACGGGAATGTCGCCGACCTCGTCGAGCACCGCGCGGAACACCTTGCGCACCTGCGTCGGGTCGCCGTAGCCGACCGTGTCGGCAACCATGATCTCGTCGGCACCCGCCGCCGCGAGCTCCGCGGCACAGCGCCGGACTTCGTCGACGGCGATCGGTCCCTCGTAGGAGCACCCGAGCGCGGTCGACAGCCCGGCGGCGAGCATCGTCCCGGCACCGGCGGCGTCGCGAGCAGCGACGATGCGGCGGAAGTCGGCGAGCGACTCCTCGCGCTCGCGGCGGACGTTGCGCAGGTTGTGCGTGCGGCTCACCGAGACCACGTAGTCGAGCTTGTGCACGCCGAGCGCGAAGCCGCGCTCGGCGCCGCGCAGGTTCGGCACGAGAGCCAGCACCGTGAGGCCGTCGATCTTCATCGCCTCGGCGACGACGCGTTCCGCGTCGACGAACTGCGGAATCAGCTTCGGCGGCACGAAGGAGGTGACCTCGATCTCGCGCACGCCCGCGGCCGCCTCGCGGCGGATCCAGTCGAGCTTCTCCTCGGTGGGCAGGAAGTCACCGATCGTCTGCAGACCGTCGCGCGGACCGACCTCCCGCACGAGCACGTCGATCCCGTCGGGCATCGCGCAGCGCCCGTCGCCCGCGCGCTTCGTTTCGCTCCTGCCGTTGGCTGCTGCCTCTGAACTCATCGTCCCTTGAACTCCGGCTTGCGTTTCTCGTTGAATGCGCGAACCCCTTCGTGACGGTCTTCCGATCCGACCAGCCGGTTGTACGCCTCGATCTCGAAGCGGTAGCCGGTGGCGAGGTCGCTCTGCAGACCCCAGTGAATCGACTTCTTCGCCTGCCGGACGGCCAGCGGCGCGTTGGCGGCGATTTCGCGGGCGGTCTGCAGCGCGTCGTCGAGCACGCAGCCCGGCTCGCTCAGGCGATTGACGACGCCCCATTCCAGCGCCTGCTGCGCATCGAAAGGCGCCGCGCGGAAGATCAGTTCCTTCGCGCGCCGCTCTCCGACGGCGCGCGCCAGCGTCTGCGTTCCGCCGCCGCCCGGGATGATGCCGATCTTCGTCTCGGGCAACGCGAAGCGCGCCGTGCGCACGGCGTAGAGGAAGTCGCAGCCGAGCGCCGTCTCCAGGCCGCCGCCGAATGCCAGGCCGTTGATCGCGGCGATGACGGGAATCGGCACCTCGAGCAAGGTCTGGAACGCACGCTCGAAGATCTCGTGCTGGGCGCGCCAGCGCAGATCGTCCATGCCGTGGCGTTCCTTCAGGTCGCCTCCCGCACAGAAGGCGCGGTCCCCCGCTCCGGTCAGCACGACGCAGCGACAGTCGGCGGCGTCGACGGCGAGTCTGGTCCACAGGTCGACGAGATCGAGCCCCATCTGCGTCGTGATCGCGTTCAGCGCCTGCGGCCGGTTCAGCGTGACGACGAGCAGGTGCGTTTCCGGACGCTCGAGCAGCAGCGTCTCGTAGAAAGGCAGCTCGCGCATCCCCCGCAATCCGGATCCTTCGAGTTTCACGCTTCGTGCCTCCGCTGTGCGAGAAGCGACTTCAGGTCGCTGCTCCCGAGCGACGGGGGTGCGCTTCGCGGCTGCGGCCGCGCGCCGTCGAAACGGATCGGCAGGCCGATCAGCGGAATCGAACTGCCCGGTACCCGCTGCAGCATCCCGAGCGCCTCGGTCTGCGGGTGGCGCAGCATCGCGCCGACGTCCTGCACCGGGGCGCACGGCACGCCGGCGGCGTCCAGCACCCCGATCCACTCGTCGTTGCTGCGGCTGGCGAAGACGTTCTCGAGCAACGCGTAGAGCGCGTCGGCGTTGCGAACGCGATGCGGGTTGTCGACGAAGCGCGGATCCTCGGCCCATTGGGGCTCGCCGATCGCATCGCAAAGGCGCCGGAAGAGCGAATCGTTGCCGGCGGCGACGACCAGATCGCCGTCGGCTGTGCGATATGCGCGATAGGGAACGATACCGGCCTGGCCCGAGCCGTTCTTCTTCGGCAGCTCGCCGCTCGCCAGATACTGCGCGGCGTACATCGTCATCCAGCTCGCCGCGGTCTCGAACAACGAAACGTCCACCGTCGCCCCCTCGCCCGTCTCGCGCCGATGCAGCAACGCGGCGACGATGCCGAGCGCCGCCCACATCGCGGCGCCGGCGTCGATCACCGACGGACCCACGCGCACCGGCGGGCGGCCCGGTTCGCCGACGACGCTCATGATCCCGCCGAAGGCCTGCATCAGCGGGTCGTAGCCGGGACGCTCCGCCAGCGGACCGACCGAGCCGAACGCGCCCAGGTTGCAATAGACGAGCGACGGCTTGCGCGCGCGCAGCGCCTGCGCCCCGATGCCGAGCGCGTCGACCTGGCCCGGCCGCATGTTCTGCAGCACGACGTCGGCACGCTCGTCGATGAAGCGGAGGAGCTCCGCCACCTGTGCTTCGTCCCGCAGGTCGACGACGACCGAACGCTTGTTGCGGTTCACCGACTGGAACGTGGCGGCCGCGCCGTCGACGAAAGGCGGACCCCACTTGCGCGCGTCGTCGCCATCCGGTTTCTCGATCTTCACGACCTCGGCCCCGAGGTCGGCCAGCACCTGGCCGGCGAACGGACCGGCGATGCTGTGACCGAGCTCGACGACGACGATTCCGGAAAGCGGCAACGGGGTCCTCATTCGGCCTTGATCCCCGCGCTCTGGATCAGCTTGCCGCGCTGCTCGAAGTCACGACGCTGCTGGGCAGCGAACTCCTCGGGAGAGCTGGCAACCACGACGAGCCCTCCCTTGTTCATTTTCTCGTGGACGGCCGGATCCTCCAGCGCCTTGACGATCTCGGCGTTCAGCTTCTTCGTGAGCTCCGGCGACAGGCCGGCGGGAGCGAAGAATGCGAGCCAGGAGTTCATCTCGAAGCCGGGGATCGTCTCGGCGATCGTCGGCACGTCGGGCAGGCCCACGTAGCGCTTCGTCGTCGTGACGGCGATCGCGCGCACCTTGCCTTCCTGGATGTGGGGGAGCGCCGTGACGACGCTCGCGAAGACCATCGGGATCTGGCCGCCCAGCACGTCGGTCATCGCCGGGCCGCCGCCCCGGTACGCGACGTGCACGAAGGGCGCGCCGCTCATCTGTCGGAGCAGCTCGCCGGCGAGATGGTGCGGGGAGCCGATGCCGGAGCTGCCGAAGGCGCCCTTGTCCGGGCGCGCTTTCACGTACTCGACCAGCTCGGCGATGTTCTTCGCCGGAACCGACGGGTGCACGACGAGCACGATCGGATTGGAGACCGCGAGGGTCAGGGGCGTGAAATCCTTCAGCGGATGGAAGGGCGGCGAGGCGGTGAGGTGGTAGTTCGCCGCGTGGGTGGCGTCGGTTCCCACCATGAAGGTATAGCCGTCGGGTGCGGCAGCGGCGGCGAGCTGCGAACCGATGTTGCCGCTCGCGCCGCCCTTGTTCTCGACGACCACCGGCTGCCCGAGGCTCTGCGTCATCTTCTCGGCGACCGCACGTCCGAGAATGTCGGTCGACGCACCCGGGGGATACGGAACGATCAGGCGCAGCGGGTGGCTGGGAAAGCCCTGGGCGAACGCGGGCGCCAGGATCAGCGGCGCGAGCGCGGCGAAGAGCAGCGCGACGAACGATTTCTTCATGTCTCCTCCGGGTGGATGGCTTCCGTGGCCGCCGTCTGTTCGCGGCGCCGATAATGTACGGACGTCCGTACGTTATGATCGAACACGGATCGATGTCAACCGGGAGATGCGCGATGCCGCAACCAGCAGCCACGGCCGACGGACTGGCGGGACGAACGGCGATCGTCACCGGCTCCGGCCGCAACATCGGTCGGGCGATCGCGCTTTCACTCGCGCGCCTCGGCGCGAACGTCGTCGTCAACGGACACCGTGACCGCGACGCACTGGAGGCCGTGGCGCGCGAGATCCGCTCGATCGGAACCGACGCGATGGCCTGCATCGCCGATGTCTCGGACGACGATGCGGTCGGTGAGATGGTCGATCGTGCCGCGGAGCGCTTCGGCTCGGTCGACATCGCGATCTCGAACGTCGCGATCCGCCGCAAGCAGGCGTTCCTCGAAATCACTCCGCACGACTGGGACGAGGTGCTTCGCACGAACCTGAGCGCGGCGTTCTACCTGGCACGCCACGCGATTCCGCGGATGCGCCAGCGCCGGTGGGGACGCGTCGTTCTCGTTTCCGGTTTCGACGGTTTCTGGGGTCACGTCACCGATCGCGCACACAACGTGACGGCGAAGGCCGGCCTGCACGGACTCGCGATGGCACTGGCGAGGGAGTTCGGCCGCGACGGCATCACCGCGAACACCGTCGCGCCGGGTGCGATCGATACAATCCGCGACTGGTCCCAGTACACGCATCAGGACAAGGCCCGGCTCGAAAGCGAAATCCCCTGTGGCCGCTACGGCAGGCCAGACGAAGTCGCCGCCGCCTGCGACTTCCTCTGCTCCGAGCGGGGAGCCTTCGTCTCCGGGCAGGTCATCCACGTCAACGGCGGCCACTACATGTATTGACCATGTCGGCACTCGCATCCGAAAGCGGAGCGCCGCGCTATCGGCAGCTCACTGACACGCTGGTCCGCGAGATCCGGTCGGGCAGGTTTCCCGTCGGCTCGCTGCTGCCGCCCGAACCGCAACTCGCCCGGCGCTTCGGCGTCTCGCGGCATACCGTGCGCGAAGCAGTACGGCGACTGGCGGGGATGGGACTGGTGTCGCGGCACCAGGGTGTCGGCACGCGCGTGCTGGCGCAGGTTCCTCGCGCCCGTTACGTCGCATCGCTGTCGTCGCTGCACGACCTCATGCAGTACACGCAGCAGACACGGCTGCGCCGCCTCGGCGAGCGCGAAGTCGAAGCCGACGCGGAGCTGGCCCGGCTGCTGCGATGCCCGATCGGCCAGCGCTGGATCGAGTTCGACACCTGCCGCTTCCCGGAGCAGGGCGAGCTTCCGCTGGTGCACATGCGCATCTACGTAGCGCCCGAGCACGCGGGCATCCGCGACGATCTCGCCGAGGGAAGCGCGTGGATCTACGCGCTCGTCGAGAAACACACGGGCCAGCGCATCGCCGAGGCCGAACAGGTCGTCGGCGCGATCTCGATTCCGGCGGCAAGCGCACGCGTGCTGGGGGTGAAGCCGCGCACCCCGGGCCTGCTCGCGCGGCGCTACTACAAGGACACCGAAGACCGGCTGCTGTCGGTGTCGATCAACGTCTATCCGGGCGAGCGCTTCGAGCTTGCGACGCGATGGCGGCTCGAGACGGAACCCTCCGGGGAGTGAGGCGCACCCGGCGCGGCCGCGAACACGGGGGCGACTGCGCGGCTTCCGGACTCTACGGATTCCCGAGGAAGTCGCGCTTGCCGATCGGCACGCCGTTCTGGCGCAGGATGTTGTAGGCGGTGACCGCGTGGAAATAGACGTTCGGCATCGAATGCCCGAGCAGCAGCTGCATCCCCTTGTAGCGGGTTTCCTTGCCGGTCACCGGAAGCACGATCTCGTCGTCCTCGGTACCGTCGATGCGCTCCGGCGGCACGCTGCGAAGGAAGGCGACGGTGCGCGCGATGCGCTCCTTCAGCTCGGCGAAGGTCTTCTCGTCGTCGGGGTAGTGCGGCACCTCCATGCCCGTCAGGCGGGCCACGACGCTTCGCGCCTTGTCGCAGGCGATCTGCACCTGCTTGAAGAACGGATACATGTCGGGAGCGAGCCGGTAATTCATCAGCGTGGCAACGTCGGCGTGTCCGGCGTCGACGTGCGCCTGCGCCTTGTCGAGGATGTTCGACAGGTTCTCGAGAACGTTGGCCAGGCGCGGAACGCTGGCCTGGTACATCGAAATCTTCATCTCGACTCCTCCGATTTTCCGACCCTGGAGAGGAACGCCATGCCGACCGCGGCAAGCGCCGCGGCAACGGCAAAGGTTGCAGCATAACTGTGCAGCCGGGAGTAGAGTGCCGCGAACAACGACGGGCCGATCAACACCCCGCCGAAGGTGAAGAACAGCGCCCCGCCGGTAGCGGTGCTCGCCTCCCCTGCCGGCGCCAGGCGCGCCACCTCGGCAAGGAACACGCCGTTCCATCCGATCGCCGTGGCGCCCATCGAGACGAAGACGACGGCGGTGGCGGCGGCGCTCCAGGTCTCGTCGATCTGCGTCGTGGCGATCGTGGCGAGCAGCATCAGCGCGCCGAGCACGAGCAGCGTCGTACGACTCGCCCGCAACCGGTCGGCGATCCAGCCCCAGACGATGCGGCCGGCGGCACCGGCGAACTGCACCATCGACAACAACACGCCGGCCTCGACGAGGGTGTAGTGCGCTTCCCTGACCAGGAACGTCACCGCGAAGGTCATCAGGCACAACTGCACGCCCGCGAAGCACAGCGCCATCAGCGACAGGTACCGAAGCTCGCGGCGCGCCCAGACGAGGGCTATGCCGCCGAGGACCCCGGGGCCCGCTCGTGCACCTTCGCGCGCTTCGCCCTGCCGGCCAGGGGAAAGCCGGTCATCGTCCCAGCCCGCCCGCACCGTCTGCAACAGCGCCAGCATCGCGATCGCGCATCCCAGGACGACGGCCAGCGCCGCACGCCAGCCGAAGACATGCGCGACGGGCGGCGCGACGAGTGCCGCCGCCATGCCGCCGAGCGGAACGCCGGTCTGCTTCAGCGAGAAGATCAGGTTGCGGCTCGATGCCGGGGTGAAACGCGTGAGCAGATGCGCGCCGGCCGGATTCGATGTGCCGTAGCCGAAGCCGAGCATCAGCGAGGCGACGACGAGTGCGGCCAGGTAGGGCGCCATCGCGAACAGCATCGCGGCGCCCACGAATGCGAGGGCGGCCTGCGTCGCACGGCAGGCGCCCAGGCGCGCGACGACGCCGCCACCGACCGCCGCGCTCGCCATCGCGCCCGCATAGACGATGCTCACCTGGTAGCCGATCGTCGAGGCGTCGACGTCGAGCACTTCGGCGAGCGCGGGCGCCAGCACGGGCAGCGTCAGGGAGGCCATCGAGACGATGGTCTGCGCGACGAGGGTCGCGACGATGACCACCGGGACGGATCGGGTCGCCACCTTCAGCGCACTTTTCCGACCAGCCCGGTCGCCAGTTGCGGGAAGACGGCTACGAGCGCCAGCACGGCAATCATGATCAATACGTAGGGCAACGCGCCGCGGATGATCTTCTCCAGCGGAACGTCGCGCACGACGCCCTGCACGACGAACAGGTTCAGCCCGACCGGCG
This sequence comes from Burkholderiaceae bacterium, assembly GCA_021166835.1. The sequence continues at coordinate 19,349 of JAJPEN010000073.1, read as the reverse complement.
GCGTGATCAGCGCCATCTCCATGTTGATCGTCAGGATGATGCCGAACCAGATCAGATCCCAGCCGAACGCGGAGACGATCGGAATCAGGATCGGCGCCGTGATCACGATGATGGACAGCGTCTCCATGAAGCAGCCGAGAAAGATCAGCAGCAGGTTGATCGCGATGAAGATCAGCCACGGCGATACGTCGAGCCCGGCGACGGTTCGCGAGATCACCGGCGCCACCTGCGTCGTCGTCATCACGTAGCCGAACACCATGGCGCCGGCAATGATCATCAGCACCATCACGCTGCCGCGCGCGGCGTCCTCGAGGATGACGATCAGCTTGCGTAGCGTCAGCTCGCGATAGATCACTCCGGACAGCAGAAGACTGGCGAGCGTGCCGAGTGCCGCCGCCTCGGTCGGCGTCGCGATCCCCTGGTAGATCGAACCGAGAATGATCCAGATGAGCACGACGATCGGTGCGACGTGCTGGAGCGCGGCGAGCCGGTCGCGGGCGGTGACGCGAACCGTCTCCCCGGGCATCGGCGCGACAGCCGCACGCCGCAACGCAGCGCGCACCTGGTACGCCATGAATGCCGCGGCCATGATCAGCCCGGGGACGATGCCTGCGATGAACAGCTTGCCGATCGACTGCTCGGCAACGATGCCGTAGACGATCATCGGAATGCTCGGGGGAATCAGGATGCCGAGCGTGCCGCCCGCCGCGACGGCGCCGCAGGAGTCGCTGTCGCGATAGCCGAAGCGACGCATCTCGCCGACCGAGAACCGGCCGATGGCGCCTGCCGTGGCCACGCTCGACCCGGAAACCGCGGCCATCACGGTACACGCGAGGGTCGTCGCGACCATCAATCCGCCCGGAACGCCATGCAGCAGCGTGGCGAGCGATCCATACAACCGCGACCCCATTCCCGAAGCGGAGATGATCGCGCCCATCAGGATGAACAGCGGCACCGCCGTCAAGGTGAAGCTCGTGACCGAGCCCCAGAGCGTCGGAGCGACCAGGCCGAGTGCATCGACTCCTCCGCCGACCAGCAGCAGGGAAACGATCGCGACGCCGAACAGGCTGAACGCGACCGGAATGCCGATCGCGAGGCACGCGATCAGCGCGGCGAACATCGCCAGTCCGAGCCAGATCTCCATGGGTTCGTAGGGTGCGTTTATACCGGAGCTAGTGTCGTCGGTCGAACATCTGCGCGAGATGCACGACGAGCAGCCAGAGCATCCCCAGCGCGAAGAACGAGTACGGGATCCACAGCGCGACCTCGAAGAGGCCCCACGATTTCTCGCCGCTCTCGAATGCCTCCCACCAGAACTGGATACTCAGCCAGGCGAGCAGCGAAACGACCGCGAGCACGACGAGATCCGCCGTCCATGCGAGGATCGCGCGCGTGGCAGGCGAAACGCGCGTGACGACGAGGTCGACACCGACGTGGGCGCCCTCGGCGAGCGCGTAGGCCGCGCCGCCGAAGGCGATGAACCCCATCAGGTACGTTGCGACGTCGCTGACCCAGCCGGTGGTCGATCCGAAGAAAGTGCGCGCGAGCACCTCGTACGTGACGAGCAACGCGATCGCGAACGCACCGATGCCGACGAGGACGCCCGACACGCGAGTGAGCGCGGCGATCCACCGCAACGTCGCCGCGGAGCGAGGCGCGGACACCGCCGCGTTCGCGTCTTTCGGGCTCACCGGGTCGCGTCGCCGCCGGCAGCCTTCAGCAGTTCCTCACCGCCGGGTACGTCGGCCTTGAATTTCTCGAAGCTGTACTGGCGGAACCAGTCCTGCCACTTCTTCCACGACGCCTCGGTCATCTTCTCGACTTTCACGCCGTTCTTCGCGAAGAGCTCTGCCACGCGCCTGTCCTCGCGCTTCGCGCCTTCGAGTGCCGGCTGCTCGAGGCTGTGGCCCACCTCGACGAAGATCTTCTGCTGCTCGGGAGAGAGCCTGTTCCAGGTCTTCATGCTGATCGCGATGGGCTCGATGGTGAAGTAGACGCTGTAGTCCTCCGGAGAGTTGTAGAACTTCGCGACCTCGTACATCCGGTACGCGCCGAACGACCCCGACGACGTCCACATTCCGTCGAGCAGGCCGGTCTGCATCGCGCTGTAGTTCTCGGACGACGGCATCGACACCGTCGTCGCGCCCGCCTTCTGCAGCGCGAATTCCATGAACTTGCCGGCTGCGCGCAGCTTCATTCCGGAGACGTCCTTCGGTTCGTGAATCTCCTTGCCGGTCGTGGCGACGCCACCCGAGATCTGGATCCACGACAGGGTCTTGAAGCCGTAGTCTTCGGCCTTCTTCTCCAGCTGCTTCCACGCCTCCGAGTTGCGGAAGGCGAACACGTCGTCGTGATTGCGCCACAGCCCCGGCAGCAGGACCATGTTCATCTGCGGGATTGCGCCCGCCGAGTAGATGTACGGGTAGATCGCAAGATCCACCGTCCCGTTCTTCAGCGCCGTGTGCGTGGCGCTCGCCTTCACCAGCGACTCGGCCGGGAACATCGAGATCCTGACCTGTCCGTTCGTGCGCTTCTCGACTTCCTGCGCGAACTTGATGCCGGCTGCGATCACGTAGTCGGACTCGTCCTGCGGCCACTGGTGCGCCATCTTCAGGTTCAGCGTCTGCGCGGCGGCGACGCCGGCGACCGTGAAGGTCGCTGCGGCGATCAGCGCAGTCCCGTACTTCGCGAATCGATTTCCCATGATTCCTCCTCGGTGGTTCGCCGTTCCTTCAGCCCGGCGGTCGGTGTTCTCGCCGCATCGCGGCGGGAATTTCTTCGTATGGCATCTGCGGGACCGTGGGCGTTACCCCGCCTTCTCCGCCGCGAACGGACCGTGCTCGCCGAGCAGCGGCGGAGCGCGGAAGTCGTCCCGCGCATCGGAGAACTTGACCGGGTTGCCGACCACGCGCAGCGTGCCCCCGTCGATCGCGATCTCGACAACCATGTTGCGCGCCGCGGTCTGCTCGCTCGCCAGCGCGTTCTCGAGCGTCTCCACGCCGGCCGCAACGACGCCCAGCGGTGCCAGGCGCTCGACCCAGCGACTCGTGGGCTCGGCCGCGAGCACCTCGCCGATCGAATGCAGCACGAAGTCGCGATTGTTCCGTCGCGCGGCCATCGTCGCGAAGCGCTCGTCGTCGATCCACTGCGCGCGACCGATCTCCCGGCAGAACGTGCGCCAGAAATCGTCGTGCGTGATGAACAGCGTCAGCCAGCCGTCGGCGGTGCGAAAGATCTGCGCAGGCACGATGTACGGATGCGCGGACGCCGGGTAACGCCCGGCGCGCTCGCCGGCGTTCAGCCAGGCACCGGCGAGGTAGTTGAGCTGCGAGAGCATCACGTCGTACATCGCGATGTCGACCTGCCCGCCCTCGCCCTGCACGAGCTTGGCGAGCAGGCCGACTGCGCCCATGATGCCGGCCGAGTTGTCGACCGCCGAGTAGCCGGTCTTCGTCGGCGGACCGGCGGGATCGCCGGTCAGCGACATGATGCCGGTGAGCGCCTGGATCACGTAGTCGTACGCGGGCCGCTCGGCGAAGGGGCTGTCGAGCCCGTATCCCGTGAGGGCGACGCAGACGAGCCTGGGATTGAACTGCCGGAGCCGTTCATAGGTGAGCCCGAGCTTGCGGATCGCCTTGGGTCGAAGGTTCGTGACCAGGCCATGCGCATCGCGAACCAGCGCCGCGAGGGCCGCCTGGCCGTCTTCGGAGGCGAGATCGAGCACGACGCTGCGCTTGCCGCGGTTCAGGCTGGCGAAATACGCGTTGTGCGGCCCGATCCTGTGCGGACTGATGCTGCGCGCGATGTCGCCTCCGGGCGGCTCGACCTTGATCACCTCGGCGCCCAGGTCGGCGAGCAGCATCCCGCAGTACGGGCCCATCAGCATGTGCCCGACCTCGATGATGCGCTTGCCACGCAACGGAAGCGTCACGACAGCAACCTCGCGATCGCCGCGACGACGTCGGCCAGCGGAATGTCGCTGGTGAAGACCTCGCGCACGCCCCGCTCGCGCAGTCCCTGCTGATCGGGCGCGGGAATCGTGCCTCCTACGAACACCGGAATGTCCTCGCCCTGCAGCTCCCGCAATTGCTCGAGCGTGTCGGCGACGAGTTCGTTGTGGCTGCCGGAGAGGATCGACAGACCGACCGCGTCGACGTCCTCGTCGACAGCGACGCGGGCGATGTAGCCGGGCGTCTTTCGCAGCCCGGTGTAGATGACCTCGGCGCCGGCGTCGCGCAGTGCGAGCGCAACCACCTTGGCGCCCACGTCGTGGCCGTCCAGCCCGGGCTTGGCCACGAGTATCCGCTTGCCGCGCAGCGGGGTCTTTTCGATCTGAGGGTTCATAGTCGCACCGGCTCCCGGAACTCGCCCCATTGCGCCTTCAACCGCGCGACCATCTCGCCGACGGTCGCGTAGGCGTGGCAGCATTCGATCAGATGGGGCATCAGGTTCTCGTCGTCGACTCCCGCGGCCTGTTCGAGGCGATCGAGCGCGCGCTCGACCTCGGCTTGGTTGCGCCGATCGCGCACCGCCTCGAGCTTCTCGAGCACCCGCCGGCTCGCCTGCGGATCGACACGGAACACTTCCTCGGGCGCTGCCGCCTGGTTCTCATGGCGGAAGCAGTTCAGACCGACGACGGGCAGCTCGCCGCTGTCGGTCTGCAGCTTGCGCTCGTGCGCGCGATGCGCGATGCGCAGCTGCAACCAGCCGTCCTCGATCGCCTTCACCGCGCCGCCGTAGTCCTCGATCTCCTTCATCAGCGCATCGATGCGCTGCTCCATCCGGTCCGTGAGATGCTCGGCGAAATAGCTGCCGCCCAGCGGATCGACGGTACGCGCGATCCCGCTCTCGTAGGCGACGATCTGCTGCGTGCGCAGCGCAAGCTCGGCGGAGAACTCGGTGGGGATCTGGAACGGCTCGTCGAGCGCGCAGGTGAAGATCGACTGTGCCCCGCTCATCACCGCGGCCATCGTCTCGATCGCCACTCGAACGACGTTGTTGTACGGCTGCGGCGCCACCAGCGACGAGCCGCCGCAGACGACGCCGAAGCGGAACATCTGCGCCTTCGGGTCGGTGACGCCGTAGCGCTCCTTCAGCAGCCGCGCCCATGCTCGACGCCCCGCGCGGAACTTGGCGATCTCCTCGAAGAGATCCATGTGGACGTAGAAGAAGAACGACAGGCGCTGGGCGAAACTGTCGGCGTTGCCGCCCCGGCGGATCAGTTCGTCGACATAGGCGAGTCCGTTGGCCAGCGTGTACGCCATCTCCTCGGCCGCCGTGCAGCCCGCGTCGCGCATGTGCGCGCCTGCGATCGAGATGGTGTTGAAGCGCGGCGTCTCGCGGTTGCCGAACAGGATCGTGTCCGAGATCAGCCGCATCGACGGACGCACCGGGAAGATCCACGTTCCCCGCGCCACGTACTCCTTCAGGATGTCGTTCTGGATCGTGCCGGTCAGCTTGTCGCGCGGCACACCGGTGCGGTCGGCGCAGGCGATGTACATCGCATAGAGGATCGCCGCGGTACCGTTGATCGTGAACGACGTCGAGATGCGCGAGAGGTCGATGCCGCGAAACAGGATCTCCATCTCGGAGAGATTCGACAGTGACACGCCGACCTTGCCGATCTCGGGTCGGGCCATCGGTTCGTCGGGATCGAATCCGCACTGGGTGGGCAGGTCGAGCGCGACCGACAGTCCGGTCTGGCCGCGCTCGAGGAGGAACCGGTAGCGCTCGTTCGATTCCTCCGCGGTGCCGAAACCCGAGTACTGCCGCATCGTCCACAAGCGGCCTCGATAGCCGTCGGCGAAGATGCCGCGGGTGAACGGGAACTCGCCGGGCTTTCCGGGATCCTCGACGGGAAAGCGCGTCGGATCGACGACGACCGGCACTTCGATGCCGGAGCGCACCGCCGTACCGACGCCGGGCGCAAGCGGCCGCGCCTGCGCTTCGGTGCTTCGCTGGTTCATGCTGCTCCTCGTTTGCTGCGCGACAGGAAGCGGTCGCTCGCCTGCCAGTGATCGGGATGGACCCAGGTGGCGACGAGCGCCGCACGCTCGCGCTGCTCGCGCTGTTCTCTCGTCAACGCGAGCCGGTCACCCGATGCGATCGTCTTGAACGCGCGCAGCACCTGGGGAACGTGCGCGCGAATCGGTTCGAGGAATCGCTCGACGCATGCATCCAGCGATTCGCCTTCGGAGGCGATCTCGTCGACGAGGCCGATCGAGCGTGCCTGCTCGGCAGCCATCGTCTCGGCACGGATCAGGATCGAGAGCGCGCGCTGCCCGCCCACCAGCGCGACGAGGTCCGCGCCCCCGCCGAAGCCGGTGCAGATGTTCAGGCGGCCCTGCACGAAACCGATCGCCGCGTGTCGCGCCGCAACGCGGAAATCGCAGGCGACGGCGAGCTCGGCGCCGCCGCCCAGCGCAACGCCGTTCAGGGCGGCGATCACCGGCAGCGGGAACTCGCGCACGGCGCGCAGCGCCTCGTTCGCATGCGCCCAGAGCCGCTCGGCGTCGTCGGTTCCGCGCAGCCTGTCGAACTCCTTGAGGTCGCCGCCCGCGGCGAAGCTCTTCTCGCCGGCGCCAGTGACGACCGCCGCACGCAAGCTGTCGTCGGCGGCCGCTTCGGTGAACGCCCGCCGCAGCTCGCCCAGCACCTCGGTACTCAGCGGATTGCGCTGCTCGGGTCGGTCGATCGTCACGCGCAGCACGCTGTCGCGCCGCTCGATCCCCAGGTGCCGGTATCCGTTCATTGGCGGAACACCTCCTCGATTCGCCGGCGCGCCGCGACGACTCGCGCAGCCAGATCGTCGATGCGCTTCTCCATCCGATGCGACGGGCCGGCGACGGCAAGGCCGAAGACCTCGTCGCGGATCGACAGCGCAACGGCGAGCGCCGTGACGTCCTCGACGTTCTCGCCGCGCGTCATGAACCAGCCGCGCCGGCGGCTTTCGTCGAGATCGCGATGCAGGCGCTTGCCGTCGACGAGCGTGCGTCCCGTGATCGCCGGCAACGGGTGCGAACGCAGCCACTCGGCGAGAGCATCGCCGGACAGCGCGCCGAGCATCACCTTCCCGATCGAACTGGAATGGAGCGGCTTGTATTCGCCCGGCCGGGCGGTGTAGCGCACGGTGTGCGGCCCCTCGACGACGTCGAGATAGAGGACGGCGTCGCCCTGGCGCTTGCCGAGGATCACCGTCTCGCGCGTTTCGTCGCGCAAGACCCGCAGTTCGGAACCGATCCGCTCGAGGAAGGGGTCGTTGTGCACGATCGTCTGTGCGAGGTCGAACAGCCGTCGCGTCGGATAGAAGTCCTTGCGCCGGCTCACCGCGTAGAGGTAGCCACGCGCGACGAGGGTCTGTACCAGACCGTGGCAGCTGCTCACGGGCACGTTCATGCGCTGCGCAAGCTCGCTGAGTGCGAGCGGCTTGCCGCTCGCCTCGAAGGCTTCGAACAGGTTGAGCGTGCGCTCGGCCGACGGTACGAGTGGCATCGAACGATTTCAGCAGGCTGAAATTCTTTTCAAGTACAAAGACGATTGTACGGAAGACGGCGAACGCCGCAAGCCCTCCGGCACCGCCCGGCGTCAACGCAGAAGGGTGTCGAGCATCGACCGCAGTGCTTCGCGCTCGCGAGTCGGATCGAACAACGGCGCGCGTGCATCGCACTGCGCCTGCAGCGCCGCCAGCGATGCCGGCTCGTCTCGCATCCTGCGGAGCAGCGCGGCGAGCGCCGCCGAATCGCCGAGCGGAAAATAGCCGCCGTAGTCTTCGCCGAGCAGGCCGACGTTGCCGTCAATGCGCGAAGCGAGCACCGCGGTGCCGTTGCGCACCGCCTCGATCACGACGTGCGCGCCGCCCTCGATGCGGCTCGCGTGAACGAGGACGTGCGCCGTGCGGATCCGCGCCAGCGTGCGCCCGTGCCCGAGCGCGCCGAACCAGCGATAGCGCAGGCCGCCCGCCATTAGCGCACGCGCTTCGGCGGCGAGCGCCGGATCGAGCCCGGCGCCCACGTGCTCGAACACGATGTCGGCACGATCCGCGAGCCTGCGCACGGCCTCGAAAAAGGTGTCCGGACGTTTCTCGTCGCGCAGGTGGCCGACCATCACCACTCGCAGCAGCCGCTGCGTCTTCGCTGTGCGGACGCGCGCCGGACACGACTGCAGCAACACGCTCGCCTTGGGCCGGAATCGCTCGGGCAGCGCGGCCAGGCCACGCTCGTTCAGCACGACCAGCCGATCGGCCAACTCGAGCGAGCGCCGCGCGTCGCCGTCGACCGGGATGTCGCGATACAGATCCGTGCCGGTGAGCACCAGCAGCAGCGGTCGCGTCGGATGTCGTGCGCGCCACGCCGCGATCGACGTCGCCGAGCGGCGGGCGTGCAGCGCGATCATCAGGGCTTCGTCGCCGTCGTCCCACTCCTTCGCCACCCGCACCCGATGATCGTCGGCGAGAAAGCCCGACCAGCGCTGCGCTGTCCGCCAGTTTCCGTTGTTGGCATCGGCGCTCGCCGGTGTCACGATGACGACTTGCGCTTTCCTCATTTCGATGGTTCGGGGCGCGAATGATCGATGATCGAAGCGCCGGCATCGCAATGCGCAGCGCCGGCAGCGAAGCGCTCGCCGAGGCGCTGGTCGCGAGCCGTCGCGACACGCTGGCGGCCTTCGCGTCCTTCGAGCGAAAGCTCGAAACGCTCGTCGTGCCACGAAGCGCCGAATCGAACCCGCCGCTGTGGGAGCTGGGCCACATCGGATGGTTCCAGGAATACTGGATCGCACGCAATCCACAACGCGCGCTCGGCGCGCTGGCGGATCCCGACGTACCGCGCCAACCGGGCGTGCGAAAGGAAGCGGATCTCCTCTACGACTCGGCGAAGGTCGCGCACGCCACGCGCTGGAACCTGCCGCTGCCCGATGCGGACGCGACTCGTGACGACCTGCGCACGCAACTCGATCGCACCCTCGGACTGCTGCGCGTTGCCGACGGCAGCGACGAGGGATTGTATTTCTTCCGGCTGGCGCTCTTTCACGAGGACATGCATCACGAAGCCGCAACATACATGGCGCACGCGCTCGGCTTCGAAGTCGCCGAAACTCCCGCGCCAGCCTCGCTCACCGGAAAACGCCAGACGATCGAGTTCGACGCCGGCCCGTGGCGCCTGGGCTTCGGCGACGCGGGCTTCGCCTTCGACAACGAATGTCGGGCGCACGAGGTGCAGATGTCCGGCTATCGCATCGATGATCGAGTCGTTCGCTGGGCCGAATACCTGCCTTTCGTCGAAGCCGGCGGCTACGAACAGGACCGCTGGTGGAGCGACGCCGGGCGCGAGTGGCTGCGCTCCCGACGGCAACGCGCGCCGCGCTACCTCGAGCGCACGGCGCACGAATGGCGACGATGGTGGAACGGCGACTGGATCGCGCTCGACCCGACGCTACCCGCCTGTCACCTGACGCAGCACGAAGCGTTCGCGTGGTGCAACTGGGCCGGACGCCGCCTGCCCACCGAGGCCGAGTGGGAACGTGCCGCGATCGAAGCGGGCGACGCATTCCACTGGGGCGAAGTCTGGGAATGGACGTCGAGCGCGTTCGCACCGTACCCGGGCTTCTCGTCGCATCCGTACCACGCCTATTCCGCGCCGTGGTTCGACGGCCGACCGGTTCTGCGCGGCGCGTCGTTCGCCACCACGCCGCGCATGCGCCATCCGCGCTATCGCAATTTCTTCGGCGCGGAGCGCAACGACATCTACGCGGGCTTCCGCAGTTGCGCGGACAAGGAAGGCGCGCCGACGAAGACCGATTGATCAGCCGGTCGCCGCAAAGACCCGGTTCTTTCCGGCCCGCTTGGCGCGATACATCGCCTCGTCGGCCCGTTGAACGATGGCGTCGAGCGACTCCGAACCGTCCGATTGAGCCACGCCCGCCGAGAACGTCACGAAGATCCGTTCTTCGCCGTTCAGGTAGACGTCATTCGTCAGCGCGCGTTGCGCGCGACGGATCACGTCGAGCGCCCGATCGAAGGGCACCGACGGCAGCAGCACGACGAACTCCTCGCCACCGTAGCGCGCGACGACGTCGGTCGGCCGCAGGCTGCCGGACAGCACGCGCGCGAGATGGCGCAACGCCTCGTCGCCCTTCTGGTGACCGAGCGCATCGTTCAGCCGCTTGAAATCGTCGACGTCGATCAGCGCGAGCGACAGCGGCGCTGCCGCCTCCCGGCACGAGCGCGACAGGTCGTCGAACGAACGCTCGAGCCCGCGCCGGTTCAGCAACTGGGTCAGGTGATCCGTCATGACCAGCGCACTGGCATTGTCCAGCTCGCCGGCCAGGCGCTCGACCTCGTCCTGCAGTTGGCGCGCACGCTCGCCGGCGGCGGCGAAGTCGTTGCGCGACGCGTCGAACTCGACGTAGACCGAACGCGTCTCGTCGATCAGTTCATGGACGACGCCGGCGAGCGTGGCCAGGTCGGGCGAGTTGCGGATGTGCTCCATGTACGTGCCGAGCTTGTCGCCGAAGCGGCCGCTCGACTCGGTGAGCGCGCGCAGCCAGTCCACGCACTGCGCGAGCATCGACTTCATCATCTGCAGCGAGTCGCGGCGCAGCTTCAGCAGCCGCTGGTGCTCCTCGGCCGTCCGGCGCAGCACGTCGCGCGCGAGCGCGAGGTCGCGCCGGTCCGGGTACCTGTCGGCAGGCTCGAGCGCCGCCCGGATGGCGTCGAACTGGCGACGTACCCATGCCTCCTCCTCGACGAGCGTCGGCACCGTTTCGCAGACGGTAACGAGCAGCCGCGTCATCTCCCCGAGCAGGCGACGGACGGTCTCGCCATGCGTCGCTTCGCGGGAAGCCGGGTTGTCAGCCTCGGTCCGCTGCATGTCCGCGAGCATCAGGGGAGCCGCCTCGCAGGTGGCCTCGCAGGCCGCCTCGCAGGCCGCCTCGGGAGCCGCGGCGGGGGCCGCCCCGGCATCGATCGCGACGTCGGGCGTCGTGACGGAGTCGATCGCCGTATCGGCCTCATGCTCTCCGTCGGCGACCTCCAGCACGTTCGGGTCCGCAACCACGGCGCCTTCGTCGCGCTTCCACGAGTCGAGGAGCGAGGCGAGCCGGCAGGCCAGGCGCGAGCCGTCGGACGGACGGTTCAGCACGCGCTGCAGCGCATCCTTCTTCTGTGCGCGGGTCCAGTTGCGCTGCGGGATCTCGACCCAGCGCATCGCCTCGGCAACGATCGGACCGAGCGGCGCCGGCTCGGGCGCGCCCGGGCGCTCCTCGTCGGACGAGTTGCCTCCCACCCGCTCCCAGGCCCGGTGATACTGATCGGGCGTCGGCGACAGCCGGCGCTGGGCGAGATAGCGCAACGCCGCTCGTGCCCGCTCGGCAGCGCTTGGCAGTGCGGTCTCGGTAGCGTTCATCGTTCCGCCGTTTTCGGCCCGCGCGTGAAGTCTTTCACATGCGCGCCGACGGGCGGCTCGAACCGAACGCCGGGCGACGCGCTTGTCGTCGGTGCAACGAAGCCCGGCTCCATCCGCGGCTGGCCGCCGAATCCCGGTCGCGACCCACCGGGAACGAAGCCTGCGGGCTACGCCGGCATGCAGTTCCGCCGATACCAGTCGTTCACTTCGTCCGCAGTTGCCATCCAGACGTCCCTGTGACGAGCGATATACTCGGAACGCCACCGGCGGCGTCGAAGGGAAGAGAGTCGTCCTCACCGTCGTCGACGCGAGCGACGAATCGCTCGATCTCGAGGAGGAGCTGCAGGCGCTGATCGATGCCGATGCCGTCGAGTCGATCGTCGGCATGCACACGAGCTCCGTGCGCGAGCGCGTGACGGCGACGTTGTGCAGCGCCGTGCCTTTCGTCTACACGCCGCTCTACGAAGGAGGGCCGCTGCCTCCCGGCGTGATGGCGATCGGCGAGACCCCGCAGGACCAGCTGCTGCCCGCGCTCGCTTCGCTGACGGAACGCTACCGGCTGCGGCGCTGGTTCCTCGTGGGCAACGACTACTGCTGGCCGCGACGCTCGCATGCGATCGCAATCGATTCGCTGCGCCGCGACGGTTGTGAAGTCGTGGCGAACCGCTACGTTCCGATGGGCGCCCTCGACGTGCAACGGCTCATCGACGAGATCCGCGACACCCGCGCGCAAGCGGTGCTGATGTCGCTGGTCGGCCAGGACGCGGTCGAGTTCAGCCGCGCCTTCGGCGAATCGGGAATGGCCGGCAAGGTAGTGCGCCTGTCGTGCGCGATCGAGGAGAACGGGCTGCTCGCGATCGGACCCGAACACACCGAGGGACTGTTCGTCGCGTCCGCATACTTCGCCTCGCTCGACACCGACCGCAACGGCGCCTTCCGCGAACGCTACTGGTCGCGCTTCGGAGAGCGCGCGCCGGTGCTCAACGCATTGGGGCAGTCGACCTACGAGGGCGTCTCGTTCCTGCGCGCGGCGCTGCGCCGCAAGGTGCGCACGCGAGCGCCCCTCGGGTTCGACAGCGTGCGCTCGATCCGCTGGCGCAGCAACTCGGAGAAGGCGATGCCGATCTATCTGGCGCAGGCGGAGGCGATGTCGTTCCGCGTGGTTTCGGCGCTCAGGCGCTGAAGGCGCTGGCGCCCGCTCGGGAGCGGACGATCAGCGGCTGTTGTCGACGAGAGTCCAGTTGCCGTTGCGCACTTCGAGCATCTGGAAGGCGCTCAGGTCCAGCCCCATGTGGTCGGTAGGCGACATGTTCACGACGCCGCCGGTGCCGACGTAGTCTTTCGTCTTCTCGATCTCGTCGCGCACCTTCTCGGGGTCGATCGTGCCGGCGCGCTTGATCGCCTCGACCACGATCATCAGGCCATCGTAGGCGTGCCCGCCAAAGGTGGAGACCTCGGACTTCCACTTCGCTTCGTAGTCGCGCTTGTACGCGGTGACGACCGGCTTCTGCGGGTTGTTGTCGGGCAGGATCTCCGAGACCAGCAGCGCCGCGGCCGGCAGGCGCACGCCCTCGGCGGCATCGCCCGAGAGCTTGATGTACTCCTTCGACGCGACGCTGTGTGTCTGGTACAGCGGCAGGTTCATTCCGACCTGTCTGTAGTTCCTCGTAACGACCGCTGCACTCTGGCCGAAGCTCGAGTTGAGCACCGCCTGCACCCCGGGGGTGTTCCTGATCTTCGCGAGCTGCGCCGTCATGTCGGTGTCGGCAGCGCCGTAGCTCTCGTCGGCGACGACTTCGATGCCGTACTTGCCGGAAACCTTCAGGCACTCGGCGCGCAGCGACCTCTCGTAACCGCCCGCACCGGAGATCATCGCCACCTTCTGCAGGTTGCGCTCCTTCATGTCCGTGAAGATCTTTTCGCAGGCCATGCGATCGGTATGCGGCGTCTTGAAGACCCACTTCTTCACGGGCTCGATGATGACGACCGCGCCGGCGAGCGAGATGAACGGGATCTTCGCCTGCTCGACCAGCGGCGCCGCCGCCATCGTAGCGCCGGTGGTGGAGCCGCCGACGATGACGTGCGCCTTGTCCTGCTCGATCAGGCGCTTGGTGAAGGTGCGCGCCTTCTCCGCCTCGCCCCCGGCGTCGTAGACGACGAGTTCGAGCTTGCGGCCCAGCACGCCGCCTTCGGCGTTGATCCGTTCGACGTACATCTGGAGGGTCTTGTGCTCGGGGTCGCCGAGGAAGGCGGCCGGGCCCGTGATCGCAAGAAAGGACCCGATCCGAATGGGTTCCTGCTGGGCGTATGCGCTTCCTGCGGTAACGACTGTTGCGGTAACGACTGCCGTCGCGATCCACGACGCGGTGGCGCTGATTCCGAACCAGTTCATGTCCGTCTCCTGTCTTGTGACGAATGACTTCGCTGAATGGCCGACCGTCCTGCGGGCCGGGTGCAAAGAAGTGGCGAAAAACCTGTGGTCCCGTAGCGTCACGCGACCACGCGCGACAGCAGCTCTTCCGCAACGGAGTAAGGATCGGCGGTCCTCGACAGGAGCGGTTCGCTCATCTCGTCCAGCCACGCGCCGTCGCCGGAGTCCAGATGGCGATCGAGGAGTTCCCGAAGGATCTGGCCGACACGGTGCCTCGCCCGCTCTCGCTGCCTGGACTTCGCGAATTCCGGATTCGCCCCCAGTACCGCGAAGAAACGGTCGATCTGCTCGGTCACCTCCACGACGCCCTCGTTCCTGGACGCCTGCGACTTGAGAACCGGAGGTGCCCAGACGCGATCCGGATGCAGACGCCGACTGCGGGCAACTACGTCCCTCAACATGCGCGCCGTGCGATCGGCGTCGGGATGGTCGGCCTTGTTCACGACCAGGACATCCCCGATTTCCATGATCCCGGCCTTCGCGGCTTGCACGTCGTCGCCTCCCATGGGGGTCTGCACCAGGACGACGACCGAAGCGTGCCGCATGACCTCAGTCTCGTTCTGCCCGACGCCCACGGTCTCCAGGAGCACGACATCCCACGGCATGGCATCCAGGACGACGAGCGCATCGCGTGCCGCTGCGGCGAGACCGCCTGTGCGACCACGCGAGGCCATGCTGCGTATGAATACGCCATCGTCTCCGCTGTGAGCCGTCATGCGCAGGCGATCGCCGAGGAGTGCGCCCCCTGAGAACGGGCTCGATGGATCGACAGCCAGGACCGCGACTCGCAGGCCGCGCTTACGCCAATGGCCGATCAGCTTGTCGATCAGCGTGCTCTTGCCCGCCCCGGGGGGACCGGTGACGCCGATGATCCGGGATCGTCCACCCACTCGATACAGCGACTGGAGAACGGGAACGATGCCCTCACCGGCGTGTTCGATACGGCTGATCAACCGTGCGCCGGCGCGGACATTGCCGGAAGTCACCTCGGCCACGAGGCGATCGGTGCTATGCGGATCAGCCATGAGCCTGCGACTTCCGGGCGTTTGCCGCCAAGTAATCGACGATCTCGTCCGCGCCGCTGCCGGGAGTGAAGATCCTTGCGACACCGCTTGCGAGCAGGCGTTCGATCTGTTGGGGAGGGATGTTGCCTCCGCAGATCACCGGAACGTCGTCCAGCTCGCGCTCCTTCATCAGCTGCATGAGTCGCTCGATCTGCGGATAGTTCGATGCATGCGAACTGATCCCGATCGCATCGACGTCTTCCTGGATCGCTGCATCGACGATCATCTCCGGCGTCTGGTTGACGCCGAGGTAGACGACCTCGAACCCGGCATCGCGGAGAATCATCGACACGACTTCGCCGCCGGTCGTGTGTCCATCGAGACCGATCATCGAGACGATGACCTTGAGCCCATTTCCCTTGTTCATGACGCTTGCCTACCGTATGGCCGGGTTAAGCGACGGGCTCACTTGCCGCTTCCCGGAGGGGGAACGGGCAATCGATCATCTTGAACGGATCGTAGTCGAGGCCCCGCGCCATTCGAATGACGCCCATCACCTCGCCGGCTGTGGCGTAGGCCTTCACCGCCTCGATGATCGACGGCATGAGGTTGAAGCGCTCGCCGCGCCGCGCATCCTCGTGCAGCCGCGTCAGTGTCCGGTTCACGAGTTCCACATCGCGCGTCTGCTTCCATTGCTGCATTCGCGCAGCGATTTCTTCGGAGTCGCTCGCGTGCACTTCCTGGACGGGAATCGGGAAGTCCTCCTCGCCCTCGGGTAGCGGAAGATGATTCACGCCGACGACGAGGCGCTCGTTGCTGTCGAGCTCGCGGAACTTCTTGTTCGCTTCTTCGCGCAGCATGTTCTGTATGTAGCCCTTCTCGATCGCGGCGATCATGCCGCCGAGTGAATCGATCTCCTCGAGAATCCGATAGGCCGCTTCCTCGACCCTGTTCGTCAGGCACTCGACGAAATAGGATCCGGCCAGGGGATCGACGACGTCCGCGGCCCCGGTTTCGTAGGCAACGATGTGCTGGGTGTTCAGCGACAGGCGCGCCGCCAGAGCAGAGGGCTCGGCGTAGGCGTTGTCGAGCGTCGCGTTGTCAAGTGCGGTGCAACCCGCGATGGCACCGGCCAGCGTCTGGATGGCGCAGCGGGCGATGTTGTTCAGCGGCTGCTGGTACGTCATCGTGCGACCGGACGTATGTACGGCGATGAGCAACTGGCACGACTTGTCCTTCTTCGCCTTGAAATGCTCCCTTGCCATGCGCGCCCACATTCTTCGGGTCGCTCGTACCTTGGCGATTTCCTCGAAGAACCTGGAGCCGACGCTTACCAGTTCGTAGGGAAGCAGCGCAACATCATCGAAATCCAGGCCGCGTTCGTCCACGAGCAGACCACAGAGCTCCTTCAGCATCGAGAGCTCGATAGCGATTGCCTGCGCGTTGTTGCCGCCCGATTCCTGGAAGTGCTGGCTGATGATGCAGGCGCGCATTCGGATACCGTTCCGAATCACGTACTCGGAAGCGTCGAGGAACAGCTTCAGATTGAGGTCGAAAGGCTGGACGTCCGTCTGCCCGAAGTAGTTCTCGAACGGCGATTCGATGACGCTGCCGTGCACTTCCCTCGGGTCGATGCCGCGCTTCTCGGCGAGCGCAACGACGTAAGCCAGGCGAAGCGCCGACGGGGCAGACGACCCGAGCAGCGTGATCGATTGACCGGTCAGCGGGACGCCGTCCATCAACTCCTCGAACTCAAGCAAGGAGCAGCCGGGCCACCCGAGCACGCCCGCTTCGCGTCGGCCCAGCGGATGATCGGGGTCAATGCAGGAGGAGAAGACCCGGTCGCTGATGACGCACATGCCTCCTCGCTGGCCCATCTCGCGATACTTGTGCAGCACCTTGTTGGCTTCCTTCGAGGTGCCCAGCCCCGCAGTCATCCGTTGGGTCCACATGCGGCTTCGGTAGCCCTGCTCGTGATAGCCCCGCGTGTACGGAAACGATCCTGGATCGCCAAGGTTCGTCTCGTAACTCCACTCCGGAACGTCTTCCGGCGTGTAGTAGCTCTTGATCGAATACCCGTAATCGGTTTCTCGTTTCATCGGTCTTCTCCGCTTCCGGTGTGCTCGCGGTTGCCTCCCCCGCAGGGGGCGGCGGCTGAATAGACACAGGTGATGTGCAGCGAAGTGTATATCCAACCGACCGGGCGGTCAATAAATACACCTGCCTAGACCACTGCGAGGTATGACTTACACGATATTGACCGTCCGGTCGGACTTGGATATCGTCGCCTCTCGCACCATCCGGCGGCAAGGACACAATTTTCAGGGGAGCAACGTGGGAGCAATGACATTCGAGCATCCCGAGATCGAGGGATTGGACCGGGAGGGCATCCTCGCGATCCAGCGGGAAAGACTCTCGGTGTTCGGACAGCGCCTGCAGGCGTCGCCGGAATGGGTTCGGCACTTTCGGCGATTCGGCATGTCGCCGCGCGATCTTTGCGACTTCGATGCCCTGTCGTCGATGCCGACGATGGAAAAGAGCGACCTGCGTGCTCTCTATCCGTTTCCGATGCTGACGACCGACATTGCGAACGTTCGTCGCTTCGTCGCCACCTCCGGCACGACCGGCCTCCCGGTGCTCTTCGGTCTGACGGATCGCGACCTGAACGAACTTCTGCCGAGGCAGATGACACGCATTCTTCGATGCTCGGGGATCCGGCCGGACGATCGCGTGTATCAGGGCTACGGCTACGGCCTCTGGATAGGCGGACTGGCCATGGATATCGGGCTTTCCGCCTACGGTGCGGTGAATTTCCCCATCGGACCGGGGCGCGGCGAACTGGTCGTGAAGTGGCTCACCGACCACCGGTACACTGCTTGCAGCCTGTCGCCGCTATGGTTGATGACGCTGGTGAACCTCGCCAAGAGCATGAACGTCGATCCGCGTCGCGACTGGAAGATGCGTGTGGGCGTCTTCGGCGGTCAGTCGATCTCGGCCGCGTTTCGCAATCAGCTGGAAGCGGAGATGCCCCCCGGCTTCATGGCGCAGAATATCTACGGCCCGACCGAGGCAGGCGGGCCGGTGATCGGTATTTCGTGCCCTCATTCGCACGAAGTCGACGAGATGCACTTGATCAACGAAGACACCATCATCACGGAAATCGTCGATCCGGTCACCATGAAGCCGGTCGCGCCCGGTGAGGTCGGAGAGGTCGTGATTACGACGCTGGAGCGCGAGGCGAGCCCGGTAGTTCGCTGGAGAACCCGCGATCTCGTGCGCCTGTCCGACAAACCGTACGACTGTCCCTGCGGCCGTGCAGGCCTGCCGAAGGTCGGGCGAATCATCGGGCGCAGCGACGACATGCTCAAGATCCGCGGGGTAATCGTGTTTCCGACCCAGATCGAGGACCTGATCGCCGAGACCGAAGGCGTCGTGAAGGAGGCCTGGCACATCTACATCGACGGCGAGCAGCAATTGCTCGAAGAGATCACCGTGGCTGTCGAGCGGGAGCCTTCATGCGTTCTGCCGGACGCCGACATCGAGGGCGCGATCGCGCACAAGATCCATTCCCGGCTGGGCATTCGCGTCCGAGTGGAGTGCAACCCCGTGGGTTCGATGCCGCGTTACGAAGCCAAGGCGATTCGGGTCCATCGCCGCGGCAGTTGAACGTAAGGCGTAGGGCAACAGGTCATGGCGCGAAGCCGGTCCAACGAACACGATGCGGTCAAGCAAACCATCCTCGAGACGGCGGCAAAGCTGTTCGCCGTGAAGGGATTCGCCAGTGCCTCGATGAACGAGATCGCGGATGGCGCCGGTATCTCGAAGGCCGGCGTTTATCACTATTTCGAATCCAAGACCGAGATTCTCCGCGTCATGCTTACGGAGCACCTGGACGCGGTCTCGGAACTTGCCGACGAGGCATTCGGCAGCTCGGAGGCCCCTCGGGACAAGTTCGTGACGTTCACCCGGCTGCTGATCGAGAGCTACACCCGATCCACGTCCAGGCACCAGCATGCGGTTCTGGTGCGCGACATCGACTTCCTGCCGCCGAAAGACCGCGAGTTCATCGTTTCGGCCGAGCGGCGGATAATCCGCTCCGTCGAACGTCTGCTGCAAAGCATTCATCCCGAACTGATCGAGCGCTCGTATCTCACCCGGCCCCTGGCCATGCTTTTCTTCGGGATGATCAACTGGACCGACAACTGGTACTCGGAGAAAGGCCGGCTGTCCCCGGAGGACCTCGCAACGCTGGCCGCCGAGCTATTCCTCGGGGGCGTCGAGCACGCCATCGTGTCGGCGACTCAAGCGGTCGGCTAGCAGAAGCTGGAAACCTGTCCGCAGCGCCGCAAGAACTGTCGCAAGTTCTTGAGTTGTTTGGGGTGGGCGATGGGATTCGAACCCACGACAACCGGAATCACAATCCGGGACTCTACCCCTGAGCTACGCCCACCATCGGGATGGCCTGCCCGACAGGATTCGAACCTGTGACCCTCAGCTTAGAAGGCTGATGCTCTA
>JAJPEN010000060.1 GCA_021166835.1 Burkholderiaceae bacterium | reverse complement strand
TCCCGCTCCTTCGCCCTCATCTTCGCCGCGATCGAGTCGTGATGCGGCACGTGCAGCAGGTCGGCGATGCGGCGCATCAGGTGCAGTTCATTGGCGTCGAGGCGCGAATCGGCATACGCGACGCGCCACATGCGCTCGACGACCGCGATCTTCTGTTCCTGCGTCAAGTGCCGATTCAGCACCGACGTGAACTGGAAGTAGTCGTTGGCCGTGCGCACTTCCTCGCGCGCCGCCTCGAGCAGCTCGTTCGCCTCGGTCGGCGACAGGCCGAGCCGGTCTACGATGGCGTCGCGTGCTGCCGCGCGCTCTGCCGCCGTGGTTTCGCCGTCGATGCGCATCGTTTCGGCGAAGAGCGCCGCGGTGGCGAGTTCGATGCGGCGTTCCTCCTGGACGGGATCGTCCCCTTCGCCGAGGTGGCGCTCGAGGAAGTTCCGAAGCGCGGAAATCATCGAAGAATTCTCCCACGATCGTGCGCTGCCCCCGAACGCACCCCGCGCTCCTCTACACTTCCGGGATGCCGGCCGCGTCGCTGTCCCGTCCCCTGTCCTGTCCCCTGTCTCGTCCCGTTACGTCGATCCCCGATTCGCTGAATCCCGAGCAGCGCGCCGCGGCATCCTTCGGCGCGCCCGATGCGCAGGGGCGCTTCCGCGCCGGTCCGCTGCTGATCATTGCCGGCGCGGGCACGGGCAAGACCGCGACGCTCGCGCATCGCGTCGCGCATCTCGTGCGCAACGGCGTCGACCCGATGCGCGTGCTGCTGCTCACCTTCAGCCGCCGGGCGGCCGGCGAGATGACGCGTCGCGCCGAGCGGCTGCTCGCGCAGGATGCTCCGCGGCGAGCCGTCGGCGGCGCGCCGCCCGCCCTGCATCTGCCCTGGTCCGGCACCTTCCACTCGATCGGCGCGCGCCTGCTGCGCGACTACGCGAAGCGGCTCGGCCTAGATCCATCCTTCGGCATCCTCGATCGCGGCGACTCCGCCGATCTGCTCGACGTCGTCCGCCACGAGCTGGGCTTCTCTTCGCAATCGCGCCGCTTCCCGCGCAAGGAGACCTGCCTGGCGATCCACTCGCACAAGGTCAACAGCGGCCGCGCGCTCGAGGACGTGCTGCAGGAAAGTTTCCCGTGGTGCATCGACTGGCGCGACGGGCTCGTGCGGCTCTTCCGCGGCTATGGCGAGCGCAAGCTTGCCAACGGCGTCCTCGACTACGACGACCTGCTGCTGTGGTGGCATGCGGCGATGAGCGACACGCGCTTCGCCGCCGAGGTCGGCGCGCGCTTCGATCACGTGCTGGTCGACGAATACCAGGACACCAACGCGTTGCAGGCGCAGATCCTGCTCGCGATGAAGCCCGACGGCGCAGGGCTGTCGGTGGTCGGCGACGACGCGCAGTCGATCTACGCGTTCCGTGCCGCCGAGGTCGGAAACATCCTCGACTTTCCCGCGAAGTTCGACCCGCCGGCCGCGCGCATCGTACTCGAGCGCAACTACCGGTCGGTGCAGCCGCTGCTCGACGCAGCGAACACGCTGATCGCGCAGGCGACGCGTCGTCATGCGAAGACGCTCGTCGCGCAGCGCGGCGAGGGCGCGCGCCCGCAGCTCGTCACGGTGCCCGACGAACGCGCGCAGGCCGACTGGGTCATCGACGCGATTCTTCGGCATCGCGAGGAAGGCATCGCGCTGAAGCATCAGGCGGTGCTGTTTCGCAGCGCGCATCACAGCGCCACGCTCGAGGTCGAGCTGGTGCGGCGGGACATCCCCTTCGTCAAGCACGGCGGGCTGAAGTTCCTCGAAGCCGCGCACGTGAAGGATCTGCTCGCCGTGCTGCGCTGGGCCGAGAACCGGCGCAACGCGATCGCGGCGTTCCGCGTGCTGCAGCTGATGAGCGGCTTCGGGCCGGCGAACGCGCAGCGCTGCATC
The DNA here is from genome assembly GCA_021166835.1 of Burkholderiaceae bacterium. Next base: position 56,301 of record JAJPEN010000060.1, on the reverse strand, counting down.
GATCTCGCGCTCGATTCGCGAAGGTCGCTGCCCGAGGCGCTCGCGTCCTTCGTGCCGCCGGCGGCCTCGCGAGACGGATGGCCGGCCTTCGTCGAGCTGATGGGCAAACTCGCCGACCCGGCGGCGTCGTGGCCCGGGCAGTTCGAGCCGGTGCTTCATTGGTACCGGCCGCTGCTCGAACGCCGTCACGACGACTGGCTCGTGCGCGCCGCCGACCTCGACATGCTGCAGTCGATCGCCGCCCGCTTCGGCACGCGCGAACGCTTTCTCACCGAGCTGGCGCTCGATCCTCCGCAGGCGAGCGGCGACTGGGCAGGCCCGCCGCTGCTCGACGACGACTACCTGATCCTGTCCACCGTGCACTCCGCCAAAGGGCAGGAGTGGGACTCGGTGTTCGTGCTCAACGTGACCGACGGCAACTTCCCGAACGAATACGCGACCGGCAGCGCCGCGTCGATCGACGAGGAGCGGCGGCTGCTGTACGTCGCGATGACGCGTGCGCGCGACTTCCTCTACCTGCTCGAGCCGCAGCGCCATTTCACCACGCAGCAGCCGCGCTTCGGCGACGCTTACGTGCACGGCGCGCGCAGCCGCTTTCTCACCGATTCGCTGCTCGATCGTTTCGATCGCATCGCTCCGGCCCCCTCGTCGCAAGGCGCGGCCGAATCGTTTGCGGGTGCGCCGCACGACGCGCCCTTCGTCGACGTCGCCGCGAAGCTGCGCGCGCTCTGGTGAACCCTTCGATGCACGTTTCGCACGACGTCGACTCGCCCTATGCCTGGTTTCGCCTGTTCGTCAGCCTGGTGCTGGCGACGATCGGCGGCTGCGGGATGTACGTCGTCGTCGTCGTGCTGCCGGCGGTGCAGGCCGAGTTCGAGGTGGCCCGCGGCGCCGCATCGATTCCCTACACGATGACGATGATCGGCTTCGGCATCGGCGGAATCCTGATGGGGCGACTCACCGATCGCTTCGGCATCGTCGTGCCGGTGACGATCGGCGGCGTGTCGATCGCCGCGGGCTTCGTGCTCGCCGCCGCCTCCGGCAGCATCTGGACCTTCGGCCTGGCGCAGGGCCTGCTGGTCGGGATGCTCGGCAGCTCCGCCACCTTCAGCCCGCTGGTGACCGACACCTCGTTCTGGTTCGATCGGCGCCGCGGCATCGCAGTGGCGATCTGCGCGAGCGGCAACTACCTGGCCGGCACGGCCTGGCCGCCGATCGTCCAGCATTTCGTCGACACGGTCGGCTGGCGACAGACCTTCGTCGGGATCGGATTGTTCTGCCTGTTCACGATGGTGCCGCTCGCCCAGTTGCTGCGGCGCCGGGCGGCGCCGGCGGATTCGGCTTCGCCGCCGGTGGCGAAGCCGCTCGCGTCGGCCGCAGGCGCGCCGCCCGTAGCCGCGCCTCGCGTCGCCGCATCCAGCGTCGTCGCATCCGGCGTCGCCGCATCCCGCGTCGCCGCGTCCCGCGTTGCCGTCGGCGCGCCCGACGCCACGCCGCTCGCCCGCCTGGGCATCTCCTCGCGCGCACTGCTCGCGCTGCTGTGCCTGGCCGGCGTGGCCTGCTGCGTGGCGATGTCGATGCCGCAGGTACACATCGTCGCCTACTGCGGCGACCTCGGCTACGGCCCGGCGCGCGGCGCGCAGATGCTCTCGCTGATGCTCGGCTTCGGCGTGATCAGCCGCATCGGCTTCGGCCTGATCTGCGACCGCATCGGCGGGTTGCGCACGTTGCTGCTCGGCTCGCTGCTGCAGGGCGTCGCGCTGCTGCTGTTCCTTCCGTTCGACTCGCTCGCCTCGCTCTACGTCATCTCGGCGATGTTCGGCCTGTTCCAGGGCGGCATCGTTCCTTCGTACGCGATCATCGTCCGCGAGTTCTTCCCGGCCTCCGGCGCGGGAATGCGCGTCGGCCTCGTGATCACCGCGACGCTGTTCGGCATGGCGCTGGGCGGATGGCTGTCGGGCGTGCTGTTCGACCTGACCGGATCCTACGAGGCCGCCTTCGTGCACGGCATCGCGTGGAATGCCGTGAACGTCTCGATCGTCGCGTGGCTGCTGCTGCGCCTGCGCCGGAACGGTCGCCGGTCCGGCGTCTTCGTCACGGCAGCTCGATCGTGACGACGAGGCCGCCGCCTTCGCGCGGCGCGGCCGTGATGCTTCCGCCGTGCAGTTCGATCGCGCGCCGCGCGATCGCCAGACCCAGCCCGTAGCCCTGCTCCGCGCCGCCGGCGCGGCCGCGATGGAAGGGCTCGAAGATCGTCTCGCGTTCGTCTTCGGCGACGCCCGGCCCGTTGTCGCTGACGCTCAGCCGGAACGGCTCGCCTTCGCCGGATCGCGCGCGTACTTCGATGCGGCTGCCGGGCGGCGCGAACTTCAGCGCGTTGCGGATCACGTTCTCGAAGGCGCGATGCAGCAGGTCGGCGCGCACCTTCGCGTGGCGTCGCCCGAGATGCTCTTCGTAGTGCAGCTCGCGGCCGGCCGCGCGTGCTTCGAAGCGCGCATCGTCGACGATCGATTCGACCAACTCGGCGAGGTCGACCGTCTCGGCCGGCGCGTCCGCCGCGCCCGAATCCAGCCGCGCGAGCGTGAGCAGCTCGCCGACCAGGCCGTCGACGCGCATCGTTTCGCGCTCGATGCGATCGAGCATCGCGTCGCGGCGCGCCGGATCCTGTCGCGCGATGCCGATCGCCGCCTGTAGCCTCGCCAGCGGCGAGCGCAGCTCGTGCGAGACATCGTGCAGCAGGCTGCGCTGTGCCGAGACGAGCTGCTGCAGCTGCGCGGCCATCCGGTCGAAGTCGCGGCCGAGGTCGGCCAGTTCGTCGTTGCGCCGCCCGATGCGTTGCGCGACGCGCGTGTCGAGCGCGCCGCCGGCCAGCGACTCGAAGCCGCTGCGCAGGTGGCGGATCGGCTGCGTCAGGTACCACGCGAGCAGCGCACTGAAGGCCAGGCTCGCGAGCAGCCCGGCGCCGGCCAGCGCCGCGAGCGGCGGCGGCCTCGGTCGCCGCGGCGCGCCGCGCGCCGATGCTCGGCGCGGCGCTTCTGCGATGGGGACGAAGAGCAGCAGCCCGCTCGCCTCGTCCTCGCGCACGGCGCGCCGCGCGCGTCGAGTGCCGTCGCGCAACTGCTCGCGCGCATTCTCGATCGCGTCGGCAGGCACCGGACGGCCGAGTACGTCGACGCCATCGCGGTCCACCGCATAGACGCCGGAGGCGCCGGGCGGGCCGCGCTGCGCCTCGTCGTCGCGCAGCCAGTCGCGCAGCGCATCGACTCCGCCGTGTCGCAGCGTTGCCGCGGCCGAGCGCAGCGCGAGTTCGGCGCGCGGGCCCGCGGCGAGCGATGCCGCTTCCTCGCGCGTGCGCTGCTCGTGCAGCGAGACGAGCGCCGCGACGAGCACGATCGCGACGATCAGCGCGAGCCAGAACGCGAGAAAGAATTTCCAGAACAGGCGTCCCATGGTTTTCGGCGTCGAATCCGTGCAGCGCGTTCGGGGCAGCACTCTCGGGGCAGTACGCTCAGGGGAGCAGGAACTGATAGCCACGGCCGCGGACGGTCTCGATCCACGGCGAACCGTCGTCACGCGTGCCCAGCTTGTGGCGAAGACTGCTGACGTGCACGTCGAGGCTGCGGTCGAAGCGCGCGAGCGGGCGCCCGAGCGCGTCCTGCGACAGCTCGCCCTTGTCGACGACGCGTCCGGCCTGGCGTGCGAGCGACGCGAGCACGTTGAACTCGGTGCTGGTCAGCGCGAGCGGCGCATCGTGCCAGGTGGCGCGGCGCTGTCCCGGCCAGATCGCGAGCGGGCCCACGACGATCGACGACTCGGCGCCCTGCGCCTGTCGCGCCTCGCCGATGCGGCGCAGGATCGCGCGCAGCCGCGCGGCCAGCTCGCGCGGCGTGCACGGCTTCGGCACGTAGTCGTCGGCACCCAGTTCCAGCCCCACGATGCGGTCGACGTCGTCGCCGCGCGCGGTGAGCATCAGCACCGGAACGCGGCTCGCGGCGCGGATGCGGCGCAGCGCCTCTACGCCGTCGATGCCGGGCATCATCACGTCGAGCACGACGATGTCGAAGTTTCCGTCGAGCGCGCGCGCGACACCGCTCGATCCGTCGCCCACGGTTTCGGCGTCGAAGCCGTCGCGGCGCAGGTACTCGACGAGCAGCTCGGTCAGTTCGACGTCGTCGTCGACCAGCAGCACGCGCGGCGCGGAGTCGCGTTCGGAAGGCCGGGAGGACATGAGGCGATCATATCGGCCCGCGGCGCCCGCCTGGCCGCGCCGCGCGCAATCGACACGCTTCTTTACGAACCCTTACACGTTGCGCGCCGCGGTTAACGCGGCGCGCCGGCAAGCTGCGACTCGTGCCGGCGCAACCCGCGTCGGACCTTCCTCGAAACAGGAGTCGAAGCATGAAATCCTCGCGCATCGCAGCGCTCACCGTCGCCGGCAGCCTGGCGCTCGCCGTTCCCTTCCTCGTCTCGGCGCAGGGCTCGCCCGACGGCACGCAACAGCCCCCGGCGCGGATGATGAAACAGCCCGCGCACTGGCAGCACGGCGCCGAAGGGCACCGCGGCGGCGGACCGATGTTCGGCGCGCGTGGCCACGGCCGCCACGGCGACGCCTTCCTGCGCGGTCTCGATCTGAGCGAACAGCAGCGCGACCGGATCTTCGAGATCCGTCACGCCGCCGAACCGAAGATGCGCGAACAGGCGAAAGCGCTGCGCGATACGCGCGGCGAGTTCGCCAGGCTCGCGCTGTCGCCCGGCTACGACGAGGCGAAAGTGAAGGCGCTCGCCGATCGCAACGCACAGGCGATCAGCGAGATGGCGCAACTGCGCGCGCGCAGCATGAACGAGATCTACAAGGTGCTCACGCCCGAGCAGCAGGCGAAGGTGCAGGAGCGGCTGGCGCAGCGCGCGCAGCGCAGCTGAGGAGATCCCGGCGAACGAGGCCGTCCCCGGAAGTGTCGCGGGGACGGCAGGCCGAGCGACCTGTGGCTGCGAAGGTGCAGAGACTCAGCCTCAAGTCGTTCGCCCGACTCCGCGGCGATCATCGACATGGACCACGACCGCCATCGCGGAATCGCCGGCCGCACAACCGGCGAAAAGACCGTATCCGCCTCCGCGGATCACGAGCTCCTCGATCAACTCGATCACGGCCCGCGTGCCCATCGGAGCCTGCGGATGCCCCCAGACGAGCGAGCACCCGAAGTTGTTCATCTTCTCGATGGGTCGTCCGGTTTCGCGAGCGAACACGACATCGTTGAGTGCGAACGGGTTGTGCGTCTTGATTGCGTCGATCCGGTCGATCGAGAGGCCGGCATTGGACAACGCTTTCCGCACGGCCGGCAGCGGTGCCTCCGGCATCCAGGCGAGCGGAACGCGCGCCTGGCCGAATCCGCACAGCCGCACGACGATCGACGGATCGCGCGACAGCGCTCTTGCGCGTGACGAATCGGCGACGACGAGGCCCGCGTTCCCGTCCGCCGGGTGCGTTTGCCCGCCGAAAGTGACGGTTCCGTCCGGCAGGATGGGCCGAAGGCGATTCAGGCCGTCCACCGTGGACCGGTTGACGCCTTCGTCGCCTTCGAGAGGCGGTGCAGTCCGCCTCGATTGCGCTGCGCCGATCTCGAAGGGCAGTGTCATGAACCGCTTCAGGAACTCCGAATCGTTGCGCAGTGCTTCGCGATATTGCGCTTCACGAAGCAGCACCACTTCGTGCTGTTCGCGGGTCGAGATGCCATGCTTGCGCGCGACGTTCTCCGCGGTAACGAGCATCGAATGCCCGCCGAGCGGATCGCAGCCGAAATTGCCCAGGACCCAGTCCTCGGAGGTGCCGGTGCCTCCGGGCGCCAGAGGACCGGGGTAGTACAGGTGCGGTCCGTTCGAGGTGCGATCGCAGGTCACGACGAGCGCCGCGCCTGCCATCTGCATCTGGATCTCCTGCGACGCGGACAGCAGGCAGCGGACCCCGGTGGCGCACGCCTGCATCAGTGTCGGGCCGGCCAGGTGGCCAAGGCCGGCCGCGCCGGCGAGCCAGGGCAGTCCGTAGAACGAATGCTTCTGCGGAACCGAGAAACCCAGGACCGCGTGCTCGAGAAGGTCGACGTCGATGGCCCGTTTCGCGATCTCGCGTCGCGTGACCTCGGCAGCGAATTCGATGCTGTGCAGCGAGGCGAAGCTGCCCTGCCAACGGCAGAACGGCGTGCTCCAGTACGCCCCGTAGGGAATCTCAACGGCGGGCATCGACGCGTCTCCCGTCGAAGAACCGGCAGGAGCGCGACCTCGATAGTGCCGGCTCCCCGCATGCGACAGGCCGCGCCGCGTGCGCGGCCCGCGGCCCGCGCGCGGCGGTAGTCAGGCTCAGAGAGCGGCTACGCGCTTCGTCGTGTCGTTCGCCGCGCGCGCGCGTCTTCCGGTGCGCGGGGCAGTGTCGACATTGCCGAGGATGAGTTCCGAGAGCATGTCGACGATCGCCTCCGCGCGCTGCTTCGACGGCCCGACGATCCGGTAGTTCACCGCGAAGCCGTCGAAGGCCATGAACAGCAGGTGCGCCAGAAGTTTCTCGTCGATCGCATTGCGCCGGGCTTCGGGAATCGCATCGCGGATCATCTGCGCGACTTTTTCTTCCGAGCGCATCAGCAGATCGCGCGAGTACGGCTCGTCGATGGCGAGCGTGGACAGCGCCTGCAGCACGTTGTTGGCGAAGCAGTTGTTCGCGCTCGGGATGTCGCGCAGCACGCTGGTGAGGATCTTGCGCAGCCGCTTGCGCGAGTCGTCGATCTTTGCAGCCTCCGCCGCGAGCTTGTCCAGGCGCTGGTCGAGCCATGGCTCGTACAGCGCATAGAGAACGCGCAGCTTCGACGGAAAGTAGTTGTAGATGTTCGATGTCGTGACGCCCGACTCGCCGGCGATGTCGGCCAGCGTCGTGCCCGAGTAGCCGCGCTCCGTGAAGAGCCGTTTTGCCGCCGCGAGGATCGCGTCGCGGACCGCCTTTTTCTTTACCTGTGCCATGAAATGGGGAACTTCTCGTGAATGCGTCGAGGCCGACGGAAATGCAATCGTCGAGTCGGGATGATAGCAATCCGCCCGGGCCCGATCCCTGCTGAAATACGATTGTCGTTCTTCTATTGACAGACATCCCGAAATCCCCCACGATTTCCAAACAAGAACAGTATACGTTTTTGGACGGTTGTCGCCGAGAACCTCTTTTCGACGGCCGGCTTCACCGGATTGCAGGCGTAGTGCGGCGCGCTCAGCGGCACCCGGCGCGAAATCGAAGTGTCCAGAACGTCAAAACGAGGGGGGATGAATGAAAGGAATTCGTTGGGGTTGTGCAATCGTGGGAGTCGCGGCGGTTACGGGCGTGCAGGCGCAGTCGATCACGATGTACGGCACGATCGACACGGGCCTGGAGTACCTGAATCACATCGGGCCGAAAAGCGACAGCACACTGCGCGTCCCGGGGATCACCGGTACGCAGCCTTCGAAGTGGGGCGTGCGCGGCGTCGAGGATCTCGGCGGCGGATTGAAGGCGCAGTTCGTCGTCGAGTCGGGTTTCCTGCCCGACACCGGCAACCTCAGCCAGGGTGGACGGCTCTTCGGCCGCGAGGCGCACGTGGGTCTTTCGGGGAACTGGGGCACGCTGTTCGTCGGGCGGCAGTACACGATGCTGTCGTACGCGCTTCGCGACGCCAACATCACCGGCACGAACATCTACGGATCGGGTTCGCTGGACCCCTACATTCCGAACGCGAGGGTCGACAACTCGGTCGGTTATCTGGGGCGCTTCGGCGGCTTCACCGTGGGCGCTACCTACAGCTTCGGGCGCGATGCCGTGAACGCGGGGCCCAGCCCGGGGGGTACGAACTGCGCGGGAGAGAACGCGGCCGACACCAAGCAGTGCCGCGAGTGGTCGGCGATGGTGAAGTACAACGCGCCGACGTGGGGCGCGGCGCTGGCCTACGACGCCTTGCGCGGTGGCCCCGGGGCGTTCGCCGGCCTCATCAGCAGCGACCTGAGCGACACGCGGCTCGTCGTCAACGGCTTCCTGCAACTCGGCGACTGGAAGCTGGGCGCGGGCATCATCCGTCGCGACAACGAGGGCAGCCCGGTGCCCAGAAGCGATCTGCTGAACCTCGGCGTGGCGTACCGATGGAGCCCGAGCCTGCTGCTCGATGCCGAATTGCTGCGCCTGGACTTCAAGGACAGCCCGAACCAGGCCACGCTGGGAACGGTGCGCGCGCAGTACGCGCTGTCGAAGCGCACGACCACGTACGCGACGTTCGGACACATCTCGAATGACGGCAACCTCGCGATCGCGGTCAGCGCCGGACAGCCGGGCGGGAATCCCGCGGCCGGCAATTCGCAGGCGGGATTGCTCGTCGGAATCCGGCACTCGTTCTGAGAGTCAGGTCATGCGCGTGCCCGCCCGCCGGCGGGAACCGCATCCTCGTCGATCGGTCTTCGTACCGAAGGACCTCGAAGCGCCACGACGGTGGCATCCAACGCAGGAGCGTGAAGGGAAATGGGCAAATCGAACTGGTACGACATGAGGGAGTTCCTGGAGTACCTGGACAAGAAGAACGATCTGTACCGGATCAAGGAGGAAGTCGATCCCGACTGGGAGATCAACGGGATCACGCGGATCGGTCTGCAGGAGCATGGGCCGGCGATGCAGTTCGACCGGATCAAGGGCTGCGACTACCCCATGGTCGCCAACCTGCTCGGCACCGACCGCCGCTTCCTCGCGGCGCTGGGAATGGAGCACTGGTCGACCTTCAACGATGAGTGGTGTCGCCGTACCGACAAGCCGGTGAAGCCGCGCATCGTCACCAAGGCTCCGTGCCAGGAAGTCGTGCTGGAAGGGGCCGACATCGACCTCGATCGCATCTGCAACACGAAGTGGCACCAGTACGACGGCGGGAAATTCCCCGGCACGCTCAGCGTGTCGATCACCAAGGACCCCGACACCGGCGTACTGAACGCGGGCATCTACCGCATGGGGACGCTCGGAAAGAACAGGCTGGGCTGGGGCGCGCCTGAATACACGCACGGCCGCCAGCACTACATCAAGTACGAGCGCATGAACAAGCCGATGCCGATGGCGGTGGTCACCGGCTACGATCCGACCGTCTTCATCGTCGCCAGCACGCGCACTCCGCCCGGGGTGGACGAGTTCGAGATCGCGGGCGGCCTGCGCGGCGAGCCGCTCGACATGGTCCAGTGCCAGACGATCGACATGATCGTCCCGGCGACCTGCGAGTTCGTCTTCGAAGGTTTCGTTCGCCCCGCCCATCGCGAGATCGAAGGCGGCTTCGGCGAATACACGGGCTACTACGGCGAGGCGCGCTCCAATCCGGTGTTCGAGGTGACGCGCGTGACGATGCGGCGCAACCCGATCTACCTCGGCGCGCGCGAGCAGTGGTATCCGTCGGAGAGCGCCTTCTCCGTGGGCAAGTCGTCGCAGGCCGTCGCGTATCAGACGATCAAGAGCCTCGTGCCCGGCGTTCTCGATCTGCGCTGCGACGTCAGCTACGAGGCGATCGTGAAGATCGACAAGCTCTTTCCGGGCCACCCGCAGCAGGTCATGGATGCGGTGTGGGGGGCTACCTACGCCCGCTACAAGCACGTGATCGTCGTCGACAAGGACATCGACATCTGGGACTACGACAGCGTGCACTGGGCGCTGTCGACGCGTGTGCGCGCCGATCGCGACGTCAACATCCTGCCCCGCCGCGCAGGGCAGTGGCTCGATCCTGCGGTCAGCCTGCGCGAGAAGGGCTGGCAGACCGGTCTCGGAATCGACGCGACGATGTGCAACGAGGAGTACGAGTTCTGGGGCGAGAAGGCGCCCCGCACCGTCGACGATCCGGAGATTCTCGCGCGAACGCTGGAGAAATGGGGCGACAGGCTCGCCTGGCGCAAACGTTGATCGGGGGTGCCTGTCATGCCTGCGCCGCGCCTGGAATTCCGTAACGTCACCCGGTGCTTCAACGGGGATTCCCGCGGCGGAGGCAGGGCGGAGCCGCTCGTCGCCGCTTCGAACGTGAGCCTCACGGTCGAAGACGGCGAGGTGGTTTCGCTGATCGGCCCCAGCGGCTGCGGCAAGAGCACGCTGCTGACGATGGCCGCCGGGCTCGATCGGCCGAGCGCCGGCGAGGTCTACGTGGACGGGAAGCGCGTCAGCGGACCGAACCGGCAGGTCGCGTTCATGCTGCAGAAAGACCTGCTGATGCCGTGGCGGACGATTCTCGAGAACGTCGAGCTCGGCCTCGAGATGCGCGGCGAGCCGGGCGCGAGCCGGCGGGCGAAGGCGCAGGAGCAGCTGGCGCGCTGCCATCTCGGGCGCTTCCTGCACCACTATCCGCATCAGCTGTCCGGGGGCATGCGCCAGCGTGCGGCACTGGCGCGCACTCTTGCGGTCGATCCCGACGTCATCCTGCTCGACGAGCCGTTCTCGGCGGTGGACGCACAGACGAAGATGGTGCTGCAGCGCGATTTCGGCCGCGCCTTCGCGGCGAACCGCAAGAGCGTCCTGTTCATCACGCACGACCTGGCGGAGGCCGTCGCGCTGTCCGACCGCGTCCTCGTGATGAGCGAGCGGCCCGGCACGATCGTGCGGGAGATCGTCATCGACATCCCGGACCGTTCCAACCCTTTCTCTCGACGGCAGGATCCCCGGATGGGTCAGTACGTCGGAGAACTGATGGCCTTGCTGCACATCAACGAAGGCGACGCGATCGACGTCGCCGCATGAAGAGGAGATCCATCATGAATCGCATATCGCGCGTTTCCCTGGGGCGGCTGCCGGTCGCCCTGCTGCTGGCAGCCGGACTTCTCTTCCCGGGCTTCGCCTCCGCAGCCGAGAAGCTCGTCTACCTGTTCCCCGCGCCGTCGTTCCTGCCGGCGTTCGCGCCGTTCATGCTGGCGAAGGCCAACGGGTACTACGTGGCCGAGGGCCTGGATGTGGAATTCGTCGTCGGCAAGGGCGGCGCCGACGTCGCCAAGCAGGTCGGCGCGGGCAATGCCGACCTGGGCGGCGGAATCGGCGACACGCCCGTCATCGTTCGGGCGAACGGGGTGCCGGTGAAGTCGGTTGCGGTCCTCGGCGGGCGGGCGTTGACGCAGCTCGTCGTTCGTGCCGACTCCGGGTTGAAGGGACCCGCCGATCTCAAGGGGAAGACGGTTGCCGTGATGTCCTACCAGGACACGACCTTCTACGCATTGCTCGGGGCGCTGGCCTCCGCCAGGTTGACGAAGGACGACGTGAGCATCCAGGCGGTGGGCTCGGCGGGTGTGCCCAAGCTGCTGATCACCGGCGACGCGCAGGCGGCGGCTGCGGTCCCCGAGTGGGGTGCGGCGGTGGAGGACGCGGGCGTCGGGTTGCAGTGGTTCTCGATGGACGAATATTTCCCCGGCATGGCGCAGGCGATCCTCGCTTCCGATGCAACGATAGCGAACCGACCGAAGGTCGTCCGCGGATTCGTCCGCGCGACGCTCAAGGGAATGGCCGAGATCATGAAGGACCCGAAGGCCGCGGCGAAGGCATATATCGCCGCTGTTCCCCAGCACGCGGGCAAGGACGCGTCGATCGAGAAGATCCTTCGGTACTACGCGGAGAAGGTATATCCGGGCCAGGCCGTGCTCGGGGAGATGGACGAAGCGCGACTGGCCAGGCTGCAGGATTTCTACCTGAAGGAGGGCGTCGTGCGGACGAAGCTGCCGCTGGCCGACCTCTACACGAACGAATTCGTGCGCTGAGCGGGCTGCGGTGAAGGCTATGGACGCAGCGAAGATCCCGGCCACGGCGGCGCCTGTACAGAAGCGATACGTCCGCTCACCGGTCATGGTGGGAAGCCTGCTGCTGCTGGCCGCCTTTGCGGCGGCCTGGCAGTGGCTCCCGGGGCTGGCGGGCATTCCCGCGTTCGTGATTCCGCCGCTGTCCGACGTCGCCGTCGAGTCGGTGCGGATGCTGCACGTGGAGAACCTCGTCGTGCACACCGGCATCACGCTCACCGAGGTCGCCGTCGGCTTCGTTCTCGGAAGCCTTCTCGGAATGGTCGTCGGCTACGGCCTGGGGATGTCGCCGACCGCCGAGATGCTGCTGTCGCCGTACATCCTCGCGATGCAGATCGCGCCGAAAGTCGCGTTCGCTCCGCTGTTCGTCATGTGGTTCGGCTACACGGTCTATCCGAAGATCCTCGTTGCCGTGCTCATCGTCTTCTTCCCGGTGATGGTCAACGTGCTGGGCGCGATGCACACGCTCGATCGCGACATGATCAACCTCGTCCGCTCGTTCAGCGCCACCCGGTTGCAGCTGTTCTGGAAGCTCGAATTCCCGGCTTCGATGCCGCCGCTGTTCTCCGGCCTGCGGATCGCCTCCACGCTGTCGGTCATCGGCGTCGTCGTCGGCGAGATGGTGGGCGGCAACACCGGCCTGGGCTACCTGCTCGTGTTCGGCGAGGGGCAGGCGAATACGGCGATGGTGTTCGTCACGATCATCCTGCTCACGGTCATCGGCATCGTCGCGTACTGGGCCGTGGCAGCAGCCGAACGGGCGGTCCTGCACTACCTGCCCAAGCGCAGCCTCGAACACGCCTGAGGCCCGGCAGGAACGGCAGGAAGAGGCGATTGACGCCGTAAAAAACGAACGCTATTCTCTAAATACGAGGGGACTTCCCCGTCAGGAGGTGAAATGGGCAAGGGCAAGTGGGTAGTCGGCACCGACATCGGCGGCACGTTCACCGACGTCATCGGTGTCAACCTGGAAACCGGCGAGCAGCGCACCGGCAAGGTGTCCTCCACCCCGCCGACGTTCTTCGACGGCGTCATCAACGGGCTCAAGAGGGCCGGAATCCGGGGCGAAGAGGTTGCCTCGTTCCGCCACGGCGCGACGGTCTCGACCAATGCGATCCTCGAGCGCAAGGGCGTCAAGACGGCACTGATCACGACGACCGGCTTTCGGGACGTCCTCGGCGGCGGGCGCGCCGAGCGGATCTCCGCCTTCGAGCTCGACTGGGATCCGCCGGAGCTGATCATCCCCCGGCGGGACGTGCTCACCGTGCGCGAGCGTGTCAGCCCGTACGGTGAAGTGCTCGTGCCGTTGAACGAGGAAGACGTCGTTACCGCGGCGCGCAAGTGCCGCAAGCGCGGCGTCGAGTCGATCGCCGTCGTGTACATGGACTCGTTCATGAATCCGGAGCACGAGATCCGCACGCGCGAGATCCTGCAGCGCGAGCTGCCCGAGGTCGACATCACGCTGTCGCACGAGGTGCTGCCGCAGATGCTCGAGTTCGAGCGCACCTGCACGACGGTGCTCAACGCGTACATCGCCCCGATCCTGAAGAACTACCTGAGCGGCCTGTCCAGGCGCCTGAAGCAGGACTGGAATTTCGACGGCCCGATCCTCGTCACCACCTCGGGCGGCGGCGTGATCGGCATGGACGAGGCGGCGAAGATGCCCGCCAAGACGTTCCATTCGTCTCCGGTGTCGGGCGCGGTCGGCATGGCCGGCTACATCGGTTCGCTCGCCGGCTTCGAGAACGTGATCGCGTTCGAGACCGGCGGCACCACCAACAACGTTTCGATGATCTACCGCGGTTCGCCGGCGATCACGCACGAGTGGAAGATCCTCTGGAACGTCCCGTGCTGCCTGCCCTCGGTCGACACGGTGTACATCGGCTCCGGCGGCGGCTCGATCGGCTGGGTCGACAAGGGCAAGATCCTCAACGTCGGACCGCAGAGCATGGGCGCCTACCCCGGGCCGGCGTGCTACGGGAAAGGCGGGGAAGAGCCCACCAACACCGACTGCCAGATCGTTCTCGGCCGCATCGACCCCGACTTCTACCTGGGCGGCGAGCTGACGGTCGACGCCAGCCTGTCGCGCAAGGCGCTCAGCGAGAAGATCGGTTCGCATTACGGCTGGACCGCCGAGGAATCGGCCGCGAACATGTACATGGTCGCGATGGCCAACCTGATGATGGCGATGCGCATCCAGACGGTGGCCCGCGGCTGGGATCCGCGCGACTTCGCGATCGTGCCGTACGGCGGCGGCGGTTCGCTCTACGCCTGCGACCTCGCCCGCGAGCTCGGGGCGGAGACCGTCGTCGTGCCGCCGCTGCCGGGTTACGCCTCCGCGTATGGCGCGATCCGCGTCGACATGAAGCAGGAGTTCACGGCGCCCATTCATCGCGTGGAAGAGGAGATCGACTTCGACTGGCTCAACAGGGAGTTCGATGCCCTGGTCGACCGCGCCGTCGCGATCCTCAAGAGCGAGGGAATTCCCGCGGCGGACATCGTCGTCGAGCGCCTGGTCGACGTGAAGTACTTCAGCCAGAGCCGCTTCTTCACGGTAGGAGTCGAGCCCGGGCGCATCGCCGATCTCGGCGCCATAACCGTCTCGTTCATGGCGGCGATGAAGGACGCCTACGGCTACACGCTGCCGCCGGGCTACGCACCGGTGGAGGTCGAGAACCTGCGTGTCGTCGTCCGCGGACGCATCGTGAAGCCGGACCTGCAACCGATCGAGAGCAAGACGACGATCGAGGACGCGCGCATGCCCAGGCGCAACGTCTGGTTCAAGGATGTAGGCTTCGTGCCCACCGACATCTACAGGCGGCACCTGCTACCGCCCGGTGCCACCTTCGATGGCCCGGCGATCCTCGAGCAGCACGACACGACCGTCGTGATGCCTCCGCGCACGCATTGCCGCGTGGACAATTATGGCAACCTCATCATCCAGGTCGAGCGCTGAGGAGATCGGAATCATGTCGCAGAAAACGAGTGCCACCGCCGGCGTCAAGGAGCAGGTTCACGACGCGGCGATCGGGATGGATCTCATCACGTTCGAAGTCATGCGCAACGCCTTCGTGGCCGCGTGCTACGAGGCGTCGACGACCATCGAGCGCATCGCATATCACCCCGTGATCGGCATGGGGCGCGACCGCTCGAACGCGATCCTCACGCCCGATGCCCGGCTGGTCGCGCACGGACACACCGATGCGGCGGCCCACTACGCGTCGTTCGAGCCGTCGGTAGCGGAGCTCTTCAAGGACATCCCCAAGGAGAGCATGAAGCCCGGAGACACTTACCTGTTCAGCGACCCGTATCGCACGGGTTCGCACGTCAACGACACGCGGATGATCCGCCCGATCTTCTTCCGCGGGCAGATCGTCGGCTTCGCGTGCACGGTCATCCACTGGGCGGACATGGGCGGGCCGCTCCCCGGAACCTTCAACCCGGAGGCGACGAGCTGCTACGCCGAAGGCATCCGCATTCCGCCGATCCGGCTGTTCAAGGAGAACAGGCTCGACGAGGAGCTTTTCGGTCTGATCGCGATCAACATCCGCGGTTCGGTCGAGCGCCGTGCCGACCTGCAGGCGCAGTTCGAGGCGTCGAGCCTGATCGAGCGGCGCATCGTCGAACTGTGCGAGCGCTACGGCGTCGAGACTCTTTTCCAGGCCTACGAGGAGCAGTTCAACTACACCGAACGCCTGATGCTCGCCGAGCTGGCGACGCTGCCCGACGGCAGCTGGGAGTTCGAGGACTTCGGCGACCAGGACGTGATGTCGCCCGGCAAGCCGCCGATCCGCGTGCATTGCCGGATGACGAAGAAGGGCACGAAGCTCAGCTTCGACTGGACTGATTCGGACAAGCAGCCGCGCGCCTCCTGGGGATGCAGCCGGGCGACGCTGATCGGCGGAACCTACCTCGGGTTCATGATCTGCTTCCCGTCGCTGTTCCCGCTCAACCACGGGATCGTGCGCAACCTCGAGATCGTCTCGAAGAGCGGCACCTGCGTCGACGTCGAGTTCCCGGCGCCGACCACCGGCTACTGCTCGGGCGCCTTCGACAAGGTCGAGGCGATCACGATCGCGTGTCTGGCCGGCCCGATGTCGAAGGTGCAGCCGTGGCGTGTGTATCCGGCGGCGGTCAGCTTGACGAACCTGTGCATGGGCGGGTTCAATCCGCGCACCAGGAAGGACTTCGTCCAGTACACCTACGCCGTCGGCGGCGAGAACGCGCGAACCTTCAAGGACGGCAAGTCGCTGATCTTCATGCGATTCTGCAACGCGCGAACGATTCCGCAGGAGCTCGAGGAGCGGTGGTTTCCGGTGGTGTACACGGGGTACGAGGCGCGGGTGGATTCCTGCGGCCACGGCATGAGGCGCGGCGGATTCGCGCTCGTTCGCGAACTGGAGGTGCAGACCGACGTCACGCTGACGATCCATGGCGACCGCGAGAAGTACGGCCCCTTCGGGTTGGCCGGCGGCCTGAACGGCGGCGGCAGCATGCTGATCGTCAACAAGGGAACCGAGCGCGAGATCAACGCCGGCATGTACGCGACGGGCGTCGAACTGAAGAAGGGCGACAAGGTCTACTACTCGTCGAGTGGCGGCGGCGGCTTCGGCAATCCGCTCGATCGCGAGCCCGAACTCGTGCTCGAGGATGTCAAGGACGAGTGGTTGACGGCAGCGGCAGCCCGGGAGTTCTATGGCGTGGTGATCCACGAAATCGACGCGGAAGCCTGCGATTACCGGATCGACCAGGCGGCCACCGAGGTGCTGCGCGCGCAACTGCGCAAGAAGGGCTTCCCGGAAGGCACGGCGCCGTATCAGCTGCACCCGCTCGGGAAGTCGATTCATCCCGCGTGGATCCCCACCGAGGAAGAGGTGAGGCCGCACATCACGATCTCGCGGCCGGCGGGGTGGTGAGTGCCGGGGCGGGGCCGGACACCGCCGGCCCCGCCCTGCCGAAGACGACGTTGCCTGCTGCAAGCGAGACAGAAGCATGAGCGAGGTTGAAGGCGAGCTGCCGCGGGTGTTCCCGTCGGTGGTCCACATGCTCGACGACGCCGCCGATCGCGCGCCTGGCGCTACGGCGATCGTCTGCACCGATCGGCGCCTGACCTATGCCGAATACCGGCGTTGCATTGCCGGCTTCGCCCACGAGCTCGTCGCGCTCGGCGCGCGCGGCTCGCGGGTGGCGCTCGTCCTGGGCAATTCGATCGAGATGGCGATCGCGATGTTCGCCACGCATGCCGCGGGCGCGCAGGCCACGCCGATCAATCCGATCTACACCGCTCGCGAGCTCACGCACATCGTGCGCGACGCGCAGCCGGCCGTTCTGCTGTACGACGGCGACAGCGCGGCTACCGTCGAGCCTCTGCTCGATTCGCTCAGGGTGCCTGCCGCCATCCGGCTCGGCGAAGGCGGCCGCCTGCTCGACGTCTGGCGAAGCGACGATAGCCAGCGGTTGCCGCAGCCGATGCCGCGGCCCGAAGACCTGGCCACGCTGCAGTACACCGGGGGCACGACCGGCCTGCCGAAGGGCGTGAACATCACGCACGGCCAGATGTCGGTGAACATCAGCCAGCGCGAGGCCGCGCTGCCGACGCGCCCCGAAGACGAGAGCATCCTGTGCGTGATGCCGCTCTTCCACGTCTTCGCCGTGGCGATGTGCCTGCACCTCGCCTGCTATTGCCGCGGCAGGCTCGTCGTCATGCCGCGCTACCGCCCCGACTGGCTGCTCGAGACGCTGCGCGCCGAACGCATCACGCGTCTTCCCGCCGGCCCCACGGTGTTCATCGGCCTGATGGGCTGCGAGGGCTTCGCGCAGGCCGACTTCTCGAGCCTTCGAACCTGCTACTCGGGTTCGGCGCCGCTGCCCGAAGAGACGATGAAGCGCTGGCAGGAACGTACCGGCACTCCGATCCTCGAGGGCTTCGGCCAGACCGAGGCGGGTCCGGTGCTTACCTACGTGCGCGAAGGCGCGGTGATCAAGCCGGGTTCGTCGGGACCCGCACTGCCGCGAACCGAGATCGAGATCGTCGACGCCAACGACGGCGTGACGCGGTTGCCCGTGGGCGAGATCGGCGAGGTTCGCGCGCGCGGGCCCCAGATCATGGCCGGCTACCGGAACCGGCCCAGCGAGACTGCCGAGGCGCTGCGCGACGGCTGGCTCTACACCGGCGACCTCGGTGAGCTCGACGCGGACGGATACCTGTACATCCGCGACCGCAAGAAGGACATGGCGATCGTCGGCGGCTACAACGTCTATCCGCGCGAAGTCGACGAGGTGCTGCACGCGCATCCGGGGATCCTCGAGGCGGCCGCCGTCGGCGTGCCCGATCCCTATCGGGGCGAGGTGATTCGCGCCTACGTCGTCTGCCGCCCGGGCCATCGTCTCGATGCCGAGGCCGTGCTCGAGCACTGTCGCGCGAATCTGGCCCGATACAAGGTTCCGGCCGCCGTCGAATTCGTCGACAGCCTGCCGCGCACGACGGTAGGGAAGATCGACAAGAAGGCGCTGCGCCAGGCCGTGATCGCATAGACGCCGCGCACGGGGCCGCGCGGTTCGCGCTTCGTCGGGCAGCCATCGGAGGAAACATCATGAGGCGACTGATCGTCGGCATCTCCGGCGCCTCGGGCGCGATCTACGGGATTCGACTGCTGGAAGTGCTGCGCGAGATCCCGGGGGTCGAGTCGCACCTCGTGCTGTCGCCCTCCGCGCGGCGAACGATCGCCGACGAAACCGACTACGAAGTCCCGGCGATCGAGGCGCTCGCCGACGTCGTACACCCGCACCGCGACATCGGTGCGGCGATTTCGAGCGGATCGTTTCTCACCGACGGCATGATCGTCGCGCCGTGTTCGATCAAGACGCTCTCCGAGATCGCCAACTCGCACAACGACAACCTGATCACGCGCGCGGCCGACGTCTGCCTGAAGGAGCGCCGCACGCTCGTGCTCGTCGTGCGCGAGGCGCCGCTGCACCTGGGCCACCTCGAACTGATGACCTCCGCGGCGCGCTACGGCGCCGTCATCCTTCCGCCGATGCCGGCGTTCTACAACCGACCGCGGACCATCGGCGACATCGTCGACCACACGGTCGGCAAGGCGCTGGATCAGTTCGGCATCCGCTTCCCGGGGATGAAGCGCTGGAAGGACCCGCTGCAGGCCTAGGGCCTGAACAGGCCCTAAAGGCCGAGGTATGCCTGGCGGATGCGCGGATCGTCGGCGATCTGCGCCGCGGCTCCTTCTGCGGCGATGCGCCCGTTCTCGACGACGTAGGCATGCGATGCGACCGCGAGCGCCTTGTGCACGTCCTGCTCGGCCAGCAACAGTGTCAATCCTTCCTCGCACATGCGGCGCACCAGGTCGAAGATCTGTTTCGACATCACCGGTGCAAGACCGAGCGAAGGCTCGTCGAGCAGCATGAGCTTCGGCCTGGCCATCAGCCCGCGGCCGATGGCGAGCATCTGCTGCTCGCCGCCCGAGAGCGTGGCCGCCGACTGCGATTCCCGCTCGAGCAGTCGCGGAAACACGTGGTACACGTGGTCGAGCGTATGCTTCCACTGGGGCAACGCCCGCGGGTTGATCGCTCCCAGCCGCAGGTTCTCGCGCACCGTCAGGTTCGGAAACACCATCCGGCCTTCCGGCACGAGCACCATTCCGGCGGCGACGCGCTGGTGGCTGCTCGCGCGCGTCATGTCCTCGCCGAGCAGGCGGAAGCGGCCGCCGCTCAGCCGCACGAGACCGGCCAGCGATTTCATCAGGGTCGTCTTTCCCGCGCCGTTGCCGCCGAGCAGCGCTGTCACGCGGCCGGCAGCGACCCGCAGCGACAAGCCCTGGATCACCTTCGTCGTGCCGTAGCCGGCAACGAGATCGTCGACCTCGAGAACGGCGTCGCTACTCATTCGAGCTTCCGAAATAGACGGAGAGAACGCGTTCGTCGCGACCGATCTGTTGCGGGTCTCCCTCGGCGATGAGCCTGCCATGATGCAGCACGACGATGCGGCTGCACAGGTCCATCAGCGCGCGCATGACATGTTCGATGACGAGCAGCGTCAGGCCGCGCGAAGTCTGTACGCGTCGCAACGTGTCGAGCATCTGCGTGACTTCGACCGGAGTCAGCCCTGCCATCACCTCGTCGAGCAGGATCAGCTGCGCGCCGGTGGCGATCGCCCGGGCCACTTCGAGGCGCTTCTGCCCCGACAATGTCAACGTCGACGCGCGTCGGTGGGCGACGTCCGCCAATCCGATCTCTTCGAGGACGTGCAGCGAAGCCGCGTCGGCGCTCGCCGCGCTGCGATGCTGCGCCTTGCCGAACATTGCCGCCGTGCGCAGGTTCTCCAGCACGGTGAGCGCGGGAAACGGCCGGACGATCTGGAACGTGCGCGCCACTCCCATGCGACAGATCTGGTCGGGCCTGCGCCCCGCGATCGACCGGCCGGCGAAGACGATGTCCCCGGTGGACGGAGCCACGTTGCCGGCGATCAGGCTGAACAGCGTCGTCTTGCCGGCGCCGTTCGCACCCATGATCCCGACCATGCTGCCCGCCTCCAGCTCGAAGCTGACGTCCTCGAGGGCGACCAGCCCGCCGAAGCGCTTCGTGAGTCCGCTGACCGACAGCAGCGCCATCATTCGAACACCGCCGGTGCGTCGGGTCGGGTTCGCCGGCGCTTCTCGCGCTTTTCGAGCAGGCCGACGAGACCGCCGGGGATCAGCAGGACGAAGACGACGAGGATCGCGCCGAGCACGATCATGTACAGGGTCGGCGCCTGCGCCCAGAGCAGTTCGGAGAGGATCGAAAGGAAGAGCACGCCCAGCAGCGGGCCGCGGGAACTGTCTCCTCCGCCCAGGATCGCCATCGCGATCACGGTGATCGAGACCATCGGATCGAAGGCCTGGACGACCACGAAATAAGTGGAGCGCATCGCCATCACGGCGCCGACCATTCCGGGAATGGCTGCCGACAGCACGAATGCCAGCAGCTTGTAGCGGACGATCGGCACGCCGAGCGTTTCCGCCGCCTCCTCGTTCTCGCGCAGGGAACGAAGGCCGTGGCCGAAGCGCGACCTGCTGACGACTTCGAGCAGCACGATCGCGGCGGCGGCGAGCCCGAACATCATGAAGTAGACGCTGGTG
This sequence comes from Burkholderiaceae bacterium, assembly GCA_021166835.1. The sequence goes on along the minus strand of JAJPEN010000060.1, from coordinate 35,383 downwards.
AGCTCCGGCGTTCCGAAGAGGATGCGGCTCGCCGTGCCGCTGGCCGATTCGTAGGCCATGATGCTGTACTTGACCAGCTCGGCGAGCCCGAAAGTGAGAATCACGAAGTAGGGTCCGCGCACGCGCAACACCGGCAAACCGACGATTGCCGCGAAGGCCGCGGCCAGCGCGCCGGCAGCCGGGACGACGAGCGCGAGCGGCGCCTCCTGCCACGTGACCACCGCCAGATACGCGCCGATTCCATAGAAGACGACGTGTCCGAGCGAGACGTAGCCGGTCATCTGCGAGAGCACGCACCAGCTCTGCGTCAGCGCGATCCACATCAGTATCGTGAGGCCGACTCCGACGATGTAGGCGTTCGTGAAGAACGGCAGCGCGGCGAGAACCGCGACAGCGGCGGCGACGGCGAGCAGCCAGGCGTAGCGATGCATCGGTGCGCTCGTTCGCTCAGGTGTGTCTCAGGTGCGTCTCAGGTGCGTCCGGGGCGGCGGAAGATGCCGCGCGGGAAGACCAGCAGCGAGCCGACGAACACGCCATAGAGCAGCACCGAGCGCAGGTTCGCCGAGGTGAGCGCGACGCCGTAGGTCTCGATGGCGCCGAGCAGCAGCGCTGCCGCGAGCCCGGCGCCAATGTTGCCCAGGCCGCCGAGGATGATCACGATGAAGCCGGCGATCGTGAAGGGAAACCCGGAGAACGGCGAGAATTGCTCGAGCATCGAGATCAGCACGCCTCCCAGCGCGGCGGTGCCGAAGCCCAGCACGAAGCTCATCGCCTGCACGCGGTCGACGTTCACGCCGACGACGTACGCCGCTTCGCGCCGCTCGATGACGGCGCGAAGCGCGAGTCCGGAGACGCTGCGGCCCAGGAACACGGCGATCGCGGCGCACGCGGCACCGGCGATCAGCAGCGCGGCGATGCGGTTGCCGGTCATCGAGACCGTGCCGAGCTGGTGGATCTCCGACAGGTACTGGTATCCCTGGTTGTTCGGCGTGAACACCGCTGCCGCCACGTTCTGCACGAGGATCGAGATGCCGAAGAACAGCAGCAGCGAGTTGCCTTCCAGCCGCGTCGCGTTGAGGGCGCCCACGTCGAGCAGCCGGCGGAAGACGCTTGTGTAGAGGGCGTAGCCCGCCAGGCCCCCGATCGCTGCGATCAGCGGCGCGGCCAGCAGCGGCGACCAGCCTGCCATCGAAAAGGCATAGAACGCCGCGTAGGCGCCGAGCATCACGAGGTCGCCGTGCGCGACGTTCAGCACGCGCATGGTCCCGTAGACCAGGTTCAGCCCGAGCGCCACCAGCGCGTAGAGCGCGCCGGTGACCAGGGCAGCGAACAGCAGCTGCCCCGAGAGCAGGATGTCGAGGAAACCCACCGCAGGGGCGTTCGGATTACCAGCCGCTCTTGGGCACGTACGTGCCGTTGGCGATCGACTTCGGCCAGACGAGCTTGATGCCCTGTTGCTGGATCTGCACGAAAGCGGTCGGGGTGATGACGTTCTGGACGCCGTCGAACTTCACCTTGCCGTTGATCGTGTCGAAGGTCTCGCTGCTGACGAACTGGCGGATCTTCTCCTTGTCGAGGCCGTTGCGGGAGACGGCGGCCTCGAGAATCTGCAGGGAAACCCAGGCGAGCGCCGAATTGAGATAGTCGGGTTCCTGGCCGAACTTGCGGATGTAGTCCTGCTCGAACTCCTGCGAGCCTTTCCACTCCGGGCGAGGCGACCAGTGCGCGATCGTGACGATATGCTCCGCCGCGGTGTTGCCGACCGCCTTCGCGAAGAACGGCTCGCTCGGGCCGACGGCGACGAACTGGAAGGGGCTGCCCACGCCCAGTTCCTTCGCCTGCCGCGCATAGAGGATCGAATCGCCGGGATACGAAAGCGCCAGCACCGCGTCCACCCCGGCCTGCTTGATCTGCGCCACGATCGAAGTCATGTCCTTGATGTCGGGCGGATACTCGGTCGTGAAGCGGATCTCGATACCCGCCTTCCTGAGCTCCGGCTCGAGGAAGTTCTTGATCTCCTTCGTGAACGGCAGGACGTTCGCGATGACCGCGGCGGTCTTCACCTTGTTCTCGACCAGCATGGCCGTGAGCTCGGTGCCGATGCGATCGGGGATCGCCGACGTGGGGAACCAGATGTAGCCGGGCTTCACCTTGCGAACGTTCACCGAAGCCGCGGTGTTGCCGACCACGGGGAACCGGTATTTCTCGAGCACCGGCGCGATCGCGATATGAAACGGCGTGCCCCACGGCGCGAGCAGCAGGTCGACCTTGTCGTCGGTGATGAGCTTTTCGTAGACGCGCACTGCCTGGTCGGGCTTCGACTGGTCGTCGTAGGAGACGAACTCGACCTTGCGCTTCCTGCCGGCGACGTCCATCCCGCCGCGTGCGTTGACCTGTTCGCGCCAGAGCTCGTAGGTGTTCGACTGCGAGACGGTGGCGACCGCCAACGGCCCGGTTCTCGACATCGAGAAGCCGAGCCGCAGCGGGGCTTCCTGCGCCCATGCCGCGCGGGGAACCAGGATCGAGCTGACAGCGGTGCCGGCCGCCGCCTTGATGATCGTGCGTCGCGTCGATGATGTCTTCATTTCGGTCTCCTCGGATTGACGTCGGTCCGCGTTCGTTCGGCGTCCTCGCGCTGCGCGGCGGTTCTCGCGGGACGGGTTCCTCTGGTCAGGTTGCCGGCGCGACGGCGTCGAGCACGCGCTCGGCGGTCATCGGAAGCCGGCGCAGGCGCGCGCCGGTTGCGTCGGCAACCGCGTTCGCGATGGCGGCGGCGACGGCATTGATGCCGATCTCGCCCACGCTCTTGGCGCCGAAGGGGCCGCTCGGCTCTTCGGATTCGACGAGGTAGGCGCGCAGGATCCCGGGGAACTCCGCCATGGTCGGGATCTTGTAGTCCATCAGGGACGGGTTCGCCAGGCGCGCTCCGTCCCACACCATTTCCTCGATCAGCGCGTACCCCATGCCCTGCACGAATGCGCCCTCGATCTGCCCGGTGGCCATGGCCGGATTGATCGCGTAGCCGAGGTCGCACGCCGACCATCCGCCGAGCACCTGCACGCGGCCCGTGACCTCGTCGACCTCGACCTCCACGGCGGTGGCGCCGAAGCTGAAGACGCCGATCTGCGGGAACGGCAGGCCGAGCACGGTGGATCGCTTCGGATCGAAGGTCTTCTGGTCGAACACCCAGGCGTTGGTGCCGATGATCGGGCCGCCGGCGGCCCAGTGCGCGCGGCCGGAGATCTCCGCGAAGCTCACGGCCTTCTGCGGCACGCCCTTGATCGCCACCTTCCCGCCCGGCAGCAGCTCGAGGTCGTCGGGGCCGCACTCGAGCATCTCGCTGCCGTGCTCCTTCAGCTTCTTCTCGACCTCGGCCGCCGCCTGCGTCACGCACCGCCCGGTCACGTAGGTGACGCGGCTCGCCGTGGTTCCCCAGTTGTAGGGCGATCCGTCGGTGTCGGGGCTGGCGATCGCGACCTGTTCGATCGGCAGCTTCAGCGCCTGCGCACAGATCTGCGTGAGGACCGTGTTCGAGCCTTGCCCGATGTCGACTGCCCCGGTGTTCAGCAGCACGCTGCCGTCTTCCAGCACGCGCACGATGGCGCTCGACGAGAGCAGGCCGCTGATGTGCGCGGTGAGCGCGACCCCGAAACCGCGCCTGCGCCCCGGCTGCGTCCCGGCGCCTGCGCCGCGTTGCGCATCGCCCATGCCCGATTCGCGCTCGACGATGTCGAGGCACTGCGCCAGGCCGTTCGACTGCACACGCTGGCCGCCGAACCAGGGATCGCCTTCGACCATCATGTTCCTGCGCCGCAGCGCGACGCGGTCGATGCCGAGCCTGCCCGCGATCTCGTCGAGCTGCTGCTCGGAGGCGAACGTGACCTGCGGCACGCCGAAGCCGCGGAAGGCGCCCGAGCGCAGCTTGTTCGTGTAGACGACCTGACCGTGCGCGTGAACGTTCGGGATCCGGTAGGGGCCGCAGCTCATCAGCAGCGCGTAGCCGAGCACGCCCGGGCTGTCGTCTCCGTAGGCGCCGCCGTCGAGGAGCAGCTCCGTTTCCCGCGCGAGCAGCGTTCCGTCCCTGCGCACACCGGTCTTCATCCGGATGCGGAACGGGTGACGGCAACGCACGGTCTCGAAGTCTTCCTCGCGCGAGAGGATGAGCTTCACGGGCCGGCGCGCCTTGATCGCCAGCAGCACGGTGACCGGCTGCACGTGCGCTTCCATCTTGTTGCCGAAGCCCGCGCCGATGCGCGGGGTCTGGCAACGAAGCCGCGTCATCGGCAGCCCGAGCGATTCGCAGACGCTGGCCTGCACGCGAAAGACCGACTGGTTCGCCGACCACAGCGTGACCCGGCCGGCCGCGTCGATCTCGGCGAGCGCGCCGCACGGCTCTATCGACAGGTGCGCCTGCGCCTGCGTCTGGAACTCCCCTTCGACGACGAGGTCGCAGTCGGCCCAGGCTCGCTCGACGTCGCCTTCCCGGAAGGAAGTGCGCGAGCAGACGTTCCCCTGCGTGCCGGCGTCGAAGACCTTCGCGTAGGAAGACGCGTCGTCGTGCACGAGCGCCGATCCGGGCCGCAGCGCGTCGACCGGATCGAGCACGGCGTCGAGCGGCTCGTAGTCGACGCGGATCAGCCGCGCGGCGGCGCGCGCGATTTCCTCGGTGTCGGCGGCCACCGCAGCGACGATCTCGCCGACGTAGCGAACCTTCCCCTTGGCGAAGGCCGGCTCGTCCTTGATGAAGGCGCCCATCCGGTGGGCGTCGTCGAGGTCGTCGCCGGTGACGATCGCGCGCACGCCCTTCAGCGCCCTGGCAGCCGTCAGGTCGTAGCCGCGGATCCTCGCGTTCGCGTAGGGGCTCTGGGCGATCGCGCCGTAGAGCATGCCGGGGCGATACAGGTCGGCGATGTACTGCGCGCGGCCGCTGAGCTTCTCCGCCGCCTCGAGCGGCGCAGCCGATTTTCCGACGGTGTCGCTTTCCTTCGGAGCGGCGCGGGTGCGTTCGTGCAGCTTCTCGCTCATGACGCGGCTTCCTCCTGGCGAAGCGCGTCCGCTGCCGAGCGGACAGCCGCGACGATCTTCACGTAGCCCGTGCAGCGGCACAGGTTCCCGGAGAGCGCGGTCCGGATCTGCGATTCGTCCGGGCATCGGTTGTGTTCGAGCAGGGAGCGGGCGCTCATCAGCATTCCCGGCGTGCAGAATCCGCACTGAAAGGCCTGCTCGGCAGTGAACGCGTCCTGCAGGGCGGCGACGGCCGGCTCGTCCTGGACGCCTTCGAGCGTCCGGATCTCGGCGCCCACGCAGGCGTGGGCGAGCGTCAGGCACGCGCGCGCGGTGCGCCCGTCGATCTCGACGGTGCAGGCGCCGCAGACGCCCTGGTTGCACCCGCGCTTGGCGGCGGTCTGCTGAAGCTGGTCGCGTACGACGGTGAGCAGCGTGTCGTGCAGCGCCGCGCGCACGACCATCTCCTCGCCGTTGATGCGCAGCACGATGCTGCTCGCACCGTTGGCTGTGTCGGCCGGGCTCATTCGACGTTTCCTCGGGCAAGTTCGACTTCCCGCACGGCGCGCAGGAGAAGTCGGGGAATCAGTCGGCGGCGATACGGGGCGCTCCCCCGCACGTCGTCGAGCGGGTCGGCCTTCTGCTCGAGCAGCTCTCCGGCGCGGGCGACGGCGGCGTCGCTTCGGTCGGCGGACAGGATCTCGTCGGCCTGCGCATCGTGCAGCGGAGTCGGCCCGCAGCCGCCCACCGCGGCGCGCACGTGCCCCGAGCGCTGCATGGCGATCGCGATCGACGCGGTCGCGTAGTCGCCGGCGACGCGGCAATGCTTCACGTACAGGCCGTGGCCGCCTTCCGGTTTCGGCAGCAGCACGGCGGTGACCAGTTCTCCGGGCTCGACAGCGGTGGTGTACCAGTCGACGAAGAACTCGTGGGCCGGGACCAGCCGCCGTCCGGACGCGGACGCGATCTCGATCGATGCGTCGGCGGCGACGAGCGCGGGCGGATAGTCGAGACCCGGATCGGCAAAGGAGATCGACCCGCCGATCGTCCCCATGTTGCGCACCGTCGCGTTCGCGATCTGCGAAGCGGCGTGCCGCACGACCGACGCTTCGCCGAGCGCGAGGCCGCACTCGGCCGTCTCGCGGTGCCGGGTGAAGGCGCCGATGCGGATTCGTCCGTCGGACAGGCAGGAGATTCCGCGGATCTCGTCGATCTGCGCGAGGCTGACGAGCGCCTGGGGCTCGATCACCCGCGCGTTCAGCATCGCCACCAGCGTGGCGCCGCCGGAGATCGGCTTCGCTTCGGGGTCGCGCTGCAGCAGCGCGATCGCCTCCTCGACGGATCGGGGCCGATGCAAGCCCTGCAGTGTCGTCATGCTCATCCTCTCGATGCGGGCTCGCCGGCCGCCGACCCGCGCAGCCATGCGAGCAGCCTGCGCCACCAGTTGCGCGGCTTCGCCGGCGCGGGTTCCTCGATCGTTTGCGGCGCAGCGACGGCGGCGGGCGCCGTGGGCCGCGCGCCCGCGGCGGCGTTCGTCTGCTCGAATTGGGTGCGCAGGTTCGCGGCGAACTCGTCGCCCATGCTCTGCGCCTTCTTCTTCATCATCCCTAGGGCGAAGCGTCCGAGCCGGCCCGTGAGCGTGACGTCGGAGCGGTAACGCACGAGCGTTCCCTCCGGCGACGGCGCGAGCGTGACCTGGCTCTCCGCGCGCAGCGTGCTCGCCTGGCCGCCCTCGGCGCCGCGGGTGACGGCCCACACTTCGAAGCCCTCGCGGCGGACGACCTCCACCTCGAGATCGAAACGCGCCTTGATTCCCGCCATCGCCACGACGACCACCGACCGGTATCGATCGTCGTCGATGGCCTCGAGCGACTCGCAGCCGGGCAGGCACGATGCCATCAGCCGCGCATCGAACAGGTGCGCCAGCAGCTGCTGGGGAGGCGCTGCGACGGGAAATTCGCCTTCGATCAGCACGTTCGAGTGCTCCGGTGAGGAGAAGCGATGCGCGGCCGTCCGCGCACCCTATTCCGGGCACGGGAGCGCGTAATTGACCGGCATCAATAACGAACAGTGTTCCTCAATGCACTCGTCGATGTCAACCTCTCGCGATCCGGCCATTCGTGATTGAATGACCGCGCACGGGTTTTCCAGGGAGCGGGGTCCAATGAGTTCCAGCGCGGCCGACGAGCCGATCGATGTCGGGAAGAGGGAACCGGCGTACCTGATCTCGCCGGTGCAGCGCGCGCTCAAGCTGCTCGACTTCGTCGCCAACGGGGGCTCCACGACGCAGTTGAGCCGGATCGCGCGCGAGCTGGACATCAACCGCGTCACGCTCGCCCGGCTGCTCGACACGCTCGAGCACGAGCGCATGATCGAGCCTTCGCCCGAAGGCGCCGGGTACCGGATCGGATCGCGCTTTCTCGCCATGGCTGCCGCCGCGCTCGGCGATCGCGACCTGCTGCGACTGGCGCAGCCGATTCTCGCCGGGCTCGCCGCGCAGCTGCAGTTCTCGGCGCACCTTGCGGTGCTGTCCGGAGACCAGATCGTCTATCTGCTGCAGGAGCTTCCGGACACGCTGCTGGTCAGCAACGTGCGCGTCGGCAGCCGGCTGCCGGCGCACGTCACCGCTCCCGGCCGGGTCCTGCTCGCCGCGCTGCCGCCGCAGGAAAGGCGCTCGCTCCTGGGCCGGGGACCCCTGTCGGCGGCGACGCGCCACACGCCGACCACGCACGCCGATCTCGACCGGCTGATCGGCGAGGACGCGCGGCGCGGATGCGCATGGAGCTTCTCCGGCTACGAGAAGGGCGTGGATGCGTGCGCAGCGCCGGTGTTCGATCGCTTCGGCAAGGTCGCCGCCGCAATCAGCGTCGCCGGCCCGGATTCGCGCTTCGACGAAGCCATGCGCGCGCGTACGGCCGAAGCGGTGACCGATGCCGCGCGGCTTCTGTCGAAGATGCTCGGCCATCGCGGCGAAGGGGAGCGCCCGGGGCAGGGTGCGCCGTATTGACTTCCGTCGGTTCCGGGTTCTACCATTTATGAACACATAGTTCATCTATGTGCATACGTGCACATCTAACCGCCTTTTGTGCCCGCAGCGCAACGAGCGATAGCGGCGCGGAACGGAGTCGGGGAAGCGACGTTGGACGGGGAACTTCTGGAACGGGCCGTGTCGATGCGCCGCGATCGCGTGCCGTTCTGCATGGCGACCATCGTCGATGCGCGCGGCAGCATTCCCCAGGTGGTCGGCGCGCGCGCGCTCTTCACGCGCCAGGGACTCGCCTTCGGCACCGTCGGCGGCGGGCGTCTCGAGACGAGGTGCTCGGAGACGGCGTCGCGACTCCTCGGCGAAGAGGGCCAGGTCCGCACGCTGTTCGAGCGGCTCAACCTGTTCAAGGACATCGGCATGACCTGCGCCGGAGAAGTGTCGGTCTACTTCGAGGCGCATCGCCCGGACCTCGACTGGCACATCGTCGTCTTCGGCGCGGGACACGTCGCGCAGAAGCTGTGCCGGTTCCTGGCCGAGCTCGACTGCCGCGTAACCTGCGTCGACACCCGCCCCGAGTGGCTCGAGCGTCTGCCGCGAACGCCTGTGCTCGAAGCGGTGCGCGTCGAGAACCACGCCGACGGCGCCGAACGCGTCGAGCCGCATTCGGTGGTCGTCGTGATGACGATGGGCCATGCCACCGACCTGCCGGTCCTGCGCGCGATCGAGGCCAGGGGAACGCCGTCGTACCTGGGGGTGATCGGCAGCAAGTCCAAGGCACAGATCATGCGGCACGAACTGCTGCGCACCGGCTCCGATCCCGACTTCGTGTCCGGCATCGTCTGCCCCCTCGGCGACAAGATCGGCAACAACACGCCGGGGGAGATCGCGGCGGGCATTCTCGCGCAGCTCGTTCGCGAGCGAAACGGCGTGCGCTGCAGCGCGAGCGCGAGCACGACCGCGTGAAGCGATGAGCCTGCCCCCGGTTTCGCCGATCGTGCTCGTCAGGGGCGCAGGCGAGATGGCGAGCGGCGTGGCCTGGCGTCTTCATCGGGCGAACATCCGCCGCCTGGTCATGCTCGACCTTCCGAATCCGCTGTGCGTGCGTCGCACCGTGTCGTTCTGCGAAGCGCTGGTCGACGGCAGCGCGCGAGTCGACGGCGTCGACGCAGTGGCGGCCCGCGACGAAGCGGCGATCGAGGCGGCGTGGAACGAGCAGCGCATTCCGGTCGTCGCCACCGACGACTGGGCGCGACTCGCACGCCGCCCGCACGCCGACGTCGTCGTCGACGCGATACTCGCGAAGCGCAACCTGGCCACCACGCGCGGCGACGCGTCGCTCGTCGTTGCGCTCGGCCCGGGGTTCGACGCCGGCATCGACTGCCACGTGGTGATCGAAACGAATCGGGGGCACGACCTCGGCCGGGTCGTGTGCTGCGGTCCGGCGCAGCCCGACACCGGAATCCCGGGCGAGATCGGAGGCTTCGACATCGAGCGACTGCTGCGCGCTCCGCGCGCAGGCATCTTCGCTTCCGCGCGCAGCATCGGCGAGGCCGTCGAGCGCGGCGAAGTGGTCGGCGACGTCGACGGCGCGCCGGTGACCGCGGCAATCCCGGGAATCCTGCGCGGCCTCATCCGGCCGGGCACGCCGGTCGCCGCGGGCCTGAAGATCGGGGATGTGGATCCGCGCGACTGCAGGGAGCACTGCAACACGGTCTCCGACAAGGCGCGCGCGATCGCCGGCGGCGTGCTCGAGGCGGTCCTGGCGCACTGCAACCGCAGCCCGGGCTGATGCTCGCGCAGGCACTTGGCCTGGAGCAGGCGCGGCTCGTTGCCGTCTGCGGAGGCGGAGGCAAGACGAGCCTGCTGTTCGCGCTCGGGCACGAATGGCATCGGGCGAGCGAACGCGTCCTGCTCACGACGACGACGCACATCGCGGCGGCGCAGGCCGAAGGTCACGAAGCGTGGGTCGGTGCGGACGCGCGCACGCTGCTCGCACGCGCCTGTCGAAGCGATGCATCGCTCGTCGTCGCCACGGCCGGGCCCGCGCAGGCGCCGGAAAAGCTGCGCGGCCTGGCGCCCGACGCAGTGGACGTGCTCGCCGGCCACGGCCGCTTCACGCGCGTGCTCGTCGAGGCCGACGGATCGAAGCACCGGCCGCTGAAAGCGCCGGCCGGGCACGAGCCGGTCTTTCCCATGTCGACACACGCGGTCGTCATGGTCGCGGGCCTCGCCGGGTTGGGACGGCCGCTTTCGGAAGAGACGGTCTTTCGCGTGGAGCGCTGGACGCGGATCACCGACTCGAGGCCGGGCGACATCGTCACCCCGCGCGCGCTCGCGCAGGTCGTGCTGCACGAGCAGGGTCTCGCCAGGGGCGCGCCCGCGGGCGCGAAGCGCGTCCTGCTGCTGAACCAGGCCGACGACGACGAGCGCGTCGCGAACGCCGCGCAGGTGCATCACTGGCTCGCCCGGCTTCCCGGGCACTGTCCGGAGCGTGTCGTGATCGCCCGCCTGCAGCCGGTTCCGAAAGTGATTCGTGTTCTCCATTTCGTGCCGGACGATTGACAATTAGAGAACGGCGTTTATTATTGAATGACGTACAAGCGACGCTCGCGCGGCGGAACGATCGGGTTCCGGATGCCGATGACGAGCGGGGCGCGATGCAACCGCATCCCGCCACGGAGGGGACGATGGCTGGCAACGTGACCGGATCCTCGGCGATCGGAAAGCCGATTCGCCGGGTCGAGGACGATCGGCTGCTGCGAGGAAAAGGCCAGTTCCTGGCCGACCTCGCCCCGCCCGGCCTGCTGCACGCCGTGTTCGTTCGAAGCCCCCACGCGCACGCGACGATCCTGCGCATCGACTGCGACGCCGCGCTCGCGATCGAAGGCGTGGCCGCGATCTACACGAGTGCGGACACCGCCGATCGCACCGAGCCGATCTGTGTCGCCGGAGAGGTCCATACGCCCGAGCGCCTGCTGAAGGAGCTCAAGCCGATCGACCGGCTGCATCCGATCCCTCTCTTTCCCGTCGAGCGCGTCACTTACGTGGGGCAGCCGGTGGCGATGGTCGTCGCGGCGACGCGAGCCGCGGCGCAGGACGCAGCCGAGCTCGTCGAGGTCGACTACGAATCGTTGCCGCCGGTGCTCGATCCGCTCGCAGCGCTGCAGGACGATGCGCCGCTCGTCGAGCCCGGCTGGAAGACCAACCTCGCGCTTTCGGTTGCCACCGGAAAGGGCAGCGCCGAAGCGGCCTTCGCGAGCGCGCCGGTGGTGATCGAGGAGGAGTTCCGCACGCACCGCTACGTGGCTTCGCCGCTCGAGACGCGCGGCGTTCTCGCCGGCGTCGCGCCTTTCGGCGATTCGCTCGACGTCTGGGCGAGCACGCAGACGCCACACGTCGTGCAGACGATCCTCGCGCAGACGCTGCGCATGTCGCCCGGCCAGATTCGCGTCGTCGCCTGCGACGTCGGCGGCGGTTTCGGCCTGAAGGGCAGCCAGAGCGTCGAGGACGCGCTCGTTCCTTTCGCCGCGCGCGAGTTGCGCAGGCCGGTGCGGTGGGTGGAAGAGCGCGGCGAGAACCTGTCGGCCGCCTATCACGCGCGCGACCAGCTGCACCGTATCGCGATCGCGGCCACCGAGGACGGCCGCATCCTCGCGGTGCGCGACGACGTCGTCGTGAACTTCGGCGCGTTCAACGTGATCGGGCTCGTCGTGCCCTACAACACGCTGTCGCACCTGCTCGGGCCCTACGACGTGCCGAACGCGCAGATCTCGGTTCGCGCGGTCCTCACGAACACCTCGCCCACCACTCCGTATCGCGGCGCCGGTCGGCCGGAAGCCGTGTTCGCGATGGAACGGATCATCGATCGGCTCGCCACGCGGCTCGGCATGGAGCCGGCCGAACTGCGCGCGCGCAATCTTGTTCCGAAGAGCGCGATGCCGTACGACACGGGGCTGCTCTATCGCGACGGCAATCCGCAGGTCTACGATTCGGGCGACTTTCCCGAACTGCTGCGCCGGGCTCGCGCCAACGTCGGGCTCGACGAGATCCGCGCGCAGCAGCGTGCCGCCACGGCCGGCGGCCCGCTGATCGGGGTCGGCTTCGCGCTGTACGTCGAGGGCTCCGGCATGGGGCCGTTCGAAGGGGCGAACGTGCGGGTGCTGCCCTCCGGGCGCGTGCAGGTGGCCACCGGCGCGTGCAGCCAGGGCCAGGGGCACCGCACCGTATACGCGCAGATCACCGCCGATGCGCTCGGCGTGCCGGTCGAGTCGGTCGACGTGATCGGCGGCGACACGGCGACCATCGACTACGGCATCGGCACCATCGCCAGCCGCAGCACGGTTGCGGCGGGCAACGCGATCCACAAGGCTTCGCTGCAGGTGAAGGAGCGCGCGCTCGATCTCGCCTCGAACCTGATGGACGTCTCCCCCGGCGATCTCGAGATCGTCGATGGCGAGATCCGCATCCAGGGCGTGCCGGGGCACTCGCTGGCTTTGGGGAAGGTCGCGCAGGCGCAGGCGAAGGCGGTGCTGAAGGAGGGCGCGCGCGGCGACGGCCTGCTCGCCGAGAAGGCGTATTTCATCCCGCCCACGGTCACCTACGCGAGCGCCGCGCATGCGGTCGTCGTCAGCGTCGATCCCGACACCGGCGTCGTCTCGCTGCTGCGCTACATCGTCGTGCACGACTGCGGCCGCGTCGTGAATCCGCTGCTTGCCGACGCGCAGGTCGTCGGCGGCATCGCCCAGGGCATCGGCGGAATCCTGTGCGAGGAGATGGTGTACGACGACGCCGGCCAGCCGGTCACCGGCAGCTTCATGGACTACGCGCTGCCGATCGCCAGCGACATCCCGCCTATCGAGCTCGATCACATCGAGAACCTGTCGACGAGGAATCCGCTCGGCGTCAAGGGACTCGGCGAGGGCGGCGCGATCGGCCCGCCGGCGGCGATCGCCAATGCCGTCGAGGACGCGCTGCGCCCGCTCGGCGCCGTCGTCCGTCGCGGCCCGCTGACGCCGTTGCGCGTTCGCCGCCTGATCGAGGCGGCAGCGGCTTCGCCGCGCTGAAACCGTTCGGGACGTTGCACTTCCACGCACACGTCCGACACGAATACACGGAGGAGCACCCATGTCGGCATCGAGCAAGAGCGTTTCGTCCTCGCGTCGGGAAGTCCTGCGGGCGGGCACCGCCGCCGCTGCACTGTCCGCGCTTTCGTTCCCCGCCGTGCTGCGCGCGCAGGACGGTCCCCTGAAGATCGGCGTCGTCCTGCCGCTGTCGGGCGTCGTCTCGTTCCCCGGCCTGGCCACGCGTCGCGGCACCGAGCTCGCCGTGAAGATGTTCACCGAGCAGGGCGTGAAGCTCGACGTCTCGTTCCTGGACACCGAGTCGAAGGCGGAGAACGGAAAGCTCGCAGCCGAAAAGGCGATCCGGGACGGATGCTCGGTCGTGGTCGGCGCCTGGGATTCGGGCGCGACGATCTCGGCGGCGCAGGCCTGTGAGGCGGCGAAGGTGCCGCTCGTGGTCAACATCGGTTCGGCGCGCCAGATCACCGAGCAGGGCTTCACGCAGATCTTCCGCAACTTCTGTCCGTCGGACGACATCGTCGCCAACGGCGTGCAGCGCTTCAAGGAGCTGCTGCGCCCCGGGTTCCAGCCGCGCACGGCCGTGGTCATGCACGTCAACGACACCTTCGGGCAGGCCACCGGCGGCGCGGTGAAAGCCGCCTGGGAGAAGGCGGGCGTCGGCATCCGGATCCTCGACACCATCAGCTACGACGCCCGCGCCCGCGACCTGTCGGTGGAGGTCGCGAAGGCGAAGGCCACGGGCGCCGAGCTGGTGGCGCCGATCACGCGCGTGAACGACGCGATCATGATCGTGCGCGAGATGGTCAAGCAGGACTACTCCCCGATGGCGATCTACGGGCCGAGCTCGCCCGGGCCGTACGAGAAGGCATTCACCGATGCGATGGGCAAGTACGCGAACGACTATCTCGTGTCGGTGCCCTGGCACGACGCGAGCCGGCCGCTGACGAAACGCGTGCTCGAGCGTTGGGCGAAGGAATATCCCGACCAGCGCTTCGAGCTCAACTCGGCCTTCGGCTGGGAGAGCATCCTCGTCGTGGTCGATGCGTTCCGGCGCGCGCGTTCGACGCGTCCCGTCGACCTGCACGAGGCGCTTCGCCAGACCGACATCGCCGACCACATCATGTCGGGCGGGCCGATCCGCTTCGATGCGAAGGGACAGAACCCGAACATCGGCGTGCCGCTGCTGCAGGTGCAGAACCAGCAGCCCGTGGTCGTCGGCCCGGCCGAGTTCGCGCAGGCGCCGGTCAAGCTGCCGATGACGCCGTGGAGCCAGCGCGGCTGATCGCGATCGCGAGCAGGCACTTCCCGCATCGAAGCCGAAGCCCGGATCGCGAATGCCCGAGTTGTATGCCGGCGTGGCGGTGAACGGCCTGCTGATCGGCGTGATCTACGCGCTGGTGGCCACCGGCCTGAACGTGATCTTCGGCGTGATGCGGGTGGTGAACTTCGCGCACGGCGAGATGGTCGTCGTCGGCATGTATCTCGGCTACTCGCTGTGGCAGTTCACCGGCCTTTCGCCGCTCGCGAGCCTGCCGATCACCGTCGCGCTCACCTTCGCGTTCGGCTACGGCTTCCAGCTCGCGATCGGCAACGACTTCGTGAGCCGGCCGCAGCACGTGCAGTTCGTGCTCTACATCGGCCTGGGGCTCGCGATCACCGGACTTCACGCGATGATCTTCGGACCCGATCCGCGCGCGATCCAGGGCGAGGCGGGCTTCGATGTGTACCGGATCGGCTTCCTGCGGATCGACGCCGTGCGGCTGCACGCTGCCGCGGTGGCGCTGGGCGTCATCGCGGCGTTGTCGGCCTGGCTGAGATGGAGCATGACCGGAAAGGCCCTGCACGCGGCTTCCGAGAACCTCGTCGGCGGCCAGGCGATCGGCCTGCGCATCGACCGGATCTTCGCGCTGACGATGGGAATCGGCGTGGCATGCGCCGGAACGGCGGGAGCGCTTCTCGCGCAGCTCTACGACACGCAGCCGTATCTCGCCTCCGAGTTCACGATGATCGCCTTCATCATCGTCATCATCGGCGGACTCGCCAGCCTGCCCGGCGCGCTGCTCGGAGGGTTGATGATCGGGCTGGCCGAGGCCATCGCGGCCATGGTGCTCGAACCTTCCGCCAAGAGCCTGCTCAGCTATGCGTTGCTGATCCTCGTGCTGCTGCTCAAGCCGGAAGGCCTGATGGGTCGCATCGCGGGCCGACGCGCATGAGCTCGGTGCTGCCCCGCGACGCGCAGCGTCCGGCCTCGGGCGGCGGGCCGGCCGTGTCCCGCGGCTTTCGCGCCACCTCGATGCGGCAATGGGGTGCGGCCGTCGCCTTCGTGCTCGTGATGCTGCTCGTGCCGCTCGTGGCGAGCACGTTCCATCTTTCCGTGCTCACGCTGATCTTCCTGTTCGCGTTCGTCGGCGTCGCGTGGAACCTGATGATGGGCTTCGCCGGGCAACTGTCGCTCGGCCACGCGCTGTACTTCGGCGCGGGCGCATACCTGGTCGCGATCCTCGCCGAGCGCTACGGGATCACCCCGTGGCTCGGCCTGCCGCTGTCCTTCGCGCTCGGCGCGGCGCTCGGCTGCATCGTCGGCGCGCTGGGCTTTCGCTTCGCCGTGCGCGGCGTGTACTTCGCGCTGCTGACGATCGCCTTCGCGGAATTCGCCCGCATCGTCTTCGAGCACTGGGGTTTCGTCGGGCGCACCGGAGGCTTCTTCCTGAAGGCGCTCGGGCCCGACAACGTGCCGCTGCTCAGCCTGCGCGGCGACTCGCTGTTCTTCTACTACGCGCTTCTCGTGTCGCTGGTCGGCGCGTGGGCGCTGGCGGCGCTTCTCGTCCGCAGCCCGATCGGCTATCGGTGGCGCGCGCTTCGCGACGACGAGGACGCGGCGCGCGCATTGGGCGTTCGCGCCTTCCGGATGAAGCTGCTCGTCGCCGCGGTCAGCGGTGGCCTCACCGCGATCGCCGGCGGATGGTTCGGGCTGATCGGCGGCAGCCTCTTTCCCGATTCGGTCTTCGGGATGCGCATCAGCATCGAGATGATCCTCGCGCCGGTCATCGGCGGAATGGGAACCCTGTTCGGCCCGATCCTCGGCGCATTCCTGGTCATTCCGCTGAACGAGGTCTCGAGGGATCTCGCACAGTCGCTCGGCATCAACGGCCTGAACCTGCTGCTCTACGGCGTGCTGCTGATGGCGGTGATCATCGTCGCGCCCGGCGGCTGCTGGCCGTGGCTGGCTCGCAGGCTGCGGCTCTCCGACGCGGGCAACCGATGACCATTCTCGAGGTACGCAACCTCACCAAGCGCTTCGCCGGCCTGGTCGCTGTTGACGACGTCTCCTTCGACGTCGAGAAGGGATCGATCACCGCGCTGATCGGCCCCAACGGCGCGGGCAAGACGACGGCCTTCCACCTGATCGCGGGTGCCCTGACTCCGAGCGAGGGCTCGATCCGCTTCGAGGGGCGCGAGATCGTCGGTCGCACGCCCGAGGAGCTGTGCTCGATGGGCATCGCGCGCACGTTCCAGATCGTTCGGCCGCTGCTCGGCATGACCGTGCTCGAGAACGTGATGGTGGGAGCGCTGAACCGCGCGCCGAAACTCGCCGAGGCGAGGGCAGTCGCCGCCGACCTGCTGCACCGGATCGGCCTGGGGGCGAAGGCCGACGCGCCCGCCTCGACGCTGACGCTTCCCGATCGCAAGCTGCTGGAGACCGCGAAGGCGCTGGCCACGCGGCCGCGGTTGCTGATGCTCGATGAGGTGATGGCCGGCCTGCGCCCGTCGGAGGCCGACCGCGTCACCGCGGTGCTGCATTCGTTTCGCGACGACGGCGTCACGATCCTGCTGATCGAGCACGTGATGCGCGTCGTCATGGCGATCGCGCAGAAGGTCGTCGTCCTGCACCACGGCAAGGCGCTCGCGCAGGGCGCGCCGGCCGCGATCGCGGCCGACCCGCGCGTCATCGAAAGCTACCTCGGCCGCAAGGCGGAACGGCGATGAAGCGCGAGCCCCGGGCGGCCCCGGGATCGGGGGAACGGCTGCTCGAGGTGGCCGGCGTGCGCGCGGGCTATGCCGGCACGTCGGTGCTCGCCGGGGTGTCGCTGCACGTCGACCGCGGCGAGATCGTCGCCGTCGTCGGCGCCAACGGAGCGGGGAAGACGACGTTGATCCGCACCCTCGCGGGAATGCTGCGCGCGAGCGCCGGCACGGTCCGTTTCGACGGAATCGGGATCGCCGGGCTGTCGAGCAACGCGGTCTGCGAGGCGGGGCTGGCGCAGGTGCCCGAAGGGCGACAGCTGTTTCCGACGCTGTCGGTCGAGGACAACCTGCGGCTGGGCGGAAACCTGCAGCGCGCGCGCCGGCGCACCGCGCGCAATCTCGAGCGCGTCTTCGAGCTGTTCCCCCGGCTGTCCGAACGGCGCAGCCAGCTCGCGGGAACGCTGTCGGGCGGCGAGCAGCAGATGGTGGCGATCGGGCGCGCGATCATGGCCGAGCCGGTGATGATCATGCTCGACGAGCCGTCGCTCGGCCTGTCGCCGCTGCTCGTCGGGCAGATGTTCGACATCGTTTCCACGTTGAATCGGGACGGCATGAGCATCCTGCTCGTCGAGCAGAACGTGGCCGAGTCGCTCGAGCACGCCGACCGCGCCTACGTGCTCGAGAACGGCGAAGTGGTGCTCGAGGGCTCGGGCGGCGAGCTGCTCGGCAACGACGACGTGCGCCGGGCGTACCTCGGCCTGTGAAGGAATTCGTTCAAGGAAGCGCGCAATGACTGTCCAGGTTTCGATACACGTGAACGGCAAGGCGACCACCGCGCAGGTGGACGAGCGCACGCTGCTCGTCACGTATCTGCGTGAGACGCTGGGTCTCACCGGAACGCACGTCGGCTGCGACACGTCGCAGTGCGGCGCGTGCACCGTCCATGTCGACGGGCGCGCCGTGAAATCGTGCAGCGTCCTCGCGGTGCAGGTGGACGGTGCGAAGGTCGTCACCATCGAGGGGATTGCGGACGAAGGCGGCGCGCTGCATCCGGTGCAGAAGGCGTTTCACGAGCATCACGGCCTGCAGTGCGGCTTCTGCACGCCCGGCATGGTGATGAGCGCGATCGACCTGTTGCGAACCGTTCCGCAGCCGTCCGAGGAGCAGATCCGCGAGCAGCTCGACGGAAACCTGTGCCGCTGCACCGGCTACGCAAACATCGTGCGGTCGATCCACGCGGCGTCGAGCGATCCGGCTTGCGCCATCACTGCCGCCGCCCGAGGCGCCTGAGCGACGAACGCTACCCACAGCCCACGGAGCTTTATACGTGTACCCGTTCGCTTACTGCAAGGCCGGCACCGTAGAGGAGGCCGCCACGCTTCTCGCCGAGGATCCGGACGCGCGCCTGCTCGCCGGCGGGCAAAGCCTCGTTGCGGCAATGAAGATGCGGCTCGCGAGCCCGTCGAAGCTCGTCGATCTCGGCGCGATCGCGCCGTTGCGCGGTATCGCCGTCGGCGGCAATGCCGTCACGCTCGGCGCGATGACGCGCCATCGGGAGGTGGCCGAGTCGGCCGAGATCCGGCGCGCGTTGCCGGCGCTGGCCGCGCTGGCAGCAGGCATCGGCGACCGAATGGTGCGCAACATGGGTACCTGCGGCGGTTCGATCGCGCTCAGCGACCCTGCCGCCGATTACCCGGCCGCCTGTCTCGGCCTGGGCGCAACGATCGTCACCAACCGCGGGCGCCACGAGGCCGACGGGTTCTTCCGCGCGATGTACGAGACGGCGCTCGATCCGGGCGAGATCGTCACCTCGGTCGTGTTCCCGATTCCGCTGCGTGCCGCCTACGCGAAGTTCCGCAACCCGGCGTCGCGCTATGCGATCGTCGGCGTCTTCGTCGCCGATTTCGGCGGCGGACGGGTGCGCGTCGCCGTCACCGGCGCGGCGTCGTCCGTGTTCCGCGTGACCGCGATGGAAGCAGCGCTGTCGCAGCGCTTCGCTTCGGACGCGATTGCATCGATCCGCATTCCCGCGGCGGGACTGAACGCCGATCTGCACGCCGACGCCGGGTATCGCGCGCATCTGGTGACCGTGATGGCGCGCCGCGCCGTCGACGATTGCACGCAGCGTTGAGCGCGGTCGCGCACGTACAGCGTCAACCCGGCGCTCGTGCGAACCGCGCAGGCGGTCGCGAAGCGGGCAGAGGCAGCCCCGTGAGCATGCGTGCGAGCCGGTCGATCATCACGCTGCCCAGTTCCCCGGCATCCATCACGGTGGCCGCGCGCTCGTAATACCGGCCGACGTCGTGCCGGATGCCGACGGCGATCAGCTCGACGGCGCCGCTGCCTTCGATTCGTGCGATCACCTGGCGCAGGTGCCGGTCCAGATAGCCCGCGTCGTTCGCCGACAGCGTCGAATCGTCGCCCGGCGCGCCGTCCGACAGCACGAGCAGGATCCGGCGAGGTTCCGGACGCGCGAGCAATCGCCGGTGCGCCCACAGCAGCGCCTCGCCGTCGATGTTCTCCTTGAGCAGACCCGGATGCAGCATCAGGCCCAGTCCGTTGCGCGCGTGTCTCCACGGGGTGTCGGCCGGCTTGTAGACGATGTGCCGCAGATCGGCCAGACGGCCGGGCGCCGGCGGTCCTCCGCAGGCGAGCCAGTTCTCGCGTGCCCGCCCGCCCTTCCACGACGCCGTGGTGAAGCCGAGGATCTCGACCTTGATCGCACAGCGCTCCATCGTGCGCGCGAGGACGTCCGCAGTGATCGCCGCAAGCTCGATCGATCGCCCGCGCATCGAGCCCGAGTTGTCGATCAGCAGCGTGACGACCGTTGCCGGTACCCGGGATGCGTTCTGCTGCTTGAATGAACCGGGCGCCCGCGTCGTGGCGATCACGCGGGCGAGCCGCCCGGTGTCGAGGATGCCGTCGTCGAGCTCGAAATCCCAGCTGCGCGACATCCGCGTCAGCAGCGCGCGCTGTAGACGCATCGCCAGCCGGTCTACCGCGGGTGCGAACGGCGCGACCTCCGCGTCGAGGCGCTTGCGCAGCAGCGCCAGCTCGGCTTCGGAGCAGACGCTTGCCGGCTCGACGATCTCGTCGAACGAATCGGTCCAGAAGCGGTATCGCGAATCGGGTGCGGTAGCGCCCGCAGTATCCCGCCGTCCGGTGACCGCCTGCGCCGACGTTTCGTCGCGCGCTGCCTCGGCCACGCCGCCATCGTCGCCCGCCGTATGCGCTTCGAGGCCGTCGTCGACTTCGCCCGCCGCTTCACGGATCGTGACGTCGATCGAATCCTCGCCGGCGTCGCGATCGTCCTCGCGCACGGCGTCCGACGCGGTCGCGCCGGAGGATTCGATCTCCTCGCGCGCGGCGTCGTCGAACTCCGGCGCGGCGAGCATGCGGCAGCAGATCCGTGCGTAGGTCGACTGGTCGTCGAGCGCGTCGGCGAGCGCGGCGAGGAACGGATCGACCTGCTCGCCGAGTGCGCGTTCCCAGCGATGCATGGGAGCGCACGCCTCCCGCGGGTATTCCTCGCCGAGAATGCGCCGACGAGCGAACGACGACAGCGCCTCGGGCAGCGGCAGGTCACCGTTGTACGGCATGCGCGCGAAGCTGCTTTCCCGCCATCGCGCCTGGGCAGCGCCGTGCAGGTTCTTCGCGACGCCGGCAAAACGGCGCGCACCGAGTGCTTCGATGCGGATGCGCTCGAGCGCATCGAAGATCTCGCGTGCCTGTCCGCCGTGCGGGGCGAGCCGCTGATGCAGCGCAGGGTCGTGATGACGGTGCCGCAACGCAAGCGAGTCGGCTTCGCCGCGCAGCGCCGCGATTCCGCCGTGGCTTTCCTCGAGCATCCCGGCCGGAAGCGTCGCCTGCGTGCCGCTCAGCGACGGGCGCTCGCGTCCGGGCCGCAGCGAAAGCCCGGTGCAGCCCGAGAGCGCCCGCATCGCCGCCGCGGTGGCTTCGCACCGTCGAAGCATCGGGAGGTCCTGCGCTGCGGCGTCGAACCGGTCGCCGGATTTGCGCCTGCGCATGGGTGGTCCGCTACGGAGCCACCGCTTCGTCGCCGAACACGCGCTGGTAGTACTCGGCGACGATGTCGCGCTCGAGCGCATCGCAACGGTTCAGGTACGTCAGCCGGAACGCCAGCCGAACGTCGTCGAACAGGCGGGCGTTCTGCGCCCAGCCGATGACCGTCCGCGGGGACATGACGGTCGATACGTCACCGGCGAGGAACCCGGTGCGCGTGAGATTCGCGACCGCGACCATCGACGCCACCGTCCGGCGGCCCGCTGCGTCCTGCCAGTGCGGCGCCTTGGCGAGCACGATCCGGATCTCGTCGTCGGGCGGCAGGTAGTCGAGCGATGCGAAGAGGTTCCAGCGATCGAGCTGCGCCTGGTTCAGTGGCTGCGTGCCGTGATACATCCCGGTCGCGTCGCCCAGGCCGATCGTGTTGGCGGTGGCGAAGAGCCGGAAGGCGGGATGCGGGCGGATCACCCGGTTCGCCTCGAGCAGCGTCATTCGCCCTTCGTGTTCGAGCACGCGCTGGATGACGAACATCAGGTCCGGGCGCCCGGCATCGTATTCGTCGAAGACGAGCGCGACCGGCCGCTGCAACGACCACGGCAGCACGCCCTCCTGGAACTCGGTGACCTGCCTGCCTTCGCGCAACACGATCGTGTCCTTGCCGACGAGGTCGCTGCGCGTGATCTGGCTGTCGAGAGCGACGCGCAGCATCGGCCAGTTCAGCCGGGCCGCCACCTGCTCGAGGTGCGAGGACTTGCCGGTTCCGTGACGTCCGTGAATCAGCAGGCGGCGGTTGTGCGTGAACGCGGCGAGGATCGCGATCGTCGCGTCGCGATCGAAGCAGTACGAGTCGTCCAGGTCCGGCACGTGCTCGGTGCGCCGGCTGAAGGCGGATACTTCGAGATCGCTGTCTATGCCGAAGGTCTGCCTCACCGAGACGCGAAGATCCGGGCGCTCGGTGGCGACATCGCCCGGATCGGCGCCGGATCGCATCACTGCGGATTGCTTAAGGTCGTGCCGCGCGCGAGCCGTCCTACTCGCCGGTCTCGGGCATCAGGTATTCGCCCGCGCCCTTCGGTGCCGGCTCGCCGCCGCCGCAACAGGAACCCTGTGGGCGCCCGGCGGCGACGATCGCCTCGACGATCTGCACGTAGCCGGTGCATCGGCACAGGTTTCCGGCGATCGCCTGCCGTGCCTGCTCGGGCGTGGGCTGCGGCGTCTCGTCGAGCAGCGCCTTGCCGGTCAGGATCATGCCCGGCGTGCAGTAGCCGCATTGCACGGCGCCCTTGTCGACGAACGCCTGCTGCAGCGGATGCAGCGTTCCGTCCTGCGCGGCGAGTCCTTCGATCGTCGTGACCTTCTTTTCGCGACAGGAGAGCGTCAGCGTGAGGCACGACAGCGCGGGTTCGTCGTCGACGAGCACCGTGCAGGCGCCGCAGGCGCCGAGCAGGCAGACCTCCTTGGCGCCCGTCAGCTGCAGGTCTTCGCGCAGCAGTTGCAGCAGCGTACGGCGGGGCTCGACGAGAAGCTCGTGGCGCCGGCCGTTGACGGTGAGCCGAAGCAGCTGCTTCGAAGCCCGCTCGATTGCGACCGTGTCGTTCATTTCACGGCTCCTTCCAGGATGTCGGCGAACGCCTTGCGCGTGAATTCGAAGACGAGCTGCTTGCGATGCCTGCGCTCGCCTTCGGTATTCGCGACGGGAATTGCAGCCTTCTTCGCCAGCGATGCGGCTTCGTCGATCAGCGCTTCGGTCAGCGGCTTGCCGTCGAGCAGCTCGGCAACTCCCTTGACCACCAGCGGCTGCGTGACGACGGCGCTGATGACGAGGCGAACGTCCTCGAACACCGCCGGATCCGGCGTCGGGCGCAGCGTCAGCGCGACCGCGGCGGTCGGGTAGTCGATCGACCCGCGCAGCCGGTGCTTCAGGTACACGCCGCGGTACGCGGCCTTCTCTTTCGGCACCGTGACGCGCGTGATGATCTCGCCGTCTTCCTTGCCGTTCGGCCTGGCGCCGTCGCCGGTATAGAAGTCGCGCAGCGCGAGCGTGCGTTCGCCGCGCACCGACAGCAGCGTGATGCTGGCGTCGAGTGCGACGAGAACCGGTGCGAGGTCTGCCGAGAAGGCAGCAAAGCACTTGCGCGCCTTTCCGCCGGGCGAAGCCTTGCAGAACTCGCCGCCCATCTTCAGGCACGGCGTGGTGCAGCTTCTCCAGTCGTCGTACTGGTTGTAGTAGTAGCAACGGGTGTCGAGGCTGAGGTTGCCGCCGACCGTGGCCGTCCGGCGGATCGTCGGCGAAGCCACCGTCGACGCAGCCTGGGCCACGACCGGGAAACGCCGACGGATGCCCGGATCGGTCTCCAGCGAGCGAAGCGTTGCGAGCGCGCCGATCGAAAGCCCGTTCCGGTCGTCCCAGGCGACATCGCGCAGCTCGCCGATCGCCTTCAGCGACACGACGACCTTCGGCGCGAACAGTCCCTGCCGCATCGACGGCATCAGGTCGGTGCCGCCGGCCATCGGCATCGCCTGCCGGCCGACTCGTCCGAGCAGTTCGGCTGCCTGGCCGAGCGACGACGGCTCGGCGTATTCGAAGTCGTGCAGCAGCCGCATCTCATTGCTCCTGGTGGGTGAGCCGGTCGACGACCTTCGCCGCGGTGATCGGAAGCGACTTCACGCGCGCACCGACGGCGGAGTGCACGGCGTTGGCGATGGCCGGCGCCATGTTGATCACCGACACGTTGCCGACGCCTTTCGCGCCGAACGGCCCCTTGCGGTCGTACTCCTCGACGACCGCCCATTCGATCTGCGGCATGTCGACCGACGTCGGCATCCTGCAATCGAGAAAGCTGGTGGTTCGGACCTGGCCGGCCACCTGGTCGGTGTCGACGACGACGTCTTCGTACAGCGCGTAACCCAGCCCGGTGGTCAGGCCGCCGATGATCTGTCCTTTCAGGCCGTCGGGGTTGATGACGGTTCCGCAGTCGTGCACGGCAAACACCTTCGGCACCGTCACCTCGCCGGTGGCGCGATCGACGTCGACTTCGACGACGTGCACGGCGAAGGTGTAGGTGGAGAACATGCGCGATGCGGCTCCCTGGACGATCGCGGGATCGAAGGGCGTCTCCGACAGGTTGATCGACGCCTTGCCGATGATCGGTCCGCCCTTCTTGTACTGGCCGCCGCCGAGGATGTCGCGGAATGCCAGCGAGCGGCCGCTGGTGCGATCGACGACGGTCCTGTCGCGAAGATCGAGGTTGGCTGCCTTCGTGCCCATCGCGTCGGCCGCCGCAGCGAGCAGCTGGTTGCGCGCGTCGGCGGCGGCCATCTGCACGGCAAGGCCGGTGGTGTGCGTGCCGCGATCGCCGAAGATGCCCACGTCGAAGGGCGTCAGGTCGGTGTCGCCGATGGCGACGGTGAGATCGTCGGCCGACATGCCGAGCTCCTCGGCGGCGATCTGCGCCATGACCGTGCGCAGCCCCTGGCCCATGTCCATCGCGCCGGTGGCGACGAAGGCGGTCCCGTCCATGTGCAGCTTGACGACGGCCGACGTCGCGAAGCCGCCGCAGGCGAAGTAGCCGCAGGCGATGCCGAGTGCCCGACCGTTCGCCGGTCGCGCTTCGGTCCACTTCGACATCTCGCGCGCCTTGATCAGCGCTTCGCGGATCCGCACGCTGTGCAGCGGCTGCCCCGTGTGCAGCGAGTCTCCGGGCAGCAGGCAGTTCTTCAGCCGCAGCTCGATCGGGTCGATGCCGAGATGCTTCGCGATGCGATCCATCTGCGATTCGCGCGCGAAGTTCGTCTGCGGAGCGCCGTATCCCCGGAAGGCTCCGCTCATCATCTTGTTGGTGTAGATCGAGAAGGCTTCGGTCTTCGCGTTGGGAATGCGGTACGGGCCCGAAGAGGAGATCGCGCCGAGCCATACCGCGTTCGGCGTCGGCGCATAGGCGCCGCAGTCGTAATACAGGCTGACCTGCGTCGCCACCAGCGTGCCGTCGTTCTTCACGCCGGTCTTCATGCGGACCACGCCGCCGTGCCGGGTGGTAGCGGAGGTGAACTCCTCTTCGTGCGAGAACGTGTAGCGCACCGGACGGCGGGTTTTCAACGCGAGCGCGGCTGCTGTCGGTTCCGAGAGCGTGCGGTTCTTGCCGCCGAAACCGCCGCCGACGTGACAGGGAATGACGCGGATCTTCGAGATCGGCAGGCCCAGCAGCGAGGAGAGGATCGCCTGGTTGATGTGCGGCCGCTGCGTCGTGTTGTGGATGATCAGGCGCCCTTCCTCGTCGACGTGGGCCACCGTCGAGTTCGGCTCCATGTACGACGGATGCTGCTTCTGGATCTCGTAGGTGTCCTCGAACACGTGGTCGGCCTGCGCGAAGCCGTCGTCGACGTTGCCCGAATGGATTTCGGCGTGATAGTTGACGTTGCCGGTCATCGCGCGCGGAGTTCGCTCGAACAGCGTCTTGTAGCCCGGCAGGTCCTCGTGGAGGAGCGGCGCGTCGGGGCGCATCGCTTCGAGGGGATCGAAGACCGGCGGAAGCGGCTCGTACTCGACGTCGATCAGGCTCACGGCTTTCGCCGCGGTTTCCTCGTCGACTGCGGCCACCGCGGCGACCGCCTCGCCGATATACCTGACCTTGCCCCGGGCGAAGATGCCCATGTCGAGGACGAGCGCGCCGTACCGTGCATCCGGCACGTCGTCGGCCGTGAGCACGGCTTCGACGCCGGGAAGCCTCCTCGCGCGCTCGACGTCGATCGAGACGATCCGCGCATGCGCGAGCGGACTGCGAAGCACCCGGGCCCACAGCATGTCGCGCAGGTAGACGTCGGTTGCGAACCGGGCCCCTCCGGTGACCTTGGCTTTCGCCTCCTTCTTTGCCGTCGTTCTGCCGACGACCGCGTACTCGTTCTGCAGGCTCATCGCACCACCATCCCCCGTTCGGCTCGTTGTCGAGCTTCTAACATTTATGAACGTATAGTTCATTATTGGTAGACTACGCTGGGAAGATGGTCGCGTCAAACCTTCGGCGGCTGGCCGTGCCGTCTTCGCGCGGCGCAGTACCATCGCGGAATGATTTCCCTCTCCCCCGCCTCGACTGCCGACCTTCGTCCGCTCGACGAGAACGATTTCCATCGACTCGACGCGCTGCTCGATGCGACCGGCAACGAGAACGCGATGGTGGTCGAGGAGATCGACGGCTTCCTCGCTGCGCTCGCGTGCTCGCCCGATCCGATCGGTGAGGACGAGTTGCTTGCGCAGGTGCTGGGCGCCGAGCCCTTCGAGGACGTGCCGGCGAGCGGCGCATCCGAAGCGGTGCCTCCGGAGACGCAGGCCGAGATCGCCGCGCTGCTGCGCCGTCATGCGGCCCGCGTGATCGCCGCGCTCGATGCCGGCGAATTCGGGCCCGTGCTCTCCTACGACGACGAAGGCAACGCCGACGGCGTTGCCTGGGCGGTAGGTTTCCTGCGCGCCGTCGAACTGCATCCCGACAGCTGGGACGCGATGCTCGACGAGAAGGACTTCGACGATGCGCTCGACGCGATGCAGTCGCTCGCCGCGGCGCTCGACGAGGATGCGGAGGACGACGGCGATGCGGAGGACGACGATGCGGAGGACGACGAGGCGGAGGACGACGAGCGCGCGCCCTCGGCGCCCGGCTCACACGCCGAACGCGACGCGCTGATCGACCGCATGATCGGCGACGTCACCGACATCCACGAGTACTTCCGGCCCTGGCGCGAAGCGGGGACGACGCCCGCTGCGATGCACGTCGAAACCGTGCGCCGTACCGAACCGAAGATCGGACGCAACGAGCCGTGCCCGTGCGGCAGCGGGCGGAAGTACAAGAACTGTTGCGGGGCTGGTTGACGGCTCCTCGGCGTGGGCGGTCGGCTGGCGCAACCGTTGCGCCGGCAGGCCGACGAAGGTCCCGGCGCTTCCCGCGCTGCATGACGCAGCGTTTTTTGCTCCGTAAACTGTTGCGCGTGCGTAAACGCCGCGCTTTGCAGCCTGCCAGCAGCGTGCCGGCGCGCCGATAGCGTCCTGCCGGCTGCCCGGTATCAGGATGCCGCGCCGAGCAGCAGAACGACCCCTCCGAGCACCACCGAGACCACGAGCGCGGTGCCGAGCACCGAGCCGACGAAGGACAGCCACTCGCGCCAGTCGAAGTTCGGCGCGTCGGAGGCGGCGGGAAGCGTTTCTTGGGCGGACTCGCGGGCCATTTGATCCTTCCGGAAGCAGGCGGGACCCGCAATGCACGTTCGCTTCGTTGCGGGCCTGCATCGATTGGACGCCGATGGCCCGGACGGTGGCGGGGCTCGATCCGGATGCATGCGGGCACGATTCGGGCAAACTTCGGGCGCCGCCGCGGCGCTCCGGCCGGCCCCGCCCTTTGCGCTACATTCCCTCGATGACCCGCCGCATCGCCATCGTCGAGGACGAGCCCGCCATTCGCGCGAACCTGTGCGACGCATTCGCCCGCCACGGTTTCGACGCCGTCGGCTATGCCGATCGCGCGCAGGCGCAGCAGGCGCTGACCATTCGTCTGCCCGATCTCGCGATCATCGACGTCGGCCTGGGCGACGAGCCCGACGGCGGCTTCGAGTTGTGCCGCTGGCTGCGCGAGCACGCGCGCACACTGCCGATCCTGATGCTGTCGGCGCGCGACTCGGAGATCGACATCGTCTCCGGACTACGCCTGGGCGCCGACGACTACGTGACGAAGAACGTGAGCTTCCCGCACCTGCTCGCGCGCGTCACCGCGCTGCTGCGTCGCGTGGATGCGCTCGCGCAGCCGATGAAGAGCGGCGAGCGGCTGGTGCGCGGCGCGTTGGTACTCGACTCTGCGCGCTTCGAGGCCACCTGGCGCGACCTGCCGGTGGAGCTCACCGTCACCGAGTTCTGGATGCTGCACGCGCTCGCGCGCCATCCCGGTCACGTGAAGAACCGCGATGCGCTGATGCGCGAGGCGAATCTCGTCGTCGACGACCAGACCGTCACGTCGTACGTCAAGCGCATCCGCCGCAAATTCGAGGCGGTCGACGCCGCCTTCGACGCGATCGAAACCGTCTATGGGCTCGGATACCGCTTCGTCGAGCGTCCGGCCGATCGCTGAGCGCGCGGCGCGAGCCACATGAGCAAGCGGCGCGAGCCACATGAGTGCGCGGCGCAAACCATCCTGAGCGCGCGGCGCAAACCATCCTGAACGCATGGCGCGAACCACCATGACCGCCCCGCGCCGCTGGCGCCTCCCGCTCGGCCTGCGCTTCAGCCTCGCGCTGGCGATGGTTCCGCTGCTCGCATTGCCGCCGATCGGATTGCGCTTCGTCGAGGTGATGGCCGAGTTCGCGCGCAACGAGCGGCTCGAGAACCAGGGACAGGCGGCGCGCAACCTCGCCGCGTCGCTGCACGATCACCAGGCGCTGTTCGACGTCGAGCAGGCAACGCTGCGCCGCCGTGCAGGCGCCGAACTGCTGCCGGTCGAGCTGCTCGCCGACGTCGTCGTCGACCAGGACGCGCGCGAATGGATCGAGACGCCCGGACGCGCGCTTCCACTGCGATCCGCGCAATCGGGCGCGGCGGGCGCCGGCGTCGAGTCGATGCACGTGCGACTGGCCGCGGCGCGCTCGCAGGAGCGTCCGGGCCGCTTCTTCCTGCTGATCGACGCCGACGACGAGCGGCTCGTGCTGCCGCAGCACGCCGACGGCGTCGAGCTGGCCGGCGACCGCCTGATCGTCGAGTCGGGTAACGCGCCCGATGCGATGCTGGTGCGCGAAGTCACGCCCAGCGAACGGCCCGGCGGATGGATCGCCGAGATCGAGTTCGACGCGGAGCCGCGCTTCCTGCGCGTGCACGTGGTCGACGTCGATTACCTCGGCTCGCGGCGCATCGAGGGCCGCGCGGACTCCGGGCTGCTGACGCCGGTGCAGCCGCTCAGCGAGCAGGCGCGCGACCCGCGTTCGGCGCTGTGGGCCGACGCGGTGCGAGGGCTCGCGCGCGCAAGCGGCCGCGTTTCGGTGTTCGATTCCAGCGGCGCGTTGCTGGTGCAGTCCGGAGCGATTGCCGGCGGACCGCCGCCGCCTGACGACTGGCAGGGTCGTCTCGCGCGGCGCCTGCTCGCCGCGACGGTGCAGCTGCGCCCCGCGCGCTTCGAAGCCTTCGCGCCCGACGCCTCGTCCCCGGACCCGACCGGGCAGTCTCCGCTCAGCCGCGCGCTCGCCGGCTTTGCCGCGCAGCAGGCCGAGCGCACCGACTCCGAAAGCGGATTGCCGGCATGGCTGCTGACGAGCGCGCAGCCGGTGTGGTCCGGCGATCGCGTCGTCGGCGCGCTCGTCGTCGAGGAGCACACCGGTTCGCGGCTGGGCACGCACGCGCGCGCGATCGAGCGGCTCACGCTGCTCACCGCGGCGGCGATGGCGGCGAGCGCGCTCGCGCTGCTCGCCGTGGGTTCGGTGACGGTGGCGCGCATCGTCCGCCTGCGCGGGCAGGCGGAGCGGACAATCGATTCGCACGGTCGCGTCGTCGACAGCGTGCGCGAGCCGCTGGTCGCCGACGAGATCGGCGCGCTCGCGCAGAGCTACGCGAGCGTGCTCGAGCGGCTGCGCCAGCACCAGCAGTACGTCGGCAATCTGCGCAGCAGGCTCGTGCACGAGTTGCGCACGCCGATCATGGTCGTTCGTTCTTCGCTGGAGAACCTCGCCGCCGAATCCGATGCGGCACGCGCGGACTCGGCGCAGCGCGATTCGTGGCTCGCGCGCGCACGGGACGGCACGCAGCGCCTGGAGCGGATCGTCGCCAGCATGGGCGAGGCGTCGAGCCTCGAGTCGATGCTTGCCGACAGCGAGCTGGAGACCGTGGACCTCGTCGCGCTGCTGCGCGCGTGCGTGGAGGGCTATCGCGACGCCTTCGCGCCGCGCGCCTTCGAGCTGGACTGCCCGATCGAAAGCGCGCCGTGCCCGGTCGTTCCCGAGGCGATCGCGCAGGCGCTCGACAAGCTCGTGTCGAACGCCGTCGACTTCGCCGAGCCCGGCAGCGCGATCGTGCTGTCGCTGCGCGCGATCACCGAGGCCGGCGTGCCGATGTTCTCGATCGCCGTGCGCAACCGCGGCCCCGCGCTGCCGGCGGCCATGCGCGAAAGCCTGTTCGACTCGATGGTCTCGGTGCGCGAGCACCGCGCATCCGCTGCCACGCACCTGGGCCTGGGCCTGTACCTCGTGCGTCTGGTCGGCGAGTTCCACGGCGGCCACGCCTTCGTGCGCGACGTGGCCGGGGGAGTGGAGGCGGGGTTCACGCTCAAGAGCAGTGAAGGGTGAAGGGTAAAGGGTAAAGGGGAAAAGCCTCGACCTATGCAGCCGGAGCTGTTCCCCTTCACCCTTTACCCTTCACCCTTCACAGCCTGGGCGCCAGCCCAGGTTCAGCCGAGGTTCAGAGGCACGAATATCCGCATATTCCCCCGCTGCACCAGCAGCGCGAGATTGTCGTTGTCGCCGCTCACCTTCTCGCGCAGCGATTCGACGCTGTCCACCGCCTGGCCGTTCACCGACAGGATCACGTCGCCGGGGCGGATGCCCGCGCGGCGCGCTGCGCCGGTGGCATCTTCGACGAGCAGGCCACCGTTGTCGATGTGCGCGCTCTTGCGCTCGTCACGATCGAGCGGGCGCACGGCGAGTCCGAGGCGACCCGAGTTGGCGCTCGGCGTCTGCGACTCGGCGGATGCGACCTGCTCGGGCTTCGCCTCGCCAAGCATGGCGTCGACCTCCTGCTTCCTGCCGTCGCGCATCACTTCGAGCGACACCTTCTCGCCGGGCTTCGACATGCCGACCATCGCCGCGAGGTCGCCCGACTGCTCGACCGGCTTGCCGTTGAACGACAGGATCACGTCGCCCGGCTTCAGCCCTGCCTTCTGCGCGGCGCTGTCCGGCGCGATGCTCGAGATCAGCGCGCCGTTCGGGCTCTTCAGCTTGAACGAATCGGCCAGCGACTGGTTCAGTTCCTGGATCGTGACGCCGAGTTGCGCGTGATGCACTTCGCCCGTCTCGAGGATCTGGTCCTTCACGCGCAGCGCGACGTCGATCGGGATCGCGAACGACAGGCCCTCGTAGCCGCCGGTGCGCGAGTAGATCTGCGAGTTGATGCCGACCACGCGCCCGCCCGCGTCGAACAGCGGCCCCCCCGAGTTGCCCGGGTTCACCGCGACGTCGGTCTGGATGAACGGAACGTAGGAGTCTCCGGGAAGCGAGCGGCCCTTCGCGCTGACGATGCCGGAGGTCGCGCTCTCCTCGAAGCCGAAAGGCGAGCCGATCGCGAGTACGTAGTCGCCGACGTGCAGGCGCTCGGATTCGCCCAGCTGCACGACAGGCAGGTTCTTCGCGTCGATCTTCAGCACGGCGACGTCGGTGGCCGGATCCACGCCGAGCACCTTGGCCGAATACTCGCGCCGGTCGGCAAGCTTGACCCGCACGCTGTCGGCGTCGCGCACGACGTGCGCGTTGGTGAGGATGATTCCGTCCGACCCCACGATGAAGCCCGAGCCCTGTCCGCGCACCGGCACCTTGCCGTGCGGCATCTGCGGAATCGGCAGGCCGCGATAGAAGCGGAAGAACGGATCGCTCTGGATGTCGGGCGCGTCCTCGCTGCCGATCTCGCGCGTGCCTTCGACCTCGACACCCACCACCGCCGGCCCGAACTTCTGCACGATCTCGGTCCAGTTCGGCGCCGTCGTGGGCGCGATGACGACCGAGCCGGTGGTCGAGGGAGGCTCGATCCGCCCGGCCGGTTGCGCGGCGTCGGCGCTCGACGCGGCGGACGCTGTCCGGGTCGGCTGCGCGCCCGCATTGCCGGACTGCGCGTCGGCTTTCGCCTGGTCCGCCTGCGCGAGCTTCTGCGAGCTGTCGCTTTGCGCGGCATGGTCGCTATGGAACCAGTGGGTGGGGTTCAGCGACAGCCCGTAGGCCGTTCCGCTGCTGATCATTCCCGCGGCCGCCAGCGCGGCGACCAGGAGTTTTGGCTTCATCGTTGCCTCTCGTTCGGTTGCAGGCCTTGCGGCCCCGACAACGAGATGCTGCGATGGGCGCCTTAGGAAGTGCTTAAGGCCGCGTTCTCGTGTATGCGGGGCAGCAGTACGAGCACGCGGAGACCTCCGAGCGGCGAACGATCGAGCTCGATGCGTCCTGCGTGCCGGTCGATCACCGCCTTCGCAATCGCGAGGCCCAGCCCGCTGCCGCCGTCGCCGCCGGCGGTCCGGCCGTAGAAGCGGTCGAAGACGCGCTCGCGTTCCTCGACGGCGATGCCCGGTCCGTCGTCGTCCACGCTCACGCAGGCATGGCCGTCCTCGATATCGATGCGTACCGCGACGCGGCTGCCCGCCGGCGTGTGCCGCAGCGCGTTGTCCACCAGGTTGCGCAGCAGGCTGTGCAGCGCGTTCGCGTCGCCGTGCAGCGCGAGCGCATCCGGAGCATCGAACTCGATCTTCGAGCCGCGCGCGACGGCCAGCGGCGTCATCTCGGCGACCACGGCCCGCGCCACGCGCGCGAGGTCGATGCGCTCCTCGGGCGCCGCGCGCGCCTGCGGCTCGCTGCGCGCGAGCGTGAGCAGCTGGTCGACCAGGTGCGCCGAGCGGTCGATGCCGGCATTCAGCTCGCACAGCGCTTCGGCGCGCGCGCGATCGTCGCGCGCGCGCGCCATCAGGCCGGCCTGCAGCTTCAGCGCGGCGATCGGCGTGCGCAGCTCGTGCGCGGCGTCGGCGACGAAGGCGCGCTGCGCGGCGAAGGAAGCGCGCAGGCGCCCGAGCAGGCCGTTCAGCGAGCTCACCATCGGCTCGACCTCGATCGGGATGTCCGCTTCGGGCACCGGGTCGAGGCGGTTCGCGTCGCGCCGCCGCAGCTCGGTGGCGATCTGCTCGACCGGCACGAGCGACTTGCCGACCAGCCACCAGATCGCCAGCGCCACGAGCGGCGCGAAGAACAGAAGCGGCGTGAGGCTGCGCAGCGCCGCGGCCGCCGCAATCCTCTCGCGCACCTCGAAGGGCTGCCCGACCTGGATCACACGTCCGCGTGCGAGCGTGCTGTAGACGCGCCAGCGCTCGCCGCCGGTGACGACGTCGGAGAAGCCCAGCGTGGCGCGCTCGGGCAGCCGTGCGCGCGAGCGCGTATGCGACAGGTAGATCTTCGAGCCGTCGGCGCTCCAGATCTGCACGACGAAGTCGAACTGCTCGCGGTCTTCCGGCGGACCGGGCGGCGGCAGCACCGCGCCCTGGTCGCGCAGCGACAGCGCCATCTGCCGCAGGTGGTAATCGAACAGCTCGTGGCTGTCGCGCAGCACATAGCGGTAGGTGACCGTCCCGATGACCGCTTCGGCGAGGATGAACAACGGCAGCAGCGACAGCAGCAGTCGCGTCCGGATCGACGAACCGGTCATGCGCCTTCCTGCGTCTCCGGCCGCGGAACGAAGTAGCCGACGCCGCGCACGTTCTGGATGAAGTCGTGCCCGAGCTTGCGCCGCAGCCCGTGGATGTAGACCTCCACCGCGTTGCTCTCGACCGATTCGCCCCAGCCGTAGAGGCGGTCCTCGAGTTGCGCGCGCGACAGGATCGCCCCGGGGCGCATCATCAGCGCTTCGAGCACCGCGTATTCGCGCGAGGACAGCGCCACCGGTTCGCCGTCGCGCGTGACCTCGCGCGTGGAAGGATCGATGCGCACGCCGCCGTGCTCGAACACCGAGGCGGCGCGCCCGGCGCTGCGCCGCAGCAGCGCCCGCATGCGCGCGGCCAGCTCTTCGAGATCGAAGGGCTTGACGAGGTAGTCGTCGGCGCCGGCATCCAGCCCGCCGATGCGGTCCTGCACCTCGTCGCGTGCGGTGACGATCAGCACCGGCGTCTTGTCGGCGCGCGAGCGCATGGTGCGCAGCAGCGAGATGCCGTCGCGCCCGGGCAGGCCCAGGTCGAGGAGAACCAGATCGAACTCGGAAGTGGCGAGCGCGGTGTCGGCGGCCTCGGCGTCGCGCACCCAGTCGATCGCATAGCCGTCCTGCCGCAGCGCGGTCTGCACGGCCTGCCCGATCATGCGGTCGTCCTCGACGAGCAACACCCTCATGGGCGCCGAGAATACCGCGCCGGCGGGGGTGGGCATGCCTTGCGAACGGGGGCCGGAGCGCGCGAAGACGCGGGCTGAGGGCGACACAACTGGGGAGCACCCGGTGGGCACGCCGCGTTCGATGCGCCGAGGATGGTGGGCCCATCCGAGCGATGGGCATTAGCGCCGCCGGACGGCTCGATCCGACGTTCCATGCGGCTTCGCTTGCGGGAAAGGCGCGCTGACAGTGAAAAAACTAGCGGGAAGAGGTAGTCACGGTCCCAAACGTGGATGGATTACGTCGGGCGGAACGGGTTTATCTTTGGGGGTTCATGCCGAACCAAATCACGTTAGGCAGTACATGTACACATGTTAGCGAATGTGCTAACATTTCCTCGTGGCCTACACAGTCGAGTACTTTCACCCTCGAGTCCTGTCCGAGATCGAGTCTTGGCCGATCGACGTAGTCGCCGACTACGCACGCCTTGTCGAACTCTTGATCGAGCACGGCCCAAATCTGCGTCTGCCGCACTCTCGCAGCATGAGTGACGGGCTCTTCGAGCTGCGTCCTCACGGCCGCTCGGGTATTGGCCGGGCGATGTACTGCTTCCTTGTGGGCAAACGGATAGTCGTTGTGCACGCCTTCATCAAGAAGTCTCCACAGACGCCGGACCGGGACTTGAAGCTCGCGCGCAAGCGTGTCAAGGAGTTGTTGGATGGCTAACTTCAAGTTCACCCCTGTCAAACATGATCACAAGGCTTTCCTGGCGAAAGCGGGCGCTCGTGAAGGCTTCGCTGAGGCTTATGAGGCGCTCGAGCTCGAATACCAAGTGGTCAGTCAGCTTCTCAAGGCGCGCACAAAGGCAGGTCTCACTCAAGATGCTGTCGCCGAGCGTATGGGCACGACCAAGAGCGCGATCTCTCGCTTGGAGTCCGCCGGCAAACATACGCCGTCGCTCGGCACACTCAGGCGGTATGCCGAGGCAGTTGGCTGCGAGCTGCAAGTCAAGCTCGTGCCGCAGAAGTGATGCCTAACTTTTCGTTGCAACGGACGCTTGATCCGTCCGGTCGTCCGCTGCCGCAGACGCCCGGCCGCATCAAGCGCCGCTGAACTTCGACGTTAGCCAACAGATCGATATGCCGAACAAGGCGCAGGAGCGTTCCTTCGCTGAATCCGCGGCGAGGCTTCTTGGTGAGAAATGGGAACTCGAAGACGGTGCGGAGCCCCCTGACTTCTCGTGGAAGGTAACAGGCGAAGTCTTCG
>JAJPEN010000054.1 GCA_021166835.1 Burkholderiaceae bacterium | reverse complement strand
AGTGCGCCCGAAATGGGCGAAAACGGGTCCGGAAGGCCCGAATACGGGTCGAACGAGGCCGAATCGGGTTCGGTTTCGACGGCGCGGCGCTCAGGCGGGGCATCAGCACGTCGGGTGGCGAATAAAACAGAGCGTCCCTAGCGCTCGCTGCGCGCTGCATCGGGTACACTGTCCCTCGCGCGTCTTCGCGCACTCGCTGGGGGTGCTGCCTGCCGGGATTCGTCCCGAACGGCGGCTGAGAAAGTCCCTTCGAACCTGTTGAGGTAATCCTCGCGCAGGGAAGCCATGACGAACACCGTCCGCAATACCGCTCTCGTTCCTTTGTCCGATGCCGAACGCCTGTTCGGCTGGCGCGACCACGCCGCGCTCTGGCTGAGTCTCGGCGTAGGCCTGCTCGTGATGCAGGTCGGCGCCTATCTCGTGCCCGCGATGGGAACACGGGCCGCGCTCGTCGCGATCGTCGCCGGCTCGCTGATCGGCTCGGGGCTGCTCGCCTGGACCGCGAAGATCGGCTGCGACAGCGGGCTGTCGAGCGCGGGTCTGATGCACGCCGCCTACGGCAGCCGCTTCGCGCGCCTGCCCGTGTTCCTCAACGTCGTGCAGCTCGTCGGCTGGACCACGTTCGAGCTCGTCGTCATGCGCGACGGTACGGTTGCGATCGCGCGCGAAGCCGGCTGGCTCGCGGCATCGTTCTGGCCGATCGTCGTCACGCTTTGCTGGGGGGCGTTGCTGGTCGCTTTGCTCTCCGGCTCGATGGTGCGGCTGGTGCGGCACTTCGTCGGCCGCTACGGGCTGCCGCTGGTGATCCTGTCGCTGTTGTGGCTCAGCTGGCAGTTCCTCGGACGCGCGCAGGAGATCGGCTGGTCCACGCTGTGGAACCGTCCGGGCGACGGCGGCATGAGCACGCTGTCGGCGCTCGATCTGGTCATCGCGATGCCGATTTCGTGGCTGCCGCTGGTCGCCGATTTCGCGCGCCACGGCCGCGACGGCGCGAGCGCGCTGCGCGGCACCTGGATCGGCTACGCGATCGCCAACATCTGGTGCTACGCGCTCGGCGTGCTGGTTGCGCTCACCGTTCCGTCCACCGATCTCGTCGCCGCGCTGCTGCTCGCGCAGGGTGGGCTGGTCGCGCTCGGGCTGATCCTGATCGACGAGGTCGACAACGCCTACGGCGACCTCTATTCGGGATCGGTGGCCAGCCACAGCCTTTTGCCGCGCATCGGCCAGCGCAGCTGGGCGATCGCGCTCGCCGTCGGCTGCACGCTGTTCGCGCTCGTGTTGCCGATGCACAGCCTCGAGCCCTTCCTGCTGATGCTCAGCTCGGTATTCGTGCCGCTGTACGGCGTCATCCTCGGTCGCCTGGGCGGCGCCGACGACGTCGCCGCGCGCGTCGGCGCCACCGGCGTGAACGGCGGCGCGGTCGCGATCTGGCTGCTCGGCGTCGCCACCTTCCACCTGTCGGCGCAATTCACGCCGCAATTCGGGTCGGCGCTGCCGACGCTCGCGTTGACCTTCGTGCTGGCGTGGCTCACGCGTGGCGCCTCCGGCTTCGCGACGCCGCGCACCGCCTGAACGATCGCCGTGCTCGATCGTCTCGAGCTGAAGGTGCCGCCGCCGGTCGTCACGCTCGTCGTCGGCGGGCTGATGTGGTTGCTCGCGCGCTGGCTGCCCGCGCTCGCTTTCGCGCTACCGTGGCGGGGCGCGCTCGCGGCCTTGTTCGCGATCGGCGGGATCGTGCTGATGAGCGCGTGCGCCCTGCAGTTCCGCCGCGCCGGCACGACGGTGAACCCGATGAAGCCGGCGAAGGCCTCGACGCTCGTCGACATCGGCTTCTATCGGGTGAGCCGCAATCCGATCTATTTGGCGGACGGACTGATCCTCGTCGGATGGGGGCTGTGGCTGTCGAACCTGGCGTCGCTCGCCGCCATCGCGCTGTTCGTCGCCTGGCTGAATCGCTTCCAGATCGAACCCGAGGAACGCGCGTTGCACGCGGCATTCGGCGCCGAGTACGACGCGTATCGGGCTCGGGTGCGACGGTGGATATGATGCGGCGATGACTCCGTTGTCCGTTCTCGATCTCGTGCACGTCCGCGAAGGCGACACGCCTGCCGACGCGTTGCGCCATACGCTCGGGCTTGCCCGGCATTGCGAGCGCTTCGGTTACCGGCGCTACTGGATCGCCGAGCACCACAACATGACGGGGATCGCGAGTGCCGCGACTTCGGTCGTCATCGGCTATGTGGCCGGTGGAACCGGCACGATGCGCATCGGCGCCGGCGGCATCATGCTGCCGAACCATTCGCCGCTGGTGATCGCCGAGCA
This sequence comes from Burkholderiaceae bacterium, assembly GCA_021166835.1. The sequence goes on along the minus strand of JAJPEN010000054.1, from coordinate 16,436 downwards.
GTTCGGCACGCTCGAGTCGCTGTATCCGGGGCGCATCGACCTCGGCCTCGGGCGCGCGCCGGGCACCGACCGGACGACGATGCGCGCGCTGCGTCGCGACGTGAGTGCTGACGATAGCTTTGCCGACGACGTGCTCGAGTTGCAGGCGTTGTTCGGCCCGGTGCAGCCCGGCCAGCCCTACCAGGCCGTTCCCGGCGCCGGGTTGAACGTGCCGATGTGGATCCTCGGCTCGAGCCTGTACGGCGCGCAACTCGCCGCGGCGCTCGGCCTGCCGTACTCGTTCGCGTCGCACTTCGCGCCCGAGGCGCTGATGCACGCGCTGGCGGCGTATCGCGAGCGCTTTCGCGCCTCGATGCATCTCGCCGCGCCCTACGCGATGCCCGGCGTGAACGTAGTCGTCGCCGATACCGACGACGAGGCTCGGCGGCTGTTCACGAGCGCGCAGCAGGCCTTCACGCGAATGATCCGCAACACGCGCGGACAGCTGCCAGCGCCGATCGACGACATCGAATCGTTCTGGACGCCGGCGGAGAAGGCGCAGGTTTCGCGCATGCTCGCGTGCTCGTTCGTCGGCTCGCCGGACACCGTGCGCCGCGAGCTGCAGGCCTTCGTCGCGCACACGAAGGCCGACGAACTGATCGTCGCCTCGGCGATCTTCGACCCGGCGGCGCGGCGGCGGTCGTACGAGCTGCTCGCGGATGCGTGGATCGACGAAGCGATCTAGGATGGAAGCCATGAACGCGCCCATCGACATCCGGAACCTGATCCCTGCCTGGGAGGTTTTCCGGCAGGCGACCGACATCCGGCCGATTCGCAGCGAACGACACTATCGGCGCATGGTTGCGATGCTCGAAGCATTGCTCGAGCAGGGTGTCGAATCGAGTGCGGCGCGTGGAGCGGACGAGTTGATCGATGTCGTGGGCGAATTGATCTCCGAGTACGAGGCGCGTCGCCATCGACTTCCCGAGACGACCGGCGTGCAGGCGTTGTCCTTCCTGATGGAGCAGCACGGATTGCGACAGGCCGACCTGCCCGAGATCGGCAGCCAGGGCGTCGTTTCGGAAGTGCTCGCCGGCAAGCGTGCGCTGAACGTGCGGCAGATCCAGGCGCTTGCGAAACGGTTCGGGGTCAGCGCAGCCACTTTCCTCTGACGGGCGATCCTGCTCGCGTTCCCCCGGATGGAAGGTGGCCCATTTGACATCCGCCGCCCGGCGGAAGTACCTTTGACCTGTTCCATCGCGCCGATTTGAGGATCAGCTTGCGGGCGCGTTACAAGTACGGCTAAAGCGGCCTGGTTCATTCCGATCGAGCCCGACCCGCCAGCAAGCCGGTCGGGTTTTTCGTTTCGGACTTCGAAGTTGGCCGCGTCGGATTCTCCTGTTTTGCACCCGCCCGAACCGGACACGTCGGTGAACGACGCGCCTGCGGGGTCGATCCCCGCGGCCGCGGGAGCGTTCGCCGAAGCCGACTCCGTGGCGCAGGCCGGGGAACCGCAGGCGCTGCTCGCTCCTGCCGGCTCGGTCGGCATCGTCGAGCCGCGGCATATGCGCTTCGCCGAGCCGCTCGCGCTCGCCAGCGGCGCGTCGATCGCCGATTACGAACTCGTCTACGAGACCTACGGAACGCTGAACGAAGCGCGCAGCAATGCGGTGCTCGTCTGCCACGCGCTGAACGCCGGGCATCACGTCGCCGGCATCCACCCCGCGTCGAAGGAAGTCGGCTGGTGGGACAACATGGTCGGACCGGGCAAGCCGGTCGATACCGACCGCTTCTTCGTGATCGGCGTGAACAACCTGGGCAGCTGTTTCGGCTCCACCGGTCCGATGCATCCGAATCCCGCCACCGGCAAGCCCTACGGTCCCGACTTCCCGGTCGTGACCGTCGAAGACTGGGTGCACGCACAGGCGCGACTGGCCGATGCGCTCGGCATCGAGCGCTTCGCCGCGGTGATGGGCGGAAGCCTCGGCGGCATGCAGGCGCTCGCCTGGTCGATGCTGTATCCCGATCGCATCGCGCACTGCGTGGCGATCGCTACCGCGCCGAAGCTCTCCGCGCAGAACATCGCGTTCAACGAGGTCGCGCGACGCGCGATCGTCACCGATCCCGACTTCCACGGCGGGCGCTTCTACGAGCACGGCGTCGTCCCCGCGCGCGGCCTGCAGGTGGCGCGGATGATCGGGCACATCACCTACCTGTCCGACGACGTGATGGCCGAGAAGTTCGGCCGCGCGCTGCGTCGGCACGTCAGCGACACGGCGCTGCGCAGCGAATACCGCTTCACCTTCGACGTCGAGTTCGAGATCGAGTCGTACCTGCGCTACCAGGGCGAGAAGTTCTCGTCGTACTTCGATGCCAACACGTACCTGCTGATCACGCGCGCGCTCGACTACTTCGATCCGGCGCTCGCGCACGGCGGCGACCTCGCGCGCGCTTTCGCCGGCACGACGGCCGATTTCCTCGTCGTCTCGTTCACCACCGACTGGCGTTTCGCGCCCGAACGCAGCCGCGAGATCGTCGAGGCGCTGCTCGCCAACGGGCGGCGCGTCACCTACGCGGAAGTCGACGCGCCGCACGGCCACGACGCCTTCCTGCTCGAGGATCCGCAGTACGTTGCGGTGATGCGCGCCTGGTTCGATCGTGTCGCGACGCGCGTGGAGATCGCACGATGAGGGCCGCACGATGAGGGACGCACGATGAGCGCGACGCCCGCTGCGACCGCCGCGACGCCTGCCGGCGACCGCGTCCGGACGGGCGAGCTGCGCGCCGACCTCGCGTTGATCGCCAGCTGGATCACGCCGCGTTCGCGCGTGCTCGACCTCGGCTGCGGCGACGGCACGCTGATGGCGCATCTGCAGCGTGCGAAGGGTTGCCGCGGCTACGGCGTCGAGATCAACGACGAGCAGCTGCTCGCCTGCATGCGCCGCGGGGTCGACGTCATCCAGCAGAACATCGAAGCGGGCCTGGGGATGTTCCAGGCGCTCGCCTTCGACGTCGTCGTGCTGTCGATGGCGATCCAGGCCACGCGCGAGACCGAGCGCGTGTTGCGCGAGATGAGCGAGGTGGGCCGCGAAGGCATCGTCTCGTTCCCGAACTTCGGGCACTGGTATCACGCGTGGTCGATCCTGCGCGGACGCATGCCGGTGTCGCGCGAGATGCCCTACGCGTGGTACGACACGCCGAACCTGCACCTGTCCACCGTGCGCGACTTCGAGGACTTCCTCGACCGGCTGGGGCTCGACATCACGGCGCGCGCCTTCCTCGTCGACGGCCGCCTGGTACATCGTCTCGCCGGGCTGCGCGCCACGCAGGCGATCTACCGCTTCCGGCGTCGCTGAAAGCGCCGCTCACCGCACGTCGGCGAACTCCGGCATCCGCTCGAGGACGGCGCGCGCGAACGGGCACACCGAGCGCAGTCGAAGTTTCCCGTCGCGCGCCCACTGCACGATCTCGGCCACCAGTCTTCGCCCGCAGCCGGAGCCGCGCAGCTCGTCGTCGATCCAGGTGTGGGTGATGGTCGTGTGGCCCTGGGCGCGCGTATACGCGAGTTCGGCGACGCGTTCGCCTCGGCGAACGATGTAGAACTCGCCGCCGGTGGGGCCGCCGGTGTGCAGGATCGGGTCTTCGCAACGGGGTGTGGTCATGCCCGGCCTCCCGGTTCGTTCAGGATGGCGCCCCCGGTTCGAGGCGCAACAGGCTGCCGTCGTCTTCGTCGGTGAGCAGGTACAGCAACCCGTCGCGGGACGCGCGCACGTCGCGCACCCGCTGCCGCAGGTCCTGCAGCAAACGTTCTTCCTGCACGACCCGGTTGTCGGCGATGCTCAGGCGCGACAACAGGCGGAACTTCAGCGAACCGACGAACACGTCGCCGCGCCATTCGGGGAACGGATGTCCCATGTAGAAGGCCAGCCCCGACGGAGCGATCGACGGCGTCCACTGCCACAGTGGCGGCGCGACGTCGGGTCGTTCGGTTCCCTCGCCGATCGTGAAGCCGGTCACGTATTCCTTGCCGTAGGTGATCACCGGCCAGCCGTAGTTGGCGCCGGCGCGGATGATGTTCACCTCGTCGCCGCCCTGCGGCCCGTGCTCGTCGGTCCACAGTTCGCCGGTGGAAGGGTTCAGCGCCGCTCCTTGCACGTTGCGGCACCCGTAGGCCCAGATGTCGGGCAGCGCCCCTTCGCGTCCGACGAAGGGGTTGTCGTTTGGGGCGCTGCCGTCGGGGCGGATGCGGATGATCTTGCCGTAATGGTTGTCCAGTTGCTGGACGCGGTCGCGATGCGAGTAGCGGTCGCCCATCGTGACGAACATCGTTCCGTCCCGGGCGAACACGATGCGGGAGCCGAAATGGTTGCCGCCCGTGGCGGCGTCCTTCTGCGCCCAGATGCGCGTGACGGCGCGCAGCGCCGGCGTCGGTCCGTCGACGAATTCCGCGCGCGCGACCGCGGTGCGCGCACCGTCGTCGACCGGCTCGGCGTACGACAGGAACAGCGTCGAGGAGGTTCCGAAGTCGGGCGCGAGCACGACGTCCAGCAGCCCGCCCTGGCCGTGCGCGTATACCTTCGGCACGCCGTCGAGCGGCTTCGACAGCCGGCCGTTGAGCGACACGACGCGCAGGCGCCCGGGACGCTCGGTGACGAGCATGCGCCCGTCCGGCAGGAAGGCGAGCGACCACGGATGCTCCAAGCCGGAGGCGACGCGAACGACGCGCGGCGCGGGGGAAGGGCGCGCCGAGGTGTCCGCGGATGTGCCCGCTGACCCGCCCGCTGACGTGCCCACTGAGTCGCCCGATGAGGCGGGCGCCTGCGCCATCGCGCTTCGCACCGCGGCTGCCCACCCGGCTGCGGCGCCCGCGCCGGCGAGCGCGCCGCGCGAAAGCGTGCGCAGCGCGGCGCGCCGCTCTGCGTCGCGAAGATCGTTCCGATTCATCCGGTCTCTCCTGCAGTACGGATGAATGCCGCGATCGCCGGATCGGCGCGCAGCACGGCGAGTTCGGCCTCGTCGGGCAGATGCGGGCGGTCGCGTTCGCGGTTCACCAGGCAAAGGAAGCCCAGCGACTGGTCGTCGGCGCGAAACTGGTGCCAGGTCTGCGGATCGATCGAAACGAGGTCGTGCTCGGCGATCTCGTGGATGCGATCGCCCACCAGGCAACGCCCGCGCCCGCGCAGCACGAGCACCGCGTGCCGGTGCTGGTGGCGCTCGAGCGTCGAATGTCCGCCCGGAGCGATCTCGAAGTAGCGCAGCTCGCACCCCAGGTCGGCCGCGTCGAACAGCAACTGGCGCGTGATGTCGCGAAACGGGGCGCTGCCGGCGTCCTTGTACGGCGCAAGGTCCACGCCTTCCCAGCGGGCGGTGGCGGTTCGGCGTCGCAGCGGCGAGTCAGTCATCGAATCGCTCCGTTCGGTCCTCGCCGATCGGTTTCGATCTCGACCCGGCCCGCGTCGGCCACGCGGCGCGCGAATTGCGCCGCGCGTTCGGCGAGCGCGTCGCCGGCGCGCAGCAGGTCGCCGCCGATCAGCAGCATCGTGTCCGGACCGTAGGCGCCGACGATCTCGTCGACGCGCTCCAGCCGCATGCCGCCGGCCGGCACCGGCAGCACCGGCCGATGCGCGGCGAGCGGCTCGCGCGCGCGATCGGCGATGGCCAGGCACTCGGCGCGCGAGTGGGGGAAGCGCCCGCCCCAGTTCGGGAAGATCGTCGCGTCCGCGCCGAACAGGCGAAACAGTCGTCCGAGCAGCAGCGGCGGCGCGATGCGCAGGTGCCCGGCGAGGGCAGGATGCGCGAGCAACGGTACGCCGGCCTCGGCGCGGACCAGCTCGGCGAAGGCCGGAACGCCGATGATCATCGGGCAGCACAGCAGGGCGCCGACGCCCTCGTCGCGCGCGAGCGCGAGTTGCGCGGCGAGCCGTCGCGGGCCGCCGGAGAGCGTGGGCGCGTAGACCGACCGATGCCCGGCAAGCGCGCCGCCGGCTTCGCGCTTCTCGCGATTGGCGCGTTCGATCGCGCGCTGCACCAGCGGCACCCGCTGCGCGAAGGGCGCGCAGGCCTGGTCCGCGATGCCGTGATCGTCCTTGACGACGTCGATTCCGGCGCGGGCGAGCACGTAGGCGAGCTCGGCGAGGGCCGGCGCGTCGAGTCCCTGCGGCTTGAGTGCGGTGCAGCTGAGCGCGCGCGCACCATCGGGCTCCTCGTCGGCGGGGCAGGTCGCGGCGCGCCAACCGGCGATGCCGAAGCGCGGACCGGGCAGCTTCGCCAGCGTCGACGCCGGAAGGTCGAGACCGATCAGCTCGACGTCGGGCTGCAGCGAACAGTTGCCGAACACGATGTTGAGCATCTGGCCGGGCTCGTCGCCGGTCGTCTCGACGGCGAGCGCGAGCACGACGTCGAAGCGATCGTGGTGCTGCGCAGACGGCTCGATGCCGACGATTTCGCCGACGATCTCGGTGCGCACGCGCTCGTCGCGCACGGCCTCGATCGGCATCTCGATCGACTGCTCGATGGCCAGCGCGCGCGCCCGCGCGTCGATCGCATCGGCCGAGCACTGCAGCCGGTAGCGGACGGACATCCGGGCAGACATGGGTCAAGCATACCGCCGGCGGTGCGGTGGCTCGGCCTAAGGCCTTGGTGGCTCGGCCGAAGGCCTCGGCGGCTCGACCGAAGGCCTCGACCGAAGGCCATATCGCTCTCGGCCCTGCGGCCGACGCGCCGGTCGAACGGTCGAGCGCGCTGCGCCCTGTGTCGGATGTTCGGCACGAAAGGTCGCGAATAGCGTGGCGGCATGGGTCACGATCGTCATCTGCCCGGTCGCGCTTCGCGTCGCGACGATTCGCGCGCCGCCTTCGTGCGGCGACTTCGCGGCCTGGCGCGCCTGCTGGCCGCCGGATGGTTCTTCCTTTCGTGGGCTGCGGCGAACGGCGCCGACGGACTCGCGTCGATTCCCGGCGGGGCGCAGGAGTGGCCGGGCACCTGCACCGCCGCCGGCGGCGCTCCCGGCGGCGGCGGCCTGCCGTTGCCGATCGGCGGCGGGATCGGCATCGGGGTCGGCGGCGGCGCGATCGCGGAGTTCCTCGCCGAGATCGAGCGGGCGAGCCGGCCACCGCGGCCGGCGCCGGTGGGCTGCGATGCCGCGGGCGTGCCGATTCGCGAGCCGGCGAGCCTGCCGTCGACGTCGATCGATCGGGCGGCGGGAAACCCGGTCGACGTCGTCACCGGAAACAAGTACGAGCGGCAGGTGGACGTCGCGCTGGCGCATGCGCAGTCGAGCGTGCTGTCGCCCGCGGGTCTCGCCGATGCCTTCGGACTGCCGCAGGACGACACGCTGAACCTGCTCTTCGCGCGGCACTACAACAGCCGCAGCGACTTCGCGCTGTCGCTCGGGCGGGGCTGGAGCCACAGCTTCGAGACGCGGCTGGCGCGCATCGTGCGCGATGGCCGCGTCGAGCTGCAGATCGTCCAGGCCGACGGGCGTCGCATCGTGTTCCGGCCTTCGAGCGGGGCGAGCCGCGCGGCGCCGGACGAGGCGCGGCGCTACGCGTCGCGCACGATCGACGACGGCCTGGTCGACGAGCAGCGCAGCGACGGCATGCCGGTTTCCTGGGTCTGGCGCTGGCCGGGAGGCCGGCTGCTGCATTTCGACCGCGACGGCCGGCTCGATTCGATCGTGTCGGCCGACCTCGACCGGATCCGTGTCGCTCGCGACGACCGGGGTCGCGTCCTCGAAGTGCGCGACGACGCGCAGCGAACTATCGGTTTCGAATACGACGACACCCGGCTCGTCGCCCTGCGGCTGCCCGACGGACAGCGGATCCGCTACGAGTTCGATGCGCATCGCCAGCTGGTCGCGGTGCGATATCCCGACGGACGCGCGCTTCGCTACGAATACGGCGACCCGCGCGCGTTCCACCGGCTCACGGCGGTCGTCGACACCGACGGAAGGCGCAGCGAATACCGCTACGGCGACGACGGCCGGGTGGCCAGCTCTCGCGGCATCGGGCAGACCGAAGAACAGGCGCTGCGCTTCGAGTACGAGCTGCCGACCAGGGCCGGCGCACGCGGCACGACGACGATCCGCGTCGGGAGAACGGCCACCCGCTATCGCTGGATCGACGCGCGCGGCGAGCCGATGCTCGTCGAGTCCGACGGCGACGGCTGCCGGCGCTGCCCGCCGGTCGGGCTGAGGGTGCGCGTCGGCGCCGCCGGGCGAGCGGTGATGCTGGGCGGGATGCGCATCCGCCACGACGCGAACGGCCGGGTGGTCGAGCGCCGGATCGAGGCGCGCGATGGCCGTCCCGCCTGGTTCGAGCGCTTCACGTACGCCGCCGGATCGCCGTGGGCGGCGCCGATCCGCATCGTGCGGCCAAGCGTGGTTCCCGGCCGCGAGACGAGCATCGAGCTGCGCCACAACGAGCGCATGCAGATCATCGCCGTCGACTTCGACGGCCATCTGCCCGACGAAGACGGCGTGCAGCCATTGCGCGCGACGATGCGCTACGAGTACGCGGGCCTGGACACGCGGCCGGAGCGGGCCGCCGTGCGCGGGCGACTGGCGGCGATCGTGCGCGTCTCGCCCGACGGCAGCCTGCAGCGGACCACATTCCGTCACGACTCGCGGCGCCGTCTCGTCGGCATCGAGGCGGAGGCGACGATCGCGCACCGGATCGAGCGCGACGCGCTTGGGCGCGCCGTTGCCGAGCACCTGCCCGACGGCGCGACGCGGCGTCGCAGCTTCGATGCAGCCTGGCGGCTGGCGAGCACCTCCGCGCGCGGAACGACGATCTCGTTCGGCTACGACGAAGCGGGGCGGCCGCGCACGATCGACTGGTCGGGCGGCGAGCGATGGACGATCCGCCTGGCCGGCCCTGCCGTGGAGATCGAGTCGAATCACGGATGGCGCGAGCGGATCGTGCCCGGCGCGAAGCGTGCGGTTGCGCCAGGTCTTCCGGTGGCGCTCTCACGCACCGAACGGGGCCGGCACGTGCTCGTCGATGCGCAGGGCCGGCGTACCGAGCGCCTGTACGACGATCTCGGGCGGCTCGTCGAGACGCGTTCGCCGCACGAGGGACGCAAGCGATACCGCTACGACGGCTTCGGCCGGATGTCGAGCATCGCCTTCGCCGACGGCAGCGTCGATATCCGCGAGCACGACGCCGGCGGCCGCCTCGTGCGCCGGCTGCAGCGCTCCGCCGACGACCGCGTGGAGACGACGTTCCGCTACGACGGCGCGCAGCTGTTCGCCGTCGAGCACGAGGGGCAGCGCTCGATCGTGCGGCACGACGGCGAGGGCCGCGTCGTCGAACGGCTCGAGACGCGCGAGGGCCGCGACTATCACGAGCGGCTCGAGTACGACGCGCGCGGACGGCTGGCGATGCAGTGGCTCGCCGACGGCTCGCGCCTGCGGCATCGATACGATGCGCAGGGACGACGCGAAGCGCTCGATCTCGCGGCCCCCGAAAGCGCCGGCTTCCGCACGCTCGTGCGACGCGTCGCGACCGCCGATGCCGGCGCCACGACGCTGGAACTGGGCAACGGGATCCGCTTCGAGCGCCGCGACGATGCGGCCGGGCAGCCCGTGTCGCTCGCCTGGCGCAGGGGCGGCGAGGCATCGGGCGAGCGCGCGATCGAAGCGGCGCAGGCGCTGCCTTTCCGCCGGCTGCATTGGGATCCGGCAGGCCTGCCGTTGTCGATCGCGCACGAAGCCGGCGAAGACCGCTATGCCTACGACCGCTTCGGACGGCTGATCGCGCGCGAGCGGCACGCGTCGGCCGACGACCCGGTCGATGCGCGCCGCGCGGCGTACGTCGAGTACTTCGCGCTGGATGCGATGGGCGAACGCGTCGCGGCTCGGCGCCGTGACGGCAGCGACGCACGCGGCTCGGACGAGGCGCAGAGGGATGCCACCGGCCTGCCGAAGCGCAACGGTCCGCTGGCATTGCGCTACGGGGCGCAGCGCCGCATCGTCGAGGTGCAGGGTGTCGCCGCGCACGCGCGCTACCGCTACGACGCTTTCGGCCGCAGGATCGCCAAGCGGGTCGAGCGCACGGACGCTTCCCCCGACGCATCCCCGGTGGAAAACGCCGCCGCCGACACCGCCTCCCGCGGCTTCCTGTATCGCGACCAGCGACTCGCCGCGGAAACCGGCGGCGACGGCAGATTGCTGCGCCAGTACGTCTACTGGAACTCGTCGCCGATCGCCGTGCTCGAGCACGGCGCGACGAAGACCTCGCTCGCGTGGCTGCACAACGACCATCTCGGCGCGCCGATCGCCGTCACCGACGAGGCCGCGCGCGTCGTCTGGCGAGGCGAGCGCGACGCGTGGGGCGCACTCGTGCAGGAAGAAGGCGCGTTCCGCCAGCCGCTGCGCCTGCCCGGCCAGTATCACGACGCGGAAACCGGGCTGCACGACAACCTGTTGCGCAGCTACGACCCGGACGGCGGGCGCTATCTCGAGCCCGATCCGCTGGGGCTGGCCGCCGGCCTCGACCCCTACGCCTACGCCGACGGCAATCCGCTGGTCGCGGTCGACCCGCTCGGGCTGCTGCTGTTCGCCTTCGACGGTACCGGCAACGGCCCGAGCGACACCGGCGAGGACGTTTCGAACGTGCGCAAGTTCTTCGAGGCGTCGAACGATCCCGACAAGTGGTACATGGCGGGCGTGGGCCGTGACGACTATTCGAGCGGCATCCCGGCCACGCCGCTCGACTGGGCCGAGGCGCGCACCGCGCGCGCACGCGTCGACTGGATGGTCGGTACGCTCGACCGCTTCCTCGACGACGCGTGGATCGGGCGCGTCGCGCCGATCGACGTCATCGGCTTCTCGCGGGGTGCGGCCATGGCGCGCGATTTCGTCAACCGGGTGACGTCGATGATCGATGCCGGCCGATTCCGCGACCGCGGCGTCTGCATCGATCTGCGTTTCCTCGGGTTGTGGGACACCGTCGCGCAGTTCGGCCTGCTAGGGGCGGAGAACCAGCGCTGGCAATTGGCGATACCGTCGTCGGTGCGCGCGACCTTCCACGCCGTCGCACTGAACGAGCACCGCACGCTGTTTCCGCTCGAATCGGCGCTCGGCAGCGGGGCCTGGGTCGTCGAGCGCGGATTCGTCGGCAGCCACTCCGACATCGGCGGCGGCAACGCCGAGGGCGACCTGTCCGACATCACGCTCGTCTGGATGACGCGCATGGCGCAGTCGCTCGGCGTTCCCGTGCGCGATCCGCTGCCGGCGTACCTCGTCGTCAGCGAGCCGCTGGTGCACGGCCGCGACTATGTCGGCCGGACCGACCGCAGCGTCTATCGCCGCGACCTGGCCGGGCGCGTCCAGCAGAGCCCGCAGCGCAAAGCCGTGGTGCCCGGGCTCGACTGGAAGGAGTCGCTCGCTTTCCTCGTGCCGTTTCCGCAGCGCATGCGCGACGCGGGCGGCTGGCCGTCGCTGGTGGGCCGCGTCGACATGGAAGCCTATGGCGCGTGGCTGAAGACCGCATACGGCATCGAGCTGCAGCGCTGAGCGATTCCCGCGCTGGCCCGCGCTGGCCTTTGGACGCCATGGCCGTCTGCCAGGACGCGGGCGACCATGGTGCCTAATCCGTCGCCAGCCCTACCTTGCGATAGCGGCCGTTGACGTAGAGCAGCGGCGGGCGCGCGAGCACGTCGACGCGCTCGACCTCGCCGACGAAGAGCAGGTGATCGCCGGCAGGTTGCGCCGAGTGCATCCGGCATTCGATGTGCGCCGAGCAGCCCTCGAGCAGCGGCACGCCCTCGATGCCCGGCCGCATCGGCACCCCGTGGAACTTGTCGCGCGCCTTCGTCGCGAAGCGGCGCGACAGCCACGCCTGGTCCTCGGCGAGGATGTTCACCGCGAAGTGCGTCGCCGCCTCGAAGGCGCGCAGGCTGGCGCTGTGCGACCCGAGCGCCCACAGCACCAGCGGCGGATCGAGCGACAGCGAGGTGTACGAGTTGACGGTGAGCCCGGCGAAGCTGCCGTCCGCGGCACGCGTCGTGACGACGGTGACGCCGGTCGGGAAGCAGCCGAAGGCCCGGCGCAGCATCAGCGAATCGGGAGGGGAGTGCGGGGGCATCGTCGTTCGGTTTCAGCCGATACTACATGGGGTGTGCCCTCCCATCGCCCCGCCTTCCGGACGCACGGCAGCCCTGCGACCCTACACTACGGGTTCGCAGCCATTCCCCGGGAGCGCGCATGACCGACCTCTCCGACCAGAAGCAGCTGGCCGACTACCGGCTGAAGAACAAGGTGCGCTTCGTCACCGCCGCGTCCTTGTTCGACGGACACGATGCGTCGATCAACATCATGCGGCGCATCCTGCAGAGCCTGGGCGCCGAGGTGATCCATCTCGGGCACAACCGCTCGGTGCGCGAGATCGTCGACTGCGCCTTGCAGGAGGACGCGCACGCGATCGCCGTCTCGTCGTACCAGGGCGGGCACGTCGAGTATTTCGAGTACATGATCGACCTGCTGCGCGAGGCGGGCGCCGGGCACGTGAAGGTGTTCGGCGGCGGCGGGGGCGTGATCGTCCCGGCCGAGATCGAGCAGCTGCACGCCTACGGCGTGGCGCGGATCTACAGCCCGGAGGACGGCCAGCGCCTGGGGCTGCAGGGGATGATCCGCGACATGCTCGCGCGCTGCGACGAGGACCTGTCGAAATACGCCCCGCTCACCGTCGACGAGATCGCCGGCTCGAAGCGCAGCCTCGCGCAGGCGATCACCGCGCTCGAACTGGGCCACGCCGACGGGCGCGACGAGGCGCAGTTCGCCGCCTGGCGCAACGAGCTGCACCGGCGCGCCGACACTGTCGCCACGCCGGTGCTCGGTATCACCGGCACCGGCGGGGCGGGCAAGAGCTCGCTCACCGACGAGCTGGTGCGCCGCTTCCGGCTCGACCAGGACGACCGCCTGCAGCTCGCGATCCTGTCGGTCGATCCGACCCGGCGCAGGAGCGGCGGCGCGCTGCTGGGCGATCGCATCCGGATGAACGCGATCGATCACCCGAACGTGTACATGCGTTCGCTGGCCACGCGCGATGCCGGCAGCGAGGTGAGCCCGGCGCTGCCCGATGCGATCGCGGCCTGCAAGGTGGCGGGCTTCGACCTGATCGTCGTCGAGACCTCGGGCATCGGGCAGGGCGACGCGGCGATCGTGCCGCTGGTGGACGTGTCGCTGTACGTGATGACGCCCGAGTTCGGCGCGGCCAGCCAGCTCGAGAAGATCGACATGCTGGACTTCGCCGACTTCGTGGCGATCAACAAGTTCGACCGCAAGGGCGCGCTGGACGCGCTGCGCGACGTCTCCAAGCAGTATCTGCGCAACCGCGAGGCCTTCGGCAGGCGCCCCGAGGAGATGCCGGTGTTCGGCACACAGGCCTCGCACTTCAACGACGACGGCGTCACGGCGCTGTACCAGGCGATGCTGCCGCGGCTGATCGAGCTGGGGCTGGACGTGGCGCTGGGCGAGGACGGCGCGCCGAAGGGCAGGCTGCCGCGCGTGAACACCCGCCACTCGACGAGCCGCGTCGTCATCGTGCCGTCCGCGCGCGTGCGCTACCTGGCCGAGATCGCCGAAGCCGTGCGCGGCTACAAGCGGCACGCGCGCGAGCAGGCGCGCCTCGCGCGCGAGGTGCAGCAGCTGCGCGCCTCGGCGCGCATGCTCGAGGACGACGACGGCGAGCGGCGCGGCGCGCGCGATACCGTGCAGGCGCTCGCCGGGCGGCGCGAGCAGGCGCTGGACGCCGCCTCGAGGAAGCTGCTGGCGATGTGGCCGCAGATGCAGCAGGCCTACTCAGGCGACGAGTACGTCGTGCGCATCCGCGACCGCGAGATCCGCACGAAGCTCACGTCGACGTCGCTCTCCGGCACCAAGATCCGCAAGGTCGCGCTGCCGGCCTGGGAGGACCACGGCGAGCTGCTGAAGTGGCTGCTGCTGGAGAACGTTCCCGGATCGTTCCCGTACACGGCGGGGGTGTTCGCGTTCAAGCGCGAGAACGAGGACCCCACGCGCATGTTCGCCGGCGAAGGAGATCCCTTCCGCACCAACCGGCGTTTCCAGCTGCTGTCGGAAGGCATGCCGGCCAAGCGCCTGTCGACCGCCTTCGACTCGGTGACGCTGTACGGCAACGACCCCGATCCGCGGCCCGACATCTACGGCAAGGTGGGCAACTCGGGTGTGAGCATCGCCACGCTCGAGGACATGAAGGTGCTGTATTCGGGGTTCGATCTGTGCGATGCGGCCACCAGCGTGAGCATGACGATCAACGGCCCGGCGCCGACGATCCTCGCCATGTTCATGAACACGGCGATCGACCAGCAGATCGGGAAGTTCCGCACCGACAACGGCCGCGAGCCCACCGACGACGAGCTGGCGAAGATCCGCGCCTGGACGCTGTCCACCGTGCGCGGCACCGTGCAGGCCGACATCCTGAAGGAGGACCAGGGGCAGAACACGTGCCTGTTCTCCACCGAGTTCAGCCTGAAGGTGATGGGCGACATCGCCGAGTACTTCGTGCACCACGACGTGCGCAACTTCTACTCGGTGAGCATCTCGGGCTATCACATCGCCGAGGCCGGAGCCAACCCGATCAGCCAGCTCGCCTTCACGCTGGCCAACGGCTTCACCTACGTCGAGGCGTACCTGGCGCGCGGCATGCACATCGACGACTTCGCGCCGAACCTGTCGTTCTTCTTCTCCAACGGCATGGACCCCGAGTACAACGTGATGGGGCGCGTGGCGCGGCGCATCTGGTCGGTGGCGATGCGCGATCGCTACGGCGCCAACGAGCGCAGCCAGAAGCTGAAGTACCACTGCCAGACGAGCGGACGCAGCCTGCACGCGCAGGAGATCGCCTTCAACGACATCCGCACGACGCTGCAGGCGCTGATCGCCACCTACGACAATGCCAACAGCCTGCACACCAACGCCTACGACGAGGCGATCACCACGCCCACCGAGGAGAGCGTGCGCCGCGCGATGGCGATCCAGCTCGTGATCAACCGCGAGTGGGGGCTGGCGAAGAACGAGAACCCGATCCAGGGCTCGTTCGTCATCGATGAGCTCACCGAACTCGTCGAGGAGGCGGTGCTGGCCGAGTTCGAGCGCCTCGCCGAGCGCGGCGGCGTGCTCGGGGCGATGGAGACGGGCTACCAGCGCGGGCGCATCCAGGACGAGAGCCTGTACTACGAGTCGCTCAAGCACACCGGCGAATACCCGATCATCGGCGTGAACACGTTCCGCAACCCGCACGGCGATCCGGTACCCGATCACATCGAGCTGGCGCGCTCCACCGAGGAGGAGAAGCGCAGCCAGCTCGCGCGGCTGGCCGAGTTCCACGCGCGCCACGCCAACGAGGCGCCGGCGATGCTGCAGCGGCTGAAAGACACGGTGATCGCCAACGGCAACGTCTTCGAGGTGCTGATGGACGCCGTGCGCCTGTGCTCGCTCGGCCAGATCACGAATGCGCTGTTCGAGGTCGGCGGGCAGTACCGGCGCAACATGTGAGGGCAGCGAGTGCAACGGAAGCTGCGCTCGCTGCCTCGTGGGGACAGGAGACGAGACGGACGGTGTCAGCGGAGTATCAGGCCGGCGCCGCCGCGCCGGGCTTCGCCGCTTCCTCGCTGCGCCCGGCCGACAGCGGCCCGAGCGCGACGAAGCCGCCTGCCGCCAGCTCGGCCGCGGAAGGCACCTCTTCGCCCGCCGGCGCCATCCCGCTGCGCGCTTCCATCGACGCGAGGAAGCGCCAGACGAAGAGCAGCGTCGTCGCGAGCAGGCCCGGGTAGCCGATGAAGGCGAGCATCTGCGGCAGGTACGACTGCCCCGCGCGGACGCTCGGCAGGTTGAAGGCGAGCAGACCGAGCGTGATGATCGCGCCGAAGATCCACATCGCGAGCAGCCAGGTGCCCGCCTCGAAGCCTCCTAGCTCGCGCGCCCAACCCGATGCCGCGCGCGCGGCCCGCACCGTGCCCGCCGGCGCGTGTGCTGCGGCGCGCACCTCGGCGCCACCCGGCGTCGTCGCAGCGGCCGAAGCGGGGGTCGACGGTGCGCCGGCGGCGGCGCGCGCCGCGAGCGTGTACAGGTCGTAGACGACGACGATCGCGCCGATCGCGAACACGAAGCCGAACACCGGCACGAGGATCTGGTACGGCATCATCGCCGTGTAGACGTCGCCGCCGAACCAGTCGAGCCCGAGCGTGCGATAGACGTGCACCTGCACGGTGCCGCCGAGCGCGAACGCCAGGGACATGCCAAGCATTCCGGCGAACAGCAGCCAGAAGCCGAGCTTGCCCAGCCGTTGATCGAAGCGCTCGATGCCGCGCACGAGCGGGATCGCGTAGTACGCAGCCGCCAGCCCGAGCATGCCGAAGGTGCCGAACAGCGCCAGGTGCGCGTGGCTGGGCGTGACCCACGTGCCGTGCGACCACGCGTTGGTGAGCGCGAAGGTCAT